>JAIXZA010000060.1 GCA_027489965.1 Verrucomicrobiaceae bacterium
CATGCCCGATCCCTGCACGCGGATGCTGCCACGGCGGTTCGCGTGATCGACGAAGACGAGTTCGCCACGATACGAGTGCGCTTTTTCCAACGGCGGGAACTTTCCGGCTTCGGGGCGGAAGGGTTCGTCTGCTGCGTGGGTGAAGGCAGATGAGATGAGGCAACAGGCCAGCAACAAGCGGACGCGGGGCATTGGAGTGCTGGAGTGGTGGAGTGATGCGTGGGACATGATCGACAGAAGAATGGGGACAGGAGAATCAAGGATCTCAATAGGCAGGGAAAATCGCGGGCGTGGGGAAGCGCTCGTCGATGCTGGAGGCTCCGTTGCCGAGATACTCTTCGCGCGGGAGGTGGACATCAGGCCAGCTTGCGGGGCGCACTTTGACGATGCGCGTGGGGCGCATGCCTTCGGTGATGAGATCGGTTTCAAAGCGGATCTGGATGCCGCTGCTGCCGAGCGGAGGGTTCACGGAGTTTTGATTTCCCACAGATTCAGGGAGGCCCGCAGATTTTTTATCTGACTTAATCTGTGGGCTTCCCTGAATCTGTGGGAGAAAAAGATTGCCACGAACTTCGATGAGCTTGCCACGTGCGGCCATTTGCGTGGGGCCGGCGGTGCCGCCTTCGGTGTGCTTCAAGGTGTTCTCGGCGCTATTCATCAGCGCGGCGACATCAGGTTTGAAGTCGGCGTAGAGGGCTGAGTCCATGCCGCCGAACAAGGTCGCCGTCACGGTGGCGCGGCCGAACTTGCCATACTCGACCGCATCGACCCACGCTGGCATCCATCGGCTGCGGATGAAGGTTTTGTGCAGCTCAATCTGACGCTGCGTCGCGTTCTGCATCGCGTCGTCGTCGAGCCAGATGTCGGAGAGGTGAAAGCGAGCGAACACACCGCCGGGCGTTGGCCTCCAGATGATGCCGAACTGCACCGACTGGCCGCTGATAGCCTTTTTGCCTTCGGCGGGCCAGATGCCCTCGGCGATAAGGTGCTCGATGCGGAGGCATTCGCGACCGCGCCAGACACGAGTGGCGGCATCGAAGGTCAGCGTTTCATCGGCGGGCTGTGTTTTGGCGTTTTGTTTGGCTTCGCGACTCGCGAGGACCGTTCCGGCGCGATCTTTGATTTCCACTTCCTTGAGCTTCCAGACGAATCCTTCGCGTTGGCAGTGGCTGGGCTCGTCTTCAAGCAGCAGAACGTGGTTCTCAGCGGGCGCGACGCCAAGCGCTCCGGCTTTCGTCTTCTCCCGGTTGTTCACGGGCAAAACAGGCACGGCGGACGTTTTCGGGTCCGGCGGGAGAAACGCACGGACGTGCAGCATCGTGCCCAGTGGAATGTCGCGCAGATCGGCGGGTGCGCCGTGATAACGCACGAGGGCATACGGCAGAAGCGCAAACGGATGCGGCGCGGTGAAGCGAAAGATGCCCGGAGAGGTCACGCGAAGGCTGCCACGACGATTCGCATGATCTACGAAAACGAGTTCGCCGCGATACGAGTGCGCTTTTTCCAAAGGCGGGAACTTTCCGGCTTCGGGACGGAAGGGCTCGTCGGCGGCGAGTGCAGAGGCTGCGTAAACGGAAAGTCCAATGCACAGCGCCACGATCCAACGGAGCGATGGAGTGGTGGAGTGCTGGAGTGGTGTGTGGGACATTGTCCGGGGAATGGAGTGCTGGAGTGCTGGAGTCGTGAGGTGGAGCGATGCTCGGCGCATCACTCCAAAACTCCATCACTCCACTGCTCCCGCCGCGGTGCCTTGTCAGATCGTAATGACCTGGTTGCTATCGCCAAACGTGTCCGTCTCCACACCCATGCGTTGGGCCATGAGGAGGAGGAGGTTGCTCATGTGGGCGTCGGTGTTGACGGGGCGGCTGCAGAGTTGGTAGTGGGCGGAGGTGAGGGCTCCGTCGGGGCCGAGGGAGTAGCCTGCGAAGTCCTTGGCGGCTTTGTTGAAGTCGAGATGGCTGCCGTGCTTCAGGCCGAGATCGGTGCCGCCAGCGAACACGAGGGGGAGATTGGCATTGCCGTGGCTGTGGCCGTAGGACATGCCGCTGCCGAAGAGCGCCATGGTGGAGCCGATGAGTGGCTTGCCATTGAGGTCCTTCGTTTCCGTGAGACGGGTGAGGAAGTGGCCGAACTGCTCGATGGCGAAGGTGTCGTAGTTGGTGAGCTTTTCCATGTAACCGGCATCGCCGCCGTGGTGGCTGAGTTGGTGGCGTGATTCGGTGATGCCGATTTCGGGAATGGAAAACGCATCGCCCTCGCCGCCGAGGCTGAAGGTGGCCACGCGGGTCACATCTGTCTGAAAAGCGAGCACCATGAGGTCATAGACGGTGCGGAAGTAATCGCCGGCCATCGTCTGGGCGATGTCGCGGTTGGTGCGCTTGCGATCGGCGTCGGAAATGGTCGGCAGTGGTGTGTCGAGCCACGCATCGGCGCGTGTTGTGCGGATCTCAGCCTCGCGGACGGAGGTGAGATACTGCTCCATGCGGCCCTTGTCCTCCTTGCCCATCTTTTGCTCGAGCTGGCGCACTTCGGCGAGGTTGGCATCGAGCACGCTGCCCTTGCGGCGCAAGGCACGGCGTTGAGCCTCTTTTCCGCCCTTCGGCTCTTCAAAGAGCGAGGCAAAAATCTCGCTGCAGCGACGCAGCGCAGGCAATTGCACGCCATCCGCCGTCCAGGCGAGCGAGTTCTGCGTGAGTGCGATCTCCATCGAAGCGACTCGGGTCTGCTGCGCGGTGATTTCGGCCATCTTCTGGTCCACGGAGATCGTGTTGCGGTCGGAAGGCCCTAGTTTGCCGCCGGTGAGGAAGATATTGATGCAATTGTGGTGATGACTGAGGCTGCCCGGATGATGCAGACCGCTGATCGGCGTGATGACCTCGCGATGCTTCTCCAGCGGCTTCAACGACCGCGAAAACTTGTAATCCCGGCCCGAGGTTGTGATCTGGTAGTTCAGCGAGTGCACCCCGTTCGCGAGGTAGATGAACGCACTGCGCTTCGGACTCGATGCGATGGCTTTTTCGGCCGCCCGCAGCGGCACCATGCACTCCAGCATGGGCAGTGAGATGAAACTGCCGAGCGCCTTGAGCGCGTGGCGGCGATTGAGGAGCCAGGATTGGGTTTGGATGTTCATGGAATGGAGTGGTGGAGTAGCGGAGTGATGGGTTTTAATCTTTTACCCCCAATTTTTTACCGGCTCTGTTTGGGAGGTCTCAGTGTCTTTTTTTGCTGGTAAAAGATTGGCGGTAAAAAATGAGGGCTTCGTGCTTGGGATAGCCGGTCAGCGTTTACGCATCAGTTCCGACATCGCCACAGCGCGGATGATGTCTTGGATGCGGTAGTTTGTCTTCTTCGCTTCGGCTTGGATGGCGTTGAGATCATCTCGGTCATCAAAGGAAAGCGCACGACGCAGACCGTAGGTGCACAGATGCTCAATGAAGGCGCGGGCAAGTTCGTCGCGGTCTTGGAGGAGGCGTTGCTTGAACTCGGTGGAATCCTTGAAGGCACGTCCATCGGGCATTTCACCGGCGGCATTGATGACGGGGTCATTGCCGACGCCGGCTACGATCTTCTCATGCGTGCGCCATTGGCCAATGGCGTCGTAGTTGTCCCAGGCAAGGCCCAGAGGATCGAGCTTCGCGTGGCAAGCGGCGCAGTTGGCGTCGTTGCGGTGAGCTTCGATTTTTTGGCGCAGGGTCGCTTTGGGGCTCTGCGGTGTTGGGGGCTCGATGGCAGGCACGTTGGCTGGAGGCGGTGGTGGTGTTTTGCCGAGAACGACCTCGCTGAGCCACACGCCGCGATGCACCGGACGATGGCGTGTGCCGTCGGAAGTGAGGCCAAGCACCGCGCCCATCGTCAACAGGCCACCGCGACGATTTTCGGGCTTCAACGAGACTCGCTCAAAGGAACCGGTTTTAGACTCCGGCAGCCCGTAGAACTCGCAGAGCCGCGCATTGGCCACAGTCCAATCGGAATGGATGAACCCGTCGATGGGCAGGTTTTTGGCGAACATCTCGCGGAAGAACTCCACCGGCTCGGCACGCATGCTGTCCTCCAACCACGCGTCGTAAGTCGGATAGAGCTTCTTGTCCGGCGGGAACATGCCCACGCGGTGCAGTTGCAGCCACTGACGCGAAAAATCGTCGATGAAGCGGCTCGCTTTGCTGTCCGCGAGCATGCGATCCACTTCCTTCTTCAATCCATCGCCCTTCAGCGTGCCGCCTTTCGCCGCAGTGAAGAGCGCGTCGTCCGGCATCGAGCTCCACAGAAAATACGAAAGCCGCGAGGCGAGTTCCGAGTCGGTGAGACGCTCGCGAGCCAAGGGATCGCCCTCGACGAGGTAGATGAAGTGCCGCGAGGTCAGTACGCCTTGCAAGGCCACGCGATAAGCATCTGCCAGCTTCTCGCCCGCGTCGCGCTCCTCGCGATACGACTTGAAATACTGCTCGATCTCCTCCGGCTTCACCGGACGCCGCCAAGCACGCTCGGCGAAGCGCTGCAAATGCGCCGCCACCACCTCGGGCGTCGCGTCATCGGGCGGCACCACATCCTTCCGACGAGATTTTTCCGTCTCGGACACCAGCGGCCCTTCCCACTCGACCCAATCCAGAATTACTGTGGAGAAGAGTCCGTTCCCCTTATCATCAAACATTTGCGGCGCGTTCGGATTCAGCAGCACAGTCTCGCTGCTGTGCGTGAAGGTGTAGCCACCTCGGCTCGAAAGCGCATTGCGGAAAGCAGCTCCCTGTCTTCGATCCACAACATCTGTTGCCACGACGCAGAAGTCCAGTGTCATGGGCATTTCCAGGAACACCTCAAACTCATACACCTGTGGCTTGTCCTCTGGCGCGGTGATATCGAATTCAATGAGGCCGTCCACCGTCTCCTCAGTCGTCCGCTTCCCAACACTCAAGTGCGCTGTCTGACCACCGACTGGACGGATACCGCTGGCCTGGATGCGCAGTTTGTAGAGCCCGCTATGCTCGGGACCAGTCTTTGGGAACCAAGCTGAAGAAAGCGCATTCTGGGTCGTGCCAGGAAACAGCAGATAACGCAGCGGACGCTTGATACCAAAACGATCCATCGCCGCCTGCTGATCCTTTCCGCCGCCGTAACGCAGTTCCGCCGCCGTCTTACGCACCTTGCGAGCCTCACTCGATGCCGAGGTTGGAAACGCCCGATCTAACACCAGTTCCGCCGCGCGGAAATAGCGATCCACATGCGACGGTGAGAGCGAAAGCTCTGAACCGATGCGCTCAAACCCATGCCACAGCGTATCTTCGTTCAGCTCTCCCGGCTTCGCAGGATCGTAGCGCACACCGAGCAAGTCATAGACCGTGTTTTGATACTCCTTCCGGCTCAGCCGGTAATGCGCCACTGACGGACGCGCCGCCATGCGAGCCGAACGGCCTTCCTTGATGCGAGCATCAAGGCCAGTAACAAACGCTGCGATCTCCGCCTGCGTCGGCTTCTTCTCCTTCTTCGGCGGCATCTCGCCTGAGTTGACCTGCTCGATTATCTCCGCCCAGTGATGCGTGTCCGCCCCCACTTTGAAATCCCGCGAGAGCTGGTCGATGCGTAAATCGCCTTTCTCCTTTTCCGGCCCGTGACACTTGATACAATGTGTCTCCATGAAAGCTTCAAACGGTTCCGCTGCATGAGCAGTGGAAGAGAGGAGAAAAGCGAGAGTGGCAAAAGATGACCAGGAACGAAAACAAAAAGGCATGATGGCTGAGATTACTACGTCAGACTGAGCGCAATTTTGCACCCGCCATGCTTCAAAAATCAGGGTCTCCTCACGCATGCGCGGGACACCTTCACACCAATCCTTCTTTCAGCGCCTTAGCCACTGCACCAGTTCTTGTGTTCACCTCCAGCTTCTCGTAAATGCGGCGCAGATAGGTATCGACAGTGTGAACGCTGAGGGTGAGTCGGTCGGCGATCTCCTTTTTGATGAGGCCGGTGGTCATGAGTTGGAGGATTTCCTTTTCGCGATCACTGAGGCCGTAGTCGCTGTGCTTCGGCGCGAGCTTGGAAAACATTTCGAGTACGCGTCGTGCGATGCGCGGTGTCATGGGGGATCCACCAGCCAAGGCATCGTGCACGGCCTGAGTGATCTCGGTAACACTGCGCGTTTTCAAAAGATAGCCACTGGCTCCAGCGCAGATGGATTTGAAGACTTTATCATCATCCTCAAAGACCGTAAGTATGACCATGAGGGTTTTGGGAGCACGTTCCTTGATGAGCCTAATGCCATCGAGGCCACTCATACCGGGAAGGCCGACATCGAGCAGGATCAAATGAGGCGCATCATCCTGAGCTAGGGCGACGAGGAGTTTTTCACACGAATCGAAGTCACGTGTACAGTGCAGACCCGTTTCGGCATTCAACACTCGAACAAGCGTGCGACGGAAAGCATCATGGTCTTCGACGATCCAGAGGGTATTCATGAAAGTGGTGTGTCTAGGGTGATGTGCGTGCCTTTACCGGACTCACTAGTGATGCGAAGACTTCCTTTCAGAACTTCGGCACGGTGACGGAGATTGGCGAGGCCGTTTCCTTCCGTGACGGCATCGGCATCGAAGCCGCAGCCATTGTCTTCGATGCGAAGATGCAAGCGCTTCGGCTCCCAACTGATCTCGATCTTCACATTCGCCGCATTGGCATGGCGTGTGATGTTGTGAGCAGCTTCACGGAAGAAGAGGAAGCTCTGCCGATGAAACTCAAGGGAGGCCGTTGTCGAATGATCAACCGTGGGTGCTTCTAGTGTCCAATCGACGCCTTTCAGCAAGCTGGTCGCGCTTTGGCGCATGGCCTCGACAAGACTGCTCAACTTCGGAGCATCGCCCTCACGCACGAGCCAGATGATGCCGCGCATCGACTCCGCCGCTTCTCCGGCGAGACGGTGAATTTCTTCCAGCGAATCGGCATCGCGGCCATCTCGCAAAGCTAACTCTGACATCAGCCTTATGCTGCCGAGATGGCTACCGATTTCATCATGCAAATCGCGTGAGATGCGCTGGCGCAATGATTCCAATTCACGCTCACGCAGACGCCGTGAATGCAAAACTGAAAAGCCTGCGCATGACACCACGCCTATCAAAACTAAGCCAGCAAGCCAGAAGGCACGCTTTTGAGCGACACCTAGAGCAGCGGCCTGAGCAATAGCGAGCACACCCAGTTCCGTCGTGAGTTCACGACGCCTCGAAAGACCTGAAAGCCACTTGGCTTCATCAATCATCACACCAGAACTGCCAAGTCCATCCACGAGGTAATCATGCTTCCAAGAAGCTGTGACGGTCTCGTCTGAACTGATTACTGAGCTTCCTAGCGCTATGTTTTGCCCTCTAGTGAAAGCTTGTAGCTCGGCGAGAGCGAAGACAAAGTCGCCGCTTCGCTCCCATAACTGCGTAGCCGTGACGCGGATGGTCTGGGCCTGCAAATCATGGACCGGAATGGCCACGGACGTATCGCCAGGATTGGGGAAATCATTGTTCGTGCTATCGAAAATTGTTTGCCCGTTTGCTTCGATCTTGAACCGAAGAGGAAACCCAAAGCCTAAGCGATCAGGAAAATCGTTCGGATGCGCGGGGATAAGACGGATCTCATCAACGCGATGCTTGGCACCCAAATCGACCTGGACCCACTTCGTCATGTCAAGGGTCGAGGAAATTGCGCTATGCCAGCCATTTGTAGACTTCTTGTTTACATCCATCTCCATAGGCAATCCAAGCGCATATGCGCCATCCACCAGATGCTTTGGCGACCAAGTGGGCAGAGTCTCAGCGGCATTCGGAGCCAGCACCTCACATTGCAGTGCAACATTTCTACCGCCACTAAACACCAACAACTCCCCAAGACAAAAGATGAAACGCAAACTCGATCCCGGCTGCGGCGCGAGCTTCGTCGCTGTGAAACGCACATAACGAGCCTTCACTGCATGCGATGGGATGTGCCATGGCGCGAGCCCTGGCGACAGATCCTCCTCGGATTGATCGAGCAAGGGAGTCGAATCGGCGAACAGCGGATCATTGGAAGCATCCACACGAAAGCGCCTGGGGAATCCGTATGACTCAGCTGCGCCAAACATCGCAGGCACCACGACCACCGCATCCAGCCCATGCTCCGAGCCCAAGTCCACCTGCACCCAACGAACGGCATCACAGCTCGGTGCTAGACCACTGTGAAAGCCTGCATGCTCGTGACCTTGTAGAGCTGGAAGTTTGGGCAGAACCCTCAACTCAGACTCAATCGCCTGCTGCTGCATCTTACTCCGCCCAATCTTGCCATTCAGCCATGCCCAAGGCACACCTGCCTGCACAGCGGTGGCGAACATGACAAAACTGAGCAGTGCCCCTTTCAATAACTTCATTCTCTACAACGTAAGCCAGGGCACAACTCACGCGAAAACGTGACATTAGCGCTGAACAATCCGTATGGGCAGACTGGGTTGGGTTTTAAGAGTGAGCTTCACATCATCAACAAAGAGGGCATCAAGTTTATTCGGACGGAGATTGGGGCGTGCAGCGATCTGAATAACAGCAAAGTCGGCTTCGACTGGGATGAGCGCTTTCGCGGTGAGTGTGCGCGTTCCTTTGGCATCTGCACCGAGTGTGGTGACTTGGGCACTGCCGCTGGAAAGACTGTCCGTCAGGCTCTGTGGCCAGGATTGATGCAATGCATTGGGATCACCTCTGAAAAGATAGAGCTGACAGAAGAAAGTGACGGAGGGCTTCGTGTTGTGAGGACGTACGTCAATAAAGTCAGCACTGAGTTCGAGAACGGAGTCGCCATTTAAACTGAGCATTTCACGCAGGGGGCGGAGATCGACGAGTTGAAAGACATCGCATGAGATCGCCCGAGCATTTGGATCATTGGAGTCACTACCTGTCGCAATGAAGCGCAATCTGCCATCGTTAACCACCGCTTCGTCACCGCTCCAGAGTCCTGTTTGCGTGGGGAAACCGGAGGCGATATGTTCGTCCTCGAAACCGCCATTGATAAGAGAAAACAAGCGCTCCGTGGTGGCTTTGGGTGATGAGACTGCCCAGACAATGGAGGCGCTAAAAAGTCCGATGACGAGTCCTGCAGCCATGGAGGCAATGGGGCGGGTGATCCAAGCGAAACGGGCACTCTTGCCTGTTTGGGCTGAATCACAGACAGGAGTGTCTGTATCACCTTTGAAGGCCTCTTGACGGAAGCGATCATGCAGAGCCATGGATCGCAGCTGTGATTGAGCGAAAAGCTGGCGTTTCGTGGGATCGGCGTGCATCGCTTTCTCCATCACCATCGTTTCATCGGCAGAGAGCGCGCCGTCTTGGTAGCGTATGATGGTCTCAGTGAAGTCGATATCGTTCATGGACAGGTCTCATTTTGAAGTTGCAGGCGCATGCATTCACCGAGTGTTTTGTGGAGGCGGGCGAGTGCTTGATAGACGGTCTCGATTTTGCGCCCCATAATCGCAGCCACTTCGGTGCAGTTCCGCCGCTCGAAATAACGCAGGCGTAGGAGTTCGCGGTTGTTCGGGGTTATCTGATCAATGCACTTGCCGAGAGTTTCCTGCAAGTCATCAGTCTGTGCTCGCTCAGGCCACTCCGCGGCGAGAATATCAAGCATTTCGTCGCTTAGCCCCACATAGCGACCATCACGCGCACGTAAGATATCGATGGCACGATTCTTTCCCGCTAGTCTTGCCCAGTTCATCACATGGGCCGCTGTCTCGAAATCCCCTGCCCTGCCGACAGCCTTCACACAGATCTCCTGAAACACATCCTCGGCGAGATGAAAATCCCGCGTCACGCTGGCAAAGAAGGCCGTGAGCGGCAGACGCTCCGCTAGCAAAATGGCAGCAATGTTTTCTGGGATAAGCATGTATTTAACAGAATACGGATTCTCTATGGAAAACTCGACACGACACGCAGAATCGCAGGCAAGATCATGTGAACATTTTGCTGCGCCATCTATCTGCGCAGCAGCCCCAAATTCAGCCTCATTTTATGGGCGGCTCAAAGACGCCGAAGGCCTCAACATTCACCTTACCTGTCGGCAGTAGTTCCAGCGTGTGCAGACTATTGGATAAGGATTGCACGAGACGTGTGACAAAGACTTCACCGTCTGTGCCTTTGAATGAAACCTCGCTGACTCCTGCTCGGCGAATATGCCAGGTGAACGAATCACCCCTACCAGTGCGCTCGGCACGACGCCAGAGTTCAGGATCAATGATGATCTGTCGACTGGTACTTGTGAAGGGCTTGAAGGCATTGCCCTGACCATCTGGCCCAGTGACACTGCCTGTGAGCTCATAGTCACCTTCATCACTGGTCATGATGATTTTCCATGCCTGCGGGATGATCTTTTCACCGAGCGTGATGGCATGAGGAGCCTGATCTCGGGGCAAGCTGCCTTTCCCCTCTTTGTGATTCTTTTCATCAGGCAGCACATAGCTCATGAGAAAGGCATCCAACTGATCAGCAGGTTGGCCGTCGATCAAAACGCGTGCGCTACCACCTGTCGTAGACTTTTTGCCGATGAGGTCGATTCGGTTGCCGGTGAATGTGAGCTTGATCGACCCGTTCTTTGCGATGGGTACAGTCACACGACGCTCGCGTGATTCTGGTTTATAACTAAAGACTTCAGGCTGGCGAAAATGGGCAAGAATGTTGGAGTTGATGATCTTGGCACCATAGTCACTCTGATGAACCGCATCTTTGAGGAGCGATGAAATAGGCAGCTTATTTGCGATCAAGTAGGCAGACCAGTCACGGCGATTCTCAATGAACTCGACCTGATATTTGCGACAGACCTCGCGCACCTGTTCCACGTTTTGCTGGGGTGAGTTTTCAGTCTTACCCCACTCTGCGGCATCACTTTCACGCCAATGAATGCTGGGGACGATGATGTCAGCGGTGCTGTGTTGGCGAATTTCAAGAATGAGTTTTTCCAAATCCTGAGGATTCCCAATGGTGTAAGTGATGATCAAATCCGGTTGATCCGGGATGACTAGATGCCGTAACCAACCGCGAGCATATTGCCAGGGGCAGGAGTTACCGACCATCTTTTTGTATTCGATCCGTGGTGCGTTCGGGAAGCGCTTCGGGATCTCTTCCTGCCAAAACTCACCGCTGCCCAGCATGTTCGTATAGCTTGATCCGATGGCCCAAATGAGAAAAGGTCGTGAAGGTGTGATACCTTGTTTGAGCTTCTGAATTGTCAGTGCCAGATGCTGACCATCAGCGACATCTGCTTTCGCGACATATTCAGGAGCGCCCGCAGGCCGCCCCTTGAGAGAGATCGGCTCATCAGTCGTGATATTGCGCTTATCCTGGGCCAGCAAAACAAAAGGCAACAGAAAGGCGATAAGCGTATGTTTCATAAATTTCAAAGTTCAACGCACCAGAATCTCGCGCTCCGTGGCATCCATCTCGACTTCCCAGGCTTTAAGCTTGGACTTCAAATCTTCGAGGATCTCAGGGTGCTGATAACCTAAGTCGGCGCGCTCGCCAATGTCTTCCTGGATATTAAAGAGGAGATCCATAGTGTTACCATCATTGATGTATTTCCAGGGGCCTTGGCGGATGGCTCTTTGCTTGCGGTTGCTGCGATCAATGCGCCAGAAAAAGGTGCGCTCAGCAGGTTTGGCATCACTCACAAGCAGAGGCAAGAGATTGATACCATCGAGCGGTTTAGGTGCTGGAGTGGTGATGCCTGCCGCCGCGAGAAAGGTAGCGTGAAGATCCATGGTAATGGCCATTTGCGCGGTAACTTTACCTTTCGGCAATTGCTTGGGCCAACGCATGAGGCAAGGAACACGAATACCGCCCTCCCAGACGGTGGCTTTGTGGTGAAACAACGGAGCGTTTCGACTGAAGCGCTCGCCTCCATTGTCGCTGGAAAAAACGACGAGCGTGTTATCGGCAAGGCCTTGTTTTTCCAACTCTGTGAGCATCATACCGACTCCGCGATCAATGCGTTCTACCATGGCTTTATAGATGGCACGGCTGCCGTGATGCATGGTCTCTTTAGTCACCATCGGCGTCTCGGGAGCATCGGGAGTTTGATACGGTGCATGGACAGCGAGATGCGGCACATACAAGAAGAAGGGCTGCTTGGCGTGATCACGGATAAACTTCGTGGCGCGCTCATTGACGAGGTCAGTGAAGTAGCCCTCCTCTTTCCCAGGCTTCAGCCCTTCGCGCAGCGCATAGGTGCCGTCATAATAGCTGTGCTTGTAGTAGTCAGCGTGCCCTAACAACTCACCAAAGAACTCATCAAAGCCGCGCTTGGTGGGATTATACTCATCTTTAAAACCGAGATGCCATTTACCAAACGCACCCGTGGCATAGCTAGCCGACTTCAGCCGATCTGCGATGGTCGTCTCACTCAAAGGCAGTCCAAGTGCGTGAATGTCAGGCTCAGCCACCCACTCACTTTTCACGCGGCGGAACTGCTCTACTTGATACCCAAAAGCAAACTCTAATCCGCAGCGCTGCTGCCAGCGTCCAGTCATGAAACCAGTGCGTGTCGGCGTGCAGACGGGCGCATTGGAATAGAAGTCGGTGAACTTCACACCATCTCTAGCCAGACTATCAATGTTCGGCGTTGCGATATCCGTGCAGCCCATGCAACCGAGATCTCCGTAGCCGAAGTCGTCAGCTAGGATAAAGAGAATATTAGGGCGCTGCTCAGAGGCTGAGGCTGAGCTTAGAATCAAAAACCAGAGAAATAATCCGAGGTGCAGCGCTTGATGAAAAAAGGCAGACAGTTTCATGTGGCGTTATGAACGCGACTCAACTGTCTGCCTTTCTACCAAACCGTGATTCAATCCATTGACTCAACCCAAAACGTAATCGCGCATGGTGCTTAGCATAATCGTGACCGAGCAGGCACCCGCATCTGGGAAACCAATGCAGGCTTCTCCGAGAGTTTTCGCGCGACCAAACTGAGCGATCATGGCTTTGCTCGCATCTTTGCCGGACTCAGCGGCTGCGGCGACGGCTGTCAAAGCATCGGGCAGATCCAACGCAGTGACCTCGCGAGATTTCGCAGCAGCTGGGGCAAGAGCATCAATCATGGTTTTATCGCCAGGCTTAGCACCACCCCGTTTCATGACACCATCGAGCGCCGCCTCCAGCAATAGGGCAAGGCCTTCTGAATCCAGAACATCACGACCCGCCAGAGCTTTACCACCGGCACGATAAACGGTGCCAAAGAGCGCGCCCGAGGCACCGCCCATGCTGGACATCATCGCCGTTCCTGTTGTGACGAAGACTTGTTCGACGCTGCTCGGCTCTAAAGGCTCAAGCTGCACTTTCACGGCTTCCATTCCGCGTTTCATGCCAAGACCGTGGTCGCCATCGCCTAGGTCACGGTCAGCTTGAGAAAGCATGGCTTCTGCAGCGATGATGGCGTCTGCCACCTGAATCATCATGAGGCGGACTTGATTGGGTTTAAGTTCCATGGTTGTCAGAAATTACTTGGTTCCTTTGGCCTTGAGATCGTTGTACATGGCGTAGCCTTGCTCAGGAGTCAGACCTTCATGCACCACACCGCGCACGGCTTGCATCATGCTGATCGGCGCATCGCTCTGGAAAATATTACGCCCCATGTCCACACCATTAGCACCTTGCTGGATGGCGTTGTAGCACATGGTCAGCGCATCGAGTTCCGGAAGCTTTTTACCACCAGCGATGACGATTGGTACTGGGCAGCAGGAGGTGACGGTATCAAACTCAGTGTCCGTGTAGTAGCACTTCACGACATTAGCTCCGAGCTCAGCCATGATGCGCGTCGCAAGGCGGAAATACTGCGGGGTGCGAGCCATGGCACGACCGACAGCGGTCACACCCATGACAGCGATGCCGTAACGGCTGGCCGCATCGACAAGGTCTGTGAGATTCTTCAACGACTGACGCTCGTAAGCACTGCCGATGAATACTTGAACAGCGAGAACGCTGGCATTGAGACGAATGGCTTCTTCGATATTAAGAGCAGTGCTTTCATTGGAAAGCGGCTCAAAGCCTGGGCGGTTAAACTTGGCTTTCTTTCCGTCGATTTCACCTTCCCATTCTTCCATCGGACTCACCATGGAAGTGCCACCCGAAGCACGCAGAGCGATGGCTTTCGTGGTGCTGGCAGGGATGACGCTACGCTGAATGCCACGCGTGAGCATGAGACAATCGGCATACGGAGCGAGAGGGAGAATGGTCTGATCGACACGCTCTAGACCTGTGGTTGGGCCTTGGAAATAACCATGATCAAAGGCGAGCATGACAGTACGACCATCTTTGGGATCAAAGATTCGACTCATGCGGTTTTTGAGACCCCAGTCGTATTGGTGGCAACCTTTGAGGAAAAAGCCTGGAGCCTCCTGTGGGGTCGATGTGAAATATTCTTTGTCCTTCTTGTCTGCTGCGCTGGTTTGGATATCGGCCATGATGTTTGTTGATTAGGGGGTTGGGTTGATGAGGAAACTTTCGCGGAGAGGGATGAGCTTGCGATTCAAGTCATGCGTGGCGTGGATGCGGCGCACCGTCCCGCTGCGGGCGCGCATGAGAATGCTGTGGGTTTCAGCCCGGTGATGCCCTATGAGCTTCACACCCGGCACGAGCGGACTGTCACTAATCCCGGTCGCACAAAACAGAGCACTATCACCTTCGATCAGGTCATCGACATGATAGTGACAAAAGAGATTGGCCTCAGATTTTAGGATGGCTGAACGATCACGCGTGTCAGCTTCATTCATCCACATGGCAAGCTGCATATCGCCACCCAGACACTTGATCGCAGCTGCCGCTAAAATGCCTTCCGGTGTGCCGCCGATGCCGATGTAGAGGTCGACTCCGCTTTCAGGCAATGATGGCGCTACGGCTGCAGTGACATCACCATCACTGATCATGCGCAAAGCGGCACCACTGGCACGAATGCTGGCGATGATATCTGCGTGCCGAGGACGATCCATGGTCACGACAACGAGATCACGCAGTCTTTTACCCAGAACTTTGGCGGTGATTTCCAGCACCTCACCCACGGGCATGGAGAGCAGTGGCAGGGCACCTGTTTTCTTGAAATGCTCACGCAAAGCCGGCCCGTAAGCGATCTTGTGGCTATAAAAGCTAGGCAAGTGGCGCATCACGGATTTAACTCCTTCCGGCACCTGTGCAGCTGCCATGACCGAGATGCTATTGGGCAGTCCTTTGGATAAATTCGAGGTGCCATCCACGGGATCAAGGGCGATTTCAAACCGAGGCGAACCCTCTTTCCAAGTGCCCAATTTCTCACCCACAAAAATCCCGGGAGCCTTATCCTTGATGCCTTCACCGATCACGACGTGACCACAAACATCCAAGAGATCAAACACACCTGCTATGGCAGCACAGGCCTCTGCATCTGCGAGTTCCTTCTCGCCACGCCCAAGCCAATGCACCGCTTTGAGTGCCGCATTTTCCGTGGCACGCACGAATTCAAACTCAAGCACACGCTCGACGTCGTGAGTGCTGCGTAATTCTGGCAAGTTGGAGATGCTCATGAGATGATTAATAATGCAGCCGAAACAGCAACACTACTGCGCGAGGCAGCATCCAGCCTTGCGAGGTTTGGGTTAGGTGTGGCGATTGGCATGACATGCTTTGGTTGTGTCCGATTTGGCTAGCAACTCATCTTTATCAGATCCTCTCTTGCCATCCATACCTGCATCGGCCAGATTTGTGTCTGATTTAGCAATCCGTTATGCCACAGACCCCTTCTTTTCTCAGCGTCGTGCCCGCAGGGTCCGCCCACCAGGTTCAAGGGCACCGCTCCGTGGCACTGCCTGGTGTGACTGTGGACATCCTGACCACGAGGAAAATCGAACTCCAGCAATGGGAACTGCGCCGGCTCAACGATCCGTATTGGCGCTTGTATTGGCCGATGGAATTAGGCGGCGTCATCGAGATTGATCGTCAACAAACGCCGTTAAAACCAGGCACGGTGTATCTGATCCCGCCACACACGACTTTTAGCACCACCACCACGGGGCCTTTTAGCAAATGGTACGCCCATTTCAGCCTCGGTGCCGTGGCCGACAGAGCAGCTCCCGGAATCTACAGCTTCAGCAACACGCCTCATATGCGTAGCCTGTTACAAAGCCTGATTCAATTAGGTGAGCAGCCGGGCAGCGTGCGCTTCCCGTGGGTGTCGATACAGCTTGTGGCGGAGGCCGTGCAGCGCCTGCCTGATAGCATCTGGGAGCAGCAGAGACTGGATCCGCGTGTCTTGAAGGCCATGGAGTTCATGAATCAGCACAAGGGGCTGAAGTTGACTGCAGATCAAATTTCTCGTCACGCCGGGCTTAGCGTGCGCAATTTAAACCATCTGTTCCAACAAGAACTGCAGCTCCCCCCCATGCGAATGCTGCTCGACTATCGCCTGGATGAAGCCTGCCGCCTGCTGCGGCACACGGATGACAGCATCGAGTACATTGCTGAATATTGCGGCCTATTGAATCGCCACTATTTCAGCCGCATGATGCGGCAGTATCGAAACACGTCACCGGCAGCGTATCGGCAGGAGAGCTGGGGTTAAGCTCAGCACTTCACCGCCGTCATGAAGCCACGATCAGCGACCGTATCCTGATAGGGGCCCACGGCGAAACCAAGCTCACGAAGAACCGTACCATACTCAGCAGGCGAATAACATTTGCCCTGGGTGATGTTCATCAGCAGAGCCGAGTATTCAGCCACCGGATGCGGCCCCGTTTTATCATCGTTGATAAAGGCATCATGGATGATCAGCAAACCACCCACAGGTAATGTCTCGGCAGCTTTCACCAATAGCCCGCGCATCTCTGGCACATCCCAATCGTGAAGGACGTTCGATAGCAGCACGATATCGGTTTCTGGCCAGGCGACCTTAAACATATCTCCGCTAGCCACTTGCACACGGTCCGAGAGACCATGCTTAGCGATCTCCTTCCGCACAATGGCATCCACGGGTGGCTGCTCCAGCACAGTCGCGCTTAGCTCCGAATGCGCAGCAACCATCGTCGCTGAATAGATCCCCGAGCCACCGCCGACATCCAACAAATGACGTCTCCCACCGAGCAACGGCGTCACCGCCTTGGCCAAATACTGACCAAAGATCATGCCGCGACTGTTCATAAGATCCGTAAAGCTGCGTGCAAACTCCTCATCCAGCATGGACTCATGCCAATCCTTGGCATCTGTCTTGGCCTGCCAGTTCGCAGGCTTACCAGTACGCAAGACTTTCAGGAAGCCCTGCACAATCGGCGTATCCTGGATCGGCGCATAATACGGACCCAAATACCAAGGCGAACCCTTGACCAAATGCTCACGCCCGAGCTGAGCTAAATGATGTCTGCCCGCAAGATCCGTCGTAAGGAATCCATTGGCCCGGCAGAGCGTCAGCAACACATCCGCAGGCCGTGCGGCAAAGTCGAATTGTTTGCAAATCTCTTCGTCGGTCACGCCATCGTTTTGATCAAGCCACGAAAAAAAATCAAAATGCAATAAGGCCGCCGCAATCAATTCGGCCCCGTACTGGCGATCACGCAGGCGAAGAATCTGGGCTGGATCAGTGGCTGGGAGGATGGCTAAAGGATGAGACATTCCGGCATTTTGGCGCAGAGAAACCAGAATCCGAGTTGAAAAAGATTCTTTTTCTCGGTACACAGAATTTGAGTCTTGCTCAGGACTCGTCTAGTCTCCGTCCTCTTTCTCCCCGAACTCAACACGCCGCCACCCTTCCGCCATGCCAAAAATCATCGAAATGCCCAAGCTCAGTGACACCATGACCGAGGGCACGATTGCCAAATGGATCGTCAAAGTAGGCGACAAAGTCACTAACGGTCAATCCGTGGCGGATGTGGAGACTGATAAGGCTACGATGGAAATGCCCTGTTTCTTTGAAGGCACCATTCACAGCATCCTTGTCAAAGCAGGCGAAAAAATCCCTCTGAATAGCCCGCTAGCCGTCGTCTTAGAGGATGGTGAAGAAGCTCCGGCCAATTTGGATGAAATCATCGCCAAAGCCAAGGCAGCAGCGGTCCCTTCCCCAAAAGTGGAAAAACCAGCTGCGGGCGCCAAGAAAGCCATCTCTGTGCCTGGCCCGCGTCTTCCGACCGCGCCGCAACCAGCACGCCGTGCTACAGCAACGACTAACGTCCGCGTCAAAGCCAGTCCCCTGGCCCGCAAGATCGCTGAAGAAAAAGGTGTGGACCTCAGCAGCATCGAAGGCACCGGCCCTGGCGGACGCATCATCCGTGAAGATGTTGAAAACGCCCCTGTCGGTGGCAGCAGCAGCGCAGCCCGTGGACCTGCGACACCAGCCATCCGCCCGACCTACGGCCCCGAAGATGAGCGCGTCCCCACCAGCACGATGCGCAATATCATTGCCGAGCGTCTCCTGGCCTCGAAGACCCAGATCCCACATTTCTATCTGCAAATGGAGGTGGATGCAGGTCCGCTTATGGAATTCCGCGCACACCTGAATGCCAGCGCCGAAAAAACCGGTGGCAACAAGTACACTGTTAACGATTTCATCCTCAAATCCGTCATCCGCGCCGCTCAAGCCCAGCCTGCAATCAATGCGGCTTGGGATGGTGACGCCATCGTCAAATTCAAGTCCGTCGGTCTCAGTGTGGCCATCGCCATCGAAGATGGTTTGGTCACTCCCGTCATCAAGCAGGCTGAAAAGAAAACCCTGATGGAGATCAGCCAAAGCGTGAAGGATCTCGCTGGTAAGGCCAAGAACAAGAAGCTCAGCCCCGATGACTTCGCTGGTGGAACGATCACCGTTTCTAATCTGGGAGCCTTCGGCATTGACCAGTTCGCCGCCATCATCAATCCACCCCAGGCCGCCATCGTCGCCATCGGCAGCATCCGCAAAGCTCCCGTCGTCAATGACAAAGGTGAAATCGTCGTCGGTCAGCGCATGTGGGTCGGCCTCAGTGGTGACCACCGGGTTGTCGATGGCGCCGTCGCCGCCACATTCCTCGCTGAAATGCGCAAGCTGCTGGAAAATCCGGCGCTGATGCTAGTGTAATCATGAACAAACCCGGCTAGAAACGTCAGGCAATCCAAGATCAGTTGAATTCCAAAATTCAATGGAGTTCAACTGAGTGGAAGGTCCTAGAGTGGCTGGCTGAAAAGCATCAAATCAAAGTCAATGATGCATCGCTCATGACCTAGTTGCGCAAGAAGACTGACGTGCATTTCGCAAACCTTTTTAAAATAAGCCAGGAGGGCAACTCACCTCTGTCTTGTCGTGAACATTCGCCTATGTTTTTGGGACGGCACTTCGATGGTGTAAGTCTTGGCATCCGCACTGACGATGCAGCGGATGTGATGAGCAGCACAGGCATCCGCTAGATCACCGTGATTGGCGATCATCGTCTTGTCTGCCGTATTCTCTGCATCTGGACGGATATTCTCATGCACTTGATACATCGCCTGAATAGATGGCGTGGATTTTAGCGCGTCCATGGCCGACTTGCTCGTGCCTTTCTTGGGGCCGTTATTCATCACGGAAACGGTAGGAGCTAGGCTCTGGATTAGCATCGGATTATTGCTCACTTCCAGTCCATGATGATTCACCTGATACAGATCCACAGTGCCAGCGAGATTGTGAGGTGAAACAAGCTTCTCCTCGGCATTCCAGGTTAAATCACCGCCATCAAAGAAGCGAAAACCACCGAACTCCAGAACAAGCACCACGCTGTTAGCGTTATCCGTGGTATCCGGGTCTTTGGGCGGCACACTGCCTTTCAGAGGATTCTCCGACTGATTCGGGGAGGCTGGGATAAACTTCTGGTTTGCTCCAAGGCAACGCAGCGTGAGCTTTGAGTTACCTTCAGCCTGCTTTAGCGGCACCACGTCACCGGCCGCGAGCACGACTCTCTTTTCCACCTTTGCCTCGCGATAAGGCCTGCTGGCCAGAGTCCACCGCAAATCCTGAGCCTTTCCGTCTGGGCTACCTTGAGGGATGCCTTTATCGTAGAGTGTCCCAATCGGCAGCAATTCTGCCAGCTCAGCCAACCCACCAAAGTGATCCATGTGAAAATGCGTGATGACCACATGATCAATTCGCTTCAGCCCCGCGACCTCTGTCGCCACTTTCAGGATACGCTGCGGATCTCGGCCCCCAGGATTGCCCGTATCAATGAGCACTGATTCTCCCTCAGGCGTCACGATCAGCGTCGAGCCTCCACCTTCCGAGTCGATCCAATAAAGATCGAGTGTCTTGTCTCGGGCAGAGGCTGCGAGTGTGAGGGCGAAAAAGGCGACTAGAAGAGATTTCATGCACTGTGTTTCACGCTAGCAACAACCTCATTCTCTCAAACGACTGAGACCGAGTGAATCAAATTCAACCTTTCTTCACACTTTCTTAACACCTATATTCATTCTGTTCACTGGCGCTCTTGAGAGACTTCTGGCACTTATCAGGATGAGCACTCAATCTGAGCAGCACGGTCTCCATAAACTTTCCACCACCACCCTCGTCATCGCAGCACTGGGCGTTGTCTTCGGTGACATCGGCACCAGCCCTATCTACACACTGAAGGAATGCTTTAGCCCACACAGTCCGCATCATATCGATCCGACGCATGACCACATCCTTGGCGTTGTCTCACTGGTGCTTTGGTCGCTGCTGCTGTTGGTCTGTGTGAAGTATCTTATTTTCATACTACGAGCTGACAACAAAGGCGAAGGAGGCGTGCTATCGCTTATGGCGCTCGCCTCCCATGGCATGAGTGAAACACTGAAGCGTCGTGCGGTGATCGTGCTCTTAGGCCTGTTCGGCGCAGCGCTTCTGTTTGGTGACGGCATCATCACACCTGCTATTTCGGTGCTCAGTGCGATAGAGGGCCTTAAAGATGGCGGATTGCTCGGCACTGCACCTTTGAATGCGCTGGAGGCCGATGCATGGAATCATCAAATGCAGTGGCTCATCATGGGCATCACGATGGTGATCCTTATTGTGCTGTTTTCGGTGCAGTTCCTGGGCACCGCCAAAATGGGCCGCTTTTTCGGCCCGATCACCGGCTTGTGGTTCATAAGCCTCGGCGCTCTCGGTGCAGCGCATCTGATCAAAGGACCGGAAATCCTAGCAGCGTTCAATCCTTGGCATGGATGGCATTTTTTAATGACGGGTGGCCATGCAGGCTTTGTCATCCTTGGCAGCGTCTTCCTTGCAGTGACAGGTGGTGAGGCCTTGTATGCTGACATGGGCCACTTCGGCGCTGGACCGATTCGCCGTGGCTGGTTCTTCCTCGTATTTCCAGCGCTCGGCCTCAATTACCTCGGTCAAGGTGCCCTATTGATGCACCAGCCAGAAGTGGCGCATTCACCATTTTTCCAAATGGCTCCGGCTTGGGCCATGCTCCCGCTCGTGTTGCTGGCCACCGCAGCCACAGTCATCGCCTCCCAGGCTTTGATCACCGGCACCTACTCACTCACCCTCAGCGCTGTGCAACTCGGCTACCTTCCACGTCTCAGCATTCGTCACACTTCCGAGCATGCACGCGGCCAGATCTATATCCCCATGGTCAACTGGCTGCTCATGCTGGCCTGCCTGGCTCTAGTAGTCGCCTTTCGAACATCGTCAAATCTCGCCGCGGCATATGGTGTAGCCGTGACGATGACCATGCTCATTA
This sequence comes from Verrucomicrobiaceae bacterium, assembly GCA_027489965.1. Classification (GTDB taxonomy): domain Bacteria; phylum Verrucomicrobiota; class Verrucomicrobiia; order Verrucomicrobiales; family Verrucomicrobiaceae; genus Prosthecobacter. The sequence goes on from JAIXZA010000060.1 coordinate 21,644, forward strand.
CCACCATTCTCTTTTACTTCGCGGCACGTCATCTATGGGGCTGGTCCATGCTCAAAACACTGCCACTATGTCTCGTGTTCGGCAGCATTGAGCTAGCCTTCCTCAGCGCCAATCTTGTGAAATTCTTTGATGGCGGATGGTTCCCGCTGGCCGTCGGCGCCATCATCTTCACCGTCATGACCACTTGGGCCACCGGACGCCGCCTCGTACGTGCTTCGATGGAAAAAAGCGCCCTCACACAAGAGACGCTTTGTGAGAGCCTCAAGCGCCGTCCGCCCATCAGCGTGCCAGGCACTGCGATTTTCATGACCAGCAGCAGCGGACGTGCGCCCATCGCGCTGCTGCACAGTTTGAAGCACTACCAAGCCATTCACCAGCGCGTTATTTTCATGACACTGATCACCGAAGACGAACCCTGGGTGCCGCCGAGCCGCCGAGTCGAGGTGGAAAGCCTTGGTGAAGGCTTCTGGCGCGTGACTGGACGTTTCGGTTTCATGCAAAAGCCCGACGTACCGCGACTCCTCCGCCAATGCGCCAATCATCAACTCGAAGTCGATCCCAATAAGGCCACCTTCTTCTTGGGCCGCGAAATCATCATCCCCAGCGCCAACCCTGGCATGGCAAGATGGCGCGAGCACCTCTTCGCTTTCACCAGCAAGCTCGCTCAGCAGCCAGCGACGTATTTCCAGATTCCAGTCGGTCGCGTGATCGAGCTGGGGCAACAGGTCGAAATCTGAATCATGAGCACGTACACCCAACCAACATCCACGGAAAAAAAGCCGGTTTCGGCTGAGGTGGTTGGCCAGTTTAGCTGGGGAATCACCCTTATCTTTGCTCTGGCCTCGACGTGCTGGGTGCTGTTGCCCTACACGGGCTACATGTTTGCCGCGCTCGTATTCCTCCTCGCTATCGTGCTTGCAGGGGTGAGCTGGAATCGTGGTCCAGTTCTAACGATGGCGGTGATGAGCGCTCTGGTCTGGAATTTCATCTTCATTCCCCCTCAATTCACGCTGCACATCGACAAGCCGCAGGACGTCATCATGTTTGCCCTCTTCTTCATCGTGGCAATCAGCATGGGTCATCTCATCACCCGACTACGGAAGCGGGAAGAATCCTTGGAACAACATCATCGCGAAAGGGAACAACTGCTCGCAGCCAAACACCGGGCTGAATTACTGGCCGAATCGGAGCGCTTACACCGCACACTTTTAGACAGCATCTCGCATGAGCTAAAAACACCCATCGCGATCATCCGCACCGCCTTGGATGGTCTCGGTGAAGGCAATCCATTTGCCGCTGAGATCGACACGGCTAACCGCAGACTCCAACGCATCGTCGAGAACTTTCTGGAAATGACACGCGTGGAATCCGATGCGCTCAAGCCGCAACTTGACTGGTGTGAGATTGGCGATGTGCTGCACGCCGCCATCACACCACTCCAGCGCGATATTGCCCAGCACCCTCTGGTCATCACCGGTGCTGAATCACTTCCCCTGCTCATGATCGACAGTCGTCTGTTAGCCCAAGCTCTGCGTAATGTGCTGCACAATGCCATCCTCTATACTCCAGCGGCCACGCCTGTCGAAATTCACGTATCACTTGAAAACAACATTCTTCAGATTCGTGTCCGTGACCATGGCCATGGCATCCCCTTAGAAAGTGTGGATCAGTTGTTTGATAAATTCTATCGAGCTCCAGACTCACCTGCTGGGGGCACTGGGCTTGGCCTCGCCATTTCACGAGGCTTAATGCGGGCCATGAAAGGAGACATCGAAGCACACAATCATCCTGAAGGCGGGGCTGAGTTCACACTCCACCTACCCGTCAAATCGCGCCAAGCATGAGCCATGAGTAAAGCCCTCATCATCGATGACGAACAACAAATGCGCCGCCTGCTACGCATGGTCCTAGAATCACGCGGTTACGAAATTTACGAGGCAGCAGATGGTCCTTTAGGCCTTCAGGAGGCCGCCTTCCATCGCCCCGATGTGATCCTCCTCGATCTAGGCCTGCCTAGCATGAGCGGCATTGAGGTCTTAAAGCGTCTGCGTGAGTGGAGTGACGTTCCAGTGCTCATCCTCAGCGTACGTGATCAAGAAAACGTCAAGGTTGAGGCGCTCGAGTATGGTGCTGACGATTACGTCACGAAACCCTTTGGGACCGCCGAATTGCTTGCCCGACTAACGGTCATTCAAAGGCGACGTTTTACACGTCAAAACCCCGAAATCATTGTCGGCAAACTCAGGCTAGATCTACTGCATCACGAAGCATCCCTGAATGCCGAACAAATCAAACTGACTCCCACGGAATTTGCGCTGATCAAAGTCCTCGCCGAGAACTCAGGACGAATCGTGACCCAAAATCAAATCATCCGCCAAGTCTGGCCTGGACAGCAAACCGATCAAAGCGAAGGCCTACGCGTCCACATCAACCACCTGCGGAAAAAAATGGGCGCATCAGGCCCACAAATCATTAATGAGCCCGGGATTGGCTACAGGCTCGAGTCCGAGGGCGAAAGCTAAATCGCATTCGCTTTTAACACGCGCAGCATGTTGCCACCAATCACCTGCCGAATCACCTCATCGCTGTGGCCACGCATGATCATGCCAAGCGTGAAAAGCGGCCAGTTCGTCCAGGCCACACTTTGCTCAGCTTCGATCGTCGTCTGATAGCCATCCTTTGGCCAGAGATGTTCCCACTTATCGGCGCTGCCACTGGGGGCTTTCAGTAGCTTCGCACGTTCTTCTTTGTCATATCTGGAGGTATAGGCCACATCACAGCCGATAGCGGCATGGCTAGCTCCGAACTTTGTGATCAGATGATCCAGATGATCCATCATGGAAGTGATGTCTCCCCTGCCACCTAGGAAGCGCGGAATGCAGCAGATACCCACAAGGCCGTCCGTATCACAGATCGCCTTGATGGCCTCGTCCGGCTTACCACGGAAATGCTCATAGACACCACAGCAGCTCGTGTGACTGGCCACCATCGGTTTGGCCGAAGCCTTGGCCCCATCGTAGGCTGTCTTCCAACCACTATGCGCCACATCCACGATCACACCGAGACGATTCATCTCTGCCACCGCCGCACGACCAAAGTCGCTCAATCCACCATCGTGAGGTTCCCCTGCACCATCGCCGATTGGGTTCCGGCGATTGTAAGTGAGATGCATCATGCGCACGCCTAGCTCCTGAAAGATCCTCACATAGCGCAGCTCATCCCGCACGCTCTCCCAGTCCATCATCAGCGGCACACCATTCGTCGTGAAGCAGAGCCCCACATGACCCGCCTTTTTTAAAGCTACGATCTCCTCTGCCGTGACCACTTTAGAGAGCGCAGGCTTTAATAAATCCGTGGCCTTCGTGAAATGAGCCAACCTCTTGATCAACCGCATCGGATCACTGCCTTCCTCACCCGTGTTTTGAAAAATGCAGGTCACACCCGCTGCATGAAAAGCCTCCAGAAACTCCTTCCTCTCACGCTCATTCGTCGCATTCCGATTCATCGTCATCGACTCGCGTAAATCGCTAAGTTCAGCGGCAGAAGCGCCTGACTTGACCGCCTCATTCATTGCCTCCGCATCCACCGCGCAGCGTGGAGCAAAGCCATAACTCTCAAACACCACGGAACCGAAATGCAACTCCCAAGCATGCTCAATTTGCGCCTGTGTCGGCTTCAAGAGATTTAGCGCGATCCCGCGCGACTTATCAATCATCGAATTACCTGTCACCCACAGCTTCGTCGCCTCTTGGGAACGCACCTGAATGTTAAAACCACCAGCTAAAGCAGCAAGAGGCAAAGTCTTGACCAAGTGACGACGAGAAATCTGCTTATTCATAGGAAGAGACAAACGTTCGTTGCCCAACTTTCATGACGATTTCTTCTCATTTTGATCAATCCAAAATGACCCAGATGGTTGCGATTGTGAATTACTTCCTTTTTGATCTGGCGGATTGGATCATCCACTGCGCGCTAAATGATCGGCAATCATAACCGCGAGCTTGTCTGGTGCTTGGCTACCAGCCCATGGCATCCATCCACTCAGCGCAGCGAGTCGGCCAGGCGTTGATGGGTTGTTTGTTATCTCTCATGCCGAAGCCGTGGCCGCCTTTGCTGAAAAGATGGAGTTCGGCGGGAAGGTTCTGCTTTTTGTATTCGAGATAGAGAGCCGTGGCAGCTAGCGGATTCTGCCCGTCATCACCAGCGCAAGCCATAAACAGAGGCGGAGCATCGGCGGGAACGGTGAATCCTGCTTTGAGTTTGGTCGGCTCTTTATAATCTACAAAACCGCCGCCATAAATCATGATGCCGAAGTTCGGCAATCCGCTAACTGCGGGGCGATCACAAGCGACGTGAGCCAGTAGATTGCCACCGGCACTGAAGCCGAGCAGGCCAATTCGATTAGGATCGATATTCCATTCCTGAGCGTGCTCACGAACGATGGCCATTGCCTTAAAGGCATCCTGCACAGGCTTATCATGCGGGGCTGCCTCGTCACGAGTGGGAGTGCGGTATTTGAGCAAGACACCGGTGACGCCAATGCTGTTGAGCCACTCGCAGACCTGGGTGCCTTCATGCACAGCCGAGAGGAAAACATAACCTCCGCCAGGGGCTACGATGACGGTGGTTCCATTGGGCTTTTCTGGACGATACACCGTGATCGTGGGATCAGCGATGTTGGTGACGGTGCTCTTCCCTGCTTTTGTGCGGACAAACTCCTGAGTCGCCGGCGACGGCGGCAGCATTTTACCCGGCGCACCATCAGGCCAAAGCTTCAACGTCAATGGATCGGCAGCTAGAGCTGTTAGGCAGGAGAAGATGAAGAAAGAGAAAACGCGTGGGATCATGGTGCTACGACTCAAAATAATAGAATCTAAAAAAATACCCGTCATGGTGATGACGGGTATTGGTATTTTTCAAGGGAGCTTTCTCGATCAGTCTTCGAACTTCTTGATGAGAAGCGCGGAGTTATGACCACCGAAGCCGAAGCTGTTGCTGAGCGCGGCTTTGAGCTTAGCTGGACGGGCGGTGTTTGGCACGATGTCCACATCCACTTCTGGATCGAGATTTTCGACATTGATGGTAGGTGGGACGACCTGATCACGCAGGGCAAAGATGCTGGCCGCCAATTCCACACCACCGGCAGCACCAAGAAGGTGACCGGTCATGGATTTGGTTCCAGAGACAAGCAATCCTTTTTGAGCATAGGCTCCAAAGGTGCGCTTGATGGCACGCAACTCGCAAAGATCTCCCACAGGCGTTGAAGTGGCATGCGCGTTTACATAGCTCACGTCTTCAGGATTCAGTTTGGCATGGCGCAAGGCCATTTCCATGCACTTGGCTGCTCCGAGACCTTCCGGATGTGGCGAGGTGAGGTGATAAGCATCTGCGGTGACGCCGTAGCCAGCAAGTTCAGCATAAATGGTGGCACCGCGTTTTTTAGCGTGCTCCAGTTCTTCGATCACGACCACACCAGCGCCTTCACCCATGACGAAACCGTCACGATCTCTATCCCACGGACGGGAAGCACGCTCAGGGTCATCATTGCGGAGGGACAGCGCCTTCATGTTTGAGAATCCAGAGAGACCGCAGGGGCGGATCGAGGCCTCCGAGCCACCGCAAACGATAGCATCAGCATCACCAAATTTAATGATGCGCCATGCTTCACCAATATTGTTATTTGAAGTCGCACAAGCCGTGGTGATGCACATGTTTGGCCCCATGAAGCCGAACTCCGTGGCAATCATCCCTGTAGCGATATTCGTGATCATCATCGGGATCAGGAACGGCGAGACGCGACTTGGACCTTTGTTTAGAAGGATCTCATACTGAGTCTCGATGGTACTAAGTCCACCGATACCGCTGCCGACCATGACGCCGATGCGGTAGGGATCAAGGCTGTCAGGATTGAGTCCGCTGTCCTTCACTGCCATCTTGGAGGCGGCCATGGCCAGCTGGAAAAAACGGTCTGCGCGGCGGGCTTCCTTATGATTGTTGAACCAGGGAGTGGGGTCAAAATCAACAACTTCACCACCGATTTTACAATCGTAAGCCGTTGTGTCCATGCCTTGGAGGCGACGAATGCCGCTCTTGCCGGCGACAAGATTTTTCCAGAAGTCCTCCTTATTGTTGCCAATTGGGGAGATGACTCCGATGCCGGAGATGACGACGCGTCGCTCGCTCATGTGTTCAGTTGATTGGATTAAGTTTGGCCCTCCAGAGAACACGCTTTAGGCAGTGCGGCAAGATGTTTTTGACCTTCAATGGCGCAAACCCTGAGATGAGAGGGAGCTTCAGTGTCCATTCTAAAAAATGCAGCAAAAGAATGGATCATCACCAGATGATAAAACAACGATTCACAAACATTAACGACTTTCTCTCTAGGAAAAGTAGCTGCTTGGCAAGAAGAGGCATCAATTCCGCCTTGCCAGCGGTTATTCAAAGGACAAGTATCGGGACGCACTGCATGCTTCGCAGCGCAGAACTCTCCCAGACATCATCGTGCTCAAATCTCAATCCATCCTCGTCACCGGCGGCACCGGTTCCTTCGGCCATAAGTGCATCGAACGCCTTCTTCAGAACCCTGAGGTGAAGCGCATCGTGATTTACTCTCGCGACGAATTGAAGCAGTTCGACATGGCCCAAAAATACACTGATCCACGCCTGCGGTTCTTCATTGGTGATGTTCGGGATCGCGAGCGCCTAGCGTCTGCTCTCAAAGGCGTGGACACCGTCATTCATGCAGCTGCCCTGAAACAAGTGCCGACAGCAGAGTACAATCCCTTTGAATGCATCAAGACCAATGTTTTAGGAGCTGAAAATGTCGTGCAGGCCTGCTTAGACTCTGAAGTGCGCAATGTCGTAGCTCTTTCCACAGATAAAGCCGCAGCACCTATCAATCTCTATGGTGCAACAAAGCTCTGCTCAGATAAGCTTTTCATTGCTGCAAACAATGTTAAAGGAAATCAGGATATTCGTTTTAGCGTCGTACGTTATGGAAACGTTATGGGTTCACGAGGCTCTGTGATTCCCTTCTTCCTCGACAAAAGGAAGACTGGCATCTTGCCAATCACAGACCCTGAAATGACCAGGTTCAACATCACTTTGGAAGAGGGAGTGGACTTGGTGATGCATGCCTTAAAGTATGCTTTGGGAGGAGAAATCTTCGTGCCTAAAATCCCCTCTTACCGCATCACTGAAGTGGCAGAGGCGATCGGACCAAAGTGTGAATTCCCCGTTGTCGGCATACGACCTGGTGAAAAAATCCATGAGGAAATGATCACTGAGACAGATGCACTCCAGACCATCTCGACAGATAAGTACTACATCATCGTTCCGATGCTTTTCGGGAAAAACGCTCTCGAACTCATGGCTCACTACTGCAAACACCATAATGCGACACAGGTGGACAAAAACTTCTCTTACAATTCTGGCAAAAACACGGACTGGCTTAGTGTGGCTCAGATCCGCACTCTCATTCGCGATTACTGTGACCCGACCTTTACAGTAGAGGAATGAGTGCGGACTTTTTACCTTATGGGCGTCAGTCAATCAGCGTAGAAGACATCGACGCGGTGGTGAGCGTGCTGGAATCAGACTTTCTCACCCAAGGTCCAGCCATACCACGTTTTGAGAAGTCTTTAACCAGCTGGTGTGGAGTCAAGCACGGTATAGCCATGGCGAATGGCACAGCCACACTTCACTGCGCAGCAAAGGCATTAGGATTAGGCCATGGTGATTGGCTTTGGACCTCTCCGATCACTTTTGTCGCCTCCGCAAATGCAGGCAGGTATTGTGGAGCCAAGATTGACTTCGTCGATGTTGATCCTGGCACGATTTTAATGTCTCCCGATCGACTGGAGGAAAAACTAATCTTGGCAGAGAAAAGCGGAACCTTGCCAAAGATCGTCGTCCCAGTTCACTTCGCAGGCCAGTCTTGTGACATGCCGCGCATCCACGCCTTGGGGCAAAAATATGGATTTAAGATCATCGAAGATGCCGCTCATGCACTGGGCGGAGAATTTGAAGGCGAAAGAATCGGCAACTGCCGCTGGTCTGACGCTGCCTCACATAGCTTTCACCCAGTCAAAATTGTCACCAGTGGTGAGGGAGGCATGATTACCACCAATGATGACGAGCTTGCTTGGCGCATCTCGGCACTGCGGACACATGGCATCACTCGTGATGCCGACAGAATGATCGGGGAATCCCACGGGCCCTGGTACTATCAGCAACTTGAGTTGGGCTTCAACTACCGCATGACCGATCTTCAGGCAGCATTAGGTGCTAGTCAGATGACAAGGTTAGATAGCTTTGCTAAGCGCCGCCGTGAGATAGCAAATCTCTACGATGTAGAGCTGGCCGGATTACCATTACGTCCTTTAGCACGAGACCCGAGGGGCATCAGCGGCTGGCATCTCTACATGATTCGTCTGGATCTCAATCAGATAAAGAAGACCAGACGCCAAGTTTTTGAGAGCCTTCGATCTCAAGGTATTGGGGTCAATGTGCATTACATTCCCGTCCATCTTCAACCTGATTATGAGCGCCTGAACTTCAGATTAGGCATGTATCCTGAGGCCGAACGCTATTACGAAGAGGCTATCACTCTACCAATGTTCGCTGACATGACAGAGGCAGATGTTCAGCGCGTAAAAGCAGCTGTGGTTAAGTCTATAAATCTTTGATCCAAATGAAATACTCCGATCCAAAACTCACGAATGCACGCGAAGAGATGCGTTCCAAAAGCGAATTATACAGATCGACAGCTTTTTGGGACGGAGCATCTGCAGAGATTGAAAATGATCTGTGTGAAAACGGGATTGAGAACTTTCGATCACTGACAAACACGCTAGGTTATTTCGCACCGAATTACGGACTGCCAACCAATGGATTCCCCCCTGATCAACCGGATGGTCATAATCTATGGCTCAGAGGAAATCATCCCCAAGCTATCAAGCCGCAGTTGGCATTGCAGCAGTTCCAAAAAGGCAGGAAGGCAGCGCCTAAAATCGCTGTAGGTCTAGAGACACTCATTCAGGGAGATGACTACTTAGCAATGCTGCCTCCTTATGAGCTACTGGAGCGAAGTGTCAACCCATACGGTTATCGCACGGTACATGGCTTCGATTCTGAACTGTTACTTCTTCGCCGCAAATGAGTTATGCTGTAGCCATAATACCTGCACGCGGAGGCAGCAAGCGTATTCCGCGTAAGAATGTTCGTTCCTTTTGCGGTAAGCCTATCATTTGTCATCCCATTCTTGCGGCATCCAAAAGTGGTCTTTTTCAACGTATAATCGTATCAACCGATGACCCTGAAATTGCAGAAATTGCTTCTCAGTATGGGGCAGAAGTTGTGGATCGCCCAGCAGAATTAGCCAACGATCATGCCCTCCTTAGAGATGTGATGAAGTTTGAGGCCCAGCGACTATGTGGACCAAATGGGCCGGAATGCATCTGTTTTTTGCTTGCAACAGCCGTTTTCATATCACCAACCATCCTCCAAGCGGGCGCGGCGCTAATGGACAATAACAGTTTTGACCAGGCTTTAACAGCTATGCCATTTCCAGCACCCATACAGCGTGCATTTATGCAAACAGCGGGCGGGGGAACGCGGATGTTCATGCCAGAACAATACTCAGCACGTTCTCAGGATTTAGAAGAGGCTTATCACGATGCTGGTCAATGCTACTGGGGACGGCTGCGTTGCTTTCTCGATTCGAAAGCAGATTACTTCAACGAACGCACTGCAATCATTCCCATGGACCGTCGTTTCGCCGTCGATATCGATACCCCCATCGACTGGGAGATCGCAGAAGCGCGCTACCGCCTAGCTAATGAACATGGAATGTGACTGGCTTTTCTGCTGTGACGGCGATGAAATGTCCGGTCTAGGGCATGTCGGACGCTGTTTAGGCTACGCTGAGATGCTAGCGGATGCAGGTTATACATGCACATTCCAAGGCAACTATGGTTTTACGGCACTTGGTATGATTGAGTCTGGTGGTTTTAAATACATCTCGGCACCGCGCTTGAGTACTCAGCCGTTTGACGTGCTAGCTTTATTGCATCCTGGAACTGGGGTTATCCTAGACAGTTATGACGTCAATGTGCAATCCATTTCGAAGCTTTATAATTATCTGAAGAAGATTCCGTTAATTCTGATTGATGACTTCGCTCTTCACTCAAACTATTCATGTGACGCGTTAATTAATTTCACCATAGGTGCTACTAGATTAATTTATCCAGAAGGAGATTTTCAACGCTATCTCGGCCCTGATTTTTATCCCGCTCGCCGTTGGTTACGCAGACTCCGTGAGTCACGGTCCCTACAACCACATACAGGAGAAATTTGCCGGATACTCATCATTGCTGGCGGGAATGATCTCTGTGGCATCAATCAAGCTTTTCTAAAGCTGCTATTGGAATCCGGATGGAGTAATTGTGAGGTTGCCGTTCTTATCTCAGATGACCAAGCTGATGTTACAGATTTAAAACGACTTTTGAGTGGTTTTTCTATCGGTATCCTTCTCCCACGTCAACCCAATCTAGAGGATTGGTTGGCATGGGCAGATGCATGCTTGTGTGGAGGTGGTTTAGTAAAATATGAATGCCTTTATGCTGGCATACCAGTAGCAAGCCTTGCGCAAAACGAAGGTCAAGCTAATGACTCTAAATTCCTTGCGCAGCAAGGTCTGATTGCAGACCTAGGCTCCGGACCTGGCGATTTATCACTGATGTTACGATTTCTAACAGACCGCGAATGGAGGATCTCAATGCAAAAAACAGGGCGCAATATCGTCGGTGGACTTTCAGGGCAAGGTGGACTCAAGCCTTTTCAGTCCGTTCTGCAATAAGTTTCGCCTTGCCGTTTAAGAGCCTCGGCACGAGTATGACGCAAAACTGCTATGCCAGACCTTAGTCACGAACCCGCATTTTCTCACACCTTTCAACATCTCGAAGAGATGTATCATGATTGTCTCAATAAGCATGGAGACACTCCTCTGGCCACGCAACAGGCCGATCGATTCACTCAAGAACAGCGAATGCGTGTAATTTGCCAAGTCTCAGATCTGAAACACGCCAAGATACTTGATTTTGGATGCGGAACAGGCCATATGTTAGACTTTCTGCGAAGCGAATTTGATTATGATGGCGAGTATATCGGTTACGATATTACAAAAGGCATGATTGAAACTGCAACAGCAAAGCACCCCAATGCACGTTTTGAGCACCGAAACATTCTTTCAGTTGGAGTGCCTGAGGATTTTGATATCATACTCATTACGGGGACATTTAATAATCTAACTGGTGATAATTGGATCTGGATGACAGCCTGTCTGAAGATGCTATGGGAGCGGACCCGTGTCGCAATGGCCTTTAACAATTTGAGCGCCTATGTGGATTTTTTTTCCGAAGGTCTCTACTACGAAGATCCAAGTCGTGTGCTTCAATTCTGCAAGGAAGAGTTGACTCCATTAGTGACACTGAGGCATGATTATTGTGTCCGGCCAGGCGTTGTCCCGTATGAGTTCACGACCTATTTACACCGCACGGAGATAGCCACTCGAAAACTGAATACCTCCAACCTTTGAGTCAATGAGTGACGTAGTAATTGTAGGCGGAGGAATCGCAGGACTAACTGCTGCTCTACTTCTGGCTGAGAAAGATTTCCGTGTAAAGCTGATCGAGTCTGCGCCGGATCTTGGAGGTCTGTTGCGATCACACACTCGCGGACAATGGGGCGAATTCGACCACGGCACTCATGTCTTTTCTGAAACAGGCTTGGAAGAGCTTGACGCTGTTTTGTTTGCAGAGTTACGCGGGTCACCCGACTGGATTGGGCACCCGCACTGCACTCAGGATACTTTTTTTTCAAATCGCCGGCAGCAGTCATCTTTTCTAGACGTGCGGCTACTAGGCACGGAGTTGCATGATCGTGCATGGCAGGAGATGCAAGCGCTGTCGCCACCTGAACAGAGCCCAACTACTTTAGCAGAAAGTGTTGCTTCAGCCTATGGTCCCACATTGGAAAAACACGTATTTTCGCCTGTGATGCAAAAGATGTTCGGAACTGGCTTAGACGAGCTGGCATCAGATGCCGCACAGCTTTTTGGCCTGCGAAGACTTGTGCTCGGCACGCCAGAGGCTACACGTGAATTGAAGGCCGCGCATCCCTGGCATGATTCGCGCTTAGCTTTCCACCATCTAACAGAGGGCGCATCTCCTATACGGCATTTTTATCCCCGTGAATGCGGCATCGGTCTTTGGACAAAGCAGACGATAACGCGCATCAAAGCTCTCGGGGTTGAAATCCTCGCCAGCACTCAAATCTGCAAGGTCGAATTAGACAAAACAGGGCGTCGACTGGAAGCCCTGGTGCTATCTAACCAGCGGCGGTTAGCCTGCGACTCTCTCATATGGTCAGCTCCCGCTTTTCATCTGCTAAAATTAGCCGGATTACCCTTGCTTGCTGGCGTATCTCCACCACGCCATCGCCGTGCCATGATCGCTGATCTTGTGCTGGACCGTCCACTTGATAGCCATTCGCATTATTTAACTTGCTATGAGCCAACGATGCGGACATTCCGTGTCACCAACTACGGTGCACTACAAAATAAGCCAACCCGCACCCCAGCCAAGGTCACGATGGAGGTGCTGACGGATGCCAACGCAAGTGATCAGATCACCCAACACAGCCTTCTATCTGAGCTCGTTGCCATGGGACTCGTACCTTCTGAAACCAAAATCCTTGAATCATGGCTTGACGGCGTAAATCATGGATTCCCCATACTCACCCCTGGGTTCAAGCGAGACGCCCTTGCGCTCGGAGATTTCATTACTTCCCAGCTTGACAATGTTCTACTAGGTGGGCGAGCCAGTGGACGAGTGTTTTTCATGAAAGATGTGATCTTGGACATACACAGGCAGATTCAAAGTCGTTTTTAAATCAGGCTGCATGACTATCGCCATATCTCAGCCCACTTTTCTACCTTGGCTAGGCTACTTTAATTTGATCGCCAAAGCTGATGTGTTTGTATTTCTGGACTCCGTGCAGTTTGAAAAACAATCCTGGCAGAGCAGAAATAGAATGCGCACCACACAAGGAGACGTCCAATGGCTATCCGTTCCGATAAGCGACCAATCCTTAAACACGCCTATTCGAGAGATTCGTATCGCTCCAAACCCTCCAGGTTGGCGACGCAAACAAGTAAAAACGATCGAACAGCACTTGAGCAAAGCACCTTTTTTCAAAGAATCTGAGGTGCTCTACCAATCAATTCTCGGGAATAGTACGACCCATACCTTACTCGCAGACTTGAATATCCAATTCATCCAGGAAATAGTGCAGGCATTCAGACTAAAAACACTTCTTGTGCGTTCTTCTGATCTGCCTGTTAGCGGTGCACGTGCAGAACTGCTATTGAATGTCTGCCAGCACTTCAAGGCTACCACATATCTCAGTAATGCAGGATCCTCCGTGTATCTAGAGGCTTACCGCCCTGATTTTGAAGGGGCTGGAGTAAACATTGTTTACCAGGATTGGTTGCATCCTGAGTATAAACAGACTGGCGTAGGTTTTGTGTCGCATTTGTCCTGCATTGATGCCTTAGCCAACATGGGCGTAGAGGAAGCTGCCATGGCAGTGAAAGGTGTTGGCTATGGATTATGAGGGATAATGTTGCCAAAGCCGGTCCCCTGTGAATGATTGGATGGCATGAATCAGGATGACTTTTATACCGCACTTACGGCACCAAGCGATACGCATTTACCTCCCCTAATTGTTGCGGAATTGTCCGGAAATCATAATCAATCACTGTCACGCGCACTTGAGTTAATCGAAGTAGCCGCAGATTGTGGTGTGGATGCAATCAAGCTGCAGACCTACACAGCAGACACGATCACTCTTGATGTGGCAAAAGATGAGTTCGTCGTGAGAAAAAATGGAAGTGCCTGGGATGGCCGAACTCTACATTCGCTTTATGCTGAAGCACATACGCCTTGGGAGTGGCACCTACCGATGATCGAACGTGCACGGGAACTCGGCATAGCCTGGTTCAGTAGTCCCTTTGACTTCACAGCCATCGATTTTCTAGAAACTCTTCAAGTTCCATGTTACAAAATCGCTTCCCCAGAAGTCGTCGATCTACCGCTCATCCGAAAATGTGCAGCAACAGGCAAACCTCTCATCATTTCCAGTGGCATGGCAAGTATCACAGACCTTGCTGAAGCCGTTACCACAGCACGCGAAGCAGGCTGCAAAAACTTAACCATGCTGAAATGTACAACGGACTACCCAGCAAGTCCTGAAAACTCAAACTTACGAACCATTCCACATATGGCTCAACTCTTTAGTTGTCGCTCTGGCTTAAGTGATCACACTCTTGGTATTGGTGTGGCTATCGCCTCTGTTGCACTTGGTTCGACGCTGATTGAAAAGCACCTCACTATGCGACGCGCTGATGGTGGGCCAGACTCCCATTTTAGCCTTGAGCCAAGAGAGATGCAGCTGCTTGTAAAAGAATGCCGTGCTGCATGGCAAGCCGTGGGCAGTGTGCGCTATGGCCCGACAGATGCCGAAAAAAGTTATCTCGCGGCACGCCGTTCGCTTTACGTAACTAAAGACATGCGTGCAGGCGATTTACTCACACCCGAGAACCTTCGAAGCATCAGGCCTGGATTCGGCCTGCCGCCCAAGAACTATGAAATGCTATTAGGCCGGCATGTGACGCGTGATATCAAGCGCGGCACAGCGACTAGTTGGGACATCGTCATGGGAGAATGTTGCCAAGTAGGAGCAAGCCACTCCGATGGCTAGGCAAAGCTGGCATATGGATTTGCTGGCAATAAAAATAGGCTGAAGACACATTTGCGCTTCATGCCTCGAATCCGCGCTCATAAATTTGATACCAAGCAAATCATTAAACCGACTGGACAGACTCTATCTAGCGACAGCCCCATCCGGCACCATCAGTAGAAACAACTGAATTATCCTGAGCACCTACATTACTTGTGGCAAAGTTGGAGCCCGGAAGGCTCTCAGGATCGTCTTGGCGATGCCGGGCTTTGAGGGATTTTTTGGCACCAAAGTAGTAACGAACGTATCCGTCAAACCTAGCACCGTTGGAAGGTCGTAGTGTGTAAAGGTCGTAGCAGCCAAGCTACGGCACTTATGCTTACAGCTGATTCAACACCACCACTCAAACGCGACGTTCTCGGA
>JAIXZA010000021.1 GCA_027489965.1 Verrucomicrobiaceae bacterium
AACAATGATGCCGCTGATCGAGCGGATGTTTTGAGTGAGGTTCTTCATAGTGGTGGATGTGTTTGTGATTGAGCGGGCAGCTTTTGCCGCCCTTCACATCGCAGATGCAGGTCGCCTCCAAGACTTGCGCAGATTTCCAAAACATTTTTTTCCAAGCCCCGCCAAGGGACGCAGACTTGATTCCCCAGCCGCCGTCCGTCTCAGCCGATCAGGAACGTCTTGTCCGCGCCGAAGAGGTTTCAAGTTTCAGGTTCCTAGTTTCTAGAGTTCTGCCATTTGAATCACCTGAACCCTGTAACGCTGGCGATCTTGCCTACTGAGTCTTGGCAGGGTTGGCTCGATGGGAGAACGTTCAAGCGCTGGCACCGCTGGGGCGGGAGTGAGCGTCGAAACGGGATGGCGGGTTAAAGTTACGGCAAGCATGGCCGACAGAGCAGCCCCAGCGGTTGTCCAGCCGCGCCTTGTTCGGCGATACTTGTTCCATTAATCGGTAGTAGAATATGGAAAACCATTCATCTCCTCAGTAGCTGTGAGAGAATAACTACGAGCATCATGCAAGCCACAAGAATAATGAATCCGAGATTGGTGTAGAATGGTGCCTTGAACCGCTTGTCAGTTCGATATGGCCAAAGCCGGATTGTGTAGCCAACAGCAGCTATCAACCCGATCACAATCGCGATCTCAAAGTATCCGTGCGTTTGACGAAAAGCCTCCGGTTGTGTTGCACCAAGGAAATGCCCAATGATGAATGGCACTATCGCAAGAAATGGCGGCCAGCAGAATGTTGCGGGATGTCTCGTTGGCCTTTCAGCTTCTGCACTCATTATTTTGCCGAACGTTGTTTAGTCACAATAAACTGTGGGCGAAACAGATTCGGCCACAGTTTTTCCGATGCTCGTCCAGCCACGCGAAAGCCGGACGTGCAGCGCGAGTCTCCGAGGATACCATGGAAAGTCAAGTCGAGTGGGAAGTCGCACGGCTTCCCCTAACGCCGCCCGTTCAGAATGATCTCGTTTAGCTTCTGGCGCAGCGCCTCCATGTCGGCATCGGCAAAACCCGAGTCCAGCGTGCTGATGCTGTTCGTGTTGCTGCTCGTGCCACTCATTTCGTGTCGAGAGTTTTTAGTCACAGGATTCACAGGAATGGATTCTGACCTGTAAATCCTGTCTTTCTGTTTCCTCTAAAATTGGACCACGGCTTCCCCTACCGCCGCCCATTGAGAATGATCTCGTTCAGCTTCTGGCGCAGCGCCTCCATGTCGGCATCGGCAAAACCCGAGTCCAGCGTGCTGATGCTGTTCATATTGCTGCTCGTGCCGCTGATGGCGTTGTCGAGCTGGGCTTGGCTCACTTCACCTGGGGCACCGTCATTGCCGTTGCTGCCATCGTTGCCGCGTGGGATGCCGAAGGTGAAACGCACGTTGCTGCCATCAAAGCTTGTCTGCACCGTCGCTGGTTCGCCAGGATTCAGAGTGGTCACGCTATCCACCACCGCTTGGGCAAAGGGCGGGCCTTGAATGCCTTGTGGCCCCTGATTGCCATCGCTGCCGTTGCCGCCTTGCGGGCCTTGGCTGCCATCGTTGCCACGCGGGATAGCGAACTGAAAGCGAACGTTGCTGCCATCAAAGCTCACACCGACAGAGGCCGATTCCCAGGGATTCAGCGTCGTCACGCTATCCACCACGGCTTGGGCAAAAGGAGGACCAGCGGGACCGACCGGGCCGACGGGTCCTTCCTGGCCCTGCGGGATGTCGAAGGTGAAACGCAGCGTATTGCCCACCATGTTCACGCTGGCATTCGCTGGACTGCCCTGCGGCAGCGTGTTTGTACTGTCCGCCTGCGCGGCGGTGACAGTGAGGATGGCATCAATGAGCGCCTTCAGGCCGTTGAGCTGACTGCGCATCTGCGCGGCGTCTGCGAGGGTGTTTTCTTGGGGGAGATTGGGGTCGAACATGGCTGTGAAGTTTTTGGTTCCTAGTTCTTGGTTGAGAGTGTTGGAGGCTTTCCTGCCTGTGGGATTGTTTGAAAGTGGCTTCGGCTTTAGCCGAATCTGGGTTCATCGTGTTGCGGGCTTTCAGCCTGCATGGCTTGGGTCAGGGTGGGCAAAGCAGGCCTGAGTAGGAGCTAATTAGGGCTGCGTTTCCACTGACAAGGCTCTGAGGGTGACGCGTGAGGGTTTTACCTTCGTCTGCGAGGGTCCTGGGCCTAGCGCTTCGCTCTTTTAGCTCCGCTCGCAAGGCTCTGAAGCTTGCGTTTCACCCTTTTAGCTTCAATCACAAGGTCGAAGAGGCTGAAGTGCGAGGCTTTTTGCGTCGTACTTGAGGCTCTAAGGCTGGAGTGCAAGGCTTTTTGCCTTGCACTCCGGGGTTGGAGGCTTGCGTTCCGCTTGGGGTTACTTGGACTCGGCGTCTGCCTTGCCGCCTCGCGACTTACGGGCAAAGCGGGTGCTGAGCTGAGCACGCAGAACGTCCAGCCCAGTGCCTACGGCGGCACCGATGGCTTTGAGGATGCCGTAGAGACTGAGGCTGAAGACCATGATGTCGCTACCCAGAGCCACTTCGGTATCGTCGGCCATTTCACGCAGGGCATTGAGACGGGCCAGACGTGGGCGCAGGGCGTCTAGGTCAGCTAGATCGGCCTCCTCAGCGGCGAGATCGTTCGCCGTATCGGGCGGCAGTTTGCCCACATTTTGGCGCCCGGTGATGAGGGCTTGGCGGCAAAAAGCTTCGCTCTTGTCGCCCATCTTCGTGAGGCCTTGACGCTGTTCGACGGAGAGGTCGAGCAGCTTAGCGCCCAGTTTGGTTTCGAGGGTGGTGAGGGCATCGTCGATCGCGGTCCAGTCCGCTGCCGAGATACCCAGGCTAATGAGGTCCTGTGTCATTGGTTTGGTAGGTTTACTGACGTTAGTTGAGCCATTCCACACAGCCCCTGGTGCATTCCACACTAGATTAGAATTCCATGTAAAAGGTTGCGACATAGAATTGTTTTTTATCAAAACTGCTCCTTTCCCGACAAGATATATTTTTGGCAGCCGAATTTTTTTCAGTGGCTCAGTGCCATCTTCCATCCAAGCGGCCGCTCCAAGCTGCTGGTTCCCGAAATCCCGGAATGAAGAGTGCAGCCTAGAAAGGCCGCATCACTCTCCCTGCGCTACGAGCTCGGCATCTCATGCACACCGCTAGGCAAACAGATAATCAGCATTGGAAATCATCATGGTAAGTAGGTTTTTACCGTGCGGTTTTATAAAATGAATGGTATCTTGTTTCTTGTTTCTTGTTTCTTGTTTGAAGAAAGTCTTGCCCGGACCAAGGAAGCTGCTCAAACTGTCATGCGAGACCTTGGAGGCACCCGTCTGATTTTCTGGAATTCCGCAAAATGAACCACCTACCCTCTTTCACATCCCTTTCAGCCGCACGCCTGCCTTCAGCCCAATGAACCTGCACCACGCCATCATACCGCTGCCCCACGCACGCTCCATCCTCATAGCATTACGGCTGTTGACGCTGATCGCGGGCGTGCTGACGGCGAATGCGGCACCGACACACACAAGGCTGATGCGCAGCGGAGACGCAGCCCCAGGCGGCCTGGGTGAATTCAGTGTGCCGCCTTTGGCACGGGCGCTCACCAGCACTGGCGAGGCGGTGTTTCTGAACGACACCTCCACGTCCGAGGGCATCTTTGCTGGGCGTCCTGGCAGTCTCAGGGCGCTGGTGACGCTGGCCACACCGGTGCCGGGGCCGGGGAGCCGCTCCTTCATCAGCCTGAGCGGCAGCATCATCGGCTCCCACGCGGTGAGTAAGCGCGGGGATGTGGTCTTCTATGCGCGCAGTACGGTGACAGGTGTGTCGGGGAGCGTGGCTGGGCTGTTCCTGCGCACGACCGCAGGCGCTCTGCACCGTCTTGCCCATGATGGAGATGCGGCCCCTGGGGGGAGCTTTTTCAAGGACATGCACCTGGCCCCGCAGCCAGCGATTAGCGGCAATGGTCGGCACATCGTCTTCAAGGCGAGCCTAGCGGGCGTGCCGGGGATGGCTGTCTATCATGCTCAGGTGCAGGGTGCGTCCGTGACGGTGGAGCGCGTGGCGCATCTGGGTGGCCCCTCGCCTGATGGTGGCACCTTCACCTCTCTGGAGCCCTTTATCAATGTCAGGGGCATGAGGGCGGTGAATGACTCCGGGCTGGTCGTGTTTTCTGCCAGCAGCTCCGCGCAGGCGCAGCTGGGACACCTTTTCGCCTGGAACGGAACGGCGCTGACACTGGTGCCGAACAGCAGCTGGGCGGAGTACATGATGCTGAACAACGCGGGGCAGATCACGATGGTCAGCGGCCGCGGCACGATCAATGACGACATCTACCTGGGTACCGTGGCAGGGTTGGTCGCGATTGTGGGCACGGGTGATCCCGCGCCCGGCGGTGGCACCTTTGGCGTGAACGTGGGCCAGCCGGTGCTCAATGAGGCCGGACAGATCGCCTTCACTGCCGGACAGGTCAATGATGGCGCGGGCGGGTCAGGCATCTATCTGTGGGAGACCTCCGGGATCAAGTTCATCGCCCGGCAGTCTGATTTGCCGCCGGGTGGAGGCTTGTACACCAGCTTCAGCTCTGTCAGTGACAATCCACGGCTAAGCGACTCCGGCTGGGTTTACTTTCTCAATGACCTGAACGGCGGATTTAGCCAGTTCCCGACGATCTTCCGGGGCAATGGTACCGAGATCGTGCGGGTGATCGGCGAAGGGGACGCGCTGGATGGCGAGTTGGTACGCGATTTGGATTTGGCGCTGATTTCATCGGACATCGACGAGGCGGAGTCCATGGCTGGACAGGGGCCGCTGAATGCGCGTGGTCATCTGCTCTACTGGGCGCAACTGGACTCCTCCGGCAAGCGTGGTCTGTACATCTACAACCCCGATCTGCCAGAGCCGGACATCGTCGTGCGGCAGCCTGCTGTGACAGACATCGCGCCTGGTGGCAGCAGGGCTTTTGGCAGTGTGGCGGTGGGCAATGCCAGCACGCTGACTTTCACGATCGCCAACACTGGTGCGCTGGAGCTGAAGAACTTGGCGGTCACGCTGGACGGGGCGGACGCGGCCCTTTTCAACCTTATCGCACCCAGCGCCTCGACACTGGCCTCTGCGGAGACGGTGACCTTCACCGTGGAGTTCGCTCCGACCAGCTTCGGAGCCAAGGTGGCGGCCCTCCACATCGCCAGCAGTGATCCTGACGAGTCCCCTTATAACATCACCCTCACGGGCACCGGAGTGGCCCCGCCTGCCGCCGTGGTGAAGACCTTGCCCGCGACGGAGATCACTCATGACTCCGCCACGCTCAATGGCATGGTGAACGCCAAGGCCACCGCACGGACCGTGGCCTTCGACCATGGGCTGACGACCACCTACGGCTCCAGCACGGATGCTACGCCCGCTGCCGTGAATGGCAGCACCGACACGCCGGTGAGCGCCAACCTCACCGGGTTGTTGCCGCACACGAAGTACAATTTCCGCGTGCGTACCGACAGTGCCATCGGCGAAACCAAAGGGACCAATGTTGCCTTTACCACGCTTAATCGCTCCCCCATTGCCCTGGCTGACACGTTTGCCGTGCTGCCTGGTGCCATACTGACGCTGCCACTGCTGACCAATGATTCCGACCCGGACGGAGATGCACTGAGCCTCGCTGCGAATACCGTGCTGGTGCCCGCCACCGCAGGCAAACTGGTGAAGACAGGCAATGCGCTGGTCTTCACGGCGGCCACGACGGGTTTCACTGGGGGCACTTTTACCTACACGGTGAAGGATGCCTTTGGTGGCATTTCCGCGTCTGCCAGCGTGACGCTGGCACTCGGCACCTTTGCGCTCGATCCCCCCGCTGTCAGTGTGCCTTCTGCTGCGGTGACTTATCCAGTGACGGTGACGGCTGCTGGCTCGTGGTCGGTGGCGGAGTCGCTCCCCTGGGTCACGGTATCGCCTATTCACGGCAGTGGAGATGGTGTGGTGCGGGTGACACTTTCTGGCAACACCAGTAAAACTCAGCGCACTGGTACGCTAACCATCGGTGGTGTGTCCCACGGCTTCACGCAGGCTGGGGTGCTGCTGCCGGTGCTTTCCCAGCCGCAGCTGATCCCGCAGGCCATCGTCAGCGGCACCTTTGCCCTAACCATCCCCACACAGAACCTGCCGGTGACTTACACCGTGACAAAGCTCCCCCCCGGACTCACGCTTAGCGGCGAAACGGGCATCCTGGGTGGCAAACCAACGAAGGCAGGCAGCTATGACATGACCATCAAGGCCGCCAATGCGGCGGGTGCGGCGGTGACGACACTGAGCTTCACTCTCATCGTGCAGGATTTGCCTGCGGACTTGGTGGGAGTGTTCCATGGGCTGGTGGAACGGCACGCGAGCTACAACAACAACCTCGGTTCACGCCTGGAACTGACCACCACACTAACCGGTGCAGTCACTGGCAAGATCATCACTGGCGTCACCGCCCAGCCCTTCAAAGGCCAGCTCAATGCCAATCCTGAAACGCCCGGCAATCCCATTTTACAGGTGCCACTGCCGCGCAAGACCGGCGCGCCTTTGCTGCTGGACCTGATGTTTGAAAGCATGACCCAAACGCTAAGTGGCGAGGTGACCGAGCAGGGAGTGGGCACAACACCCGTGCAAGGCTGGCGCAATATATGGAGCACCGCGAACAAAGTCCCCGCCTACTACCGCAGGCTGCACACCTTCGCCCTCTTGCAGAATGCCCCCGGCAGCGAACTCCCCCAAGGCCACGGCTACGGCTCCTGGCCCACTGTAGGTGAAAACACAGGTGCAATGACCGTGGCTGGCCGTCTAGCCGATGGCGGCAGCTTCACCACCGGCGGTTTCATCGGCAAGCAGGGGCAGGTGCTCATCTACCAGTCGCTGTATGCAAATAAAGGCTCCCTCGCCGGAGTACTCACGCTCACCCCGCACGACGCGCCGGGTGCCGCTGGCAACCTCACAGGTACGCCGAGATGGCTCAAGCCCGCACCCGCCGTCGGCTCGAGAGACACAATTTACAAAGAGGGCTTCGGCCCCATAGCTCTCAGCGCACAGGGAGCAGCGTATCCCGTGCCAGCGCCTGGCGATGTGGTCATGGGCCTGCCAGACAACACCTCAGACAACGCGCAACTCACATTCTCCAAAGGTGGCCTGGACACGGAGATTGCGGAGTTCGATCTAACACTCAAGCTCTACAATCCCGGCAGCGCCTTGGTCAACAAAGCTGACATCCCGGCGCACCCGAATATGGTAAAGATGCCCGTGCTAGATGCGGCGAAGGGCCTGTTCAGTGGCGAGTTCACCCTGCCCGGTGCCACGCCCGCGCAGAACCGCAAGGTGCCCTATCAAGGCCAGATCGTGAAACTACCCGCCGGAGCCATTCAGGGCCATGGATTCTTCCTGCTTCCAGAGTCCACCGCCACCACTGCGAAGAAGCATTCCGGCAATGTACTGCTTCAAAACACGGCAGCTCCGTGACGTTGTTCCATCACTCCGTCTCCACATCCAAGTGAAAGGTGTGAAAGGTGATTCAAAGGGCAGAATTCCAGGCTTGAGATTAAGAGGGCGCAGGCGGCAGGAAGGCTGATAAATCAAGGGTTCCAGCGGCATTTCGCCGGTAAATCGAGTTTGGTATGATGTGAGTGCCATGAGCATTCCATCCTACACACCACCGTCCATCCTCACCGAAGCCGCCACCTTCATTGGTATCGAGTATCACAAAAAGTACAGCGTTTACCATGCCGTTGACGCCGCAAGCGGCGAACTTGGCATGGGACGTATCGAGCATCACTCGCCACATGACTTTGCCACCCTGGTGAAGTGAAAGGGTGTTTCAAATTGCAAGATTCCAGCTTTAGAAACTTGGCAGCCACTCCAGAAAGATTGACCGTCCCGTCTCAGCCGATCAGGACTTACGGATTGAAGATGAACTGCTGGGTGTTGATCAGGGCGTAGATCAGGTCCTCCACGGTGCTGAGGCCCTTGGCCTGGGCTTGAAGGCAAAGGGCCTTTTCCCTGGCGGTGGGCTGGCGGGAAAGCACGGCCATGTAAGCGGCGTCGATTTTTTCGTCGGCAGACTGGGCCTTGCCCACGGTGAGCATGAGCTGGCTGTAGCGGTGAAGGATCTGCGGCAGGAGCTCTCCATTCATCAAGGCCAGTGCCTGGGGAACGGAGGCGTCACTGTTGCTGTTCTCAATGATTTCCCGATCGCTCTGGCCAAATTCGCGCAGGTAATGGCCGCGCGGGGCGGGGCTTTCGATTTCCGCCGCGCGCAACCACTGCCGGGACTGCTGGGCCCGCGAACGGTAGTAGTCCCGCCACTGCCTCCGGGGGATGGCATAGTAGGTGGCCTCTTCGCTCCAGGCCTTGATCTCAGCTTCGGCGGCCTCCGCCTTGGTCGGCTTGGTCTTGCCATCCGCAGGGGCCATGCTGCGTCCGCCGTTGGCAGCACCGGCTGCCTGCATTTCGGCATTGGGGGCGGCCTGAACCGGAACCTCACGATTGGGTTTATCAGCAAGGGACTCCCAGGGCTTGCCGGTGACTTTCTCGAACAGCTTTTTTTGGCCGGGAATGATCACCTCCGCCATGACGGTGCGGCGGGCATGGCTGTAAAGGGCGGTGATCTCGCGATTGATGGCTTTGATCTTCGCCTGGCACTCAGCGGCGTGGGTGGTGGCAGCCTGTTTTTCGTCTGGGCCGCTAGCGTTGGCGGCGATGGATTGGTATTTTTTGGCCTCCTCGCGGGCCTCCGCCAAACGTTTCTGCATGGCCTCCAGACCTTCCGGCTGCTGCTGGTACCTCTTGGCGGCCACTTGAATGCTCTTAAACGTTTCAGCCGGATCGGCGACCTTTTCCAGAGCCAGCCTGCGCTGCTCCAAGAGTTCGTGGGTGGCCGCGTTTAGCATGTCGGGATTCGGGTTGATCAGCGTCACAAAGCTGTCCCACAGTTGCTCGGCGGTCAGGCGGCGCAGCAGCGGGCCCGTGAAGTGGTAGGCAGTCCCGGGTGCCACCTCCTCATGGGAGGCCAGGCGCTGGTAGGTGCTGGTGTTGAAAAGGATGCGCAGAAAGGCCTTCATGTCGTACTTCAGGCTGACCATGAGCTTTTCAAGATGGCTCAAGAGTTCAGGATTCACCGCCACGGTCGTGTCCGTGAGATCGTCGAGCGGCTCGATCAGGGCGAGGCCGAAGGCCTTTTTCCACAGGCGATTGACCACGACCTTGTTGAAGCGGTCGTTATCGGGATTCGCCAGCCAGCGTGCGTAGGCCTGGACCCGTGATTCCCCTGGCAGAGGAGAAGAGGCATGGCCCATGACGGCAGCTGGTTTGACGACGGATTTTGGCAACGCATCGTCATACTGGTAATCCGGTGGCAGAGTGAGCAAGCGCTTCTCATCAAAGGTCACCTTGGGGTAGCGTCCGATGACACGAGGAGCGCTCATGGTCTGATTGAATAATCGCTCCGCCTGGAGCAAGTACTCCTCCGCCGCTCGGCGTGCCTGCTGCACTTTCTCCGACTCTGCCCAGAAAGCGAGGCGCTCGGTCTGGGTGATTCTGTTTTTGGGCCATTCAGGCTGTTTGAACGTGGCACGAATGGCCAGGCCTTGCTCTCGCAAAAGGTCGCTGATACCGCCCGTGAAACTGCCACCGGAGTCTCTGATTTCCACGCCAAAGGTAAAGGCTGCCATCTCGTAGAACTGCCTCTGGGTCCACTTGTCGAAGGGGTGATTGTGGCACTGGGCGCATTCGATGCGGGTGCCCAGGAAGACGCGCAGCGTACTGGCCATGTTATCCAAAGGCATTCCACGATCACGGGTGTAGTAGCCAATCGCCCCATCGGACCAGGCCCGGCCATCTCCGGCGACCATCTCACGCACGAACACGTCGTATGGCTTGTTGCTGCGCAGGGCATCCTTGATGAAATGAACATACGCGGGGCCTGTCCGCTGGCCCTTGGATTGCACACGCAGCACGTCCGCCCAGTAGTGGAAGTAGTTCTGCACATAGCCCTCGGAATCGAGGAGCTTGTCGATCAGTGCCGCCCGCCTTCTCTTTTCTTTGGAAGCCAGAAACTCCTCAGCCTCACGCGAGGTGGGAATGCGGCCCACCACATCCAGATAGATGCGGCGCACGAAAACACTGTCATCCGCCGGGGCATTGGGCGTCAAATGGTTCGCCGCCCAATCCCTCGCCAAAAGCGCGTCAATTTCAGCGGCGGCGGCAGAAACGTTGATATCGGCTCGGGCGATCGTCCCAAGCCAAAACGTGACGATCATTGAACACGCCAGGAGGCTTTTCATGCAAGGGGTGAGAGATGGCAGGTGATTCAAATTGTTCAAGGAGTGAAAGGGGACCGGCGATTCATATTTCAAGATTCCTGTTTTTAACAGACAATCCACGGTCTTGGGATGTGGAACGAAGAGTCACTTTGGCCGTATGAGTCGGAGACAACCAAGCAAGTGGATACTCCATTCTACAGGAAAACAGAAAGACATGATTTACAGGTCAGAACCCATTCCTGTGAATCCTGTGATTACAAACTCGAATCACGAACAGTGTCATATCATCCATGGCGTGCGGAACATCGCGTCACTTCACCAGCCAAGTTAGTCAGGAGAGCTCCGCCACATGAAACACCTGACCACTTTCACCTCGTTTATGCAGATGGAAAATAGGATGTACCATGCTTCATTCCGTCTGCCACATCTTCCTTCTTTCCAGCTTTGATCCAATGATAAAAATCTCGACCATTCTTACCCTGCTGACTTTGAACTTTGTGAGCCGCCTATCCGCTGAGCCTGCGGCAGTCGCGGCCAGTGAAATCGCCGCAAATGACAAACTTCTGGATGCAGGAGAAGTAGGTAAGGTTTTCCAAGTGAAGCTGCTGGGGGATGTACTCATGAAGTTTTCATATTGCCCGCATGGAAGCTTTGCCATGGGCAGCCCGGTAGGTGAAGACGGCCAAATGAGCGATGAAGAACAAGTGCAGGTGCGCATCAGCAAAGGCTTCTGGATGGGGCAGACGGAAGTCACGCAGGAACAGTGGCACGTCTTGATGGGCACCACCATCGCCCAACAGGCTGAGAAAGCTAACGACGCTGGAGTGCTTAATGGCATCGGAGATGACTATCCCATGTATTTTGTGAGCTGGGATGATGCTCAGCAGTTCATCACAAGACTCAACGGAGTGGCAGGCCCAGCCTCGGGATGGAATTTTGCTCTACCGACTGAAGCACAGTGGGAGTACGCATGTCGGGCCGGAACAAAGACTGCGTTTTGCTTTGGCGACAAGTTGACTAGCCTTCAGGCCAATATTGACCCAAGGAATGTTTTTCAACCCGCGACGCTCAAGGAAGTGGTACTGGCGAAGGCTTGTGCTGTTCGCCGCTATCCCGCGAACAACTGGGGGCTCTACGACATGCATGGAAATGTCCATGAATGGTGCGAGGACGTGCGAACTGACAAACTCATTGGAGGAACAGATCCCGTGGGAACTGGCGAATGGCTTTACCGTGTGTATCGCGGGGGCTCCTGGCACGGAAACGCTTTCACCTGCCGATCTGCCTGTCGTTATGCCGAAAAAGCGATGTTTTGGCGGTCTTTGATAGGCTTTCGTGTAGCCATAGTACAACGCAAAAGAGCGTAAACATGTTGATGGAACGGGTGCAGCTTGACAGATGCTATGAGAAGCTACTAAACGGGGGCCGGTGTTTCAAATAGCATGGTTCCATTTTTTACATGCTCTGAATCCTGCCCAGGCAGGTCCGCCTTCAGTCTCTACGAGCGATTGATCATGGGATAGCGCGGTGTTATAAATTCAAGCAACGTATGAAAAACTGTTTCCACCAGGCCCTTGGTTTCATCTGCCTTTCTGGGCTCATCTCCAGCTGTGCCACAGACCCCACAGCGCAGGCGTTTCCAGAGCTGGACGCGGAGATCCATCGGCATAGGAAGGCTGGGCACTCACTGGTTTACCCGGAGGTGAAGAAATCGGTCAAACCCGTTTACCCGTCAATGGTGGCCGCGGGCAATGTCTGGTCAGTCATGAAGGTCGGGCCAGAAGGGAATGTGGAGGAAGTCAAGATTGTCGGCAAAGCACCGGCCCCCTACCAGGAGTCCATCCTGAAAGCGCTGAAGCAATGGCAGTTCAAACCGGGCACCGTCAATGACCGGCCCGCCACTTTTCCGATGCAAATGAAGATCGCATTCGCTCCCCACGATGGATATGCAGCTAAAGCAAATCAGGCGGACGATGGCATTACCTTCGTACCACATGCCGCCATCACAAAAGCGCTCTTTCCAGTGGAATACCGCAGGCTGGAGACCATTTACCGAGAGGGGAGAAAGGTGACGGGTCCAAAGACTTTGCAACGCAAGCTTCCCGACTATCCTCAGGGAAAGAGAGTTGAGGGGTTTGTCTGGATAGCCTTTGTCATCGACGAACTCGGACGAGCTCGAGATGTTCAGATTGTGGGTGATTCACCCAAAATAATTCAGGAGTCGATCCTCCAGGCAGTGAACACTTGGAAGTTCGAGCCTGTCACGGTGGATGGCAAGAAAGAGGCTTTTCCCGTGGCTGTCAAAATGGTCTTTAAATGACGGCGGCGCTTTTGATCCTTTGAGACGAAAAGCCATTCATGCAAGGCATCATCAAAGATCACTCAACCAACCCTGCTGTGCCAATGAGCCGTTCTTCTCACTTTTTCGCCGTTTTCCTTGGATTGGTTTTAGTCGCCACGTGTGAAGGTGGTGAAACCCTTCTTCAGTCGTTTCGAGTGCAGTTGGGGACTCTGGAAATGAAAAGGAATCCTGGTTTGAGTTTTATGTTTAGCGCTGGTGGAGCAGAAGAGGTCTTCGATGCGTCACCAAAGGCTATTCTCGGTGCCTCAGGCACTGAATTTCCGGGCTTACCAGATTCGAAGGAGGTGGGTATCCGAGTAGCCTCAAAGCGAGTCTTCGAGTACGGAGAACTCGATAAGCTGCGCTTCGCTGAACGCTTCCTGGCTGAACATCCGCAAGAGACCGTCGAGGCGATTGTTTTCGAGGGACCGACGGGACAACGATTCGAGCTCAAACTTAAAGGCCAGACGCTGGTCTATCGCGTTAATCTTAAGATTGACGGTCGTGATGTCACCCTTTGGAGCAATGCCCCCGAGACCCTGTCTCAACCATCCATCAAGAAGTAGAGGTTTGATGACGAATTCACCACCTAATCTTTTCATATGAAGCTTTTCACCATTGCGCTGCTGCTCTGCATTTCTTCCTGTCAATTGGCTTCGTTGAAGAGGCTCGATGTAACAAAATTGCGTCATAAGTTTCAAAGGGCCGCTTTGGATGATGCGCGCATGAATCAACTCTACATCAGCTCAAAGAATTGGGAAAACGGTGTCACAGGGAGAATAAATGCCGATGTCCCCATCGCCTCTGATTGGGCCAATCATCCAGTCAAAGATTATCTGGCTTACTGGCGATTTGGCCCATTTTGCACAGAGTATACTCACTTTTTGTTCAGTATGAGCGAGTACACAGATAGAGACCCGAATTCCCTTATCCCCCCACCGTTCCTCAGTCCTTCCTTGATTAGATCCAGCAAGATTAGACTCACTTTGGCGGAGCAAGAATACATGGATCAACATCCTGATGACTTCTTAGAATTGCTGGATGAAACCCTGTTAACCCATCACGGCTTCTGGCCCTATGTTCGAATCAGCCAATTCGATTGCGCTGGGCTAGGTTTGTCGAAGACCAAATTATTGGATCTAGTCGAGAATGATGCCCGATATTCAGACCGCCTGCCCCGTGACTATTTGAAAAGCCGTAGAGGCAGTGCGCCGCATATTCCAAAATATGCTACCTGGAGGGATTTTTTTGCACACTACAGAACGAGCTAGGGGCCATGGTTGATGCCAGCCATCATCAAACCATGCCCCCTGAGATAAAGGCCCTAGCCCGAGAAGATGGCTCACGCCTTGTTTCCGATTGATGCAGGAATCCCCATCCTGTTGCCCGAAACTTAAAGCTACCCAAGGACGTTAGCGGTGCGCGGAGTGCCATCGTTCTGAGCTTGTCTTTTGATTTTGACGACTACGCCGCTTTCCGCTGATAGTCGGTTTTTGAAGTTTAGCCCAAGCTTCTGGGGTGATGTCCTTGATTTGCTTGTTGGTTAGCGTCGGCAAGCGGGTGAGGACTTCACACAGGTAGGTTTGCGGGTCGATGCCTCGACTACGACAGGCTTCGATGAGGGTAAAGAGGATGGCACTGCGTTGGCCGGCTTCGGCTTCCCCAATAAACAGCCAGTTCTTCTTGCCGATGGCCGTTGGCCGGATGGTCCCGCGTGCGATTTGAGGTGCCTAGGCATTCGTTGATTGCCGCTTGTTAGCACAATGATAATCGTGCATCTAAAATTGCGACGCTTTCTTCGCGGTCGCTGACTTGTCGTCGGCAGCTTTCTTGTCTGCTTCATCCTTCAGTGCTGCAAGTTTTGCGCTCACCATGGGGCGCATCTTCAGCGAGTAATGATAAATGCGCTTTAATTCCTTGGTGTTACCTCGGGGTTCATACATCACGAGGGCGCCCCCGTCGGCATCCTCATGGATGAAATGACTTTTACCAAGTTTGCCAGGCTTGTCAGTGAATTCGCCGTAACGTTTGGTGAAGTCGGCCATGAGCGCGTCGATATGCTTGGCTGTGTCGTTCAAGGGTTCGATGTCCATGGCGTAGAACTGGTCGTCGATGAACCACGCAGTGTAGCGTCCAGCGGACGTTGCGTAGCTCCAGTAGTCGAAGTTTGGTGCCACAGGAATGCCTGTGGTCTCAATGAAATCGGTCAGCATATCGTGCCGGCCTGTGAATGAATGAGTCGCAATGGAAATGCCGATTCGCTCGGCCATGTTATCGGTGATCTGCTGCACTTGAAACTTGAGAATAGAGGGCCATAGATCGGATTTGATGGTTTTAGCGACAGCTTCGGTGGTTGCCAAATGCTTGCTGTAAAGCATGAGAATATCCGGCGTGAGACGGCTGCTAATGAATGAATCCGGGGCGTCATGCAGAAGGAAGGGCATGAGCAACTTCGCGGTCTCGTCGAAGTTCGTCCCCCATTTGGCAAAGCGAAAACCGGAATGATTGGTGAGCATTAGCTTGTCTTTCTGCATCGCTTTCACGATGCGCGCGCTCAGGAATCGGCGGCACTCGTTTTGCATGAACAATACTTGATCGGTGCGTTTTGGTCGGGTGGCGAAGATCGTCGTGGTCGCTTTCGGCTCGATGTTACGGTTGAGAACGAGCTTCACAAAAGTCCCGATGATTTCAGTGCCCTTGGGGCCCTTCACGTCTTCAGCGGTATCGTTGCTCAGCGCAAGATCCCAGAAGCGCAAGACTTCGAGATGCTTTTTCTCGCCATCGAACATGAGGTCAGGGAAGCTCCAGCCATAACTGGTTTTCTCCACCCGTGCCATGCCACCACCGTAGCCATTCGCATAAATGCATTCGGTCGTCCAAAGTTCCCATTGTTCACTGACGTCAGCAACAAACGCGAGAATCTTCTCCCCAGGCAGTCCTTTCAGATCAGCAAGAATCTTGGTGGCTTCCTGGAATTGCCCGTCATTCATTTGATTGGCAGGCAGCCCGATGCCAGGCGCGAGAAATACTTTTGCGCTGCGTCCGGACATGAGGCCATTTTGAAGAAAGCCAAGCACACGGTCTTGCCAGGCATCGGCCAAATCGATATCGGCAAACAAGCCACCCTTACTAGAGTCAATAATCTTGAGTATTTCCGGTGATGGTTTGATCTGGCCAATTGCTGATGACCACTGCTTGTCGAATCCCACAAGCCACTCGGTCGGAGCATCGGCAAAGGCCACAGGACTCCATATCACACTGCCTATGAAGAGAATCGCAAACGTGCGGCGAAGAGCCATCTGAAACATAGAGGACAATGTTTGTTGAGAGAGAACCATCATAAGATTTTTGAGAAAATGCGAGCAAGAGCTCGGTGATTTGAAGTCACCGAATCAAAGCAGGAATGATCCATTTTGGCAAGGTTTGCAGCTTTTCACCCATGCCATGGTTGCGGGTGGTGACGACGGCAGTTCCGTCTTCCAGACGCTTCCATGCGCAGGGAGCTCTTCGCCCTTCATCTCCCCAATCCTGATCGGGTTCAGGCTGATTACGGAGTTCTCTCAGAGCTATCCAAGGGCCTTAGCGGCGGGGACATTCTCAACATTTGCGTGAACGCGATTCATGCGGGGAGCGTGGATGGGAAGTCGGCGAGGTGGAAAGTCACGCAGGAGATGCTGGGCAGAAGCGGAGGAGGATTGGGTTTCTACCAGGGTGACTGCTAGGAGAAGGCTTTTGAGAGGAGCTTGTCGGTTTGGACGTGGAGCGGGGATGGGGTGTGGCGAGCTCTAGTCCCGTGAGCGGCCTGTGCTTAGCATCCTCAACGGGTTCGGCCAAATAGAGAAGCTTGTCGCCTGCTTTTCGGCGAAGGTCGTAGAGTTGTACAAGTCGATCAATATAGTCAGTCGGATTCTGTACATCACGGTTTCGGAGCGTGATTATTGGCGGGCGCGTACTCCAGCACGCAGCGAAATCCGTGTAGCGAATGGCGTTCTTTGGGTTCTGCCAGGGAGAGGTAGCGCATGCCATACAGTTTGCGTTGGGCGTTTGTGCCCCAGGCTGCGCCGCGCAGCGGAACAACGGTACTATCGCCGCCGGGGAAGGGCAGGCACCATTCCTTGACGTTGCCTTCCAGATCGAAGAAACCCAAGGCGGAAGGTGCAAACTGGCCGACGGGAGCGGTGCGGGGATAGCCGTCCTCGTATTCGAGGGTATTCCAGCTCGGCCACGGAGGTTGGGTCACTTCGTGCCCAGTGAGGTTTCCCGCGCCGCGAGGGGGCGGCCAGGTATCGCCCCAGATAAACTCGGTAGTGGAGCTGTCGCCAGGCGTTGTCGAAGGGCGTGCCGCTGCGTCCTGCCATTCATCCGAGGTCGGGAGTCGGTAGATGTGTTCAGAAGTGATACGCCCTGCGGCCCGCTCACGTGTGGTCAACCAAGCGCAGAAAGCGGTGGCTTCGACAAAGGACACACCACACGCCGGATGATCTGGCGTCACTGGCCAGCCTGGTTGCTTCCATGTGGCGCCAGGACCTTCCTGCCATCCTGAGCGGCCAGGGACACGTATTCCGCTCGATGGCTTTTCAGTGGCTTCGGTTGTGCCTGTTTCGTAGGCAAAGGTCTCAAAGTCGTGGATGCGAGTCTCCCACAAACTGAACAGTACGGGGTGGCTTGGCAGGGGAGCGAACTTCATGCCCAAATCATTCACATAAGGGTTCGCTCGCGAGGCGGCGTACTCCGGTCGCGCCCGCTGAAGGTCTTGCTGATGCTGTTGCCACGCCCATGCAAAACCGCCCGCTGCAAGAATCACGATGACGGCGAGGGCGCGAAGCCAGATACGCGGTGGGGGCGGGGTGGCGAGGCGTTGCACTGCATCGCGGAACTCCTTCACCGTTCCGAAGCGGTGCGCCGGGTCTTCGGCCAGGGCTTTGCGGATGACATCGTCGAATCGCGGGTCGAGACCGGTCTTCTTCGAAATCGGCGCAAAATGGCCCATGGGCAGGGAACCCGTGAGCAGCTCATAAAGCATCACACCCAGTGAATAAATATCTGAACGCCCAGTGGCTTTGGAAAGGTTGTTGATCGACTCCGGTGCCATGTAGTACGGGGTGCCGATGGTGGAGTTTGATTGCGTCAGCGATACTGCCGCTGAGCCGGTAGGAGCAGGTTTTGCGATGCCGAAATCAGCAACTTTTACGCTGCCATCCGTGCCGAGCAGCACGTTTGATGGCTTGAGATCGCGGTGAACGATGTTCTTGGAATGCGCATACTCGATGGCCGTGCAGATCTGCTCAAAAATCGAAAAAACTTCTTGGGGAGCCATTGCTTTTTGCACCAATCGGCGTCGCATATCGACGCCTTCAACAAACTCTGTGGCCATAAAGAGATGGCCATCGTCCGTTTCGCCAGACTCGATAAACTTTACGATGTTGGGGTGATCCAACTGAGACAGCATGCGAGCTTCCCGTTCGAAGCGAGCGACCTGTTCCTTGTCATCGTACCAGCGGCTGGAAAGCATCTTGAGCGCCACCGTGGAACCATCGGTTTCATGGGTGGCGCGAAACACAAGCCCCATGCCGCCAGAACCCGCGAGCGGCCCCATTTGGTAGCCACTGACGGTCGGCAGGCTGGAATTAAACATTTCCAGCAGATCGTAGCGACCATCGTCTTCCGTGAGCGAGATCGTCATGGACCGGGCGATGCACACCGGGCAAATGCCATTGAGCGAGCCACGATCCGGTAGTACGCTGTCGCACGATGTGCAACGGCGCTCTGGCTGCCTGGCGGGTCCGGGCACGAGGATGGTTGGAATATCAGGCCCGTCCATAAGCAAGGATACGCATGAGGTATCTGAGTTCTTCCTCCGCTTCGGCTTCTGTTTCCACGGTGGCGAGCACTTGCTGGCGCAGGTGGCGAGCCAAGCGTTTGCGGGTGCGGTGGATCTCCAGGCTCATCGCCGCGCTGGAGGTTTTGAAGGCCTCGGCAAGTTGATGGCAAAGTGCGCCACCGTCCTCGGGTTCTAGAAGACCGGGTCTTATTCGTTCGAAAAGCGTCGCCTTTCCCCTCGCTGCGTATTCATCACGCAGCTTGGCAAAGGCGGCTTCAAGCACCGTCATCGCCCAGCTCTGGTCATAGGATACGGAGGCTTCTTCGTCTTCAGTGCCCAAGGATTCTTCGTTTTCTTCAATGGAGATGGATTCCGTGCCGCCACCGCGCCGCTGGGTATTGGCTTTCTCGCGCACTTTCACGATGAAATGCCGCGCCGCTTGTTTCATGTAGGAACGCAGGCGGCCCTTGGCGGGATCAATGCGATCAAAACCTTGGCCCGGCGTGGCGAACTGGACCATGAATTCCTGAGCGGCATCGCGAGCTTCTTCAGGATCACAGCCGATGGCTTGGAAGTAGTTCACCACTGGCTGCCAATAGGTGCGGCAGAGGTCTTCGAGGGCTGATCTCGCTGCTTGTTCTTCTCCCTCCTGGTAATGCATGACCCGCGTCCAAGAGGTCGCAGGGAAAGGCATGGAGTGCTGCTTGTTTTCAACGTTCATGGGTTCGGGAGAAGAAGGCAAATCTGACAGGTACGCGCACTGCGTCAACACTTGTGCAAATGAGGTTTGCCCAGGGGAAATGAGAAAAAATGAAAAAAATTGGGGTCAAGGTGAAATCGGAATCAGAAAACACGGAACCTGTGATTGAAGCCCCGATAAGTTCATCGCCGAAAAACGGTGAGCAGAGTGGGGCAAAACAGAAACCGCAAACCAAAAAAACATATGAAAACTAAACAGACATTCATCACTACAGCCCTTGCAGTTACCTCCATCCTTGCACTGCAACTTCCTGGCAACGCTGCCGTCAAATGGGATAGCCCCGCTGCTGTTCCCGCTGGCCAGCGTGTCGAATATGCCAAGGCAGCGATTGCGACCGACGCAGCAGGCAATGTCTTCTCCGCTGGCTATCGTGATTACGGCGCAGGCAATGTGCAGGCGCTTGTGACTTATCGGCTCAACGGCGGTGGCGGATTGGGTGACGCCTTCTTCCGGCCAACGGCTGATCAGTACCACTACACAGCCGTTGCCTTCAATTCTGCCTCCAACAGCTTGTATCTCACTGGCACACGAGTTGTTGCTGGCGTGAACACTTGGTTTGTCCGCTCAGTGGCCGTGAACCCTGGCGTTGCCATAGGTGCTCAGAACTGGATCACTTATTTGAACCCTGTGGCGCTGGGGATAGGCAACGTAAGCACTTACGGCTCCACGATTGCCTTCGATGGTGTCAGTTTGTTTGTTTCAGGCTGCCTGAACAACGGCGTGGTCGCAGTGAAATTGGTACCTGCTACGGGCTTACCGGATGCCACATGGGGAGCTATTGCTCCTGCCAATGCCGGGGTGCGCTATATGATTGGAGCAAATTGGACGTGCCCAGCACTGCTGATGCCTGGCAGTGTTGCGGGTGGTATCTTCCAGGCTGTGCGCCAGTCCTTTGTTAGGGCAACGAACGGTAGCGTCATCCTCGGGGGCACGGTCAATCGCGCCACAGGTTTGCAGGAAGACATGGCTGTGTTGCGTGTGAGCAAAGGAGCGGGCGCTGTGGCGGTAGGATTCCCTGCTTTCCGCGACAACCTTGGCCAGCGGGATTGCATGTTCGGCCTCGCTGCTATCGGCGACTACGCTTATGCGGCAGGAGCAAGTGTGAACGGTGGCGCGGTGCCGTCTTCCATGACCATCTCATTGCTGGCCAATGGCGCGAATCGTGGAGGCACGCCGCTCATTGGCGCGCTGGGCTCCTATTCCAATGACATCGAAGCCTACGATAACGCTGGAGCCTATACATTCAGCCAGGGCGGCAATAATGGCGCCACAGGAATTGTTAGCCGCTACATTAGCACCAACGTCGGTGCTGTGGGCCCTGCCGCTAACTTTGCTTATGGCGCGATGCCTACTGACGAAGTCTGCGATCTCACCATCGGCACGGGCACTACCACTGGTATTGTCTATGCCACCGGCCAAAGCTGGGATTTCGTTGCCATCAGCAACTGCGAGCAGGTGATGCGGATTGATACGGCGGGCTTCGTGACCGGCGACCGCTTGCCTGCCGGGTATGCCGAAAACAACGGCAATGGCATCATCTACAGTCCAGCCGGGTTGGGTAGCGTGCTCACTGGCGGCAATTCTCTCAACGCGGGCGTCTTCACCTTGCAGCGCAGCTCGGTCGCACCTTGATGCGAATCGCGAA
Source organism: Verrucomicrobiaceae bacterium (assembly GCA_027489965.1). GTDB lineage: Bacteria > Verrucomicrobiota > Verrucomicrobiia > Verrucomicrobiales > Verrucomicrobiaceae > Prosthecobacter. The sequence goes on from JAIXZA010000021.1 coordinate 20,867, forward strand.
GACAGTTAGGAGTAGCTCAACGGGGTCGACGAAAGTCGGCCTCGTTTTGCGTTTAACGCCCTTTCACGGCATAGCTGTGTTCAACAGTGCCGTTGGCGATGTCGGTCTTAGAATCCGAGTCAAGATAACTCGCTCAGTGAGTCAAAGGCATCACAGTCGTTCCTGGAAATCAGTGCATCACACCCGCTACTACCTCGAAAAAGTGCGCCGACTGACGCGCGACGAGTTCACCAAAGCGCTCATCGGGGAAATGATCAAAATGCCTGTTGTTCGGATGTTTAACCCCGACGGACAGCTCTTCATCTGGCCAGGCAAAGATTGAGTCCGTAACGGAAAAGGTTTAGTCCGGATTGGAAAAGGTTAAGTCCCATGCGGACTGACTTTGGTCCGCGACAGAGAAAATCACCTCTGCACCGAATCAACTCGTCACAGAGACGCGGAAGACGATGGGACCAGGCAAGTTGGCTTTACCAACCCAGGGTGTGGCCCTGGCTAGGATGGGTTGTGCCCATTGGGATGGCAGGTCCCAGAGCACTTGAGCGCTCGGTTTCACCCGCCGTTCTCCTGAGGCTTAGCGTTGTCTCGATCGGCCTGAGAATCGGCTGCCAATTCACGAGCGGCTTCCAAGATCAATTGGCTGATCGGTTGGTTGGTTTTTTTGGACAAATCCACGATCTTTCTGAGCTCTTCAGGCTTGAGATCGTGAGCGATGTTCAGGTTTAGCTTCATAAATTAAACTCAATGATTGAATGATTGATAGGTTTATTTTGTCACTAGCTCAATTGAGTCAACAGAACTTGCTCAATCAAAAATACGTTTGAAGATCCCTCATGGAAATCACTCCAGAACAACTGCTGCAGCTGCGCAAGGAGCGCCGTCTGACCCGCCAAGAACTTGCCAACGAACTCGGCTGTTCCCCAGGTGCTATCGTGCAATGGGAAGGCCGAAAACGTGGCATCCCGGCCTGGGTCGCAGACAAAATGTATGCCAACTTACCGCTCGAATTTACCATACAGGAACTGGCTGAAATGTTTCAACTTTGTCAGCAGCTTGGCTGTACCATACCCGAGCTTTTTCAAGACAGCATCCGCGCCACCTTAAGCAAGCACTCCAAGGCCAACCCCAAGCCATAAGCCACTTGGTTTGAATACAGCTCGGGAATAGGCCACCTGTTGGCCTTGAACGAAGGGCTGCGGCTAGGGGTAAGGAAGCCCGAACAGAGACCCGTCCACGACAGTCATGGCGTGAAGGAATCCCCTGAACGACCAGGAAATCAGAGGGATGCGCAGGATCTTCCGCGATCATCATTGCATAAGATTACAAGTCGTTGATTAAATCTACTCACTAAACGGATCATACGAAATGATTAATCGCTGTGCTGTTGATTTAAGTCAACTCTCTCAGAAGGGTTAACCTAAACAATCCTCCCGAGGCGAGCTTGGCGGTTCCTAGTTCTTGGTGGAATCATCGGACGCGGCTACCAACGAAGAACGAAGAACCTCTGACCTACCTCCTTCCTCCTTCGCTCGTTGAGCTTTCCTCCTTCGCTCGTTGAGCTTTCCTCCTTCGCTCGTTGAGCTTTCCTCCTTTGCTCGTTGAGCTTCGGAGAATGGAACGGAGGACAGGTCATCTTTTTCTCTTTCCTCCGATCTCTACTAATTGACCTGACCTAAGGCAGCCTCCCGCCGCTGCTGATCGAGCATGGCGATGATCTCCTCCCGCACTTCGACAAAATGAGGCAAACGTGATTCATGGCGGGCTGAGACGCGCACAAGATGCCAGCCGAGCTTGGTTTCAATGGGTGGGCTGATTACTCCGACAGGGGTTCTTTCCAGAGCTTGCATGAACTCTGCGGGCATTCGGGAGGCACTGACCCAGCCGAGATCGCCAGCGCGAACTTTGGACCGACTGTCTTCGGAGTGCTTGGCGACTAAATCTGCGAAGCTTGCCTTTCCACGGGTGAGCTGTTGATGCAGAGCCTGGATTTCAGCAGAAGGGTCTGGACGCTTTGGGTCATGGCGTGAGAGAAAGAGGTGAAAGACGTGGTGCAGTTCAGGAACACGCATCTGCTCGGCATGCTCGTTGAACCAGGCCAGAGCTTGGGCATCGGTGACTGGCGCTGCTTTCTGCTGAATCTGCTGCTCCAACCAGGCCTGCGACCTCAAATCGTCTCGGATGGATTGCTTCAGCGAGGTTTCAGTCTGATCCTGCCATGTCAGTCGAGCCTGACGATCTGTTTCGCCTTTCTCAAACTGCTTCCGCCAGGTTTCAAACTCGGCTTTCAATGCGAGATCGAGATCTGGCATGAAGGTCAGAGGCACCGAATCCGTCAGTCGCTGCCTTTGATGAAATGCGGCCATCACAGACTCTCGATTCATCTGCGGTGCACGGAACTGCGCTTGTTGCCAAGCGATCTGCCATTCGTCCTGAGAGCGCAGACTCTGCCAGCGCCAGCAGGCAGCTGCCAAAAGAAGAGATAGAATCAAAAGCGGCAAAAGTCTCTTCATGGAGCGAGGGAGAGAATGCGTTGCCTGCGTGCGGCCACCGTCAGCTGGCGCATGGATTCTACTTCATTAAAGTAGGCCTCTAGATTGCCAGCCCCACGACGGAGCATGGCTTCAAAACCTGGCAACATTTCAAAATAGGTCGAGAGGGTGGCCAGTCGGGCATTGTTCACCGGCTTATTGAACCAGCGCTCAATGCTCATGCTGCCTTGGTGACGCTGATCCAGCGTGATGGCGCGGTTTTTGAATCGCTCCAAGACAGCTTGTTTCTGGCTGAGCTCAGACTCACGAGATTCATCAGTCGCTGCATAGATTTTTTTCAGTTCCTCTCGGGTGGCCAAGGCCAGGTTCACAAAGGCACGCTCGGCACGCAGGTCCCGCTCATATTGAGCCAGATCCTTCAGTCGGCCCCTGGCTTTTAACCAGCGACGGGCGCCCTCCTGCCCGACAGCCGTGGCAAAGGCCTCATTAAAATCGGTGTCGCCTTTTAAATAGAGACGCTGATGGGTGAGTTCATGACAAATCAGCTCGGCTAAATCCGCATCGTCACGCCCGATGAAGGTATTTAATAGAGGATCCCGCAGAAAACCCAGAGTCGAATAGGCATCGACACCGGCTACATGAACGTCGTAACCCTCAGCCTTGAGTTTAGCTGCCTCTTGCAGGGCGAGTGACTCCTTAAAAAAACCTCGATAGGTCAGTTTACCCAAAAATGGATAGCGCCACGTCTTCGGAGCAACGCTGAATTCAGGGGCCGCAAACACGACCCAGACCACATGGCTGCGCCCTAGGTCAGAATATCGTTCATACTGGCCTTTAGCAGGCAAATGCATTTCCGTTGCAGCAAAGGACAAGATGTCTGACACTGTCGCCAGCTTTTGTTTTAGTAACGGCTTTGTCTTGGGTGAAACGATCACTCGGGCCACTGGCTGTGCCTTTTGCATCATTTCCACCTGACCAGCAACAGCTTGGCTGTAAAAGTGGAGAGTGGAACAGGAGCACAATAAAATTCCCGTCAAACCACCTAAGATGAACATTACCTGGCGCATAAAACTGAAGTTTTACTTACAAATGTATTGATGTGCATCCTGAAAAATATCGTTCATTCTACCAAAGTAAACATTCTGTAACTCACAAACAACAATCTCACATCTTTAAATATGGCCTTCATCACAGACGATTTCCTTCTTTCAACCACTGCAGCGCGGAGACTCTATCATACCTTTGCTAAGGATGAGCCGATTATCGACTATCATAATCATTTGCCACCCAAGGACATTGCAGAAGATCGCCAGTTTAAGAACATCCATGAAATTTGGTTAGAAGGAGATCACTACAAATGGCGTGCTATGCGCTGCAATGGAATCCCAGAGCGCCTAATTACAGGGAACGCCACAGCTCGCGACAAATTCCTAGCTTGGGCAGCGACGGTGCCACAAACACTTCGTAACCCACTTTATCATTGGACCCACATCGAACTGAAACGCTATTTCGGGATCGATACGCTGCTGAACGAAAAAACGGGTCCTGAGATCTGGGAGCAAACGGAAGCCGCCCTGGCCAAGCCCGAAATGAGTGTGCGCAATATTCTGCGGACCCAAAAAGTGCGGGCCCTCTGCACGACAGATGACCCGACAGACGATCTTTCCTGGCATCAGAAATGTGCCGCCGATGGTTTTGAGATCGGTGTTTATCCGACCTTCCGTCCTGACAAAGCCTTTGCTATCTCTGACTCAAACACCTGGAATGCCTGGTGTGACAAACTCGGTGCTGTAACAAACATGGACATCAACAGCTTTGATAAGCTGCTGACGGCACTCGAAAAACGACACGACTTTTTCCACAGTGTCGGCTGCCGCCTGAGCGACCACGGGTTGACTCATGCTTTTGCTAATTTTGATAGCTCCAAATCTACCCAACGCATTTTTGACCGCTATCGTGGCTCTAATGTGCGGAAGATTTACCAGGAGGATATCGAGACCCTGGCTACTCATGTGATGATGCATGTCGGTCGGCTCAATGCCAAGAAAGGCTGGACCATGCAGCTACACCTCGGTGCGGTCAGGAACAACAATACCCGCCTGGCTCGTGAAATCGGGGCTGATGTGGGTTGTGATAGCATTGGCGACTATTCCCAAGCGGAAAATCTCTCCCGCTTCCTTGACGCACTGGATAACGAAAACGCCCTGCCAAAAACGGTTCTCTACAACGTCAACCCTGCGGACAACTATGTCTTTGGCACGATGGCGGGTAACTTTGCCGATGGTACAACCCCAGGCAAAGTGCAGTTCGGCTCAGGTTGGTGGTTTGTGGATCAAAAAGAAGGCATGGAGTGGCAGATCAATGCGCTGAGCAATCTGGGCCTACTCAGCCGTTTCATTGGCATGCTGACGGACAGCCGCAGCTTCATGAGTTTCCCACGCCATGAATACTTCCGCCGCACCCTTTGCAATCTGCTAGGCAACGATGTCGAAGCGGGCTTACTCCCCAACGATGATGTGCTGGTCGGTGGCATGGTGAGAAACATCTGCTACTCAAATGCCAAGTCCTACCTTGACCTCGTGAAGTCCTAAAAACTGACTTCAGACTTTCCACTTGATGCCGCAGCCTGTGCTGGGCCGTTGATTTTCCAGCGGTCCCTCATTGGCCAGCATCCGTGTCACTGCGGTGCGCATGTCCGCACCCGTGACAGGCTCACTGTTCCGAGGACGTGAGGCATCAAACTGTCCGCAGTAAACCAGCTTTAGTTCGCCATCAAAAAGATAGAAATCCGGGGTGCAGGCGGCTACATAGGACTTGGCCACCGACTGATCTTCGTCAAACAAATAGGGGAAAGCCCAATCATACTTAGCGGAGAACTCGATCATTTTGTCGGGTGCATCCGCTGGGTAGTTTTGAGTGTCATTGGAGTTGATCGCCACGACACCGATTCCCAGTCCATCGACCTCTTTGGCAAAAGCACTGAGAGCCTCTGCCAGATGCACGACAAAGGGACAGTGATTGCAGACAAACATCACCAGAAGTCCGCGCGGCCCACGCACATCATCCAAGGTGAACGATTGCCCATGAGCATCGGGAAGCTCAAATTCAGGTGCATAGGAAGCGATGGGAAGGACACGAGTGGAGGGAGTTTCAGCCATAAGGATTCAGGGTTTGCCGTTCAAGAGAGCTTGGCGCAGCTCAAAGGAACGCACAGTCTTTCTTTGAAGAAGCAGTTATCTTCCAAAAGATGTTTGTTCACATGACTTGGCGCACGCCTTCCGCGCTACTGAGCGTCGTGAGTGAACCATCTGGGAGAACAAGCACAAGATGACCCTCAGCATTGAGATCCAAAGCACGACCAAAGACCTCGCGTCCGTCAACTGTCGCGCGGATCTGGCGGCCTAAAAGCCAGCTGCGGACTCGCACCTCAGCGATGACTTCATGAAAGCCCTGATCCATGCGCTGAAACTGAGTGTTGAACTGCTTCAAGATCGTCATGGCCAATGACTGGCGATCCAACTCGCGAACAGAGGGTGCATTGAGCTCCTGCAAAAGCGAGGTCGCTTGGCCGGTCAACTCTGAGGGGAACTTGCGATTGTTCACATTCATCCCAACCCCCAGAACCAAGGCTAGCTCACCTTTCACCGTGACCGCTTCAGCCAAAAGACCACAGATCTTGCGATCATTGAGATAAAGATCATTGGGCCACTTGATCTGAGGCTTCAGCGGCAACTCGATTTCCACCGCACGGCATAAGGCTAGTGCTGCCAAAGTGGTCAGTCTTGGCCAAAAGACCATCGGAGCCTCGGGTCTGAGCAAGAGAGAAAACATGAAGTCTTTGCCTTTGGCAGAGGACCAGCGGTTGTCCCGCCGCCCACGCCCCGCCGTCTGCGATTCGGCAAACAGGATCAACCCTGAATCCTCACCCGCCAAGGCAGCCTTCCGCACTTCGTCGCTCGTGGATCCCACCTCATCGACCACCTGCACACGCCAGGGTAACGATTCTTGAGCACAGGCGTTATTGAGACCTTCAGCATTCAATGCACTCATGGCAATCGATCATCTGGATGTAGCTCATCATGATCCCCCACGCACTCCAGATGCGTGGTGATCTGCACCTGATGATCGACGCTATGCTGCACCGCAGATTCGATCTCTGTCGCCGTACGGTGAGCCTCACGCAGAGAGATGTCATCTGGGAAAAGAAAATGCACGTCCACGTAGTGTACGTGCCCCGAATTGCGATGACGCAAAGCGTGAAAGGTCACCCCATGCTTGGCTGTTTCCCGGGCCAGAGTCTGATCCAAAACTAGCGTCACCGCCGGGTCCGCGTGATCCATGAGACCGATCACACTTTGCCGGAGCAAGTCATAACCAGAAACAAGAATATTGCCGGCCATGAGCAATCCACACACCGGATCCCACCAGGCCTGGCCCGTCAAATGCATCAATCCCAAACCCACCAAAGCACCTAGGCTGGTCCAGCAATCGGTGAGGACATGCTTTCCGTTAGAAACGAGAATGAGTGAGTTTCCGCCACGACCCGTCCGCAAAAGATACCAGCCAAGCACGCCATTGATCACAATGGTTAGGACCGTGATCCAGACACCTGAACTGAGGTTAGCCACCTCTGCCCCAGCAATCCAGCGGCGCACCGATTCATAAATGATGAAGACGGCCGCTAAAACGATCAACCCGCCTTCCACACCGGCAGAGAAAAATGAAATTTTACTGTGGCCATAGCGATGATCCTCATCCGCAGGCTGACTAGCTAACCAAAGGCTATATGTAGCAAAAATAACTGCCGCCACATGCACCACCGACTCGGCAGCATCCCCAAGAATCGCCGCTGAACCAGTCAGTAAGTAAGCACCCATCTTCAGCACCAGCATCACAAAGCCAGTGACCAAAGACAGCCTCATGGCAAAAGAGGATTTGGAGGAAGATGCCGTCATGCCTTTAGCAATAGCTCACAGATCCGATCCGTCTCTAACAAATGATCCAAACACTGCCATGGCTGATGAATCCGCAGTGCGTCCGCTTGAAAATGCCCCGTCCCAACGGCTAAGCAACGCGCACCGATGGCATGGGCACAGGCAATGTCTTTCGGCGTATCACCGATCACGATCACATCCTCCACCGCATATTCACGCCCCGTCGCCTGCGACATGCGCTGCATGGCCACCGGCCCGAGCAGATTCCGATCCTCCGCATCATCGCCAAAGGCCCCGTCCACAAACCATGAACTTAGATCAAAACGGGCCAGCTTCAGCTCCGCCCCACGGCGCACATTGCCCGTGAGCAGGCCAATATCAGCGACGCCTTGAGCATGAAGCGCAGCCAGCAGAGCACCAACGCCCGGCAAAGTCTGCCCAGCAAAACTTTCATGCTGAAGCCGACGATTCAAATGCCCCAGGTAACAGGTCAAATAAGCCTCCATCGCCTCAGGCACAAAGTCGTGCCCGACCTGGTTAAACAATCGCCGCAGCACCCCGCCGTCCGTTGCGCCAGCTAGATCCAAAGGTGGCAATTCATGCCGAGAAACACCAAAGATTTCTTCTGCAGCATCCAGTAAGGAGGCCCCGCCAGCGCCACCCGTGTCGAGCAAAGTTCCATCAATATCGAAAAGTAAAAGTCGTGGCATAATTTAAGTCCCCTGCCTTTAAGCGGCAGAAACACAGATGAAAGCAGAATGACAAAATTCAGCCGCATCAGACGGCACCCGCCATGCTAAAAAAGGAGTAGGAATCGGCTAATCCAGACCGTATGTCATATCCCATCATGACAAATCCAGTCGAGGAAACCGTCTTTATCCATAATTTATATGCCACCCCTGCCGAGTGGCAGCGTGACTTGTTTTATTCCGTCGTCCGCGGTGGACAACTCAAGGCTGGTCCCGAACACCGGATTCAAAGAGAAACCTATCCCGGACATGAGCTGATTTTTTGCACAGCCGGCCAAGGCTGGATTCAAGTGAATGGCAAACGCCATGAAATATCGGCCAATGACCTCGTCTGGGTGAACTGCCATCACCCGCACGCCTACGGATCCGACGCCAAACAGCCCTGGGAACTTTACTGGATACGGGTCGAAGGCAGGCCTTTGGAAAAAGTGGCCAACCTCCTGGAAATGAGATCTCAGCCCGTCATCCGGAACATCGATCCAGAGAAAGCCTCAAAGGAATTTGAACTGATCCTTCAGCATATGGTCGGTAACCGACCAAGCGATGCCGCCCTGATCAATGCCGCAGTAACCGCCATCATTGCCCTAGTTTTTCATGCCCGTCTTTCAGATTCAGAGTCGATCCAACCAGAATTGCCCATGCCTGTGCAAAAGGCTCTGGAAAAGATGCGCCTTTACTTCCATACCCCGATTCGCGTCGTCGAGCTAGCCCAACTCGCCAGCATGAGTGAGAGCCACTTTAGCCGCCAATTTAAAGCCGCCATTGGCACGAGCCCAATCGACTGGCTACGACGAGAGCGTATCAACCAGGCCAAGCATCGCCTCATTGAAAGCGATGACGCCATTAAAGAAATCGCCCGGCAAGTCGGCTACAGCGACCAATTTTTCTTCAGCAAAGACTTCAAAAAAATGACCCAGCTCACGCCATCCAAATTCCGTGAACAGGAACAACAGGCCTAAACCTCAAGTCGATTGGGCATCGACTTGCGTGCTGCGTTTGGGAGGCTACCATCACAGCCGTGCCCGCCCAACCCACTAGCCCACGACAACTTTTCCAAATGCTCGACAACGGGCAAATGACGCGTGATGAATTCCGCGAGGCGATGAAGCTCCATGCGCTGGAAATCATCGACGAAATGGAAGAAGATCACCTCAATCCAGTGGCCGCACTCTTGGAACAAGTGACCAGTCGGCGTGCAGCTTCCAGATTACTCAAGAAAAACAGCGAGTCTCTCGTGCGCGAGGTGTTACTGACACTCTCAGAAATCGAAGACTTCCCTCCTGCACGCTGGCTCTGGAATGCCGCTCATCCGCACATTCCATTGCACGCCTTTTTTCGCAGCAAACGAGTGCCCATTTTCCAGGTACTGTCCTTAGACGCCATGCCTCAGCTCATCATCCTCAGCGTCGAATACGGCGTTGCAGGAAGCGACCGCATCTTCCGTGAGGAATTCCGATTGCGCCGAGATCGTCGAGCCCAATTAGGATTGGAACAGCGCAAGTTGCTGTAACTTTTGCCACTCACTTTGATTCAGTAAGATCGCAAAATATCCCCTATGAAAACAACAGATCGCCCGTTTCATCTTCGCCAACCTTCCTCTTTGATGAAAACTTACCTGTCACTCCTGATCATCCCCAGCTTGCTGCCGCTCGCCCTTCATGCGCAAGCACCAGAGGTTATCCCACCTGCGGTTGAGAAGCCAAAACTGACCGACCAACAAGTCACCAGTGTTCTTGGCCAGCTCAAGGTTTTAGAGGCAGACATCCTGGCCAAGCGGGGCACCAGCCTTTCCTCCATCATGGCAAAACTCAATGATGGCATGGCTAGTGATGCCGCTGCACAAAAGCTCTACACGGAATGTGAACTCGTGGTGAACAGTGAGCGCAAAGAAGAAAGCAAAGCCGAAGCTCGCGCGCGTGCTGAGCAGCTTGAGCGCCGACTTGAAGGCGGCAAAGGCAAAGGCGCCACCACCACCGACGAGGGTGACCCCGCTCTGGGCATTCGTCTCGGCTTGCGATACCTCATCATGACCTTAGAGGCCCATGAGGCCAAAGAAGAAGATTTTAAAAAGATGGCGCCCAAGCTCCAAACTTATATCCAAGACCTCGTCGCCTCTGCGCCTAAGCTCAAAGGCCGTGCTTTAACCATGATCAATCGTGTGTGCAGTGAAGGCAGCCCCGTGGTAGAAGCCTTTCAATTGAATCGCTACCTAGAACGGGAAGGCTGGAGCAACAACCCAACGGCTATCGGTAGCATGTACAGCGAAACGATTTTAAAAATGGCTGAAGCCGAGGCTAAGGATAGCCTTCCCACCCTCTGGGATTCTCGAATCACGGCTGAGGCCGCTTTCCGCAAAGAAAACATGACTGTGCCTGAGCATGCTCTTTGGCTGCAAAATGAACTTCCAGCTCTGCGTTGGGATCGTGCTACCTACCTCTATGAAAAAGGTCCCTCGGCCATCAATGCCATGGGGGATATGCTGAAAAACATCAAAGAAAACCCCGGCCACGCGGATGCCCCAAACTGGGTCCAACAGTTGCGCCAATTGGTCAATCAGTCCTCCCCTACCCCAGTCAGCAGTGAGGCTGATAAGCCTGATTTCAAGTGATCATGGTCTCTGCTCTGCTTCGCAGCTTTCGCTGTGCCTTTGCCGGCATTGGCTGGGCACTGCGCACCCAGAGAAATTTAAGGATTCATGCACTGGCCACCCTCTGCGTTGTCAGTCTTGGCTTCGCGGTCAACCTCACTGCCTGGAAATGGTGTGCCATTCTCAGCTGCATCAGCCTCGTCTGGATGGCCGAGCTCATGAACAGCGCGTTAGAAGTTCTCTGCGACCGCATCACCACCGATCCCGATGAGCACATCCGCCGAGCCAAAGACGCGGCTGCAGGCGCGGTCCTAGTCTGTGCCATCATCAGCATCATCGTCGCCGGGATCGTCTTTCTTTGAATCCGAATGAAGGAAAAGACGATTTTTACCCGTCATGATGAGTCTCGCATAAGCGTTCCTCTGTTGCCACTTAGCCGTCTTCATGTTAACTCCTCTCTCCATGTCTGATTACCGTTCCCTTAGTTCCGCCCTTTTGGCCCTAGCAGCCCTTTCAGCCCCTGCGGCAGAGAAAGTGGATTTTTCCAATCAAGTAAAGCCGATCCTCGAAGCGGCCTGCACTCACTGCCACGGTGCTGAGAAGGACAAAGGCGACTTCCGACTGCACACCAAGGAAGACATGATGAAGGGAAATGAAAATGGCCCAGGGTTGACTGCCAAAGATCTCACCAAGAGTGCCATCTACACGACGCTGATTCTCCCGCATGATGATGAAATGGTCATGCCACCGGAAAAAGAAGGTCTGCTGGATAAAACCCAGATCGACGTCATCAAAGGCTGGATTGAGCAGGGTGCAGACTGGCCTGCTGGTGTGACTTTGGCCGTGAAACCACGCATCGACTTCGTGAAGCACATTCAGCCAATTCTTGAGCAGAACTGTGTCAGCTGCCATAACCCTGAAAAAGCCAAGGGTGATTTTATCCTCAGTAGCAAAAAGGAAGCTTTCGAAACCGGCGAAAACGCTCCAAACATCGTTCCTTTCGACCTTGCCAAGAGCGCCATCTATCACTCGACCACGCTGGATGCTGAGGATGATGACCTGATGCCACCCAAGAAAAGTGGTGGCCCGCTGAAGAAAGAAGAGATCGCCATGCTGAAAGGCTGGGTCGAGCAGGGTGCCGTCTGGCCAGATGACATCAAACTGAAAGCCAAAGAGAAAGGTGCCGTCGCCACGAACAACCCCGACACCCTGGAACTGGTCAAAAAGATCCACGCTTTCATCGTCCAGACCTCCAAAGAAAAAACAGAGGCAGACATGAAGTCCTATGACAGCAAAGTCCCTAAAACAGGAGCACCATACTCCATGGTCGCCATCAAGGGGGGCGAATTTCTGATGGGTAGCCCAGATAGCGAAGCTGATCGGATCGACGATGAAGGTCCGCAGGTGAAAAAGCAGATCAAACCTTTCTGGATGGGCAAATACGAAGTCACCTGGGATGAATACGAGCCCTTCCAACTCACCAGCGATGGCCGTAACAAAGATGGCAGCCGCAAAGTGTGGACTCCGAATGACAAGCCAGAAGACCTTATTTCCCAACCGACCCCACCTTACCAGCCGATGGACTTTGGTATGGGCCGCAATGGTTTCCCAGCTATCTGCATGACCCAACATGCGGCCAACAAATACTGCCAATGTCTCAGCGCTCAAACCGGGCACTTCTACCGCTTACCGACGGAAGCCGAGTGGGAATACGCCGCTCGCGCCGGCACGACGACCGCCTACTTCTGGGGCGATGACGCCTCCAAGCTCAGCGAGTACGCCTGGTTCTTTGAAAACGCACCCAACTTCCAATACAGCCTCATCGGCAAGAAGAAGCCAAACCCATGGGGCCTATACGACATCTATGGCAACGTCTGCGAGTGGTGCATCGACCAATATGCTGAGACCACCTACAAATCCTGGGCTGCAGACGCAGCGACGGGCAGTCTTGGCAATGCTTGGGTCAAATCCAAGACTCCCTATCCGCATGTCGCCAGAGGCGGCACCTATGATGACGATGCAGACATGTGCCGTAGTTCATCACGCAAGCCTTCTGAGCCCGGCTGGAAGCAGCAGGACCCACAATTGCCGAAGAGTATTTGGTATCTCACTGATGCCACTTGGCTGGGCTTCCGCATCGTGCGCACGCTGGAAGTACCGACGGTGGAAGAAATGTACTCGGCTTGGAATAACGGCGTCGCCCGTGAATAACAAAACGTCGTTTCGGAACCATTCTGGAGGGCGGGCGCTGCGCCCGCCCTTCTTTTTGCTAGCTTGGTTGCTGGTCAGCCTAGCTCGGGCAGAAGAGCTGCCGCGTTTTGATTTCTCGGGTCCGGGCATGGCCACCACTTTTCGCATCGCCTGTCATGCCAAAGATGCTGCAACGGCTGAAAAGGCCACGGATGCCTGCTTCAAGAGAATCGCTGAACTTAACGCGATCTTCACCGACTATGACCCCACCAGTGAGCTGATGCGGTTGTGTGCTCCAGAAGCGCTCTATCCGATGAGGGTCAGCGCTCCACTGTATGACATCCTCCAGAGGGCACGCCAGCTAGCTGAGCAAACGCACGGTGCCTTTGATCCGACCTGCGGTCACCTCTCTCAACTCTGGCGGCGCGCCAAACGACAAGGCAAACTGCCGCCAGCTGATCGCCTCAAAAAAGCCATCGCAGCCACGGACTGGCAGCGCATCACCCTGCATCCTGAAAGCCGAAGTATCAGCCTCAAGACTGGCACCCTACTGGATCTAGGGGGTATCGCCAAAGGCTACGCGGCAGACGAATGCCAGCGTATCTTAAAGGAACATGGCATCACTCAGGCCGTTGTTCAGGCAGGAGGCGATACCGCTGTCAGCGATGCACCACCAGGAAAGCAGGCCTGGCCGATCATGCTGCGCACCGATGCCCAACATGAAACTTCGATCACCCTGACCCAACAATCCGTATCCACCTCAGGAGATCTTTACCAGTTTGTTGAAATCGGTGGCCAGCGCTTTTCTCACATCATCTCACCTCGCACAGGTTTCGGTCTGACGACACCTATCGCCTGTTCCGTCATCGCGCCCGACTGCACGACGAGCGATGCCTTGGCCACAGCCATGTGCGTTTTAGGACAAACTGAAGGATCCAAGATCGCTGCTAGCCTGAAAGGCATCGAAGTGCGCTTTGCGCCCTGACTTACTTGAACTCAGGATAAAAGGGATTGTGTGCCTTTTCCTCAGCCAGCGTTGTCATGGGGCCATGGCCTGGAGCAATGACGGTCTCATCCGGCAAAGAAAAGATCTCTTTCCGATTCGTCGCCAAGGCGTCGACAAAAGAAACAGCACCGCCTCCCATAGAGCTGGAAAACAAAGCGTCCCCGACAATGGCCACTGGCTGTGCCAGTCCGCGCACCACAAAGGTCGTACCGCCTTTTGAATGCCCCCACGTCGAGCGTGACTCAATGCTCAGACCACCCACCTGCCAGCTTTCACCCACCGTGAAGGTTTGCGCCGCGGCTAGAGGCTCGCGATCACTGATCAGCACCCATGGAGCCGCCAATGAACCAATATCTGCCACATGATCTGGATGGGTGTGGGTGAGGAAAAGGATTTTCAGCTTCAGCCCGAGTTCTTTGATTTTAGCGACCATGGGTTCTGCCGTCGCACCCGTGTCAAAGGCCACCGCTTCTAGAGTTGCTGGATCCCACAGCAGGTAAGCATTCACCGTCATATCATGATAGGTTGTATTGCACTGCGCCAGTCCTGCCAAATCAACCGGCTGCGGATACCAACCGCCTTCCGCCATGGTGACAAGAGCCGGACCATCCAACCCCAGCACTGGAGCTATCTTGAGAAGAGTGTACGCATCCTTGGCCCCTTCTTTCGCAGCCAGAATCTGGTCCACGCTCAAATCAGCCTTTTGAGCCAGAACTTCATTCGTCAGGCCAAGTCCGCGCTGTGCTTTGCCGACCACATCATTAAAAAAGTCTTCGAGAGGAATCATGACCCGCACCCAAGACCATCCAGCCGTTGCATCAAGGACGAAAATCACTCTGCATGAGGAATCATGTCCCAAGTCTTTTGCTTGCCAACGGTCTCAGCATCACCATAGAACCAGCGTGCCCATGAAGTCCCTCTTCCTTACCAACGAATTTCCACCTTACATTTACGGCGGAGCCGGTGTGCATGTCGAATACCTGACACGCGAGCTTGCCAAGCTTATGGAAGTCGAAGTCCGCTGCTTTGGTGACCAGGAAGGTGAGCAAAGTGGCATTCCCGTGCATGGCGCAGGTCTGGATAGTTCTGCCTGGACCAGCCCAGCCAATTTGAAATCTGTTTTTGGTGCCTTGCAGCGCAATCTTGACTTCAATACAAGGCACATTGATGCCCAAGTCGTACATCTGCATACCTGGTATGCCCATTTCGGCGGTATCCTGGCCAAACTCAACTACGGCATCCCCATGGTGCTGACCGTGCATTCACTTGAGCCCCTGCGCCCTTGGAAGCGTGAGCAGCTGGGTGGTGGCTATGACTTCACCTGCTGGCTGGAAAAGACCGCCATCGAAATGGCTGATGCGGTCATTGCCGTCTCTGAAGAAACCAAGGTGGACATCTCCCGCCTTTTCCACGTCGATCCGCATAAGATTCATGTCATCCACAACGGCATCGACCCAGATGAATACCATCGTATCGAGGCTCCTGACGTGCTGCGCAGGCATGGGGTCAATCCTGATATCCCCTTTGTTCTATTTGTTGGGCGTATCACACGCCAGAAAGGCATTATCCACCTTGTCCGCGCCATTGAGCAGATGGACCCAGGTTTCCAGATCGTGCTCTGCGCTGGCGCACCTGATACGCCTGAAATTCTTGCGGAGATGGAAGCCGCCGTGGCTGCCACTCAGGCCAAGCGCGAAGGCATTGTCTGGATTCAGTCCATGCTGCCAGTGCAGGAAAAAATCGCCATGTATTCCCATGCCAGCGTCTTTTGCTGCCCGTCCATTTATGAGCCTTTTGGCATCATCAATCTCGAAGCGATGGCCTGTGAAACTGCCGTCGTCGCCAGTGCGGTCGGAGGCATCAAGGAAGTCGTCGTGCCAGAAGAAACCGGCATCCTTGTGCCACTCGATCAGCAAACCGTCAGCCCCTTTGAGGCCATTGATCCCGCGCGCTTTGCCAAGGACCTGGCTGAAGGCATCAACCGTCTCATGGCTGATCCAGAAAAGTGCCGTCACATGGGCCTAGCTGGCCGCAAACGTGCCGTTGAGCGTTTCAGTTGGACCAGCATTGCGGAGCGCACCAAAGCGCTCTATGAAAACCTTGTTAAATAACCTCTCACTCCTCTAAAGCTTATGCCAAATTACACCTGGGACTCCTATTTTGTTGAACTCTTCGACGCCTGTGTCGATGAGATGGACGAAGGCAATCACGACTTCGAAGCCTGGTTCAGCGACGAAGATCAGGACTTCCTCAAAGCCATCGGTTGCCGCGAGCGCGAGTTCTTTGACTTTGTCGATGACAATGTCAGCTCCGGTGGTGAAGATCCAACCGCCATTGCGGCCCTACTCATTGCTGCCGTTCGTCGGGATTACTTCCTGACCATTCAGCACGGAGTGCCCAGCCTTAAAATCGTAACACCTGCTGAGCTACCCGCTAAAACAGCCGAGTTGGACGGCATCGTCTGGCTGCCCCGCATTCTAGGCAAAGCCCGTGCTAAACTGCGTGGGGAAATGCATCCTGACATGATGTTTGGCTGTGGTGGTGACCGCGCCTTCCTGGCCAAATACGACATCCATCCCGCCGACTTCCTGCGCGTGGTCTGGGCTGCCGGAGACGACGATCAAAAAGTGTTGGCCTACGTCAAGAAGCCAAGAATTTAAACGAAGCCCAAGCTTTCCGCCTCTTCCAGCCTCATGAGTGAAGCCTTTGATAAAATGATGCAGGAGCGCAAGCTCCGATCTGAATCAGAAGCACGCACTCAAAGTCTCCTCATGATAGCAGGCGGCATTTTACTGGTGATTGTCGTGGTCATTCTTTTTCTGCGTGATCGCGAAGGCCTGATCAATCCCAATACAGCTTCGGCCAAAGATCTGATCACCCTGCCTGAAATCGGTCCTGAGACAGCTACAAAGATCCTCAAACTACGCCCATTCAAAGACAGCGCCGACTTTGAAAAACGTGTCCCAGGCATCGGCCCCAAGTCCTTAGCCAAAATGCAATCACGGCTAGACTTTGATGGCGATGGCAAAGCCGACATTCCAACTGAACAATAACCGTTCGCACTGAACAAGTCCCCTTCCCTTCCATCATGAAGGCCTGTTGTCTTAGCAAGCTATCTTGGTGCACCCTTGGCGATGATCGCCTACAAATATCCAGAGTTTCAGCTTTTACGCGATTGGGAAGTAGCGCAGTAATTTGATCAAACCACAAAAAACCCGTGCATGCAGAAGCAGGCACGGGTTGGAAGTCAGTTGAAGAAAAATTAGTTCGAGCGGCCGAGGTAGCTGTTGTCTTCGGTCTTGACGGTGATTTTGTCACCAGGACCGATGAAGAGAGGAACCTGAACAATGAGTCCAGTCTCCATCACAGCGGCTTTGTAAACATTGTTAGCAGAGTCGCCTTTGACGCCTTCTGGGGCTTCAGCGACAGCCATGACGACGGAAGGTGGCAGTTCAATACCGACGACAATGTCATCGGCCAACTGAACGGTGTACTTCTGACCTTCGATGAGGTAGTTCTTGGCATCACCGATTTGATCGGCCATGAGGACCACATCTTCAAAAGTCTCAGGATGCATGAAGTGATAGTCACTGCCATCCTTGTAGCTATACTCATGTGGCTCACGATTGAGATTCACAGACTCCAGAGACTCGTTAGAGGTCATGCGGAGATTGTAAACTTTGCCTGTGCTCAGAGCCTTCACGGACATCTGGACAAAGGAGGCCATACGAGGTGGCGTTTTCAGTTCGAAAGCGGAGACGACACACACTTCGTTGTTATGACGGACAGCGTGGCCTTTACGGAGGTTGATGACGGGGGTGGATGCCATAGAGCGGGGGTGTTTAAGCAGTTCGCAGAGGAAAGCAAGAGACAATGCAGGCACCCGCATTTGATTAGAGACGGAATTTCACCCGAGAGGCTCAAACCGCCACCCACTCAATCACCCCAAAAAGGCAGAAGCAGGCACACCCTGCGCCCCAGGTCGGCAGACAAACAAGCGACCTGCGTGAGGCTCGTAGAGGCCAGGTTTCAGACCTGTGGTGATATAAAGATCTCTGAGGTCAGGCCCACCAAAGGCGCAGGCTGTGGTCTCGATGCAGGGGAAGTCGATCTGCTGCAGCACGCTGCGTGTGCTAGGATCATAACAGATCACTTTTCCGCCATGGCAAAAGGCCACCCAGAGCCGATCTTCGCTATCGATGGTCATGCCATCTGGACTGGTGACATCGTCTGAGGTATCCCAAATAACGCGTTCGTCAGAAATAGCGCTACTGGTGGCATCAAAATCAAAGGCACGGATTTTTTTACTCGGTGTGTCGATGTAGAACATCGTGCGACCATCCCGAGACCAGACGATCCCATTGGAATTGGTGACAGGGCTGAATTTCTTTTCGATGCTCAGATCTTGATGCAGGCAATACAGCGCTGCTTCCTGGCGCTTTTTTAAACAAATGCTGCCTGCCCAGAAACGGCCAGCAGGATCACATTTGCCGTCATTGAAGCGATTGTCTGGGAGCTCCGGTTCAGGATCGCCTATGAAGGTGCTGAGACCGCTGGCTTCATCTAGAAAATGAAAGCCAGTATCCCCTGCCCAGACGAACCCGCCCGAAGATCGTGGCACGACCACGCCGACACGCTGGCCGACATCCCAAGTTTTCTCAGCGCCAGAGGCAGGATCAAAGGCATGGATCTTATGGGACTCAATGTCCACATAGAGCAGACGATCTTGATGCCAGATAGGGCCTTCGCCCCAAACAGAGATTTGTGTGCCAACGGTTTCGACTTGGATCATCCTCTTTCTTCGCTGATGCCTGCGGCGTGGTCAAGTGCGCCATCCTTGCCATGACCGTAAAGTGCAGCTATGCATGTATCATGCTGCCTTGGTTTCAAAACGACGCCTTCCCCATCTACCTCGCCCCGATGGCGGGTGTGACGGACATGGTCTTTCGTTCCCTGTGCAAGGAACTCGGAGCGGATGTCGTGGTCACTGAATTCGTTTCAGCCGAGGGCATCATGCAGCGCGATGACCGCACGCGGCATTACACGGACTTTGATGACGCCCAGCGCCCGCTCGGCGTGCAGCTTTTTGGTGCCGACGGCATTCGCATGGGCGAGGCCGCACGGAAAATCATTGATTGGAAGCAACCCGACTTCATCGACATCAATTTTGGCTGCCCAGTCAATAAAGTGGTCTCTAAAAATGGCGGTTCATCGCTGCTCAAAGACTGCCCACTACTGACCAGCGTAGCACGGGATGTGGTGAAGTCGGTACCGATTCCCGTGACCGCCAAAATGCGCATCGGCTGGGATGCCCAAACGATCAATGCCGTCACTGTGGCTAAGTTATTGGAAGACGCAGGCATTCAGGCCATCACCGTGCATGGTCGCACGCGTGCCCAGGGCTACAGCGGGCTGGCTGACTGGGACGTCATCGCCCAAGTGGCTGATGCGGTTAAAATTCCTGTCATTGGTAATGGTGACATTTGCAGTGGTGCCGATGTCGAAGTGCGACGTGCTCAGACCAATGTCCGTGGTGTGATGATCGGACGTGCCGCCATGGCCAATCCATGGGTCTTTCAAGAAGCCAAACACTACCTCAAGACCGGCAAGCACGCCGAGCCAGCGACCATCGAGCAGCGCTTCGCCCTGATGCGTCGTCATTGTGAAATGGCCATCCCGCGCAGTACGCGTGGGGGCGAGTTTGAAGTGATCCGCTCCATGCGTTCACGTTTGATGAGCTACACCCGCAGCATCCCTGCCGGGAAATACCTGCGCGGTCGCTTCACCCACATCGGCAGCCTGATGGAACTGGATGACATTTTAGCGGATTATTATTTACATCGGGAATCTCATGCGGGCAGAAACGAGAACGGTGACCAAGAAGAAAAATGCCTGAGTGAAATCACCGAGAATTAAGGTGGCCAGCCATCCGTTACGCTTCTTTCCATTGATGTTCTTACCCCTTTATTCTGAGGGCCGTTTGAACTGGCATGCGTAGATCCGTTCCAGCTCCGCAAAGGCCACCTGTAGCTCCCTAACGGTCAGAGCTTCCAGCTCAGTATTGCTGCTTATTGGGAGATCCATTAGACTTTGCAAAAGTTGTACCTTTCCGATCCAAAGGCCCTCTTGACGGCCCTCTTGACGGCCCTCTTGGCGGCCCTCTTGGCGGAGTAATTGAGCGGTAGTCATGGCAGATTGAGTGAGTTTCGGTTCAGACAGAAGATGACGGGCAACATGCTCCACGTCAAGGGTGTCATCGGCATTCCAGGCGTACACCATGCACAGCCGCAGGAGATTGTCTTCCAGCAGCAGTGCCATCTGTGCACCTGCTTTTCCTAGCCACTCAAAGAACGCCATCAGCTGTTTCTCCCGTGCGGCCTTCATCAGGCGTAGAATGACTTGCATCTTGGCTTGGTCGCTGCTGGAGGCGGGAGCAAACTGCGAGAGGTCCAGTAAGCCGTGAGTGAAGCTTGGCAGATAGGGTGCCAGCAGATTTTGCAGCTCATCTGGTAAGGCAAACATTTGAGTAAACTGGGGCGACAAAGTCCAGCGATCCGGCCCCTGATGCAGCACATAGGCCAGGATGGGGGGCAGAGGTAAGCCATGAAGCTCTACATGTCGGAGCCAGAACTGCGTCATGTAGCTCAGCAGGCGCAGTGGCATTGTGGGGTCCACGGAAGTTTGATGCTCAAAGAGCAAATGCAGCCATACATCCCTCCCTGCGCAGGACACGCTGTAGATGAGGTCGGAGTGTGCTTGCTGTAAATCTTGGGCCACAAATGAGCTATGCAGCACCGTCAGTGTGGACCAATTAAAGGAAGCTGCGACTTCCTTTGGCAAATGAGCGCGGAAGAACTCGGCAGCTGAAACAGGATCAACAAAGACAGCTTTAAAAAAGGCATCATTCGGATGCGTGGCAAACAGGGGATCTATCTCATCACTCATTTCGCCAGATTCTTTCAGACCTGAGCCTCAACGGCAATCGCAAAATTGCCGTTCCGGCCTTGCCCCATAGGCTGGAAACCAGAGCCAAAAGCCTGATAGGCGCACGGACCGTAGATACCATGTTGGCGGCGTCACCGAAGCGAATCGGTAATTAAGAAGGAAATCTCGAACGAAACCCAAACACAACCCCCACACGGTATCTACGCCGTCTCCGCGACCTCCTCGTGAGATTAAAAAGTAGCTCTAATTCTGCAACTCCACGCCGATCGTCTGGAACGAGCCTTTGACGGGAGCGGTGACGGGGACTCGGATGAGGCCGTGGCCGATGGTGTAGCCGCTGGCGGGGTCTTGCAGGAAGACGCCGGTCATGGGAGACACTAGGGCGGGGGCGGTGAGGCGCAGCGTGCCGCTGAAGCTGCCGTCCTTGCCCACGGCTTTGCCAGCGGTGAAGGGCACAGCATTGGTGGGGGAGATGCTGAGCAGACCGAAGCCATCGCGCAGGCTGAGATAGCGGGGCAAGATGTCGGTCGTGGGGGCGATGTAGCTGAGGTTGATGCCTCGGAAGGACAGTCCCAGGGACTCGGCTAGGGCGGCGGCGGTGGTGGTGGGCACCCAGCGGCTGGAGATGGCGCTGAGATCCAGGGCGCTGAAGCCGAGTGGGTAGGACAGGGCGGTGGCGTCGGCGACTCTCGCCCACTTGAGGCTGGAAGGTTCAGACTCGGCGTCCAGGCTCCGATCCGGTGTGGCTGGGGCGACTAGGCTGATAATGCCACCGAGGCAGGAGGACTTGTTGGTGTAGGGTGTGACCCAGACGACCGCTTGATTCGTCTGCGCGAGGTTGAGCGAGGCGGTGAAGGTCTGGCCGTCTCCCAGCATTCCCGTCAGGGGCACGAGGCCAGCCGTGGTGATGGTGCCTCGGGCGTTGCCGATGCCGCCAGGGGTGCGGGTGCGGTTGCCGGGGACATTGGGTGGGAAGGAAATCGTCAACGCGGGCACTCCCACGGGCAGGTGACCGGCACGGGCGAGGCGGAAACCTCTGGCGGTGACGGCGGAGGCGGGGCTGGTGCTGCCGGTGACGTCATTCGAGGTGGAGGAAATCGACATCACATAGGTCACCGCCGGGAGGTTGGTGACTGCTGGGAAGGCCACAGTCACGGCGAGCGAGTTGGCGGCCGAGGCGGTGAAGAAGCCAGCGGCTCGGCGCTGAGCCTCGCCGAGGCGATCCAGGACGGCGGAGAAGGCGGCACGGGATTCTTTTGCCGTCGGGGAGGTGACGGTGACCTGGAGCTTGCCGACTGGCAGGCCGGCATTTTCCAGCAGCACTTCATAGCGGCCAGCGATGGCGTAAGGCTCCACGGCGAGGTCCAGCGTCAGGGTGCGGACGACGGTGGTGCCGTTCACAACCTGGATCGTCACGCCGGTAGCCGTGCCGAGTCCGCTGACGGTGCCGGTGATGGCACTACCCGTGAGCATCACGCCCGGCGGCAGGCCGTTAAGCCTCAGCGTTTCTCCCGAGGCAAGGGTGATCGAGCTGAGGTCGATGTTCGCAGCCTCGCCGATGCGCAGGCGATGGGTGCCCAGGCTGCTCGGTTGGAAGAACCGGATGCCGACGGTTTGGAAGGAGCCTGCCACCGTGCTGGTGACGGGGATTTTGATCAAACCCTGGCCCACCAGGCTGCCAAAGCTGTCCTCTTGCAGCAGCACGCCGCTGAAGTCGGACTTCGTCGCCGGGGCGGCGAGGGTCAGGCTGCCGGAGAACTCACCCGTCGTCGGCGTGATCTTGCCGGTGAAAGGCACCGCATTGTCCGGGGCGAGACGGATCAGGGCAAAGTTGTCTCGCAGGCTGAGGCGTGCAGGCAGAATCCCAGCAGCGGGGGCGATGTATTGGGTCTCGATGGCTCGGAAATCCAGCGCCAGAGACTCGGCGATGCCATCCGCCGTGGTGGCGGGCACCCAGCGGCTGGAGGCAGCGCTTAGCGCCAGCGGGCCGAAGCCTGCGGGGTAGGAGGTGGCCCTGGCATCGGCCAGCTTCCGCCACTGGAGGCCGGTCACGGCTGCATCCGTGGAGGCGGCACGCTGCGCGGCTCCGGCATCGGCGATGTCGATGATGCCGCCGATGTAGGAGGCTTTGTTCGTGTAAGGCGTCATCCAGACCACGGCCTGGTTCGTCTGGGAAAGGCTGAGCGAGCTGGTGAATGCCTGCGCATCGCCCAGTTGACCGGTCAGCGGCACGAGCGCGGCAGTGGTGACGGTGCCTCGGGCAAAGCCGATGCCCGCAGGGGTGCTGGTGCGGTTGCCATTCAGCGCTGGTGGCAGGGTCAGCGTCAGGGCAGGATTAGCGACTGGGATGCGGCTAGGTCTGGCGAGGCTGAAGCCACGTCCGGTCAGGCCACTCGTGGGGAAGGTCGCCGCCGTGACGAGGTCAGAGCCGCTGGTGATCACCAGGTCAAAGCTGACGGCTGGCGTGGTGGTGACAGCAGGGAAAGTGACCCGCACCGTCTGCGGCAGAGCACCTGCGGTAAAAGTGCCGGCAGCTCTGCGCTGCACCGCACCTGCACGATCCAGAGTGGCGCTGAAGGCAGGGTTGGTGACTTTGGCCGTCGGATTGCTGACCGTGACGCGAAGTCTGCCCGTGGGCTGCCCGGCTTCTTCCAGCAGCAGTTCGTAGGTGTTGGCAGCGATGTAGGATTCGGTCACCAGTTCCAGCGGCAGGGTGCGCACGACTCGCGTGCCGTTCATGATCTGGATAAAGCTGCCTCCAGGGATGGCTGCGCCGAGCACTCGGCCGGTGATCCTTGGCGGTGGTCCTGCAACGAAGGCCAACCCTAGCGGCAGGCCGGTGACTCTCAGGCTTTCTCCAGTGCCGAGAGTTACCCAGCCGAGGTTCAGATTCACCGTGTCTCCCAGGCGGGCCTGTGCTCCGGGAAGGGTGGTGATGGTGAAGGTCTTCATGGCGCTGGTATCCACGCCGCCGTCCTCAGTGCCGCCGTCATCGGTGGCCTGCACGGTCACGATGGCTACGCCAAAGGTGCTACCTGCGGTGAAGCTCAGCGTGCCGTCTGGGGAAACCGCGGGCTGGCTGGTAAAGAGGCCGTTGTTGTTGTTCGTGACGCTGAAGGTCACCGTCTGCTCACTCTCATCCTCGGCTCCAGGGGTGATCTGGCTCACCAGTCCAGGGTAGCTCTGCGCTCCCGTGCCACTGACGATGCCCGTCAGCGCAGTCGGCAGGACAAAATCTGGCGCATCATTCACCGGCACCACATTCACGGAGAGTTCTTCAAAGGTCGTGTTGCTGCCGTCATGGGCGGCGATCAGCAGGCGGGCGATGCCGGTGGCGTCCGGCTGCGGGGCGACGAACAGCTCGTAATTCCCCGGCGTGGTCTCGAAGACAAAGATGTCCTCATCCGCGATCAGATCGGGGTCCTGGCTGGTGATCTCATAGGTCAGGCCGGAGCTGTCTTCATCGGTCAAAGTGAAGGCCAAAGCGTCGCTGATCGTGTCTTCGTTGGTTTCCAGATCGGTCTCGGCCAGTTGCACCTCTGGGGCTAGGCTGAAATACTCACTGGCTCCCACATCGGGGATGCCTTCCACTGGCAGGAAGCTCTGGTCCCGCAGGCTGGTGCTGGTGGTGGCGGCATTGATGGCAGGGCTGCCTGCGCCCAGAGGCATGATCTGCGGCTCGCCGAAGAGGGAGAAGGGCGCTTGCAGCAGCGGGTCACTGGTCAAACGGGTGCCGCTGCCGGTGGCGGTGCCGCTGAGGGTGCGCAGGATGTTGGTTCCGGTGAGGGTGAGCGTGCCGGTCGTGCTCACATCTCCAGCGGCAGCGTTGGGGCAGTAGTTGCCGGCCAGGATGCTGTCCGTGATCTGGCAGGTGCCGGTGTTGTGGATGCCTCCGCCGCTGGTGCCTGCGCTGTTTTGGGAGAAGGTGCAGTGCCGCACCGTGAGCTGGCCTTCATTGTGGATGGCACCGCCGGTCTCCGTGGCGGTGTTGTTGATGAAGGTGCAGCGCTCCAGCGTCAGGATGCCGGTGGAGCTATTGAAGATGGCTCCGCCCTTCACCGCTTGGTTGTAGCTCAGGGTGCAGTTTTCCAGCACCAGTTCCCCGTGATTGATGATGGCCGCGCCATCCATGGTCAATCCGCCACCCTGACCGCCAGTCAGGGTCACGTTGATGAGTCGCAGCTTGGCCCCAGGGGCCACGGTCATGAGTCCCGCATTGCCGGGGTAGCCGCTGATGGTGTAGCCGCTGAGGATGCGACTGGCGTCGATGACGCGGGTGCCGGTGACCACCGTGGAGGCGGTTGCAAAGTCGCCTGCCTCGTTTTTGCCCTCAGTGTTGAAGTCTGTGCTGGGCGCGGAGCTGAGACCGAGGCTCTCTACTAGAAACCGCACAACGTCGATGCGCTGATTGGTGCTGAGGTCCGTAACCAAACTGAGTTCGAGCTTCTGCACAAAAGAAGGCCCAGTTTCCCCCGGACCTGCCTGCAATCGCGTCGCATCCCCGAGGACGGCAGCCACATTGTTCCCGGCGGCGAGGCTCAGGTTCAGCTCATAGGTGCGGGTGATGCCGTTTTGGGAGGTGACGATGACGGAGACGGTTTTAGCCAGGCCGGAGAAGGCGATGGCGGCGCTGGCGCTGCCGGAGGTCACGGCTGTGCCGGCCACGGTGACGCTGGCATTGGCCTGGGCCACGGTGGGTGTCAGGGTGAAGCTGGGGGTGCCTGCGGGCAGGGCCAGGGAGTAGCTCTTCACCTGCGGGTCAAATTGGGGGACGAGGTCGCCCGCACTCACGCCCAGGCTGGCCAGGTCGGCATTGGCGCTGGGGGTGCCGCCGCCGGTCATGGGGAAGTTCAGGGTGGCTTCATCGCTGTCATCACTCATCACTTTCAGCGTGGCGCTGCGGGTGCCGCTGGCGCTGGGGGTGAAGGTGACGGTGAAGCTAGCCTCACTGCCTGCCGCCACACTGCTGGGGGCATTCGCTACCACGAAGTCCGCTGCATTATTCCCTGTCACCGTGATGCCGGAGATGCTGAGCGGGCCGGTGCCGGTGTTTTTGAGGGTGAAAGTCTTCGCCGTGATGCTGCCGAGGCTCTGGGAGCCGTAGTCCACCACGCTGGCTTTCAGTGCCAGCATGTGGTCGTGACCGGCGGAGATGGCGGTGATGCCATGATCGGCGCTGGTAGGTTTATCAGTCAATGTTTTTCTATGACTCGCTCCCCACGTGATGAACGCACCATCACTGCGAATGGCGGCAGAATCGAGAAAGCCTGCCGAGATGGTGGTGTAAGTCATGCCTGCGGGCAGAGCTGGGGCCGTGGTTTCGCCACCCGTACTTCGCCCCCAGCCGATAATCGTGCCATCCGTCTTGAGTGCCAAGGCATGCCAGACCCCGAATGCGATGGCCTTCACGCCGCTCTTGGCTGCAACCGGCATGGCACCATAAACGTAATCGTTTCCCCAAGTCACCACTTCACCCGATGCTTTGAGGGCCAGACTGTAATAGTCAGCCGTCGCGATGGCTTTGACCTCTGTGAGACCTGCGGGAGGATCTGCCAAATTTCCCCAGGAGACGACGGTGCCATTCTGCTTCAGCGCTAGGCTACCACTACTGCTTGCCGCAATGGCGATCACCCCGCTGAGGGCGGGAGGGACAACGGTTTGCCCAAAATCATTGTTCCCCCAGGCAGTTACAGTACCATCCTGCTTGAGGGCCAGGCTGTGGAATTGACCAGCAGCAATGGCTTTGACACCGCTCAGGCCCGGCGGCACGGTCGCCTGTCCGAAATTGATATTTAAGTTATAGAATTCTTCATTTACGCCCCCCCAGCCCACCACGGTGCCGTCATCCTTCAGGGCGAGGCTGTGGAATTGACCTGCTGCCACCGCCTGCACACCAGTCAGATTTGGCGGAACATTCGTCTGGCCGTTTTCATTGTCTCCCCACGCCAGCACGCTCGGTGGCAGCAGCTCCTGTGTGGCAGGCTCAAAGACGGCGATCTCGGGCGCTCCTGGCTTGGTGGTGAAGTTGATCGCGTCCGTGTAGGCGGTGCCGTTGGTATTGGTGGCGAAGGCGCGCAGGGCATACTCCGTGCCTGGGGTGAGGCCGGTGAGCTGGGCGCTGAGGGCATCCACCGCCACTTTCACCACGCTGGTTCCGAGGAGCAGTGGGTCGGCATTCACCGTCTTCACGGCATAGAGGAAACCACGCTCCGAGATGGGGCTGCCGCCTGCGGCGGTCACGCTGCTGGATGCCACGGCCTTCGTTTGCTCGATCTGATCCACCGTGGTGACGGCGAGCGTGGGGGTCACTGGCGTGGCCGTGCCGGTGAGGGGGAAGTCCGTCACCGCTGCGTCGCTGTCGTTGCTGGCGATGCTCAAAATCGCCGTCCTGGCACCCAAAGCACCGGATTGGAAGTTCACCGTGAAGGTGGTGCTCTGGCCCGGTGTCAGGCTGGCGAGTGTGCCGGTGGTGCTCAGCACAAAATCGCCTGGATTGACTCCTGTGAGGCTTGGCGTGAAGGTGAGCGGTGCAAAGCCCGTGTTCTGCACGGTGAAGGTCTTTGCTGTGCCAAGCTGATTCAGCGGCACGGAGCCGAAAGCCAGGATCGGGAGGGTGATGGCGATCTCTGGCGGTCCGACCTGAATGGAGTTTGAGGCAGCGGAAGCCGGGCCGGGGCCGCTGCTGTTCGTGGCCGTGACCGTGAAAGTGTAGGGCGTGCCGGGGAGCAGGCCCAGGACGGTGATCGGGGAGCTAGTGCCCGAGGCCGTGAGTCCACCAGGGCTGGAGGTGACGGTGTAACCCGTGATGGCCGCGCCACCATCGCTGGCCGGTGCGGTGAAGGCCACGCTGGCGCTGGCAGGACCCGCTGCCGTGGCACTGCTGATAACCGGTGCGCCAGGAGCGACCGCCGTGGTGCTGCCCGTGAGGTTCAGCACCGTGCTGACACGGTCAGGATCATTGGAGGTGAGGGTCAGCGGCACTTGCTTGGCCCCTGGCTGCGTGGGGATGAAGCTGACCGTGAAAGTCTGCGAAGCCCCCGCTGCGATGCTGAGCGGCATGGCTGGGGCGGTAAGGGTGAATTCAGAGGTGATGGCGGGAATCGGGCCAGGGGCTTTGAGGTGACTGACCACCGCCAGCGCATCCGAAGGGGTGACACTGCCGTCGCCATCCACGTCGTAGAAAGGTGGCGGCTGCGTGCCCGCAATGATGGCGGGAAGGATGCCTGGTCCTCCGCTATTGAGGCGGTTGATGACCGTTAGCACATCGATTGGGGTTACATTACCATCGGCATTCACATCGAGCGGATTGGCCGAGTTTTGCCAAGATAAAGGAGTTATGCTGATGCTGGGGATGCTCAGCGCTGCCGTGCCGGTATTGCGCAGGGTGAAGGTCTTGGTCGTGGTGCTGCCTGCGTTTTGGCTGCCAAAGGCCACGGTGGCTCCGGTGAGCAGTGGGGTGGCAGATTCCTCGATGACAAGCCTCGGCGGCGGCTGGACGGTGACGGTGAAGCTGCGGGTGAAGCTGTTGTTCGCCCCCTGGTCGTCCCTCACCGTCACGGTGATGACGGCGCTGCCGCTGACCCCGGCCACAGGCGTGAAGGTCAGCGTGCCGGTGGTGGCCGCACTGCTGTAGTTGACGGTGGGATTCGGGATGAGGGCGGTATTGCCAGAAGTGGCCGTGACCGTGAGCGCCTGGGTCTCTCCAGCACCCGCCGTGATGCCGCTGAGGTTCACCGTCTGCTGCCCTGCACTCACCACCAGCTCGGCTGGATTGGGGATGGCGGCGAGCGTGGGTGCCTGATTTGAAGTGATGCGCAGCCTAGCCCTGGCTACACCGAGGGGTGAGCTAGCCGAGCCGATGGAAAGGGTGACATCATAGAAATCACTGCGGGGGATGGCAGGTGTGCCGACCCTCGGGTTCGGGAAGGTCGGGACGCTCTTGAACTCTAAAAAGCCTGTGCTGGCATTGAGATTAAAAGCGGCAGCATCCGGGCCGGAGATCACGAAGGGGATGTCACTCGGCGCGTCGTAGAAGGCACCACTGAAAAGACCGATGGAGGTCTGCCCTGCACCCATCTGACGGTCCTGCTCTGCGGGCACATCATTGGCGCTGAAGAGGAAGATCTCTTTCACCTTCAGCGGCTGGGTCACGTTGACGGGAAAGGTCTGCACTGGGCTGGTGGCTGAGCCGCCATTGAACTTGGCGGTGACGCTGACGGGGGCCGTGCCTGCGGCCTGGCCGGCGGTGAGGGTGAGGGTGCCAGTCGGCGAGATGGCGGGCTGCACGGTGAAGAGGGCTGGGTTGCTGTTCGTGACGGTGTAGCTGACGACCTGGGAGGTAGGCCCTGCCGAGCTGAAATTCGCCAGCGTGAAGGCTCTGCCTGCCGCCACGTCAGGCAAGCCGCTGCCCTCGGAGGTGTAGATTAGGCCGCTACCGTCCGCCGCCGCGAGCTTGCTGCCATCGGCGGAGGAGGTGATGGAAAACCACCGGCGATTCGATTCCCGCGCCGTCCAGGTCACGCCGGAGTCGGTGGAGGTGTAGATTTGGCCGAAGCCGGATGGCCCGCGATCCACCGCCGCGAGCTTGCTGCCATCGGCGGAGGAGGTGATGGACCGCCAACTGCGATTCGCATCCGTCATGCGTGCCTCCCAGGTCACGCCGGAGTCGGTGGAGGTGTAGATTTGGCCGTCAACGACCACCGCCGCGAGCTTGCTGCCATCGGCGGAGGAGGTGATGGACCACCACAGGCGATTCGATTCCCGCGCCGTCCAGGTCACGCCGGAGTCGGTGGAGGTGTAGATTTGGCCGCCT
>JAIXZA010000046.1 GCA_027489965.1 Verrucomicrobiaceae bacterium
CATCGTGTCTTTTACGTTTGGCTTTCATTAGGTTTTGGTCTTTTGGGGTGCTCCCCAAGACTGTAATCACTATAATCACATAACTTCACTACTGGCCCGAATTTCGGGGTCCACCTCAAGACTCACGATCTAATTGGAGGGAGTAAAGCCGCAGCAGAAAGGCTGCGGTATTTGTGATTTGTGGGTTGGTCGGCTGGTCCTCTAACTCCTAGATTCGGTTTGGGAATGATAACGCCCCCCCATGGGACAGCTTAATGATTGGAGAGGATATGTTAAATAAAAAAACTTTTAAACTCGTTGTCCTTATTTCCTTTGTTCTTGCGGTCATTTTCTCTGGATGGAAATTACCGGATTTAATTTCGAGATGGAAATTATCACAGTTAAATTTTGGTTCGATTAGTCACTGGGAATTCAGCGGTGAACTAGAAGACAAATTAGATAATCATGCTTTATCTTTTGGATATGGCCCAGAATTCAGGTTTGTTAAGTCTTTAATAGTAGATCGGAGTGATGATGGCATTACGGCTTTAAGGTTTAGAACCGAAATCATACAACATCTGGGAAAACAGAATCTGAATGAAACTCAAGCTAATGAGTTGTTGGAGATCATCGAGAAAAGTAAACGTCTATGCCTATCAAAAGAAGGTGTAGAGGAGCTTGATGAAGTGGCGCTTAAAATTAAACAAAAAATACATCCTTCGCATGGCCTGTCGAAGTGAGATGCCACGGATCAATGAACCCACAAGCCAGCCAATGGTATTGACTGTGCCAACCCACTCAAAAATAAAATCAAGAGAGAGTGACTCCAGCGTAGTGCTTTCAGCCGGTCCACTGGCAGCACCAACGGAGGTGAGAGAAACCGATTTCCAACCTATTTTTGCCTGTCCATGTTTCTGCCTTCACGACTTGAAGAATAAGGCAAAAAGATGTGCGGGCAAAAACATTGAGGCTTCTTCTCTTCCATCCATGAGGGCACGTCTGATGGCGAATTCTTCTGGAAGGGCTGTGGCCAAAGTGGAAAAGGTTTGCAGGTACGCTCGTCGATCTGATCGTCCGTAGTTTTGCGGGGTGCAATGCCGGAATGGCAAGATTGACTAAGTTGACTAAGCCTTGCTTGGGCGGTATCCTCGCAGCCATGACCACGATCACCACTCACGAAGCCAAGACCCATCTCTCTCGCTACCTCGCGGAAGTTGAGATGGGGAAGGAGTTCATCATTGCACGTGGCAAATCGGCCGTGGCCATGCTCGTGCCAATGAAGAAACCGAAACAGAAACCTCGTCCGAAAGTGGGAGACATCAAAGGGGCACCATTTGAGTTTCCATTATCAGCCTTTGCGCCTTTAACAGATGAAGAGCTAAAGGAGTGGGGGCTATGAGATACTTGCTCGACACCTGTGCCTTTCTTTGGGTTTCTCAACAAACGTCGATGCTCTCGCATGCAGCAGCGGCTGCGATCAATGACAGGGCCAATGAGTTGTTTGTGAGTGATGTTAGCATCTGGGAGGTCATCTTGAAACACTCTGCCGGAAAGCTGCCATTGCCCGACAATCCTAGAGTTTGGATTCCTGAGAAGTTCGCGCATCATCAGTTTAAGTCTCTCAGTCTCGATCAAGATGCGATCTATCGGAGTGGAGATCTTCCCAGAGTGCATCCCGACCCATTTGACCGACTGCTAGCAGCTCAAGCCATCGAGTCGGGCATGACCATCCTTTCCCCAGACACGCCGCTTTCATCCTTGGGCGCTTTGAGAATTTGGTGAACTCATTTCACACGAAAACAAGTACACCCACCAATGCTCACGCCGTGCCTTCTTGCGAGGAGCCGGTGTCACCATGGCTCTGCCGTGGATGGGATCGGTCTAATGAATGCAACGGCATACAAAAACTGGCTCACACTTACTTATGCTATGGCCGGATGCCGCCGAACAAACGAGACTGGCCAGTAGGCCCAATCCCCCGATTACAAGCCATCGACGCACACAACCATGACCAATCCAGAAGAACGAGTTCAGGCCTACATTAGAGACTGGCACAGATCGTGGCAGGAATGCGGAGGGACCCGTGCGATGAGTGCCGCAAGCCAGGCCAACTCATTGATAAATCAGATGGAGACGTGGCAAAGTTCTGTTCAGGTGCTGACCAAGAAACACTGGTGCTCGGGTGCTGCGGATAACAGCGGCTCGAGTTTTGGTTCTTTGCCAGATCACGATCCAGCAGCCGAGAGGATCACGAAGCACAGCGTGACTGATGATTCGGCAATCGTGGAGACCGAGTTCAAACGACAGTCGTACCCAACCTTTTATGAATATCGACTCAAGAACGAGAACGGGAACTGGCGGGTCGAAACAGTGATGCAGTTTTTTGACCGTGAAGAAGATCAGGCTTTCGATGATGTAAAATTGAAGTCGTTGTTGGCGAGAACAGGTTCAGCCTCGAAACTTCCGCCTCCAGAGTTAGGGGACGAGCCAAACTGCGAGGTGTTGTTCGAGGATGGCAAGGTCGTGAAGGGAACCTTGATGCAGTCCGCCGAAGCCATCATGGTTTCAAAAGTCGGAAGGCTGTCGCTGCCAAGTGGAGCGATCGTGGCGCGCGACTTCGGTTACTCCCCGGAAGACGCACTCCCTCTTTCTCTCAAGGTGAAGCCAGGCGAGTATGAGGTGGAGGTTTGCAGTCTGGAGGGGCGCGTCGCTGCCATACGTGTTGTCTTTGGTGCATCGGAAAGAAAGCCATTTTACTATCGACAAGCTGTAAGCGTGGACGGTGGAAGCTCGCACATCGGTGTGGATGCTGGCAATGTGGCGATCTGTGATGCACTTTCGTTTATGAAGCGCAGTAAACGGAACCACGAGCGCGAGAGTCAAGCTTGGATCAAGAAGACCACAGACCGAGGGGGTGGATCACTCGATGTCACCCTTCTAAGTCTCGGTGACTCGGTGGCAAATACCGCAGTGGTCAGCGGGAGCGGCTATGGGGATGGTTGTTATCCATCCTACTGGGTCTTTGACGCTAGTGACAAACTACTTGCCTTTGTCGTGGATTTTCAGATTGCCGCTGAGCAGCTCTATCGAGTGGTAACTATCCCGTGGAAATCCGGCGCAAGCGGCATGATTTTCAAGGATCAAGGACTGGCGGTCGAGGTGCAACCCAGTTCGGGCGTAACCTTCAAGGGAGAGCGCATAACCGAGGCGCGATGGCTAACCGCTTCAGGAGAGGTTGTGCCGAACTCTTACCATTTTGCATCATCTCATTCCGACGAACAAATTTACTCTGTGGACTTTGAGATGCTTAATCGTAGCGTTGCGACACTGGAAGTCAAAATTCACACCGGCTTTCGCAACAACAGATAACTCACAACCTGTTCCACTTTGGGGCGGTATTTCTGGGATGGAATTTTTTCCCAGATAAACCAGTCTCTGAGTCACGTTTCCATTATCCAACTTATGCTACGCTCCTTCCTCTTCGCCACCCTTTCCATCACCTCTTTAGTCCATGCTGAATCTGCCTTTACGGGGCGTTGGGCCTTAGCTCTTCCTGGCGGTGGTGCGGGCTGGCTGGGAGTTGATGAAAAAGACGGTGCTTTCAGTTCCAGTGCCCTTTGGGGTGGCGGCAGCGTCACGCCTACGGCTAGCACAAAGGTAGAGGGTGACACGCTCATCTTCACCCGCCAGCAGAAGAACAAAGAAGGCAAAGTGAGTGTGGAGACCATCACGGCAAAAATCGCGGGTGATGCGATGACGCTCACTTCCATCAAGCGGAATGCAGAAGGTAAAGAAATGGGGAAGGCTTCTGAATTTACCGGCAAACGCATCCCACCTGTCCCTGCGACGCCAGATCTGAGCAAAGTGAAGTTTGGCGACCCGATCAACCTTTTGAATGGCAAAGATCTCACAGGTTGGAAGCTCATGAATGACAAGGCCGATAATGGTTGGAGTGTCCAGGATGGGGCTCTTATCAATCGTGTGGTCAAGGCCAAGGATAAGCACTTCGGCAATTTGCGCACTGAGGCTGAATTTGAAGATTTTAATCTCAAGACAGAAGTCCGCACTTCCGAAGGCAGCAACAGTGGCATTTACTTGCGCGGTATTTATGAAATCCAAATCATGGAAAGCTTCGGTAAGCCACTGGACTCCCACAACATGGGGGCTCTTTACAGCCGCATCACTCCGAGCGTCAATGCTGAGAAACCGATTGGCGAATGGCAGACCCTCGACATCACGCTTGTCGATCGTCATGTGACTGTGATTCTCAATGGCAAGACCATCATCGACAATCAACCCGCTCTGGGTTGCACTGGCGGTGCTATGACCAGCGACGAATTCAAGCCCGGCCCGATCTATCTCCAAGGTGATCACACCAACGTTGATTATCGCAACATGGTGCTTCGTCCTGTGGTGCGCTAATGGGTTTGAGCTTTCATTTCAGCGTTCTTTCACTGAACGGGTTCTTTCGATCCGACGAACTTCCAAAGTGAAGCCTTGATAGTTATCGAAGGGCTTCACTTGGGCTGTGACTTGCACGACTGGGTAACGGACGGTGTTGATGCCGTAGCTACGATAGGCGGCCGCGAAGATCTCGCATTCGACGATGCCTGTGTAATCGCAGATAGAGATGAATTTCATGGGTTGGCCGTTTTGCTGCATGTGATGACGGCTGACGATGATCAGGCCACAAACGGTGACGGTTTGATTCGGATAACGGTGCAGATCAGCAATGGGGCAGTAGGTGCGCCAATCAATCTGTGGATGCAGATCCAGCGGATGGCCGCTGACGGTATAGCCAAGCAGTTCGGTTTCATCTTGGAGCTTTTGCAGGTCAGTGGGTTCTTGGCGAAACTGGGCGCGGATGGTTTTTTCGACGTTGTCGCGGAAGAGCCAGTCGTCGCCGTGGCCGACGTCGCGGGCGCTGTGCAGGCAGTGCCAGAATTGCTCGGTGCGCGTGTCGCCAAGGCTATCAAAGGCTCCGCAGCGGATGAGGTTGAGCGCTTCATGGGCCTCGGGTCGCACTTGGGAGATGAAGTCGCGGATGCTGGTGAATGGCGCGTGGTTTTGTCGCCAGCGGGCGAGGGTGGCTTCGCTAAGATCTTTGATGCAGCGCAGCGGAACACGGATAGATCCGTTTTCGACCCTGAAGGCAGCGGTGAAAGCATTCACATCAGGCGAAAGGAAGCCGATGCCGAGGCGGCGGCATTCCAGTGTATAGACGAGCGCGGAGTAGAAGCCTTTGCCATTGCTGAGCACCGCGGCCATGAACTCGGCAGGGTGATAATGCTTGGCGTAAGCTCCCTGATAGGCCTCCACGGCATAGGCGGTGCTGTGGGCGCGACAGAACGCGTAACCCTGAAATCCGGCGACGAGATGCCACACTTTTTCGATGATCGTTTCGTCATGCAAACGAGCTCGGGCGGCAGCGATGAACTCGAGTCGGATCTCGGCGACTTTTTTCATGTCTTGCTTCACCAACGCACGGCGCAGCACGTCAGCTCGACCGGGCGCGAGTCCGGCAAAGGCCTCGCAAATCTGTAGAATGTGCTCTTCATACGCCACGACACCAAAAGTGCTGCGCAGCACGCCAGAGAGGCTTTCGTGGGTGTACTCGACCTTTTCCAGTCCTTGGGCTCTACGGGCGAATTGGGCCTTTTTGAGGCCGTTGGCGGCTCCGGGGCGGATGACGGAGACGATAGCGACGAGCCGGTCAATGTCACGCACATCGGCCATGCAGGCCAGGCTGGTCATGGCGGGGCTTTCAATATGGTGAACGCCACGTGCATTGCCGGTGGCGATCATGTTCCAGACACCGGGATCACTCCAGGGCTCGATGATGCTTTGACGTGGTGGGTTTTCGGTGCCGCCGGTGTTTCCGACTTCCAACGAATGCAGATTGAGTGATGGTACAACGGACTGCGTGTCCCTTAGCACAGCGAGTCCTCCTTGGGCGAGGATGTCGAGCTTGATGAGGCCGACGTCTTCGACGGCATCCATGTCGAAGTGCGTGGTGGGCCAGCCTTTGCCGCTGATGAAGGTGGGCGTGAGGCTGCGGATGGGATCGCGGGAGAGCACGACGCCACAGGGGTGCATTTTGGCGTAGCGCGGGAAGTCGTCGAGCATGCCAGCCATGAGTAACGCGGTGCGCAGTGGCTCCTCCTGCCAGGCGCTGTGGTCGCATTCGCGCGACAGGGCCACGGCGTCGGCTGCGTGGCGCGCATCGGTCCACGGCATGTGCTCAGTGAGTCGGCGGATCTCGTTTTCTGCGACGCCGAGGACTTTGGCGACATCGCCGAATGCACTGCGTGCCTGGAAGGTATTGAAGCCACCGACGATGGCGGCGTGATCGGGGCCATAGCGGTCGAGCAGGAGCCTCACGACGTCGTCTTTGCGATCATGCGCGAAGTCGATGTCGATGTCTGGCAGCTTTTGCAGTGCCATGCGGTCGCGATTGAGGAAGCGCTTGAAATAGAGTTCAAAGCGGATGGGGCAGACGTTGCTGATGCCAAGGGCATAACAGACGAGCGAGTCGGCGGCGCTGCCACGCGTGATCCAGCCGATGCCGAGCGCGGCGCACTCCTGCAGCAGATGCCAGACGGTGAGGAAATACTCTTCGTAACCAACTTCAGCGATGATGCTGAGTTCCTCCCGTAACTGTGGCTCGTGCTGTTTGGCTTTGGCTCCGTATCGATTGCGCAGTCCATCATGAGCGAGTCGATAAAGCATGGCAGCAGGTGTGGCTCCATCTGCTGGCGTGTAGCGTGGAAAGCGCAGCGTTTTGAAGTCGAAGGCGAACTCGCAATTCTCGGTGATGTCGCGCGCAGGTGAGCTGGGCTTGAACGAAAAATCGCCGCTGCGCTTCTGTGGATGTTTTTCGTGCAGGAGCGTGAGGTTTTTCATGCTTTGCAGGATGTCGAAGAAGACTTTGTCCTGCGGCTTGTGGTAACGAATTTCTGGCTGTGATGAAGCTGGTACGAGGATCAGGCCGCTCTGGTGTTCGTGGAGCATCGGTAGCGTGATTTTCGGCGCGGAAAGCAGATGGCAAAGGTTGGCGTAGCCAGTTTGATTTTGTACATAGGCCAGCAGCGATTTTTGATCGTGGTTTAGCTCGGCACCGATGATGGGCTTGATCCCTGCGGCGGTGGCGGCCTGGAAAAACGGCACAGCTGCGTGCAGGTTTGGATCCATGAGCGCTACAGTGGTTATGTCATGCTCCACAGCGGCCGCAATGATGGCAGGGATGGTGAGTGTGGAGTCGAGAAAGCTGTAGCAGCTCTTCACATTGAGTGCGGGCGCAGTTTTGGAGATGCTGCGGCGCATAAGGATCTGTGATTCTCCTGGTCGTACACGCAGCACGCGGTTGGTTATGCTTGTTGTGGGTTCGGTGACAAGTTTTGGCTTGGGCAGCGTTTGACGTGGTGCATTTTTTTGCTGGGAAAGCCAGAGATCATGGCCACGCATGATGCTGCGCTGTGAGCTGCGTAGATCATCGATGACGAGAGACAGCGTGTGCAGGCGCTCGCGTTTCATGTCGGACTGTTCTAGCGGCAGTACGCTGCTGAAACCAGTCTCGTAAATCTTGGTGAAGCGCAGGCCGATGAGGCGGATGCTCACGCGACGTTCCCAGGCTCGGCTGAGCATGGCCTGCAGGAGTGGATAGAGGTCGTGCTCAAGATCTGTGGGCTCATCGAGACTGCTGGAGCGCGTGACTTCGTCCATGTCGTTGTAACGCAGACGCAGGGTGATGGTGCGGATGCTTTTCCCATCTTCACGTACGCGGCGCATGAGTGTGTCTGCCATGGCTCGGAGTCGGGCGATGATGAAGACGGTGTCGGTGGTATCTTGATTGAAGGTTTCCTGCTCGCCGTAACTCTTCGCCGCAGGTGCATCACAAATGACGGGTCGGAGATCATGACCGAGCGCGTATTCGTGCAGCGTGGGCGCGCTGCTGCCGACCAGCAGCGAAAGCTCATCCACCGGTGTGCGGGCGATGTGCTCGACCTGTCGCAAGCCAGCGGTGTTTAGTCTGGCTGCCAGCTGCGGTCCGACGAGTGGCAGCCATTTGTTTTCTAAAGGCCAGAGAAAGCCCTGCTCGTGCCCTGGAGCCACTTCGATAAAACAGTGGGGTTTACGCAGCTTGCTGGCGATTTGGGAGATGAGCTTGTTGGCGCCGACACCGACTGAAACGGAGAGTTTGAGGCTCTGAGCGATGGCTTTTTGCATCTTCGCGGCGGCGTCGCAGGCCTTGGTTTGCCGTGCGCCATGAAGATCGAGGTAGCATTCATCAATGGAGGCCAATTCGACGATAGGCGTGAAGTCATAGGCATACGAAAACATGAGGTGCGAGAAGCGCTCGTATTTATCGAAGTCGCACTGCAACACGATCAGGCTGGGACAAAGCTTGCGTGCTCGAGCGGTGGGCATGGGCGTGTAGATGCCCATTTTTCGTGCCTCATAGCTAGCAGAGGCGATGATGCCACGCCGCTCACCACCGACGGCGATGGGACGACCGCGCAGCTTGGGGTCAGCCGCTTGCTCGACGGAGGCAAAGAATGCATCCGCATCGAAGTGCAGAATCATGATGCATCACCTTTCTGAAAGCCGCAGTAGGGCGATGAGCACGCCCTGGATGACCAGTTCGCGAGCTGGGATGAGGTCTGGATACTTCGGGTTCGAGGCGCGTAGGTAGGGGGCGCCGTTTTGTAAAACAAAGCGCTTCAGTGTCGTCTCGCCATCGATCAGCGCAGCTACGATGTCGCCATGCTTCGCCTCGCGGAACTCCATGATGACAATATCGCCCTCAAGAATCGCCGCGTTGCGCATGGAATCGCCACGGACCTTCAGCGCAAAGGTGCGGGCATTTTTCGGCAGACGCAGGGTGGTGGGATCAATGTCGATGCAGCCATCCATCCGGCTTTCTCCTGCCTCGGGCTTTCCTGCGATGATGCTGCCGAGCAGCGGAATCTGATGTCGCAGCCAGGACCGTGTCTGAGAGAGCCAGAGGAGTTGCAGCAGGTGTTTTTGGCGGTGTGAGAGCATGCCTGACTGAATACTGTTCAATCGAACAAATTCAAGTGCGGCATGTCATCTATTTCACTTTTCACGGGTGCATCACCGTCTTGCGGCACGGGAGGGGCGATGGGGTGGAGGACTTCTTCGGTTTTGTTTCGGGATTGATTGGCGGCTGTGGAGACGCGGTAGGCCTCTAGGTGCTGGCTTTCGTAGGGATGAAAGAGCGCGCGGAGGTGGTCTGCGTTCAGGCTTGGTTGTAGCCATGTGAGGGCGGCTTCACCTTCGAGAATAAGTGGGCTACGGTCATGAAATTTGGCCATGTAGCGCCCAGGTGCTGTGGTGACGACGCTCATGGAGGTAAACATAGGTCCTTTAGCTTCGTCTGCTGGATCTAGGCTCTGCCATTCATCCCAAATCCCAGCGAGTAGGACGGGTCCGTGATCGGAACGATGGATGAAGTAAGGCCTTTGACTGTCTGGCCACTCATGCCAGCCACTGACCGGAATGAGGCAACGGCGTTTGAGGATTGGGCCGCGAAAGGAGGCCAAATCAAAGATGGACTCGCACCGCGCATTGAAAGTATGGACGAATTTTTTTGCCACGTCTGCTTTGTTACCCTTAGCCCAATTTGGCACTAGGCCAAAGCGCATCCGTACTAAGCCGAGTTCGTTGCCTTGTAGTGTCAGTGCGTCTGCGTAATCGGTGGGGCAGATGTTATTGAGGATGGTTGATTCTGCCTTTTGATCTTCCTTGGCTTTGGGTTTTCGTCTTTCAATGCGCAGGGCCTTTCCAGCAATGGAGAGAGCTGGAATTTTGGCGAATTGGTTCAGGCGACCGCACATGAGTCCTAGAAAACGGATGATTCATCCATGTGGCTAGAAATATCTCTCAAAATGCAGACTGAAACGACTTTTTCCGTGCGTTCTGTAGGCCCTTGATTATCATCGGCCCGCTTTTCCAGAATAAACCAAAGCATTTTATCTTATCATGAGTACATCCCCCAAATTACACAATGCCATGTGGCCAGGTCTCGTCGGTAAAGGCGACGGCGAAGGTCAAGAGCCTGCCATTAGCCTGGAGCGTATGCTCGATCTGACTGCAGCCGCCAGTGTTGGTGGTCAGAAGTTCGAGGGTATCGACTACTTTTTGTTCCTGCCTCACACGAATCCTGAGGCTAGTGAAAGCGAACTGATGGGCATCGCCGACCTGATTGCGAGCAAAGGTTTCTCTGTGGGTTCCTTAGTGGCTCCGGTTTGGCCGGGCACGGTGGGTGATTCGGCGATGGGTGACGATGTTGCCCAGGCTAAGTTTCTCGATGCCGTGAAGATGGCCTGCCGAATTGCAGGTGTCTTCAACAAGCATGGTGTGCGTAAATATGGTGCGATCCGTGTGGACTCAGCTGAGTTCGGCATTGCCAAATGGCGTGAAAACCCAAAGGCGAACACGGCGCGTATCGTGGACACCTTCAAGAAGGCGGCAAAGATTGCAGCGGACCATGGCGAGCGTCTTGCTGCTGAAGGTGAGATCTGCTGGGCGGGCATGCATTCCTGGAAAGACATGTTGGACGTGCTGGAAGGTGTCGGTATGCCAGAGTCTTTTGGTTTCCAAGCTGACTTGGCCCATACCTATCTTTACACTCTAGGCTACAATGCTCCTGAGCATGCGCTGCTTCAGGAAGGTTATAGCGAGGCTGAATTCTGGGCAGCTTATGAGAAGATGACGGATGCGCTGCGTCCTTGGACCATCGACTTCCATGTAGCTCAAAACGACGGCACTGTTCATGGTGCTGGCGCGCATGATAAGACCGGTAAGCACTGCCGTGCGGATGATGTGAATGGTAAGCTGGACATCACCAAAGCCTCTGGCTACTGGCTGAAAGACGCGGCTTCCCGTGGCATTCAGCACATCTGCTGGGATGGTTGCATGTTCCCGAACGCTGTACTGGAAACACCTGATACCTGGAACCACATTTTGGAAGCCATGATCAAGGTGCGTACCGCTCACGGTTGGTAAGTCGTGAGGCGATACTGAATCGCTGAATTCTGAGAAACCCTGCTGGAAAATTAACCAGCAGGGTTTTTCTTTGTCATCGGTGATTGATTTGAGGTCTGAGATGGACACATTCGCCGCCCTTTGCCATCCGTATCTCTCTCTGATGACTGATCTGTCTTTTCACCTCGCTATCCAACAGTCTGTGGACAATGATCCACGCTACCATCCTCATGCTTATGAGTTTGTCCGTGATGCGCTGAATGTGGCCGCCAAGTTGTTCTGCGACGGCAAGGAAGATCGGCATGTCACCGGTCAGCAGGTGCTGGAAGGTGTGCGCTCACATGCACTGGCTGAGTATGGCCCGATGTCCTTCACCATTCTCACTGAATGGGGACTGAACTGTGGAGAAGATATTGGCAATATCGTGTACAACCTGATCGGTGTCGGTTACTTCGGTAAAAATGACGGCGACAGCATTGAAGACTTTGCCGGTGGCTTTGAATTTGAGCAGGCTTTGACAGAGCCGTTTAAGCCCGTCTCACAGCGACTGAAGGTCTAAAAGCGTCCGAGGCCTTGGCGGATCTGAGGATAGGATGAGTTTTTCAAACGTCCTCATGCGGAGAAGGGAAGCGCTAAAAGCAAAGAGGCAGACCGTGGGTCTGCCTCTTCTAAGTATGTGATGGGTGCTACACCGTGTCTCAGACAACAAGGGTCTGGTCACGCGATGGGCCGATGCCGAGAAGGCTGATACGGGCTCCGGTGAGTTCTTCGACGCGCTTGAGGTAGGCTTTGGCTAGATCGGGAAGATCGGCAAAGTTTTTCATTTGGCTGAGGTCTTGTTTCCAACCTTTGTGGGATTCGTAGATGGGCTCGCAGGCTTCCGTGTCGGCGACGGTGCTTGGCGGATAGTGGATGACCTGACCGCGGAGTTTGTAAGCGGTGCAGATCTTGATTTCATCCAGACCATCCAGGCCGTCGAGATTCGTGATGGCGAGTTCGTCAGCACCATTGATCATGACTGCATAGCGTACCAGCACGGCATCTAGCCAGCCACAGCGGCGGGCACGACCGGTGGTGGCACCGAATTCACGACCCATGTTATGAAGCATATCACCGATGTCTTCATTTTCGGTGATGAAGGGGCCGCTGCCGACACGAGTGGTGTAGGCTTTGCAGACGGCGACGACTTTATCAATCATGCGTGGGGCAACGCCAGAGCCGGTGCAGGCACCGCCTGAGGTGGTGCTGGAGCTGGTGACAAAGGGATAGGTTCCGTGGTCGATGTCCAGGTAAGTGCCTTGGGCTCCTTCAAAGAGCAGGCTTTTGCCGGCCTTGATGGCCTCATGGCAGACGACGGCGGTATTGGTGATGTGCGGTGCCAGGATGGCGGCAGCTTCCAGTACTTTGGCGATGGTTTCTTCGACTGGTACTTCTTCAACGCCAGCAGCGAGGAGCGTCTCATTGTGCATGAGGATGCGGTCACGCAGTTCGTGAGCTAAGATTTCCGGCTGGGTGAGCAGGATGGTGCGCAGGCCACTGCGATTGACCTTATCAGCATAAGCTGGTCCGATACCGCGACCAGTTGTGCCGATCTTTTTGTCGCCAAGCTTGGCCTCGCGGGCGCGGTCGAGGCTTTTGTGGTAAGGCATGACTAAATGCGCGCAATCACTGATCCGCAGGTTTTCAGGGGTGATCTTAACCCCCTGTCCGCGAAGTTTGGCCATTTCTTCCAGTAGGCCGAAGGGATCCAAGACGACGCCGTTGCCGATCACGCAGAGTTTGTCTTCCCAGAGGATGCCGCTGGGGATCAGGTGAAGGACGTATTTCTGACCGTTATTGATGACGGTATGACCGGCATTGCTGCCACCAGCGGCACGTACGACGAGGTCTGCTTTTTCTGTGATGAAATCGATGATTTTACCTTTTCCTTCATCGCCCCATTGGGCACCGACAACTATGGTATTGGACATTTCTGAGTTTTTCGCGCGGCGCATTGCCGCTGGTTGAGTTGAGACAAATAAAAGTGATCGTCAGCTTATTCTGCTGACTTGCAGATCACGGGTGATTCTGTGACTGAGATTAGGCGGACAAATTCATGAAGGTGTAGATGGCATAGCCGCAAGCACCGAGACCGATCAATCCTAGGACATAAAGTGGGCCGTAGCCATGGCTCGGTGGTTTGGTTGCTGCACCAAAGCCTGTGCGGCTGCCTTTATCAATCGGGGTAGCTCCATAGCCTGAGCTGGAAACTGTGTGGCTGGGGGCTGCATGATAAGCTTGGGCTTCTTCTTCCTCTTCGGCGTAATCACCGACGAAAACGCACTCGACGTGGCCGAGGGTAAAGGTGCCTCCGTGAGTAAGCTCAAAGGTTTCCACACGCTCGCCACCAATCTTGGTGCCATTCGTGGAGCCAAGGTCGGTGAGGACCCAGGCATTGTTGTCGATGTAAACTTCGCCATGATGGCTGGAGACAGAGTCGTGAGCAATAATAAGAGCGTTGTCGTCGGCGCGGCCGAGGGACATACGCTCTGCGGTGAGTTCGACTTCGCCAGAGAGACCTTCAGGGGTGGTGAATTGGATTTTTGCCATAGCGTAGATGGATTTAGCAGGGACGGTGAGACGTGGCAAGACAGAATCCGCGTCGGCTTACAGTCCGT
This sequence comes from Verrucomicrobiaceae bacterium, assembly GCA_027489965.1. Classification (GTDB taxonomy): domain Bacteria; phylum Verrucomicrobiota; class Verrucomicrobiia; order Verrucomicrobiales; family Verrucomicrobiaceae; genus Prosthecobacter. The sequence goes on from JAIXZA010000046.1 coordinate 13,644, forward strand.
TGCGGGTGAGGGTGCCGTCCACCAGTCGCATGGACCCAGCGGAATTGGCGTTTTGCAGGGCCGTCGGCAGGCAGTCGTCGGGGAAACCCTGATAGCAAACAGGGCGGACAAAGCGATAAATACTGCCGGTGCCAATGCTGGTGAAAAAGCTGTGGCTGGCAGCAGGGTAGGGACCACCGTGATGCATGGAGGGGCAGGGCTCGATGCCGGTGCCGAATCCGTTGAAAATGATGCGTCCAACCTTCCTTTCGAGCACTCGAATGAGGGCTGCATACTGCCTGAGATCGTCGGCTGTGCCATGAACAGCGGCGGTAAGCTGCCCTTCGAGACTGCGGGCAAAACGGAGCATATCCTCCAGAGTGGCGCACTCGGTGATGATCGAGCAAGGACCAAAGACTTCTCGGCGCAGTTCTTCATTTTCCTCTAGCACGTCGAGAGTGGTGCTGAAGATGCGGCAGGCGGCCTGAGTGGCGTCGCTATTGGCCTCAACGGTTGATTGCCCAGCCAGTTTTAAGCCTGAGATGGTGCTCCAGACAGCGGTGCCAGCCTCGTAAGTTTCGCAAATGCCGCGATGCAGCATGGTCTGTGGGGCCACTTTTTCAGCTTGTTGTCCAGCCGCCGTGACAAACTCGCCCAATTCTGCGCCTTTGAGGCCCAGCACCATGGCTGGATTCGTGCAGAATTGACCGACACCCATGGTGACAGAGCCAACATAGGCTTCGGCCAGTTTAGCAGCGCGTTCTTTAAGGGCGCCGGGAAGAATAAAGACGGGATTAATGCTGCCCATTTCACCATAGAACGGAATCGGATGCGGACGCGCAGCAGCCACGTCCATCAGTGCGCGACCACCTTTCAGAGAGCCGGTGAACGCGACGGCTTCGGTAAGTGGGTGTTTGACCAGTTCGATGCCGATTTCATAACCACGGCCATGGATCATCGAGAAGCAGGCATCAGGCAGGCCGGCCTTACGCAGGGCGTTGAAGACGGCGCGCGAGAGCATTTCACAGGTGCCGGGATGGGCAGGATGGGCTTTTACCACCACTGGGCAACCTGCGGCCAGAGCACAAACGGTGTCTGTGCCAACCACGCCGATGGCAAAGGGAAAATTACTAGCGCCAAAGACCACGACCGGACCGATGGGCTGGAGAATGCGACGTACGTCAGGCTTTGGCGCTGGGACGCGTTCTGGCAGCGGTGTGTCGATGCTCATTTGTGCCCATGAGCCTTCACGAAGTAAGGCGGCAAACATCTTGCATTGTCCGATAGCTCTGCCGCGTTCGCCCGTGAGACGGGCCATGGGGAGTGCGGTTTCCTGATGGGCACGCTCAAGAAGTGCGTCACCTAGAGCCATGATTTCATCGGCTAAATGATCCAGTAAGGCAGCGCGGGTCTCGGCTGGGGCTGTGCGTAGGGCGTCAAAGGCGCTGTCAGCGGCCTGGAGTGCCTCGTCGGCTAATTCGGCGGTGCCTTCTCCAAAAGTGGTCTCCAGTTTCAGATTGGTCGCTGGGTTTAAAGCCTGAAATGGGCTTTGATTGGCGGAAACTTCGCGGCCGGCGATGAGATGATGTCCTGTGAGCATGAGTGGAGGTGTTGGAAATTGAGCCACGAGTGTTAGCGGTGGAATTCATCTTCGTCCACCTCCTCTTGTGCCTCAGATTAGAACTTCCTCTCGTTACTCCCAAACGCGGATAGAGAGTGGGACCACTCCAGGGTTGAGCATTTGCAGATGGTAGGCGGCAAACTTGGAGACGTCGATCATGCGGGTGGCATGGCCGCAGCGGTCGTTGATACGGAGATCCACATGGCGACCGTTGTAGAGATTGGTCACTCTGACGATGGTTCCAAATGGAAGTGTGGCATGGGCAGCTGTGGCAGCGTTCATGTCAAAGACCTCTCCTGAGGCTGTATAATAACCGTGCCGTTCTTCTCCATAATAGGCACCCCAACCATCTTGCTGCCAATTGGAAAGCCGTGGGGGTTGTCTGTTAGGAGCTGCATACTCGGCTTGGTAGCTAGCTTGTGCGGGATAACTGGCTGCCGTCTTGTAGCTAGCCTGTGTATTATAGCCGCCTTGGGCGGTGTAACTTACCGGAGCCGTGTAGTTGATCGGTTTGTAGTATTCCTGAGAGACGGTGTAGGGGTCTTTGGAGATCCGCCCTCTTGCGGCTGCCGGGGCACTTTGCGCGGCATACTGAGATGGAGATGAATATTGTCTTTCAGGATAGGGGCTCGGAGTGAGCAGGCCTGATAGGATAGGCTTTCTAGCGCCTCCTGTCATCGAAGGACCGCTCGTGGCAGCGCCTGCTTTTGACGCCGCCATTTGTGCCAAAGTTAAAGGTACACACTGAGTCAGGCCGAGGCAAAAGGCTACACAGATGGGTAAACTTAATTTGGCATTCATGGCGGAGTCTTCGAGGATGATTTACTTGTGATTTACTTGGTCTGACGGCGTCTGCGCAGACAGAGTCCGCTAGCGATGCCGAGCAGTAGGATGCCGCTTGGTTCAGGCACAGGTGCTGTATGAGTCTGGATAACAAAGTTTGCCGGTGTGCTCGAGTAATTGCCGAGGCCTTGCATGTTGTTGAGTCCGCCAAACACGTCGAAGGTGGCGTCTTCGAGTCGCCAATCGAGAGTGTTCGAAACGTGGCCCGATGGGGATGGGAAGCGCCAGTCGTCTGAAGGTGTGCCGTCATCCTTGTTCGTCACCAGCGCCCATTCAAAGCCTGTGGTGAAGCTTGGAGAAGGATTGCTGTTTCCAAAGCTGTCGTTATAGACCCAGACGTAAGCCTGCTCTCCGACCGCAAAGGTGTTGCTTTGCGGAAGAGCGGCGGTGTCCGTGGTGAAGTCGGTTTCTAAGACAGCCTCTGCGGCAATCGTTCCAGTGCTGGAATCAAAGCCATTGGAGAGAGGTGCTGAGGCCCGATCAAAGGGCTTCCAGTAATCTTTCCATTGGTTTAAGTTAGCCAGAGTGGGGATGAAGGTGCTGCCAAAGGAACCAAGCTCCATGACGTAGTTGTCATTGAGATGGTTGCCAGCCGAGTCATAGAGGTAGCCGCTGCCACTGACGGAGAAGTAGGTTCCCCAGCTGATGGTGGTGGCTTTCACGCTGCTGGTGAACGCCAGTGTGAGGGCGGCCAAGGTAACTAGCCGAGTAAGCTTGAGGGTGGGTTTCATGGGCGTGTTTGTCTATTGTTGATATTGTAGTTATTGGTATTATTGATTTCCATTGGACCAAAGGCCTAGAGCACCTTGAAATCTGCGGGCAAATTTACTTTGGACTGGCTCCAGATGTTGAGTGCTGATTTACGGGTTCCACGGCTGCGGGATGATGTAATCAGGCTTGCCACGCACACTCATGAAGACGGTGCCTCGGAGGATGCGGAAGAGTTTGTTATTTCCCTGATTGGTGAAGTTGGTGCTGCCATTAGAGAGCCATTGGCTAATGCCTCCGAAGTTATAGAGGAAGTTGGTGTCGTAGCCTTCAGCATGCGGAACCGTATCTCCCTTCCAGAACTGGAAGCGGTCTGCAGCAGAGGCACTCCGAGCACCTGTGAAACCGTTGGCGGCGGTCATGAGACGCTCGTTCGGGCTTTGCTCGATAGGCCAGCCGCCACCGATGTAATTGCTGCCAACTTTTAGCGGTAAGGCGAAGTCGTTGGCACGGACGATGCCGGTGAAGATCATCTCCACGGGGTTATTTCTCGGATGGACAAAGAAGGCTCCAGCTTCGGCAGGGCCGAGCACTCGGGTGCCTGCATCAGCCAGTGTCGCATCTCCTTCTAAGACCCAACGCAGCTGACCTGAGACGGTGCTGAGGAAGACGACATCATAGTCATTCCGTGTCGGATTGAAGAACATCAGGCGGTCTCCGCTGTGGGAGTCTGCTCCGCTGACGAAGTAGGTCTTGGGGAAGAGACTGTTGAGCGTCCAATGATTGCGGATGACGAGTCGATCTCCCACGAGGCTGCCTGGCAGGCTGGTGAGAGTGTTGCGGGCATGGCCAGCATCGATAGCGATCATTGATGCGGTCGTTGTTGCCTCATGGACTTCGAAACGATGACCTTCATTATCACCGCTGGTGATTTCGATGAAGGATGGAAGGTTTGTATCGATCACCGTATTGAGGCTAACCGTGCCTGCTGCGGTGGTGACATTGATCATGTTGCCACTGACGCTGTCGATGACACCACTGAAGACTTCCTTCTGGAGATATGGCATGGCAAAGGTCTCGCACTGCACAGGGAAGGCGCGGCGGGTCCAGCCAAAGACTTCCGTCACGGCACTGCCGGTGATGCCACCGTTGAGGGTGACTTTCAGGCGGACGAAGCCATGATCAGCACCAGCAAATAAGGCCTCATCTTCCAGTCGGCTGTAGTACACTTTTTCAGTGCCGTCGCCATTGTCGGTGATCGTTGGAGTCAGCGTGGATGTGGTCCAGCCTTGTGGCGATTGGCTGAGTTCACGTAGCACTTCGAGCGTGTAGGTGACATCCTGCTGACCACCACCGCTGCGGCGATTGTAGAAGACTTCGACACGACCTTCTTCGGCTTTGGCTCCGGTGTTCAACCTTGTGCAAAGAGCGACCTTCTCCTGCACACCCGAGTTTGGCTTCAGACAGAGGGCGTATTCGAGCACGTTGTTGTAGGTGTCGGTGTCTGGGTTTTGACCAGGCTGGTTCTGGCCGTTGAGCGTGTTGACTGCTTGCCAGAAGGCATAGTTGTTGGGTTTGCTGCCGAGGAAGCCGAAGTCGATGGTGAGATCGGTGTTGGCGTCAGCCTCGTTGTCGTAGTCAGCTTTCTTGCCTGTCTCAGAGCCAGTGTCGATTGGCTCTGTTCCAGGTGTGAGAGTGAAGACGACGGAGCGAATGCCTGATGTCGCTGGGTTAGCGGAGTCGATACCGTTTTCATCAATCAAATCATCAACACCATTGTCGGTTCCTGCTCCTGGGAGTGAGCTCAGGCCTACTAGCGCTGCCCCTGAGGCGAATTGAGTGGCTGGAATGTGGATGAAGTAAGCACCTGGCTTGAGCTTGAGGAACTCATAGCAACCGCCGCCGCTAGTCGTGGTGATGGCGACTGGTGCCGTTTGGCCGATGCTGTCTCCCTGACGATAGAGATGCAGAATGACGCCATCTTTACCTTCACCGTTATCGGGCAGGTTGTTACCATTGAGGTCGATGAAGACAAGGTTCCCCACACCGACCGTCGGCACGAAGCCAAAGCCGATGGTCTTATCCACTTCACCATAGTTGAGGGTGATGAGAGGACTACGCACGGGATTGCCTGCGCCGTTTTGACTTCCGTTATCGTCACCAGCTTGGTTGTTGTCTGCTAGATCGGTGTTTGATGAAGAGACAGGAGCAGTCGTTGGTGGTGTGTTAATCCTGACTCGATAGAGTGCAGAGGCCAGATTGGTGAATTCGTAGCTGCCGTCTTCGAGCGTTTGGGTGGATGCGACCAGGGTGCCGTTGAGCAGATAAAGCTCGACCTTGATGTCCTCGATGCCCGTTTCGCTGCTCTCTTGCAGACCATTGTCATTGCTGTCATTCCACACCGTGCCGCCGAGGCTGGACGGGCGGAAGAGACCCGCATCCCATGAGCCATCCGTTTCGGTGGCGTCGATGGTGGTCTTCTGAGTGCGACCCGTTTTGAGGTCAGCATCGCTGTCGATGTTGTCATTGCTACCCTGATCAGACTTGGTGAAGATGTAGCCATCTGGGAGGCTGAACTCGACACAATAGTCCCCAGGAGTGATGCCCGTGAAGGTGTAGAAGCCGACGCTGTTGGTGGTGGCTGTACGTCCGGTTGGTGTGCCCGATCCATTGATGAGATGGACGGTGATGCCGCCGATACCTTGCTCATTGGTATCTTGAATGCCATTGCTATTGCGATCATCCCAAACACGGTCGCCAATAGAGGAGCCTGCGAGCACGGTGATGATTTGGATGTCACCGCTATCGTGATCACCGAGAGCGTTGTTGAGTTCGTCATCGACGAGAGTGCCTTCGTTGGCTGGGTTCGTGTCATAGGGACTGTCGGCATCACCGGTTAGGGCGTTGACGGCGACATTCGTCGCAGCGTTACGGGCCGAGAAGATCTCGGCAAAGTTTCGCAAGTCACCGACTGTGCTACCCGCACGGAGAGAGATGTTGACGATGACACTGGAGCCTGGAGCAATCGGTCCAGGGATGCTGCGTAGCGCGAGGCTGCCCGGCATGGTGACCCAGGAGCTATCAGCTAGGCTGAAGCCGGTAGGCAGGACATCGACAATGCCGACTTGGCCAGCAGGGATGGTGCCTTGATTGAAGACTTCAATGGAGAAGGTGACGAGGTCCCCAGGACGGATGCTAGTCGCCTGGCTAGGTGCCAATCGCTTCTGCAAGGCCAAATCGAAACGGTCGCCTTGACCGACGGTGATGCTTTCGCAGTCATGGTCGTCTTGATCGAAATTCTCGTTGTTGATCGCATCGTTGGTTGTGCGGCCATCGTTGTTTGGGATGTTGTCAAAGGTGCTGTCGGAGTCGAGCGCGGCATTGCCTTTCAGATCCTTGGCTGAGCAGATCTCAGCGCAGTTATTAATGGTGCTGCCGGGGATAGCGGTATCGGCCACTTTGAAGCAGATGCTGATAGCTTGGCTGGCACCTGGGGCTAGTGGTCCTGGGATGACGCAGAGGACAGTGCTGCCGCCTGCGCTAGTCCATTCGGTAGCGGAGCTTGGATCGAGAACGAGTCCGGCTGGGACATAGTCACAGATGATGATGTCTTTGATCGGCTGACCGCATTGATTGAAGACTTCAATCGTGTAGCAGACTTTCTGGCCCGGCGCTGGCATGATGTTTTGGCCAGACTTGAGAGTCTTGCGCAGAGCTAAATCGATCTGCTCTGGTTCCAGGACGGTGATTGGCTCGCAATCCATGTCGTCTTGGTCGAAGCCTTCGTTGTTGATGGCGTCGTTGGTGACTTGGCCATCATTGCCAAAGATCGCGTCAGGAGTGCTGTCGGCATCGGTCGTGATGACGGTGCCATTTGGGCCTGCGGCTTTGAAGGCGCTGATCTCGGCGTAGTTGTTGATGACGCTATCAGGCGTTGCATTGGCAGAGACGGTAAGCGTCACATCAATCGTGCTACTAGAGCCTGGAGCCAGTGGCCCAGAGATGATGCAGGAGACGATGCTGGCTGATTCGGCAGCCCAGAAGACATTGTCAGCTTGGACAAAGGTCATGCCCGCTGGGATGTAGTCAGAGATTTTGATATCGCTGGCTGATAGGACGCCTTGGTTGAAGACCTCCATGCGGTAGGTGACTTTATCACCGGCTCGGACAGAGGCAGGCTGCCCTGGCTTCAGCGACTTGCGCAGAGCCAGGTCAGCCCGTCCGGCTGCGTTCACGGTTACCTTAGCCAGATCGCTATCGTCTTCATCGAAGTTGCCATTGTTCAGTTCGTCGTCTTTCATGAAGCCGTCATTGTTGCGGACGGCATCGGGGACGCTGTCGATGTCGGTTAGTGTCAGACCGTTGATGTCCTTAGCGCTGCTGATCTCAGCCACATTGATAAGATCAACAACCGTTGCTGTGCTGGCCACTTTGAAGCTGATTGGCAACTGCACGCTGGCTCCTGGAGCAAGGGAGAAGCTGGCTCCGAGACCACCCGTGGCGGTGCCGTTATTGTTATTCACCCAGTTAGTGTCGGCCAGTGTTAGGCCAGCTGGGATGTAGTCCGTGACTTGAATGAACTTAGCGGTGACGGTGCCTTGATTGAAGACTTCGATGACGAAGTTGACGTTGTCGCCGAGATTGACATTGGCGCTTTGGCCGAGGGCTAAACTCTTGCGCAGAGCTAGATCGAAGGTGCCTGGAGGGGCAACGGAGATCGAAGCAAAGTCGGCGTCATCCTGGTCAGCATTCTCACCATTGATCATGTCATCAGTTGCTGGGCCATCATTGGATGGATTGTTATCCATGGTGCTGTCGCGATCCGTGACAGAGAGGCCTTTGTCATCCGTAGCAGCGCTGATTTCAGCGCGGTTCAGGATGGCGGTGTTCAGGGGCGCTGTGCTGGTGAGGCGTGCAGTTAGTTGCAAGGTGACGGATTCGCCAGGAGCCACGATTTGTGGGATGGTGGTGCCGATTTGACCTGGCAAGGTGGTGACCCAGTTTGGATCCTCCAGGGTGAGGAAGCCCGGCAGATAGTCGGTGATAACGATGTTTCTTGCTGGGACAGCACCTTGATTGAAAACTTCAAAGCTGAAGGTTACGAGGCTTTCACGCGCGGCCGTTGCGGTCTGGCCTTGGCCGAGTTGCTTGCGCAGGGCTAGGTCAAAGGCTTTTGGCGCATTGATGCTGACGCTGGCTAGGTCGTGGTCATCTTGATCGCTTTGCTCATTGTTGAGGGCGTTATCGACGAGTGGTCCATCATTGCTATTGTCAGCGTCTGGAGTGCTGTCGATGTCGGTGCGGGTGACACCATTGATGTCCTTGAAGTCATTGATTTCAGCGTAATTGGTGAGCGTCTTCGGTCCGACTTGAGTGGCGGCGACGCGCAGGGTGATCGGGATCTGAGCACTAGCTCCAGCAGCCAGCGGATTGGTCAGAGTAATCGTGGCTTTGTCGGTGCCGCTTGCTGCCCATTGGCCATCGGCAAGCGTCATGCCAGCAGGGATGTAGTCGATGAGCCTGATACTCTTGGCTGCGTCTGCGCCTTGATTGAAGACTTCCAACATGAAGGTCACGTCGTCACCGGGATTGACGCTGGCGTTTTGACCTGGGGCCAAGGTTTTGCGCAGAGCTAGATCCCAGGTGCCAGGAGGAATGACGGTGATGATGGCACCATCGTGATCGTCTTGGTCGGAGTTCTCGTTGTTGATCTCGTTGTCGAATGGCAGGCCATCATTGTTGGCTATTTTGTCTGGCGTGCTGTCCACATCGGCGATGATGTGGTCTTCTGGATCCAGCGATTCGAAGATTTCAGCCCAGTTCTGGATGTCGCCAGCGACTTGGGTCGAGATGACCGTGAAGGTGATGGTGGTCATGCTGCTGTCACCAGGATTGATCTCGTTGTAGAGCAGGCCTTCAGCGTTGCTGCCGACCATGGCCCAGTTGGGTGAGGCGGCGGTGTCTAGCACGAGTCCGGCTGGCACGTAATCCACAAGCTTGGTGTTGTGGACGGTGATGTCACCTTGGTTGAAGACTTCTAAGGTGAAGGTGACTTTATCACCTGGCTTCACCGGATTGCGCTGACCAGGAGCCAGCAGCTTGCGCAGGGCAAGGTCATACTTCGGATAGTAGAAGCCGAAATCGACGGTGAGATTGGTATTGGTATCCAGGTCGGTGTCGTTTGCTGGCTCGCTGCTGTTGAGCAAGGTAACTGGCAGTGACTGAACATAGGCGTAGCCGAGGAGTTCGACTCCGTTGCTATCTTTATTGTTATCATTGTCAGGGTCAGCTCCACCGATGGTTGGCTTTAGGCCAGCGGGCGGCGTGACGCGGACGATGTAGTCGCCAGGATGCAGATTGGGGAATTTGTAGGCTCCATTGAAGCCTGTGGTCTGGGCGGCGACAAGCACGCCATCGATGTCTTTGGCTGGCACACCAGTAGAATTTAGGAGCTCTACTTTGGCTCCTTGGATGCCAGGTTCGCCGCCATCTTGAAGGCCATCATGGTCTTCATCAAGCCAGACGAAATCTCCAAGGCACATGGGTTGATAGATGTAGCCTGCATCCCAAGTCATGTCGTTTTCACCAGCCACAAGCGTGGTCTTGATGGTGAGGCCCGAGATCTTGTTGGCGTCGCTATCTTTAGCGTCGTCGGTGCCTTGATCGATCTTGGTGATTTCACACCCATCCATCAGCGTGATGGGGAATTTAAGTGAATAGTCGCCGGGATCGAGGTCGGCGAAGATGAAGTAGCCGAGACCGTCGGTGAGGTCGGTGCCGATGCTGACGCCATTGGCATTCAGCAACTCGACACGGATGTTCGCGATGCCCGGTTCACCGGCGTCTTGGATACCGTTGCGGTTTTTGTCTTTCCAGACGAGGTCGCCGATGCTGGCTTTCGGTGAGTAATAGCCGATGTCCCAGGTCGGATCGTTTTCACCAGCGACGAGTGTGGTGACAGCCGTTTTGCCGGTGACTGGATCAGCATCGTTGTCTTTGGCGTCATTGGCACCTTGATCGAGTTTGGCGATCCAGCAACCCTCGAGCGTGCTGGTGGCGACTTGGACATAGTAGTTGCCGGGGAGTAGGTCGCCGAAGAAATAGTAGCCTTCTCCATCGGTCATATCGGTGCCCACAGCCACGTTAGCCGCGTTAAAGAGCGTGACGGTAATGTTAGCGATGCCGGGCTCACCGGATTGCTGGATGCCATCACGATTGAGATCTTTCCAGACGAAATCACCGAGGCTGGCGAAGGGCGAGCTGTAGCCTGCATCCCATGTCGGATCGTTTTCACCGGCCACGAGTGTGGTGACGTTAGTTCGGCCAGTGGTGGTGCTTGGATCACTGTCCTTAGTGTCATCCGTGCCTTGATTGGTGCTGGTCAATAGACAGCCAGGGACGATTTCCAGAGGGAAGCCGACGCTGTAGTCACCAGGTTGGAGATCGGTGAAGTAGTAATAACCTTCGCCGTCGGTGACATCCGTGCCGATAGCAACATTCGCGGCATTGAAGAGCGTGACTGTGATATTGGCGATGCCTGGCTCGCTAGCATCTTGGATGCCGTCGCGGTCGAGATCTTTGAAGATGCGATCTCCGAGGCTGGCGAATGGCGAGTAGTAACCCGCGTCGATGTCTGGATTGATCTGACCTGCGACGAGTGTCACTGGCGCAGTTTTACCCGTGGTGATGCTGGCATCACTGTCAGTGGCTTCTGTGGCCGCGTCAGCTGGGCTGAGCACGCAACCGGTGCCGATGAGTGTGGGGAATCCGACGCTGTAAGTGCCAGGGAGTAACTCGCTGAACCAGTAGTACCCTTCACCGTCGGTGACATCCGTGCCGATGGCGACATTGGCGCTATTGTAGAGCGTGACTGGGATGCCGACGATGCCTGGCTCGCCTGCGTCTTGGATGCCATTGCGATTAAGATCCTTCCACACGCGATTGCCGAGAGCAGCCTTCGGTGAGTAATAGCCTGTGTCCCAGGTGAGGTCGTTTTCACCAGCGGTGAGTGTGGTCACGATGGTGATGCCGCTAGTTGGTGAGGCATCGGTGTCGGTGGTGTCATTGCCACCTGCGTCAAGTGGGCTGAGGATGCAGCCATCAACGAGCGTGGTCAGGAACTTCACTTTGTAGTCACCAGGATTGAGATCGGCAAAGAGATAGAAACCTGTGCCGTCAGTGGTGGTGGTGCCGATTTCGACATTGGTGGTGCCGTTTAGAAGTTTGACGGTCACTCCGGCGATTCCTGGCTCACCCGCGTCTTGCGTGCCGTCGCGGTCGAGGTCTTTCCAGACGAAGTTTCCGAGAGAGGCCTTTGGATTGTAGTAGCCTGCATCAATGGTCGGGATGTGCTGACCAGCGAGGAGGATGATGTCTGCCGTGATGCCGGTGGTGACGCTAGCATCGCTATCGGTCGCGTCTGCCCCAGTGTCTGCGGTCGTGAGCAAGCAGCCGCCGTTGTTCAGAGAGACAGGGAACTTCACCTTGTATGTGCCGGGCTGCAAATCACTGAAATGATACCAACCTGTGGCGTTCGTGGTGGTGGTGCCGATATCGACGCCCGTGCTGCCAATAAGCGTGACCATGACGTTTTCGATGCCTGGCTCACCGGTTTGCTGGATACCATCACGATTGAGATCTTTCCACACATAGTCACCTATGGAGGCTAGTGGTGAATAGTAACCCGCATCCCAAGTAGGGTCGTTTTGACCTGCGATGAGAGTCACAGAGGCTGTTTTACCCGATGTGGCATTAGCATCGCTGTCGTTGGTTTCACTTCCCTGATCGGCAATGGTGAGGATGCAGGTCGGGCCGAGATTGATAGGGAAACCGACACTGTAAGTGCCTGGATTGAGGTCGGTGAAATGATACCAACCTGTAGCGTTCGTGGTGGTCGTGCCGATGGCGGTGCCTAGAGCATTGTAAAGAGTAACAGTGACGCTTTCGATGCCGGGTTCCGCAGGTTCCTGCACGCCGTTGCGATTCAGGTCCTTCCAGACATAGTCACCGAGAGAGGCCTTCGGCGAGTAGTAACCAGCATCGATGGTTGCATTGCGTTCGGTAGGTCCGAGGACGATGACCGCAGTCTTTCCCGTGCTGGGGTTCATGTCGCTGTCTTTGGCGTCGCTCCCCACTTGGTCCTTAATGGTGGGTAAGCAGCCATCGACGAGCGTGGTGGGGAACTCGACGATGTAGGAGCCGGGCTTCAAGTTGGTGAACTCGTAGAAGCCCACGCCATCGGTGACAGTCGTGCCGATGACTGTGCCAACGCCATCTAGAAGATTAACCGTTATGCCTTTGATGCCGGGTTCACCTACATCCTGCACGCCGTCTTTATCGAGGTCCTTCCAGACGTAGTCACCGAGTGAAGCCGATGGATCGTAGTAACCTGCATCAATGGTGCTGTTTGTTTCGCCACCGAGCAGAGTGACTTCGGCGGTGATGCCTGTGGAGCCGCTTGGATTGCTGTCGATGTTTGCGCTGCCTTGATTTTGGGCGGTGAGCACACAGTCAGGAGCGACGACGAGCGGGAACTTCACTTTGTAAGTGCCAGCTTGCAGATTGCTGAACCAGTAGCGGCCTGTGGCATCCGTGATGGTGGTGCCGATCTCGATGCCTGCTGAGTTGAGCAGGATGACTTCGATATTGGCGATGCCAGGTTCACCAGCTTGCTGGGTGCCATCTAGGTTGCGGTCTTTCCAAACGTAGTCTCCAAGAGCGGCGAGGTTTGAAACATAGCCTGCATCCCAAGTCGGATCATTTTCACCTGCGATGAGAGTGGTCGGAACGGTCTTACCACTGGTAGCGTTGGCGTCGCTATCTGTGAGATCGCTGCCGTTGTCCGCTGTCGTTAGCAAGCAGATGCCGTTGACGTTGGTGGGGAACTGCACGCTGTAGGTGCCGGGCCTGAGATCTTGGAAATAGTAGTAACCTGTGGAGTCGGTGACTTGAAGGCCGACGACAGTGCCGATGCTATTCAAGAGCTGAACATTGACGCCGCTGATGCCGGGCTCGCCTGAATCCTGTTGGCCATCACGATCCAGGTCCTTCCAGACGTAGTCTCCGAGAGAGGCCTTATTGATGATGTAACCTGCATCCACGTTGGTGATGCGGTCCCCCGCATTGACGATGATTGGGATCGTCCTGCCTGTGGTTTGGCTGGCATCGTTGTCCTTAGCATCATCGGTGCCCTGATCCACGGGGGTCAAAACACAGCCGTCAGCCAAGACTGTAACAAAGCCGACGGTGTAGGTGCCGGGTGCGAGATCGGTGAAGTTGTAGTAACCGACGGCGTCGGTCGTTTTGGTGCCGACGGCAACATTGGCGCTGTTATACAAAGTGACGGTTACACCCGCGATACCTGGCTCACCTGGATCCTGTTTGCCATCGTAGTTGAGATCTTTCCAGACGTAATCGCCCAGTTCAGCCTTTGGATTGTAGTAACCAGCATCAATGGTGGGATTGTTTTCACCTGCGGCGAGTGTCACGACTGCGGTGATGCCTGTCGATGCGCTGGCGTCGCTATCGGCTGCATTATTGGTTCCTTGATCCTGCGGCGAGAGCAGGCAGTCAGCGACACGGCGAGGGAAGACGACTCTGTATGATCCTGGGTTCAGCTCGCTAAAGCTGTAGTAGCCAGTGGCGTCTGTGGTGGTGGTGCCGACAGCCGAGCCGCCTGCATTCAGAAGTGCGACTGTAACATTGGCGATGCCCGGTTCACCAACATCTTGGATGCCATCACGATTGGTGTCTTTCCAGACGAAGTCACCGAGGGAGGCCTTGGTGGTGATGTATCCAGCATCCCAAGTGAGATCATTTTCTCCTGCAACGAGTGTTGTCTTAACCGTGAGTCCGGTGAGCGGATCAACGTCGTTGTCCTTCGTTTCATCACCTGTATTGGCAATAGTCAGTGCGCAACCATTGCCGACTGTGAGCGGGAATTTTAGTTGGTAGTCTCCGGGTTGGAGGCTGTCGAAGAAATAGAAACCAGTGCCATCCGTGGTCGTGGTGCCGATCACCGTGCTGGTGGCATTGAGAAGTTGGACGGTGATGTTAGCGATGCCTGGCTCGCCAGAACTCTGGATGCCATTGCGATCGAGATCCTTCCAAACGAAGTCGCCGAGGGAAGCAAGGACGCTGATGTAACCTGCGTCGATGGTTGGGTTGTTTTCTCCAGCTGCGAGAGTGACCGTTTGAGTAATGCCTGTGGTGATGTTGGCGTCACTGTCGCCGATGTCATCCGTGCCGCTATTGGGCGCAGTGAGTAGGCAACCATTCACACTGGTGGGAAAGTGCACCGCATAGCTCCCGGGCTGGAGGTTTTGGAAATAGTAGTAGCCAGTGCCATCGGTCGTGGTGCTGGAAAGCAGGGCTCCTGTGCCACTGAGTAATTCGACCGTGACACCTGCGATGCCGGGCTCGGCACCATCCTGCACACCGTTACGGTTCACGTCTTTCCAGACGTAGTTACCAAGGCTGGCTTTCGTGCTGATGTAGCCTGCATCGAAGTCTGGGTAATATTGCCCAGCGATAAGCGTGACCGTGGTGGTCTTACCTGTCGTCTTGTTTGGATCGCTGTCCTTGGTGTCGTCGCCACCGAGATCAGGATTGGTAACGGTGCAACCATCTGAGAGAGTGGTGGGGAAACTGACACTGTAAGTCCCAGGAATGAGATCTTCGAAAAGATAATAGCCGTCACCCGTCGTCACTGTAGTGCCGATAGCTATGCCTGCGCTATTGAGGAGCGTGACCGTGATGCTGGCGATGCCGGGTTCAGCGGCATCTTGTTTGCCATCGCGATTGAGATCTTTCCAAACATAGTTCCCGAGTGAGGCTCGGCTACTGATGTAACCGAAGTCGATGCTAGGATCGTTTTGGCCTGCAACGAGAACGATGGGGCCGGATTTGCCCGTGGTCGGATCACCATCGCTATCCTTGGTGTCGTCGGTGCCTTTATCTTTGTCACCGAGTAGGCAGAACGCCACGGGTGAGACCGGCACGCCGACACTGTAGGTGCCAGGATTGAGATCCCAGAAGGAATAATAACCGATGGCATTCGTGATCGTTGTGCCGATAGCGGTGCCTGCGCTGTTGTAGAGAGTGACGGTGACATTTTCCAGCCCAGGCTCACCCGCGTTTTGAATGCCATCGCGATTCAGGTCTTTCCAGACGAAGTCACCGAGAGAGGCCTTTGGCGAGATAAAGCCAGCGTCGAGTGTGGTGTTGTTATCACCAGGAGCTAACACGACTGGTGTGGTCTTGCCAGTGATCGGATCAATGTCGCTATCTGTGGTGTCATCGCCCACGTCTTTGGTGGTGGGGATACAAAGGACTGCGCTAGGTGCTGGCAGTGTGGTGGGGAAACCGACGCTGTAAGTGCCGGGGACGAGATTGGTGAAAGCATAGAAGCCTGTGGCGCTTGTGGTCGTGATGCCGACCGCGACGTTGCTGCTATCATAGAGAGTGACGGTGACATTCTCGATGCCTGGTTCGCCGACTTCCTGCACGCCATTGCGATTGAGATCCTTCCAGACAAAGTTGCCAAGGGAAGCCTTGCATGGTGCGATGTTGATCGTGAGGTTCAGTACGCCAGGGCAGAGATTAGCATCCACCGCTGTGATGGTGACAGGGCCGCCAGTGGTGGCAGTTGTGGTGCCGCTAAGCAGACCGCTGGTGCTGAGCGTGAGACCAGCTGGCAGTGTGCCAGAGGTTAGACTCCAAGTGTAGGGAGCCTGTCCACCGCTGACGCTGAGTTGCCTCGAGATCGGTGTGCTGCAATCAATCGTCGTCGTGATGTCTTGAGGCGGGAAGATCGGGCAAGCACTGATGGCTAATGTCGTGGTGCCGGTGCAGTTTGTGCCAGCACTGGCGAAGGTGGCGGTGATCGTCGCTGTGCCTGTGGCTGTTGGAGTGCCCGTGATGGCTCCTGTGGTTGAATTGATCATCAAGCCCGCTGGCAAGCTTGTAGCGCTCCAAGTGTATGCAGCTCCCGCTCCTGCACCGATGGCTGTTGGTGTTTGATTGTACGCTGATCCGACCTGCCCAGCAGGTAGTGCGGACGGAGTCACGGTAATGATCGGACAATTGAAGGTATTGATGACTAGTGTCGTCGTGCCCTTGCAACCATTGGCATCCGTGGCCGTGACCGTTGCATTTCCAGTGGCGGTGGGTGAGCCTGTGATGGCTCCAGTGGATGAATTGATGCTCAAACCAGCTGGTAAGCCAGTGGCTGTCCAAGTGTAAGGAGACGCACCGCCGGATGCGACTGGCGTTTGGCTGTAGCCAGCACCTACGCTGCCGGATGGAAGGGGCGTCGGCGTCACGGTTATGGTGGGGCAACCTGGTGTACTGCACGGTGGCACTGCGGTGGTGTTCTTCGTGAATGTGCAGGCTGTGTCGGCACTAAAGGTAGCCATGAGAGCATTGGCCGTGTTGTTGGCCTTGAGTTTGACTCCAGTGAAGGTGTAGCTGGTCGTGCTGCCGAGACTGCCGACGGCCACGGTTGTGACAGTGTTGGCTGAGTGCAATGCCGCTCCACTGAGGACGAGGTTGCCCGTTGCTGGTGCGTTGGCGAAGCTTACAGTGACATTGCTGGTGAAGTAGTCGTCCGTGGTCACGGCGGGGGTGCCGTTGTCATTGCAGGTGTCTGTGCCGCCGGTCATGATGATGTCGGTGATGGCGCAAACGACTAGTGGTGGAGAGACGATTTCGATGTCACCAATACCGTTAGCCTTGCCGCTGGTAAACGCTGTTTGGCTGGGATCGAAGTAGAGAGCGTAGTCCCTCACTTGGGCACCATTATTAGTGGAGAAGATGGACCAGCCGCCGGAGTCAAAGTCCATGGGGTCCATGATAGAAGTTATCACCGCTTGGGAGTTGCGGATCATGGCCAAGCCTCCGAACGAGGTCTCGGAGTGACCGCCCCATCCGCCATCATAGAAGGCTTCCCAATAGAATTCCCCTCCGCCCGGACCTTGCGGCGCGCTGGGGCCGCCAGCTAGGTGTTGCGTCGTGCCCGTTCCCGAACTCGTGAATGGGCCAGCGACCCCGGCAGATTCCAGCCGCAGGACTCCGTTGTCATTCCAAGTGCGCAGCAGGTCTCCTCCGCTCATCCCAGTGACTCCGCCCGGATTTGAGCCGTCGGGAGCGTCATTCCGTTGGCCGACTTGGTGGCCCGCGCGGTCCATCACCGCGATATGCAAGGCCCCCGAGGTGTCCATTACTAGGTCCGAAATCATCGGCTGCGGGTGGATGGCCAGACCGCTATGATCCCGCCATTCCGCATAGACATCCTGCCAGCAATTCCAGCCAGGAGGAATTCCCGTCCAACTCGCCACACTGCCCTGGGTGTAATCCAGTGGAAACTCGATCACAGGGGAGCCTGCCCACGTCCCCGTGGCCAGATCCAATTGATAGACGGCAGCCTCCATCGTGGCTAGATTTTGAGAGCCAAGGGCAACCGGGTTTTCCGCCGTGTAAACCGCGCCGGCGTAGAGCTTGCCGGCCGCTATTTCCAAGCCCCAAGGCCGCATGGTAGTCCCCGCCGCGCCTGTGTTAGACGGGATGTCGTAGCTGGCCACTAGGCTAGCGTCCGAGATGCGGATTTTATGAATCTTCTTCAAGTGGAGATTGACCACGAAGAGATTCTGGTGGGATTCGTCCATGTCCAGATCGCCCAGACCAATCTTACCAACATAGGGAAAAGCACCCGCATCCAGGCTGTTCACTGTCTTGTCTAGCGGCAGATTGCGCGCCGCATTGCTGGCCGGTGCATTTGCCAGGTTCATACCTGCAACCTGAGTCTGGCCGACATCAATGCCGAGGTCGGCCACGAGATCCACGAACTTGCTCGTAATCATTGGAGTGGTTGTGCTGTTGCCCGTGTTAAGGTCGCTCACATAGATCGCTCCGATGCCGTGAGGTCCGAAAGCAACGTGCCGCTTTAGCAGGGCTGCGGAGTATATCTTTCCTGTCGGCAAGTCGGCTGCAATTCCCCAGGTTGCACCCACTTGATCCGCGTTTGCAAACCGATGAAGCGGAGTGCCAGAACCATCATGCGCCTTTCCCGATGCGGTGTAAGGTGAGACGACAATGACATGCTCACTCGCCACATTGTTGCCTGCCGCAAGCGGATCGCCAGTGACATAACATGGCGCTACAAGCATGGGGTCCGCATCCGAGGTGTTATTCTGAGGCAGAACAATCGTCGGACTTTGCGCTTGAGCAAGAGTGCCCAACAGACTGAGCGAGATCACGAAAAGCCTCGTCAACCGAGCTGAAGTAGTCGGCCAAAATTTATTCAGTGGATTGAGTATGTTTTTCATAATGTAATGAGACGTGTTTCTGTGATGAAATGCGGCGCTAATGGAGGACTACGGAGCTGAAAAAATGAACTGCGGGCAGCAGTTGTTGACGACGGGAAGCGTCGCGGTGCCGGTGCAAACGAGGCCGCCAGGTCCGGCGTAGGTGGCTGTGATCGCGGCGGTGCCAATGGCTGTAGGCGTGCCGGTGACGGCTCCAGTGGCTGTGTTGATGGTTAGGCCTGCGGGCAGGCCGGTGGCGCTCCAAGTGTAGGTGCTGCCGCTCGGCGCTCCGCTGACTGTCGGCGTTTGATTGTAGGCGGTGCCGACACTGCCTTGCGGAAGTTGGGCAGGTGTGACCGTTATCACCGGACAGGCGCAGGGGGTGATGTTGATGGTGAGGTTCACCACCCCAGGACATGAGGCAGAGTCACGCGTGGTGATGGTGACGACGACAGGTCCAGTGGCGGTGGTCGTGCCACTGAGAAGACCGGCGCTGCTAAGGGTGAGGCCTGCGGGCAAGTTGCCGGTGGTGACATTCCAGGTGTAGGGGTCGACGCCACCAGTAGCGTTCAGCTGCTTGGAAACTGGCAAACCACAGTCGACGGTGGTAGATGCCGTTTGAGCTTGGTAGACTGGGCAGCCACTGACTGTGAGTGTCGTCGTGCTGGTGCATAGATTGGCATCCGTCGCCGTGATGGTGGCATTTCCGATAGCCGTTGGCGTGCCTGTGATAGCACCAGTGGAGGTATTGATGCTAAGACCTGCTGGCAGCGAAGTGGCTGTCCAAGTGTAAGGTGCTGTTCCGCCAGATGCGGTTGGGCTTGCCGTGTAGGCCATCCCAACGGTGCCACTGGATAGCGGACTGGGAGTCACGGTGATGGTGGGGCAGGTGGGATTGCTGCAAGGTGGCACAGCGGTAGTATTCTTCGTGAATGTGCAGGCCGTGTCGGCACTGAAGGTAGCCACCAGAGCATTGGCCGTGTTGTTGGCCTTGAGTTTGACTCCAATGAAGGTGTGGCTGGTCGTGCTGCCAAGACTGCCGACGGCTACGGTTGTGACGGTATTGGTTGAGTGCAGTGCTGTACCACTGAGCACGAGATTGCCTGTTGATGGAGCATTAGCGAAGGTGACGGTGACATTGCTGATGAAGTAGTCGTCATTCGTGACTGTGGGAGTGCCGTTGTCGTTACACGTCGATGTGCCGCCGGTCATGGCTAGGTCGGTGATGGCGCATGGGATAGCCGCAGCGTAAGTAATTGCCATATCCCCAAGTCCATTGGCTTTACCGAATGCACCGGGTCCTCCGAAATACATGAGCAATCGAGATGTCATTGCAGCAGTGGGGGATTGGCCTCCAGGGTTGGTGTCCATCAGGCCATTACTCGTATTCATCCAAATCACTCCGCCTTGATTGGTGTTGAATGGATCTTGCATGTTTGCACTGACTAGCCCTTTGCCGCTACAGTCAGAAACAATGAGTCCACCCATAAAGGTGTCTTTGGGGAAGTTGGGATCAAGGTTGATAAGTGCCTGCATATCGTTGAAAAACTCACCAACAGGGCTTTCAACTGTCCATGTGGAACCACTCGAAGTAGCTCTTATCAAATCACCATGGGCCTGGAAAGAATACAGATCGGTGCTGGATGTATCTGGACGGTAGTTGAAGTCTCCATAGCGATGACAACTCCAATCCATGACGCCGATGATCATGTTATTGTTCGCATCGAACTCGATGTCCGAGATCAGTGGAACAGGATACTGATTGTAAGCGTAACCTGTGGTGAAGCTGTTCTTGTGGGCTGTGAAATAGGGATACCAGCCTACTATCGTTCCATTTGGCCAATCCCGGTAAGTCCAGTTGGGGAGATCAACTAGCGGGGTGAAAACCCCAGCGGTGAGTTTCATCACAGTTCCGCGCAAATTGTTCTTCATCTCGCCGGTTTCTCCTGAGCTTACGACACCGAGGTAAAGTTCACCATTGTGGTGCTTCACACCGAATGGTCTGCGGTCATCTGCGTTGGCATAGTTGGCTGGGGCAGGCACGGGATGACGGGTAGTGACCGTTTTCGTGGTCATGTCGATGACAAGAACCTGACGGTTCGTGAGGTCCACCACATACATTGTTGAACCGTCGGCAGAGATGTCGATATCACCTATGCCTTGGCGTCCCACGAGATTGAAGGCCCATGCATCGCGGTTTGGGCTTGTCGGAGCCCCTAGCTCGCGATTAGCAGCTGTTTCGTTGGGGAAAAGTGTGGAGCCCGCACCGAGGTGGGTAACTGAGTTTATATCTAGCCAAAGTGTTGGCGTGCCAGCTCCTGCTGAAGTGGGCGTTGTGAGATCAATCTCATAGATAGCTCCAGTGCCGTGAGGAGAGAGGTCACAGTGACGCTTGATGAAGGCAGAAGCGTAAAGTTTGTGAGTTTGGGCACGCCAAGCCACCCCCCAGACCGCACCTACTTCGCCGATAGTCGCGACTACCTCTTTGCTTCCAGAATTGCCCCGGGCCGTCGTGTGATTAAACAAGACAACGGCGGCTTCGGATGCACTCTGAGTTCTGTCTCCGTTGATGTAACAGGCTGTTACTTGATTGAGTTCTGCTGGTAGAGGGCAGACCAACTGGGCGTGTGATGTAATGCCAAGGTCAATGAACAGAGCGCTGACTAAGGAGAATGTATAGCGACATGTGTGGGTCTTTAGCAACGATGTCTGCGCAAGTTCTCGAATCGAGTCTAGCCGACTGTAAAAATGAATGTAACTTTCAGTGCAATCCATGAAATCGAGTGTATTTTTCATAATGGAAGGGGTGGGGGATTCGAGGGAATGAGTAGCTAGATCAGGGAACGGAGATGGTGATCTGCGGGCAGCAGGCAGTGCCCGTGACAGTGAGCGTGGCGGTGCCGGTGCAGTTGGTGCCAGCGCTGGTATAGGTGGCGGTGATCGTGGCCGTGCCTGTTGCGGTGGGTGTGCCGGTAATGGCTCCGGTGGGGGCGTTAATGCTCAGACCAGCAGGTAAGCTAGAGGCTGACCAGGTGTAGGTGCTGCCAGATGGAGCACCACTGGCCGTCGGCGTCTGATTATAAACTGTGCCCGTTTGCCCTGCTGGCAGAACTGATGGCGTTACCGTGATGATTGGGCAGGCGAAGGCATTGATCACGAGCGTTGTCGCACCCGTGCAGCCGTTGGCGTCAGTCGCGGTGATGGTCGCATTGCCTGCGGCAGTTGGAGTGCCGGTGACTGCTCCAGTGCTAGCGTTGATGGTTAGGCCTGCGGGCAAGCTGGTGGCCATCCAGGTGTAAGGAGCCGCTCCGCCGCTGGAGCTGGGGCTTGCCGAGTAGGCTGTGCCGACCGTGCCGCTGCTCAACGGCGCAGGGGTCACATTGATGCTGGGGCATGCAGCGAAGTTAACCGTCAAGCTCAACGATTTGGTGCCTGTGCATGTTAGTCCTCCTGTGCTATCGGTAGCGGTGAAGAGATAAGTTGTCGCAGGAGCAGCCGCAGAAGGCGTGCCGCTCAAAACCCCAGCAGAAGTGAGCGTGATCCCTGCAGGTAAGGCTGGGGCTACGACCCATGAATACGGGCTAACACCACCGCTGGCCGTGAAAGTGACTGACGTGTAGGCAAGGCCAACCGTGCCATTAGCGAGTGAGGCAGGAGCTGTGACAGTGATCGTCGGACATCCTGGAACCGAGCAGGGCGGTACTGCTGTAGTGTTCTTTGTAAAGGTGCATGCGGCATCAGCACTGAAGGTCGCCACGAGCGGGTTGGCGGTACTGTTGGCCTTGAGTTTTACTCCGGTAAAAGTATGGCTGGTGCTGCTTCCGAGACTGCCTACCGCGACGGTTGTCACCGTATTCGCTGAGTGCAGTGCAGCACCACTGAGGATCAGATTGCCTGTGGATGGCGCATTGGCGAAAGTAACGGTAACATCACTGGTGAAGTAATCGTCCGTGGTCACGGCCGGGGTGCCGTTGTCGTTGCAGGTAGCGGTGCCGCCAGTGAATGCGAGGTCCGTGATGGAGCAAGTCACCACCGAGCTATAGCCGATGTCAAAGGTATGATTGTTGGCTCCGGCGACTGGGATTTCTGCGGCAAGAACTGGCACATCTCCGGTGGTTGCAGCGTCTGAGTCAACGGTATCCTTGCCGCCTTGGTTGACCTGTGTCAGGCTCAGTCCACTCACCGTTGTTGGAACTCTGACGATATAGTTGGCATTAGGCTGAAGTGCAGTGATCCCGTAAATGAACGCTGGAGTGGAGGTTCCTGTGGCACTGGAGAAAATGTAATTACCGTTCGTGTCAGTGGTAGCAGTCGCGAGAACTGTACTGCCGCTGCGTAACTCCACGGTAACACCGCTAAGGCCAGCTTCGCCCGCATCTTGAACACCATCTCCATCGCTGTCTGCCCAGATCCGGTTTCCGATTTCGATGGGGGCTTCGTCGCCGGTAATCTCTAAATCGCCAAGACCATTTGCCTTTGCAAAGACACCATCAGCGCTGTTGCGGTTGTAGAGCTCGTAGCTGGAGCCGGCCACATAACTACCGTTTGTGGTGGAAAGCTTGATCGTTCCTGCATCCCCTGAATTTGCTGTTGAATCATAACTCGGTAAATATAGCTCACCCTGGCCCTTTAGAAGAGCTAGTGAACCTATGGCCGTCTCATCATGAAAGCCTCCGATAGGCCCGTTATCATTGAAAAATTCTTTTCCACCGGGTCCTGCATTGGTATTCGCTGAGCCTGTGAGAAGCATTCCATTGCCTGACGTCACCGTTCCATTGTTTTCTAAGGTGAATGTCCCTGACGCACAGTTTAAGCCAGCAATTAGCACATCTCCTGAGGTGGAAACAGTGATACTAGTTGTAGTGGTTTTGAGGAACTTGCGGTTCCTCTCACCCCATTGATGCCCAGCCCTATCCATGATTCCCAATACCATGTCGCCATTGTCGGTGAACTCGATGTCTGACAGTATGGGCTGTGGGTAAGTTGTTTGTGATCCGATGCTATTGCTGTTGTTGGTCCACGGTTTGTGGTCGCCAACTTTATCGTAGCTAAGCGGCAAAGTGAGGACTGCGCTTGGATTGAATGCGGCTGCTGCTGTTGGATTGTTCAGTTGATAAACAGCGGCGGTTAAGTTGGCCGCCGTTCCAGCGTTTTCGGCTGAACAAACGATCCCGACATACAATTTGTCTCTGAAGAACTTCAAACCCCATGGGCGGTAATCTCCATTGGTGCAGATGATGGCGGGGAAATCATAGCTCGTCACATTGACCACTGCGGTTGGGTTGGAGGCACTGTTGAGTTCCAACCGGAATACCTTTCGGGAGTAGAGATTCATCACG
This sequence comes from Verrucomicrobiaceae bacterium, assembly GCA_027489965.1. Classification (GTDB taxonomy): domain Bacteria; phylum Verrucomicrobiota; class Verrucomicrobiia; order Verrucomicrobiales; family Verrucomicrobiaceae; genus Prosthecobacter. The sequence continues at coordinate 37,436 of JAIXZA010000046.1, forward strand.
AACAAAAATTTGCCGTCATCGCTGATGTCGATGTCACCCAGACCCACTTTGCCGACCTGATCAAAAGCAGCGGGATCATGGCTGGGAGTGAGAGGGTTGGTGACTAGTCCGCGTTGTGTGTTCGTGCCGATGACACCGAGGCCCGCTGGTTTACCTGTCAGCGGGTCATTGGTTCCCAGATAGGTGATCGTCGCATTGTCAGCCGCGATTGAAAAACTTGTGCCTTCGCCGTAAGCAGGCGCAGAAGCATCGGCCCGGGTTCTGTGCCCATTGGTATCCAAATCATAGAAGGAATTGACCGTGAAGGAGGTGGTCGTTGGCGTGAGCATGTAGATCCCTCCGCTGCCCAATGACCCCAGTCCAACGTGTCGCTTTAACATGGCGCTGGTGAATACCTTTCCAGCTTGTTTGCTGTAGGCGACACCCCAGGTGGGTCCAATGATGCCGCCTCCAATCATCTGAGGCGGTTTTACCGTTGTGCCTGAATTGGTATATGGATAACCGACAAACCAGGCCTCAGCCCCCGAGGCGCTGCCGCTGGGCAATGGATCACCACTGACGTAGCATGGAATAAACGCCGAGACACCCGTTGTGCCGCGATTGTAGTCGCTCGGATTATGGACCGCGAAGTCCACGGTAGCGGTGCCACTGGCAACGAATTGCACGGAGGTGCCATAGCTTGATCCACCACCTGAGGAGAAATCGATTCCAGCGGTCGCACAGATCCCAGAAGCAGAGATGGTAAACTCCACACGATAAGGAGCTGCGCCAGTTGCCGTGATGGAATAACTCCCATTGGCTGCTGAAGTCGCTGTGCCTCGGGAAACGCCAGCTGAGTCATAAGCCGTAACGATCACACCCGCAACACCCGGCTCCGTAGGATTCGATGCCTGCTGAATACCATTGCCATTGAAGTCACGGAAGACCGTGCCGGTGATGGCAGCATGAGCGGAACTGCCGAGTAACAAAAGAGCAAGCAGAGTGAAACTGCGGTAAGATGAAGAGACATTCGTGAAACCACGAGAGACAGTTAGTGTGTATGCTTGGGCTTTCATAGTCATAGTGGATTGCAGGGGGAAATGCATGGTTTGAGCAGATAAGAATCCTGGGGAATCAAGGCGTTGAAGGTGATCTGCTGAAATCTCTGTGGATGTGCTTTAAGACAGCGAAACAGTCCCTTTAAGAACACACTAAAATGCTGTTCCGACCCATATTCAGAGCGGCGTGCGAGGTTGAAACGGCCAGGCTGAACCTCACAACGACATCAACAATGTCTGCGCTAGCTGACAGTGTTTTCAGGATCACGATAAAAGAGCATTGGCGGTGATGAGGCTGCATTGATGGGTAGAAGGTATTGATCATATTGTAGTTATGACTGTTATGGATCGCTATTGGACCAAAGGCCTAAAATGTTGTGAAAAATACGGCCGATGAAGGAATGCTGGCTAGTCGTGGAAGCCGCTTGGGTGCCTTGCATATTCGGCAACACTTGATTTTCCAAAGGTGTGACAATTGACAAACCAAGGCTTCAGAAATTGAAATGCTGAGCTGGAAAGTGGAACAGGTTTGCAACCTGTTCGGTCCGAGTTCTGAGATGATGAAGCACTAACACACTTGTTGTTTCGGTGCCGATAAAAACATAGCTTGACTCTATCGAGCCAAGCTACTTTCTATTTTCACGTTAAGCTTGCCATCAATGCAGAGACAGAACTTTGACAGTTTTAGCATGAACAAGGCGCACAAATGGGCCATTGAGAGAGGCCGCTGTGGCTAAGGCTAAGACGATGACAATCAGGATGCGAGCTATGTCAATACGACGCGCTTTGGGCGCAGGTGGACGGTAGGTTTTCATAGAGCTTGGTTTTGACTGATGGTTTGAAATGCAGGTTTAGGTGTCTCGATGATCTCATTGGCTCCGCTGAGGCTCATGAGAGTCATGGCAGCAAGAGCCACGTGAGAGGCGCGCATGGCGCGGTGATGATTGTCAGCAGGCATGCGGCGCTGTGAGGCAACATCACGCGGTTGGCGGCGCGTGAGGCGTGATAGCAGATGAGATGGTAGTTCGTCGTGATTCATAAGTAGGCTGTTGTGGGGTTTATGAGGCGAAGGTAATCTCGCTATACTGTTTATGGACTTCTATTGGACGAAGGTCCTAATCTGCAAAATGGAGAAGCCATCTAAGGCGGACGCTGGAAAGTCTTCTTCTCAGGTGGAGGTGTGATGAATGTCATCGAGCTTTTGCAAAGACACGCGGCTAATCAAACAACATCGAGTTTTCGACCACGAAAAGATCTAGCGCTTTCGCCGTGAACTGCACGAATCAATGAAGGTTAGGCGATGAAGACTGAGCTTGAAAGCAATGATGAAGCTAAACGTAATTAAGCGAACTGCTTAGTTTGCTAGAGTGGTTACAGTCAGTCCTATGAATTGATGCTGAATCACATTTGATGTGATGAGGCGAGTTGACGCAGCACCTTGTCTTTGTTAACCAAAAGGAATGCTTCAGAGAAAAGAACAATTTACCCGGCGAAAGCTTGATGAAGTTTCGATCAATCGGGGCGCTGCTGGATTATCAATGGTGTTTTGCGGTTTGCTTTCATGCCTTCTTCTGGCTCCTCAATTGGCCAAGTGTGCAGAAGACAATTTTAACGTTGTAGCGAACATTGTCGATTATAGAGGGCTGTTTACGGCAAGCCTATTTAGCGTGATGAATGGAGGTTTATTCATTGCTTCGCTCATTTTGTTAGGTGGACTAATCGTCGTGAATCGACGTAGAAGGAAGATGAAAAAGCGCTTGGCTGCCATCGAGAATGATCTGGCTAAGCAAGTAGTCGAAGTTTCAAGAACTGAGACAACGGGTCGAATGTCTGCTTCATTGGCGCATGACTTGAAGCAACCAATTGCGGCTATTTTACTGAACGCTCAGGGGGCTTTACGGTTCATGAAGCGCGCTGAGTTAAGCCAGCCTGATTTAGAGGAAAGTTTAAATGATATTGTTTCTGATGTTAGCCGTTTGGACAAGATTGTCGTTGGGTTAAGCGGCTTAGTTCTGCCTCAAAAGTCAAACAGAGAAACTTTGGATCTGAATCATGAAGTCAGAGATGTTTTAGATTTACTGGCTGGGGAAATCCTCAAAAACGGGATGAGGCTAGTCACCGAACTAACGGATGAAGCTCAGCCAATTGCCTGGAAGCGTGGTGAACTCAGGCATGTCATTATTACTTTGGTGCTGAATGCCTTGGATAAAATGATCGGCTGTAGCAAAGATAGGCGTGTGATAACCATCAAGACCGAAATGAATCAGGGCAGTATTCAACTCTCTGTTCAAGATTTCGGAGATGCGACTGCACTAGATGTCCTGCCTAATCTAAAAAGATTCTCTCAAGCCGTAGTAGTTCCAGGAGGCCAAGATAATGACATGGGTGCTCTATCCTATTGTGCCTACGTGGTAGAAAGTCACCATGGAACGATTGAAGCTCTTTCACCGACGGGTATTGGCTGCCTTATTCGTATCACTTTCCCAATAATCTCTGCTCCACTATGATAAGCGACTCTTCTCCTACTGTTTATGTTGTCGATGATGATACTTCGATCTTGCGTGCCATTGCGCGTCTTCTGTCAGGGGCGGGCTATCGCGTAGAGACTTATAGTTCTCCACGTGATTTTATACAGAGCTCCATGGGTGGGGGTGTCGGTTGTGTGGTTTTAGACATGCATATGCCTGAATTTAATGGCTTAGAAGTGCAGCACCAATTGGCGAGTAAAGGGGGAGCTCTGTCGGTCATTTTTCTCACGGCGCACGGCCAAATTGATCAATGTGTGGATGCGTTAAAGTCGGGAGCTGTTGATTTTCTGACCAAACCCGTCACGGACGATAGCCTCTTATCGGCTGTGGCTACGGCTCTTCAGAAAAGTGAGGCTCGCTATAAAAAGCAGAGAGAAATTAACTCTCTAAAGGATAGATTAGCCAGTCTTTCACCACGTGAGTATCAAGTGTTCTGTCTGGTTGTTACAGGACTTCTCAATAAACAGATAGCAGCCGAGCTGGGCACGAGTGAAAAGACCATCAAGGTTCATCGCGCTCGCGTAACTGAGAAAATGTGTGCAGGATCTTTGGCTGAGCTTGTTGTTATGGCTGGACGTTTGGGAGTTAATCGAAAATAATCAACAATAGGACCAAGGTCCAATAGATCGGAATTGTGATCAGGTTCACTCTCATATGAAGCCATCAATCAGATTTTAATAGCTAACTGCACCTCCTTTATGTCGACCAAAAATCAATCTCCTCTTATTGCAGTGGTAGATGATGATATGAATGTTGGCAGATCTTTAGCGAAGTTGCTTTTGGTGTTAGGTTTCAGAACACATCTTTATCTGACTGGAGCTGATTTCTTGTTTTCCTTGGGTGGTCAGGTGCCCGATTGTTTGCTCGTAGATGCAGGAATGCCGAACACAGATGGACATCAGGTCATTGAATATGTCAGGGGTATGGGACTCAAGATTCCTATAATCTTAGCGACGGGCAATCACGACGAAGATGTTTGGGATCGGGCACTTACCCTCGGTGCTCACAGCATCATGCTAAAGCCATATTGTGTTGATGACTTGTGCATTAAAATCAATCAAGTTTTGGGCTGTCCAGGCTTTGTTCCAAGCCGCTGCCCCTGGCCTTGCCCAGCCATCGGCAAGGGGGTCTGGAACTGCGCATTTGCGGGTTTCCCAGATGAGTCACGTGCATTCCTGAACTCAAATCAAGGTCCATACTCGCCTGAGTTATTGACAGCCTTGGCGCGCGTTAATTCCGATGAAGAATCTACATCAACCAAGGGATTGCCCTCGGTTTTTTCCAGTGCATCAGTGTTTGCTGTAAATCAGCCCGCCTAGCCAGACTTTTTTTATGAAAGGCGTCAGTTGAAATCGCGCAAGCCTATAGTGGCTCGATGTGTGTAGTATTGAAAGATGAAGGAGTATCGATCGATGCCCGAAGGCTTTCAAAAACAACGCTCCCCATGGGTGTAGGCAGCTAGTCGCACTAGAGTTTCATGAACAGCTCTGGTTAGCTTTGGATGGCTTTGAATTCATCGTAGTTTCGAGGGCGAGCTGTGTGGATTTTATCCGTTTGGCAAGAGGCGCTCCCAGAGTGCGTCATTCATGAGTACATTGGTGATAAACTCGCGTCCACTTTCTGGGCCACTCACAGGGACTGATTGATGGGCAGGAAGAGTTAGCTCAATAACCTGTCCGACAGTGCCGTGTTGAGTGCTTATTTTTCCACCGAGATGATAAGCCAAGAAATAAGCCCCTATTAGGGCAAGCGCGCTAGGCTCAGATGATTCTGTCGTCATCATAAAAGGATCAAAGACCTTACCTAACAGTTCAGTGGAGAAGCCGGTGCCTGTGGCCGTGAAGGTCAATTGCAGACCGTCATCTTTAGACTTTGCTGCAATGGATACGGTGTCGCCAGAAGAAGTTAGAGCCAATTCTGCTTTTAAGAAAAGGCTCATCATTTGATTAAATATATCAGCATTGCTGTGAATGCTCGGTAATGGGCCTGCGGTATCAAATCTCAGAGTCACATTCTGTTCTACAAATTGTGGCTTGTTAGAATCAATAGCGCTTTGGAGGGCCTGACCTGTAGCCAACTCTTTGATTTCATATTGTGAAAGGGTAAGGCTTCCAATAAGCTTGGCAATATTTCCTGATTGCTCGACCACTTGTCCATGGAAGTCCCGCCAGAAGCTTGGGTTGCTAAGTTTAGTGAAATCTAAATTTTGTTGCTGTAGCCGCCCTGGAGTGATGTTGAGGAATGCGGCCAGTGCTGGTAAGGCATTGTTGAGTGAGTGGCTCATACCTGCAGACACCACACCAAGCGACATGATGCGGTCAGTGATCAACAAATTCTGCAATGCGGAGAGTTTCTCTTGAAGCAAATCGTCACGCTCTTGCTGAAGAATGAAAAAGTCCATTGCGCGGTGCAGTGTGGTGCGCACATCTTCGACCTGAATCGGTTTGGATAAATAACGGAAAATACTCCCTAGGTTGACCGCATCTACGGTAACGCTGAAATCAGCGTAAGCCGTAATGAGTATGCGAACCATGCGAGGGCGCAAGATGCGGGCGCGCTCTAAAAGTTGAACGCCTTTTTCACCAGGCATCCTTTGGTCAGAAATAAGAATAGCAATCTCATCACCATGTTCTTCTAAAATTTTAAGTCCGTCTGCTGCATTGGAGGCTGTGTAAAATCGGAATTCACTGGCATAACTTTTTTCAAAGTATTTTAAGGCCATTTCTTCATCGTCTACATAAAGGATGGCATACTTTTTGGAGTCGTATTGGTTTTGCATGTGGGTGTGTCCTTCTAGGAGTAGGCTAGGGTTGATGCTGTGCTATTGGCTGAGGGAAATTCAAGGGTGAACTCAGTGAATATGCCAAGTTCACTTTCAAATAAAATCTGTCCTTTATGTTCTGTGACGATTCGATTGCTGATCGAAAGTCCCAGGCCCATGCCTTGGCCTACATCTTTGGTGGTAAAGAAAGGGTCAAAGATTTTTTGCGCTACTTCTTCTGGGATACCCGGTCCATTGTCACGAACGGTTAATTGGACTTTATCTCCTTTTGATTGGGCTGAGATCACAATCCTTGGCGCTTCGCCTTCTGGATATTTTTTGCTTTGAACAGCATCGATAGCATTCTGAACAAGGTTGATAAAGACCTGCATGATTTGATTGCTGTCACCCTTAGCTTCAAGGGACTCAGGAACACTCTCTGTGTGATGGATGCCGTCCTTCCAGACATGAGAGAAAAATCTTAGGCCTGTGGTGACAAGGGTTTTGAAGTTAAAGGTTTGTGAGAGCTCATTTGTATTGCGAGTAAAGCCGCGCAGATCTGAGATGATGCGGACGACTCGATTAACTCCGTCACTGACGTCTTTGAGTGTGTCGTTAAAATCCGCCTGCTCGCTTTCAGGCAGAGATTTGGCTGAAAAACGCATCAGTTGCAGGCCCTGGCTGACATAGTTTAGAGGATTGTTTATCTCATGGATCAAGCCTGCACTTAGCCTCCCAAGTGAAGAAAGTTTTTCGTTTTGAACAAGCATGGACTCAGTATCTTTCAACTGTTCCAAGGTGGACTCTAGATGCTGCTTTTGCACAAAGAGTTCCTGCTGATAAAGACGATTGTCGATAAGGTTCTTCAGCCGCACCATTATCTCGGTTAGAGTAAAGGGTTTTAACAAAAAATCACTCGCACCAGCCGTTAAGCAATCGAGCTTTGTTTTTTCATCAGCTCTTGCCGTCAATAGAACAATTGGAATGTTTTTGGTGGAGGTTTTTTGACGTAGTTCTCGGCAGACTTGTAACCCATCTTTTTCTGGCATCATCATGTCAGAAAGAATGATATCTGGCAAAAATTGGGCCGCTTTTTCAACGGCCTGATGGCCGTCGACAGCTTCAATGACTTCGAAAGACGTGCTTAACTGGCCCTTTAAAAAACGCAGCATATCTGGCTCGTCATCAGCGATGAGCAGCATCGGCTTTTTGTGTCGGCTGGCGCTTGTTTCTACTGGACGTAAAGCTGCCTGAAGAGAAGCTAGGGCAGGGGATAATTCTGCTCTCTTATAAAGATCTGCGATCCAATCTTTTTCTTTTGTGGCTTCAGTGTCATCTGGCTCCCCGATGGCATCTAGAGTGGAATCTTTGATTTGGAGTTCTTTTTTCAAAGGCAAGAGCACTGTCATGGTGGTTCCCTCATTCACTTCACTCTTGGCTGAGACTCGGCCTCCTTGAACTTCAGCCAATTCTTTAACAAGAGCCAGGCCAATGCCCATGCCTTGAAACTTACGCTGAGATGAAGTGTCAGCCTGCCAGAAGCGGTTAAAGATGTTGGGTAGTTGCTCATCTGGAATGCCCATGCCAGTATCGCTGACTTCAATGGTTAACCATTCGCCCTGTTGGTAGGCTTTAATTTCCACGCGTCCACTGGCTGCCGTAAACTTTAAGGCATTGAATATCAAATTAAGGCAAATACGCTCGAGCTTTTCAGAGTCTGTGATGATTCTTCCGAGCGTTGGCTCAACGACGCTTTGAAGCTTGATGAATTTTCCTGTGGCTACAGATGAAACCGAAGTTGCTAGCCCGTGGATGAACTCTTCGATCGAAATTGAGTCCTCATTGACTTTGCTGC
>JAIXZA010000014.1 GCA_027489965.1 Verrucomicrobiaceae bacterium
ACAAGCGATCTTTACGGCGGTATTAGCCAATGTCGGACACACGTCCGGCACCAACAGTCTTACCACCTTCGCGGATAGCGAAGCGAATGGTCTTTTCCATGGCGACTGGGGAGATAAGCTCGACGGAGATCGAGACGTTGTCACCAGGCATCACCATTTCAACACCTTCAGGGAGGGTCACGCTACCAGTCACATCCGTTGTGCGGAAGTAGAACTGTGGGCGATAGTTATTGAAGAAAGGCGTGTGACGACCACCTTCGTCCTTGGAGAGAACATAGATCTCAGCCTTGAACGTTTTGTGTGGTTTCACGGAACCGACCTTGGCGATAACCTGGCCGCGCTCAACGTCTGTCTTCTTCACACCACGGAGCAAGAGACCCACGTTGTCACCAGCACGACCTTCGTCGAGCAGCTTGCGGAACATTTCAATGTCCGTAACAGTGGTCTTGATGGTGTCACGAATGCCGACGACTTCGACTTCAGACATTTTCTTGATGATTCCGCGTTCGACACGGCCGGTGCAGACGGTACCGCGACCTTCGATAGCGAACACGTCTTCGATCGGCATCAGGAAGTCCTGATCGATCGGACGCTCTGGCAGCGGGATGTAATTATCCACAGCTTCCATGAGCTTGTGGATGTTCGCTTCGTGGGTGGCGTCACCTTCGAGGGCCTTGAGGGCGGAACCCTTGACAATCGGGATGTCATCACCCGGGAAGTCATATTTGGAAAGGAGGTCGCGAACTTCCATTTCAACGAGGTCGAGGAGTTCTGCATCATCCACCATGTCAACCTTGTTCAGGAAGACCACGATAGCTGGAACACCCACCTGACGAGCAAGCAAGATGTGCTCACGAGTCTGTGGCATTGAGCCGTCAGCAGCGGAGCAAACAAGGATCGCACCGTCCATCTGGGCAGCACCAGTGATCATGTTTTTAACATAGTCAGCGTGTCCTGGGCAGTCCACGTGGGCGTAGTGGCGGTTGTCAGTCTGATACTCAACGTGAGCTGTATTGATGGTGATACCGCGCGCCTTTTCTTCAGGAGCGGCGTCGATTTCATCATACTTCTTAGCGGTAGCGAAACCCTTGGTAGCCAAGGTGGTCGTAATCGCTGCAGTGAGTGTGGTTTTGCCGTGGTCAACGTGGCCAATCGTGCCGATGTTGACGTGCGGCTTGTTGCGTTGGAATGCTTCTTTAGCCATGATGGGATGAGTTTTTTGCGCTTATTGTCAGTTTCGTTTGTCGTGTAACGGAGAGACCAAGGCACGTCATCGCTGGAGCTGTTGGAGGGATTTGAACCCTCGACCTCGTCCTTACCAAGGACGTGCTCTACCACTGAGCTACAACAGCATTAACCGGCGGCGACCCGCGAAGGGATCTCCTCCTCTTTCGACGAGAAAACCGAGGTACAAGACACCCAAGACAATGATCTCTGGTGAGTACACCTCGGCTTTTTTCCGAAAAAGTGGAGGCGAAACTAGGGCGTCAGAGGTTGATGTCAAAGACTATTTCTGAATTGAAGAAGTTTCATGGCACTTCTTTTTCCAGACTTTGTTTCCTTGAATCCCCTTTCCTGCCAGACAAGGGCAGAAGAAGCTTCAAAATCAGACTTTTGCAACGCCATGTGAATTACCCGCCTCACCTCACTACACTTTCACGAAACGATCGTTTTTGAGCCAACCAAATGACTTTTCTGTTTTTTGGTAGTCTTCTTTTTGGGGTTTCATCCTTTTTTTCTTCTGCCATGGGCTGTTCGAGATCTCGATCCTACCCAACCTTTTTGAATCCGAAACCACTCAAATACGAGGACTCCTTGTTCTTTTCATCACTGCTGAAGGTCATCCAATGAATTCAATCATAATGAAGGCTACAGTTTTTGGCCGCCTGCGGACAACAGAAGTTGTCTCCATGCACCCAGAATCCTTCAAGACCTCGTCCGTCGCTCTAGATACCTGCTAAGCTGCCATTCACTCAGCCACAGCAGCAAGTGCAGGATTCCCCGCATCTGGTCTCTCTAAATACATCATGAAATGGGTTATGATTGCGACCCCACTTCATCAGCAACCATTTTTCTTCCCAGTGTTTCATTGCGCATCATCACTGCCAATAACAGAAACTGCAGCTCACATGGAGCGACAAAACTCGCCTCATAACTTCTAGTCTACCTCCCTTCACGGCGCTCAACTTGATCGCAAACTTGTCCTAGACCATGCATGGGCGCACTTGGGTGAAACAATAAACCTCCCTCGCCAGTTGAGGCCTCTCCTCCAGCTGGATCTTCTCATGAACAGATGGACTTCCTGTTTGATCCTTCTCTTCAAACCACGCGCTGCTCTATCATAAAGAAACAAAGGTCTGCGTAGCTAGTCATCCAATCTGCAAAGGCGAATGATCGATTGCCGATTCAAGCCTGCCATTGTCCGTCGGAACTTTTCCGCCCCGCTTACTGTTACCGCTCATCCCGAAACGATTTAGAGGTTAAGAGCCTGAGGAACCATAGCCTGGGCACAATTCAAGAAAGCTTCATTTCACCCATCCGTAGAGGCCGTCCAGTTCCAACGAAATAAAAACAATCAAGCAGCAGACCATCTTTAAGCTCCAAAAACCGGGTAACTCCACAGTTAAAAGAAAGTCATCAAGAGTTTCCGGCTCAAGAAAAGGGCTGGAAAAATCTTCCTACACGAAGATCAAATTAGATTCACAGGCCAAGTCTAACAAGAAGATTGTAAAAAAATAAAAATCGAATAACTGGAAGCTTGTCAGCTTTTTATGGCATTAAAAATCAACTTATCCGTATGGGTTATCCAAATTTCATCACCGGGCTAACTCAAAGTTAAGAAGTAATCACACAGGCAACTGAATGCAAAAATAAGGCATGAAATCATTTTCATGCATCCATCGATCAAGCACTAATTATCATTCGCTCTATTGAGTTGATACCGTGGTGAAAACCGAAGTTCTGATGCGGGCTGGGTGGCTTTGGAACGAGCTAAACATAAGGCCAAAACGATTCAAAAAGAGTAAATGACTTCATTTTAAAGCGTCTTGAAAAGACGATTTTAAGGCCGACGAAAGGTTGTTTTATAATTACTGGAGTAACCTTGAATTGGAACGTCCAAACAACAGGCCAAAACGAATCAATGAGTGCTGCCGACTTTGTGTCGGAGTGTCTTGAAAAGCCGTCTTTGAAACCAACGGTGGGTTAACTTAAAATTAGTTGTAGTAACCCTGTTATCAATTTGCAGCATGAACCAAAACGATTGTAATAGTTAAAATTGAAAGAGGATTTTATAAAACAGTGGTTACCAAAATTACAGAAAACATTATCAACCGAAAGTTGCAGCTCACCAGCGACTATGGTTTCTACTTTGACCGTAGAAGCCATACCGCTTTAAAAGCTGCATCGATCGCCTGGATGGCGTTTTTATGGATGGGGCAAACTGCTCAAGCACAATTCATTGTTAAACCCCAAGAGCCGCCAGTTACAGAGGCTGATATCATTGCTGAAGGTGAAGTGGCAACACTCTTGCGCACTCTCAAGGGAGTCACGGTACCTGCGCCAGTAAACCTGGATCAATTTGTCAGAGATCGCCAAACTGCCATCGCTCTTGGTAAGGCATTATTCTGGGATATGCAGGTTGGTAGTGATGGGATCACTTCCTGCGCCAGCTGCCACTTTCATGCTGGGGCCGACAGCCGCAACATCAACACATTGGCTCCAGCGCTTCTTCAAACGAATGATCAGCATCAGCCAACTCCAGATCTGCAAATCGGACTAGGCGCTAACAGCACCCTGAAAGCTACTGACTTCCCTTTCCACAAACTCTCCAATGCCAATGATCGGCAATCCCGCGTTATTGCCGACAGCAATGACATCGTGGGTTCGCAAGGAGTGATGAATGAACAGTTCGTTCAGGTTTTTCCCCGCCGGGCCGAAGAGTCACGCAAGACTCTTCCAGACAACGCCTATCAAGTCGGTGGCGTGAACACCCGTCGTGTGGCTCCTCGTAACTCACCTACCGTTATCAATGCGGTGTTTTATTTGCGCAACTTCTGGGATGGACGTGCTCAGGATGTCTTCAATGGAGTGAATCCTTTCGGAGCACGTGATCCTGACGCATATGTACTCCAAGCGGCAACGCCGACTCAAATGGAGGAGGTGCAAGTTCGTCTCCGCTACTCCAGCCTAGCTTCCCAAGCCGTTGGCCCACCTCTCAGTGATGTGGAGATGTCCGCCTCAGGCCGCTCCTTTGCCGATCTTGGCAGAAAAGTTCTCAGCCTGCGTCCCCTGGCCAAGCAGATCGTTCATGCAGAGGACAGCGTGCTCGGATCCATGGTTCATCCTTCGGGCAAGGGTCTGCTGACAGCTTCTTATCAGCAGATGATCGAAAAAGCTTTCGTGCCGACCTGGTGGCAGGGCGTGAACTGGGTGGAAGTAACTGCCAGTGGCGCACCGTTGTTGGTGAAGACTCCTCGTAATCCCAATGCAAAGCAGTTCAATCACATGAGCTGGAATTTTGCGCTCTTCTTTGGACTCGCGATTCAAATGTATGAATCCACTCTTGTTTCGGATGACTCTCCATTCGATCGCTACGCTGAAGGCTATGACTCAGCACTGACAGCGCAGCAGAAGCGCGGTCTGGCGATCTTCAAGGACAAAGGCAAATGCGCTGCGTGCCACAATGGCCCTGAGTTCTCCGCGGCGACAGTTTCGAAGCTCGATAAAATCGAAATCCCAATGCCAGGTGATCCCGTCATCAAGCTACCAGGTACGGCTGGTGCACGTCCGAGCATTCCAGACCGTATCGAGCGCATGGTCTTCGCTTCTGTTGCTCCTAAAGTTGACGCCTCAGGCATGGTAAACACGACAGGCCGCCATGTGGTGTATGACAATGGATTCTACAACATTGGTGTGCGCCCTACCTTTGAAGATCTCGGCATCGGAGCCAATGATCCGTTTGGTCATCCACTCTCTGAGGCCCGCTTGTTCTATGCCGGAAAGCTTCAGGAGTTTGATCTTCCGCTTCCCTTTTTCACGGCTGATAAGCACTACGCACCGTCTGCCGATGGATCGTTCAAAACACCTTCCCTGCGTAACGTGGAATTGACCGCGCCCTACTTTCACAATGGTGGCCAGTTGACGCTGCGGCAGGTGGTTGATTTTTATAATCGGGGCGGAGACTTCCGTGATGAGAACATCGACGACATCCCCACGGACATCACCGATTTGGGGCTTACCCCGGCAGAGAAAGAGGCTCTCGTAGCGTTCCTGCTCAGTCTCACCGATCCTCGAGTTAAATTCGAGCAAGCGCCCTTCGATCACCCTCAGTTATTCGTGCCAAATGGGCACCCCACCTCAACTGACGGCAGCGTGCAGGCAGACCTTCAAGGCCGCGCGCTCAACACTCTCCTGGAAATACCTGCAACGGGCCGTTCAGGAGGTCCCGCCCCCCCCAACTTTTCAGTTAACTGAGTCGAATACAGCTTCAGAAGCACAAGCGCCGCAGGTGACTGCCAAGCTACCGCTGTCTGCAGATGTCTCCATCATCACTCTCCCAACCCCCAAAAAAAACCGCGATATAGCCCAAAAACTAAATGCATCAAGACCACCGTGAAACCTCAACAAACCGCCGCGAATTCCTGAAAAAGGGTTTCTCTGCCGCTGCGGGTGCCTCCGTCTTCAGCATCGGGAATTCTTCCCGTGCTGACGTGCCACTGCCAATCCCTTCTTCAGTCTTTAAAGGGGCCATTGAAAACACCATCGTTCCCCGTTGGACCGATGAGCTGCCATGTCACCAGTGGGTGCCACCGCTGAGCACCGGCAGGGAGCCGACCGAGTTCAATGGCGTGGGAATCGG
>JAIXZA010000147.1 GCA_027489965.1 Verrucomicrobiaceae bacterium
CCCCAGTGCTCAAATTCAACCCCGCAGGCAAGCTGCCCACTGACACCGCCCAAGTATATGGGGCGGTACCATTGCTGGCCGTGAGCGTTTGGCTGTAAGCCAAACCAACATACTGATCCAGCAACGTCGCAGGCGTGATCGTGATCACGGGGCAGACAGTTCTCACACCATAGGCCCTGGTCCCAATGCACCCATTGGCATCCGTGACTCTCACACTGATACCATAAAGAGGGCGAGCCAAATTCCCCGCCAAGTTGGCAATATCAGTGGCAGACAGCGCGACATTCCAGACGGCGGGCTCATCAATAAGCCCAGGCATTGACTGCGTCGCCGCATCAAGGGCGAAACCAAAACAGATCCTTTCCTGCCAGTTAAATTCCGAAGATACCTTACTGCCAGAAAGCACCTGTATTCCATCCACAAACACCTTCTGCCCTCCCATCGTTCCTCCATAGACATAGGCAACGTGGTGCCAGACATTGTCGGCGTAGTTTTTACCCGTGGTGGTAAGAATTTCCGTATCCCACATACGCACGCCAAAATTCCCGCCTGTGAGGTAAAGATGACGGTCATGCCCCGAGGTGCCAAGCGTTCCGGCTTTCGCTGAAAAGAGTCCCGCATTGGCGCTAGCTGTCTTAAACCAGAACGAAGTAGTAAAACCCGTCTCTGGGATGTCGATGATTGACTCGATGTACGAGTTAGTGCCGCTGAGCTGCACCGACCTACCACCCGAACCAGCGCTGGGAACATCTGTGCTGTAGGTGCCACCGCTTATCGTCGCATCCGCAGTGCCCGGCGTGACGAAGTTTGTGCCCACCTGATCCAGGCTCCAGTATGCCAGCGGCAACTGAGCCGTGGTGAACTTCGTCATTGTGCCACTGAGCACACCCGCAGAAGACAAAGCCAGCCCCGTAGGTAGAATGCCGCTCCCACTTGTCCAAGTATGAGGCGCAGTGCCGCCGGTAGCGCTCATGGTTTGGCTATAGGCAGCGCCCACGATGCCGTTGGCCAGTGTGGCTGGATTGACGGTGATGACTGGGCAAATTTGCAAACTAATAACTTGCGTGCCCTGGCAACCATTGGCGTCATTGACACGAACCGTGATGCTGGTGGCTGGGCTGGCGGCTGCCGTCGGTGTGCCGCTAATAATGCCGGTGATAGCGTTTAATGTTAGACCAGCTGGCAATGTGCCTGCGGTGATCGTCCACGTTCCATACGGGGCGGTACCACCTGTTGCAGCTAAGGTCTGGCTGTAGGCTGTGCCGACTAAACCAGGAGTCGCGGTCGCAGGCGTGATGCTGATCACGGGGCAGACAGTTCTCACACCGTAGGCCCTGCTCCCAATGCATCCATTGGCATCCGTGGCTCTCACACTGACACCATACAGAGGGCGAGCCAGATTCCCTGCCAAGTTGGCAATGTCAGTGGCAGACAGCGCAACGTTCCAAACAGCTGGCTCATCAATCAGACCAGGAAGGAACTGCGTGACAGCGTCGGTAGAGAAACCAAAGCAGATACGTTCCTGCCAGTTAAATTGCGAAGATACCTTACTGCCAGAAAGCACCTGTATTCCATCCACAAACACCTTCTGCCCTCCCATCGTTCCTCCATAGACATAGGCAACGTGGTGCCAGACATTGTCGGCGTAGTTTCTGCCCGTAGTGGTAAGAATTTCCGTATCCCACATACGCACGCCAAAATTCCCGCCTGTGAGATAAAGATGACGGTCTTGTCCCGAGGTGCCAAGCGTTCCGGCTTTCGCTGAAAAGAGTCCAGCATTGGCGCTAACTGTCTTAAACCAGAACGAAGTCGTAAAACCCGTCTCTGGGATGTCGATGATTGACTCGATGTACGAGTTAGTGCCGCTGAGCTGCACCGACCTACCACCAGAGCCAGCGCTAGGAACATCTGTGCTGTAGGTGCCACCGCTTATTGTCGCATCCGCAGTGCCCGGCGTGACGAAGTTTGTGCCCACCTGATCCAGGCTCCAGTATCCCAGCGGCAACTGAGCCGTGGTAAACTTCGTCATTGTGCCACTGAGTACACCCGCAGAAGACAAAGCCAGCCCCGCAGGTAATACGCCACCCCCACTCGTCCAAGTATGAGGCGCAGTGCCACCTGTGGCGCTGATGGTTTGGCTATAGGCAGTGCCAACAATGCCATTGGCCAGTGAGGTTGGATTAACGGCGATAACGGGGCAGACATGCAAACTAATCACTTGCGTGCCTTGGCAACCATTGGCGTCATTAACGCGCACGGTGATGCTGGTGGCTGGGCTGGCTGCGGCGGTTGGTGTGCCGCTAATGATGCCAGTGCTGGCGTTTAATGTTAGGCCAGTGGGCAGCGCTCCTGCCGTAACGGTCCATGCACTATAAGGTGCAGTTCCGCCAGTAACAGCCAGAGTTTGACTATACGCTGCACCGACTAAACCAGGCGCCGCAGTTGCAGGCGTGATGGCGATGGTCGAGCAGGCGATGGTGACGGTGTAATCCTCAATTTCACCTGTAGCTCCGGAACTGATCGGTGTGGTGGCAGCGTTGTCAGAGAAACGGAAACGCACTCCTCGTAGAGTGCCAGGGCTGGCTCCTGAAGGGACTGTGAAAGTGACATTCACGGTTTGTTGGGCCGCATTGGCGGGGACGGTGGCGTTGTAGATGCGCTCTCCACCAGCTCCGACATCGTTGTTGTCAAAGATCTCGTTGTTGTTGAAGTCAATCCAACCTTGCAGCACGCGATTGGCCGTGTTGTTGTTAAAGACACTGACAGGGATCGTCACACTAGCACGCTGGGTAATGCTGGCGGGCATCGTCACGCCATCTTCGTCATCAGCTGAGCCAGTGTTCGTGGTGTCATCCGTTGTAGCTAAGTCATTCGGGGTGACAGAAGCCTCAGCATCAACCGTGAGGCCGAGACGCAGATTGGAATTGCGGTTAGAAGTGGTCGTGGTCGTAGCGGCACCAGAACCATTCCAATCACCGAAGTCTGTGACGACTGGCGAGAGCGTATAGCCGCGTGAGCCACTGCAACCTAGGGCATCCGTTGCAGTCACTGTAAAGTTCGCCGCAGTGGAACTTGTGACTGTACCTGAAAGCACGCCTGCGCTGCTCAAGGCCAGACCAGTTGGCAAAGCTCCGCTCGTCACCGTATAGTTGTAAGCGCCAGTGCCACCCGATGCAGTAATCGTCGCGCTGTAGGCAAAACCTTGGATCGGGTTCGTCAGAGTGGCTGGATTCACCGTAATGGCTGGACACTGGTAGATACCAAAGTCGATGGTAAGATTGCTATTCGGGTTAGTATCTCCGTCAGTTGTGGACTCAGCAGCAGGAGCCAAATTGATGATCGGGCTAAAGAGCGGAGTGCCGATGCCGCCGGGTTGAGAACCGTCGTTGTTGTTGTTGACGTTATTGTCCGCAGTGGCAGGAGTGCCACCCGTCTTGTCCCCTGCTTCTGGGGTGACTTTGACGTAGTAGTTCCCAGCAGAGAGGCTGGAGAAAAGATAGGCTCCGTTGACATCGGTAACGTCACTGGCTCCCACTTGAATATCTGCCACGGCTCCTCCGATGACATCGTCGGAGCCAGGACTGAAGAGCTGGACGGTGACTCCAGAGAGTCCCGGTTCAGCAGTGTCTTTGAGGCCATTATTGTTGGCGTCATTCCAGACAAGATTTCCAAGGGAAAGGGCAGGCTGACAGATCATGATGTCATCAATCGCGACAGGGCCGCTGCCAGGCTGGGCACTAAGAATGAGTGAAGCACTGTCGATCTGAGCAGCGGTGGCTGTGGCAGAAATACTGATGATGTAAGTGTAGCGCTTCCAGTTTGGCTGAGTGCTAGTTGCCGTAGCTTCATTCCACCCATTGTAATCAGCAGAGGCGAAGCTGGAGGGTGAACCCAGCCAGCGATTCTGAGTGGCTGTGTAAAAGTGCAGCGGTGTGACACTATTACCGATCATGAAAATAGCACGGCTTGCAGCGAGATCGAGCTGGAAGGAGGCATTTGCCGCACTCGCAGTGTCTGCCCAGACGCTGAACTGATACGAGTTTCCCGGCAAGAGGACGCTACTCCAGTTCCCGCCGCCAGCAGGCTTCACTTCGACACAAGACAGCTCACCTTCGAGGAGCATGAAGCGCTTACCGTGATGAGCACGGGCGCTCTCCAACCAGCCCACCCTAGCACCCGTACCAACAGCGAGGACTTTCATACGCTGGATTGGATCATTGAGGGCGCTAGTGGGATTCACACCCTGAACCCAGCGAAGGGAGTTGACTCCAGTCCCAAAGGTGGTGCCAGTTCCATTGTATCCGAGCGCAGCAAACAGAGCACCCGTCGTGTTGGTTCCTCCATTGAATTCGAAGCTAGGATTATCGATCAAATTCAGCGCATAGCATGGATCTGTGGAGGCAAGACCAAAGTCGATAGTGAGGTCACCATTTGTATCATCACCATCAATGCCAATGGCAGGCTCTCCGCCAGCTGTGAGTGTAATGATTGGGCTACGGATGGAAGTGCCCACTCCGCCGGGCTGACGTCCATTGTTATCTCCATCCTGCTGATTATCTGCCGTATCCGGCACGCCCGAAGTGAGGGGAAAGTCCACTGGCGGCGTGGGAATGCGGATATAATAAGTGCCCGCGAGCAGGCCATTGAAAAGATAATTACCATTGATGTCGGTCACTTTATCAGCACCCACCTTTACATCGTCACCTGCACCATTTTCTTCCGTTCCATTCGCTCCAGGAGTCCAAAGCTGAACGGTGACTCCAGGTGCACCACTGTCATTGGTATCTCTGAGGCCATTGTTGTTGTTGTCGATCCAAACAAGGTTACCCAGTGAAAGGATGGCTCCGACATTGATGGAGACAACGTAATCCTCAATTTCTCCAGTAGCACCTGAACTCGTTGGCGTGGTCGCAGCGGAATCACTGAGACGGAAACGTGCACCGCGCTGCGCGCCAACGCTGGCGGTCGCTGGTGTGGTGAAGGTAACGTTGACCGTCTGCTGCGCTGCATTGGCAGGGGTGGCAGCGTTATAAATACGCTCACCTCCTGCTGTGGTCCAGTCAACGTTGTTAAACGTTCCATCATTGTTGAAATCGATCCAGCCCTGGAGCTGACGGCCTGCGGTGTTATTGTTGAAGACGCTGACAGGGATTGTGACGCTCATCCCAACAAGGATACTGGACGGCATAGAGACGCCATCTTCATCATCAGTGGCTGTAGTGTCATCGACGCTGGCGGTCGCATTCGCGGTCACATTGGCCTCGGCATCAATGGCAGCTCCTAAGCGGAGGTTAGTATTCACTAAGCTCGTCGTTGTTGCCGTGAGTGCATTGGAGCCGTTCCAGTCGCCATAGTCTGTATTTGGCAGAGGCGTGATCGTGTAACTTTGTGAAACACCGACGCAGCCATTCGCATCAGTTGCCCTGATCGTGAAAGTTGCTGCCGTCATGCTATTCGGTGTGCCGCTAAGAACACCTGTGCTGGAGTTCAGCGCAGCCCAGGTAGGAAGTGACCCACTGTTTAATGCAAAGGTATATGGCGTCGCGCCGCCGGTGGCCGTGATCGTTTGACTGTAAGCTGTGCCGACGGTGGCTGCGCCGAGGCTGGTCGGACTTAGGCTAATAACTGGACAAATCTGCAAGCTGATGATTTGCGTGCCTTGGCAGCCAAAGCTGTCATTGACTCGAACGGTGATATTGACACCCGCTGCATTGGAAGTGGTCGGCGTGCCGGTGATGACGCCAGTGCTGGTATTCAAAACCAATCCAGCTGGCAGTGTGCCTGCCGTCACCGTCCACGCACTGTAAGGTCCAGTGCCACCTGACGCGGCTAACGTTTGATTATAGGCGACCCCCACCGTGCCGCGTGTCAGCGTCGCTGGGGTGATAGTGATGATAGGACAAGCAGGCGTGATCGTGTAAGCTCGCGTGCCAGTGCAGTCATTGGCATCGGTAGCTCGGATGGTAAAGACAGCCGTTGTCGTATTATTTGGCGTGCCAGTGATCACGCCAGTCGTTGGATTAAACGTGGCCCAGGCTGGTAGCGCTCCGCCTGAGACGGCATAAGCATAAGGTGTGGCTCCTCCTGTTGCTGTGATCGTTTGGGAGTAAGCTGTGCCGACGGTTGCAGCGCTAAGGCTCGTTGGGCTCAGGCTAATGACTGGGCAGATCTGCAAACTGATGACTTGCGTGTCTTGGCAACCATAGCTGTCATTGACCCGAACGGTGAAACTGACACCTGCTGCATTAGAGGTGGTTGGTGTGCCGGTAATGGCTCCTGTGCTACTATTTAATGTCAATCCGGCTGGCAGGGTGCCTGCCGTTACGGTCCATGCACTGTAAGGTCCGGTGCCGCCTGATGCCGCTAACGTTTGATTGTAGGCGACTCCCACTGTGCCGTTAGCCAGGGCGGCTGGGGTGATATTGATGACAGGACAAATAGGACTAATGCTGTAGCTTCGAGTGCCCGTGCAACCATGGGCATCGGTAGCACGGATGGTAAAAGAGGCATTCGTGGTGCCGCTTGGCGTGCCACTAATGACGCCAGTGCTTGCATTCAGCGTAGCCCAGGACGGCAGAGCACCACTCGAGACGGCATAACCATATGGCGTGGCTCCACCTGTTGCTGTGACCGTTTGACTGTAGGCTGTGCCCACAGTTGCAGCGCCGAGGCTCGTCGGGCTCAGGCTAATGACCGGGCAAATCTGCAAGCTGATCACTTGCGTGTCTTGGCAGCCATAGCTGTCGTTGACTCGGACAGTGATGCTGACGCCTGCTGCATTGGAGGCAGTCGGTGTGCCAGTGATGGCTCCGGTGCTACTGTTTAAAGTCAATCCGGCTGGCAGTGTGCCTGCTGTCACGGTCCACGCACTGTAGGGTGCAGTGCCACCTGAGGCGGCAAGTGTTTGATTGTAGGCGACCCCCACCGTGCCGCGTGCCAGCGTCGCTGGCGTGATGGTGATGGCAGGACAAGCAGGCGTGATCGTGTAAGCGCGCGTGCCAGTGCAGTCATTGGCATCGGTAGCACGGATGGTAAAAGTAACACTCGTCGTGTTGTTTGGCGTGCCAGTGATGACGCCAGTGCTGGCATTCAGCGTGGCCCAGGTTGGCAGCGCTCCACTTGAAACGGCGTAACTATAAGGTGTGGCACCCCCTGTTGCTGTAACCGTTTGACTGTAAGCCGTGCCCACCGTCGAAGCCGGCATTGAGACAGGGTTCAGCGTGATCACAGGGCAGATAATCAGCGTGTAAGTGCTCTGACCAAAACAGCCAAAATTATCCCGTGTGCGCACCGTGATGCTTGTGCCTGCTCCATTCGCCGTCGTTGGCGTACCGCTGAGCACACCCGCCGTGGAAAGCGTCAAACCTGCTGGTAACGTGCCCGCCGTAATCGTCCAGTTTGAATACGGAGCCGTGCCGCCTGTGGCCGTGAAGGTCGTGCTTGGGTAAGCGGATCCCACCGTTCCCACAGGGAGTGTGGCTGGGCTCACCGTGATCGGCGGACAGCTCATGGCAAAAGTCAGTGCCCGAGTTGAGGCGCAGCCATTGGCATCAGTCGCACGCACAGTAACCACACTACTGATGTCATCAGTTGGCGTTCCGCTGACCACGCCTGCCGTGCTGAGAGACAAACCTGGAGGGAAGGTGCCGCTTGCGACGCTCCACGTGTAAGCACTAGCCCCACCAGTAGCCGTCAGTGTCTGATTATAGGCTATATTCACAGCGCCTGAAGCAGGTGTGGCAGGCGTGATGGTGATGACTGGGCAGATCTGTAAGCTGACCACTTGCGTGCTTTGGCAGCCATTCGTGTCACTCACACGAACGGTAATACTAGTGGCGGGGCTGGCAGCGGCGGTCGGTGTGCCAGTGATGGCTCCTGTGCTACTATTTAATGTCAATCCGGCTGGCAGTGTGCCTGCTGTCACCGTCCAGGCACCATAAGGAGCAGTGCCGCCTGTTGCGGTCAGTGTTTGATTGTAGGCTACCCCCACCGTGCCGCGTGTTAGGGCTGCTGGGGTAATGGTGATGGCGGGACAAGCAGGCGTGATCGTATAAGCGCGCGTGCCAATACAGTCGTTAGCGTCAATAGCTCGGATCGCAAAGACGGCACTCGTCGTGTTATTTGGCGTGCCAGTGATCACGCCAGTCGTTGGATTGAGCGTGGCCCAAGCTGGTAGCGCTCCGCTTGAGACGGCATAACCATATGGCGTCGCGCCGCCGGTGGCCGTGACCGTTTGGCTGTAGGCTGTGCCCACAGTTGCAGCGCCTAGGCTCGTCGGACTCAGGCTAATAACTGGGCAGATTTGTAAGCTGATGACTTGCGTGTCTTGGCAACCATAGCTGTCATTGACTCTGACAGTGAAGCTAACGCCCGCTGCATTGGAGGCTGTCGGCGTGCCAGTGATGGCTCCTGTGCTACTATTTAATGCCAATCCGGCGGGCAGTGTGCCTGTTATCACGGTCCACGCACTGTATGGAGCAGTGCCGCCTGATGCCGTGAGTGTTTGATTGTAGGCAACCCCGACCGTGCCGTTAGCTACGGCTGCTGGAGAAATGGCGATGACAGGGCATATAGGACTGATACTGTAGCTACGGGTGCCTGTGCAGCCATTGGCATCAGTGGCGCGAATGACAAAAACGGCGTTCGAGGTGCTGCTTGGTGTGCCGGTGATAGCTCCGGTGCTGGCATTTAGCGTAGCCCAGGTCGGCAGTGCTCCGCCTGAGACGGTGTAACTGTAAGGTGTGGCTCCACCTGCTGCTGTGACCGTTTGGCTGTATGCCGTGCCCACGGTTGCAGCGCCAAGGCTCGTCGGACTCAGGCTAATGACTGGGCAGATCTGCAAGCTAATGACTTGCGTGTCTTGGCAGCCATAGCTGTCATTGACTCGGACAGTGAAGCTGACTCCAGAAGCGTTGGAGGTGGCCGGTGTGCCGGTGATGGCTCCTGTGCTACTATTCAAAGTCAATCCGGATGGCAGTGTGCCTGCCGTTACGGTCCACGCACTGTATGGAGCAGTACCGCCTGATGCAGTGAGTGCCTGATTGTAGGCCACTCCGACTGTGCCGCGCGCCAAGGATGCAGGGGTGATGGTGATGGCTGGACAAGCAGGAGATAGCGTATAGGTCCTCGTGCCGGCGCAGCTATGAGCGTCCGTTGCAGAAATCGTAAACGTGGTTGAGGTCGAGTTTGAAGGTGTTCCCGTAACAGCACCAGTAGTGGTATTTAAACTCAGGCCGGCAGGCAAGCTTCCGCTAGTGAGTGCATAAACATAAGGTGCAACACCTCCTGTAGCAGCGGCACTCGATGAATAGGCACTGCCAACCACAAGCGCAGTCGAAAGATTTCCTGGCACTGGCACTGGACAAACCTTGATGATTAAAGCCCGAGAATCAGCACACCCATTGGCATCTGTGGCCGTGAATGTGACAGAGACTCCAGCCCCGTTGCCTGCCGAAGGAGTGCCTGAAAGCGACCCAGTGGCTGCGTTTAAGCTCAAGCCTGCTGGAAGTGAGCCTGAAGTAACCGAGTATGTCAAAGCTGTGGATGCGACAGATGCCTCTGCCGCACTGAGACTACGATTGTAAATGCGTAGGTCCTTGATGATGGCATCAGGCGCAGAAAAGCCACCTGCTGATCCAACTTCAAGGGCGGCGCTGCCAGCAGACTTAGGACTCGGCACAGTGGCCGACGCAGCGACGGCTCCGTTGACATAACAGATAAAGCTAGCCCCATTTTTGACGCCTGTAATCTGATACCATCTGTCCTTCACAAAGCCAGGCTCGCTAACCCCCAAGTCACCAGGATCGTAGCGCCAATACATATTGTGTGTGGAAGGTTCTCTCCAAATACCCGGCGAGCGATCTGATCCGCCACTGCGGAAGCCAAAAATCTTAGACCAAACACCATTTGGATCGCCCGTGTAGCGGAGATAGAAGGCTACGGAATGCGTATCCGTATTCAGAACCGAAGTCGCTACAGAGGCATACGCAGAAGCAGAGGCAAGCTGCAGGCCATCACCGGAAAAGCTACCTCCAGAACCTGTTAGATTCAGACCGCTCATGGTGCGGTCAATAAGGTCACTGGTGAATTGATATTGAGCTACCAATCCAGACGTTGAAACGGGGCCATAGAGCGACACAGCATCGATCTGGTCGCTGTAACTGGTCCCCACCCTACCTAAAACAAGGCCTGAAGTATAAAGATCAATCACAGGACAACCGACAATGAATGAAACAGCGCGCGTGCCTACGCAGCCACGAGCATCCACCGCCCTCAAGGTGAAGCTATAAGTGCCAGCTGCCGTAGGTGTGCCGGTAATGGCTCCAGTGGTAGCATTCAGCGCTATACCTGGCGGAAGTGACCCTGATGTCCGACTCCATCTGATTGCCCCACTGCCACCCGTGGCGCTCATCGTATAACTATATGCCCTGCCAACCTGTGCCGGCGGCAGATTTGCCGGATTGATAGTCATCGCCGGACAATCTGGATCAATCATGTAATATCTAGTTCCGACACATCCAAATTGATCGTATGCATAAACTCCAATACCGAAGGCAGGACGGATAACGCCTGATGCAAGGAAGCCCACCTGCTCCGCCGTCAAGGCAATGTTCCAAATCGCAGCCTCGTCGATCCATCCAATCATCGACTTTGAAACAGCGTCTGTGGAATAGCCAAAACACACTCGATCCTGCCAGGTAAAGTCGGAGTTCGCTTTCGTACCAGACAAGACCAGAACGCCATCGACATAAACTTTTTGTCCGCCTTCTGTGCCGCCATAGACATAAGCAATGTGATGCCAAGCGCTGTCGGCATAATTTTTCCCGCTCGTCGTCAATATTTCCGTATTGTAGAGCCTGACTCCTAGGTTCCCGCCAGTAAGGTAGAGGTGACGGTCATGACCTGTTGTCCCTAGTTCCGATGCTTTGACAGAAAATAGACCTGCGTTTGCATCGTCAGTCTTGAACCAAAAGGAGGTCGTAAAGGCGGTCTCTGAAACATCCACCATCGCTTCGATATAGGAGGCTGCACCAAGGGTGTTTCCGAAAAGATAAACGGACGAGCCATCAGCACCCAACTGCGATGGATAGTCAAAGTAATCGAAATCACCGTCAACAATGCTCGTCGAGGAGAGAGAACTGGTGACAAAATTGGTCAGATTGAAATCGAAGTTCCAAAAGCCCAATAGTCCAGCACCTAATGTCCCCTTGGTAGGCGTGCCCGTGATGGCCCCAGTCGTATTATTCAAAACCAACCCGTTCGGAAGTGAGCCATCCCAAATGTAAAAATCATAAGGTGCCGTAGAACCAGTGGCACTCAAAGTTTGCGAATAAGCGGTGCCAAGAACACCGTCAATAAGAGCCGTCGGATTGACGGTGATGACTGGGCAGCCTATTTCAAAATCGTATGTCCTTGAAGAAAGGCATCCATTTGCATCTGTGGCATTAACGGTGACTGATTGATAAGTCACCTCTCCCGGCGTTCCACTTATAGTGCCTGAAATCGCGTTAAGAGTCAGACCTGCGGGCAGAGGATTCCCGGTAAGAGTGTAAACATAGGGTGCTGTTCCTCCGCTTGCTGCGAATGAAGCAGAATACGCCTTACCCACTGTGCCGGTCAGTGTAGGTAGCGGCAGTGTGATCTTTGGGCAAACCTGCAGCACATAGGTTTTAGACGAACTACAGCCCTTTGAGTCAACCGCCCGAACGGTAAAGGTACTCCCCACTCCATTCACCACCGTGGGTGTTCCTGATAAAACGCCACTACTGGAAAGCGTCAGCCCGGTGGGCAGTGTGCCTGCAGTTCTTGTAAAGGTATAAGGAGCGGTGCCGCCAGTGGCAGTAATCGTGCGGGAATATGCCGTGTTGAGCGTTCCATCAATTAGAGACGTCGGCGCAATCGTGATCGTGGGGCAAGCACATGTGAAAGTGCCTTTGATGGTTATGTCGTCGAACAAAACGACTGGCATGAGCTGCCAGTCATAACCATGCTCATTATAGAAATAGATTTCAAAGGCAATCTTCCGCCCTCCATACTTCTTGGTCGTGGCATTGATCGCTGTATCCAGCGTCGCCAGATTCCACCAATAATTTTTAAACTGGTTTAGGCCTGCCTTATGAGGTGCCGGATAGTAAATGGCATCAATGTCGATCGTGCTTCCCGTCCATTGTTGGAGTACATTGGCATCGTTTAAATAATATGCATAAAGCCGAGCATAACGAGGTCCCAAAGTTCCATCATCAGCCATGTTATCCTTGAGCCACCGGACTATATCCATACTGAAGGAATTCAGATTACCTGCTGAAAGATTGTCGAATGTCATCGAAATCTGAAGTGTTTTTGATTCACCATTGGTGCTTAATGACGTAGGCGGGATCGAACTTGTATTAGTTGAAGGAAAAACATCAAAATGCCAATCTGAACTCGGACTCGCTGCGTCAACGATATGACGCAAATCCGTTCTTCCAGCGTCATATTTATTGCCCACATCCCAGCCCAGAAAGCACCTTGTCCTGCCGTCTCCATTTGCATCTGGCGTTATCGGATTATCTGAGGTAGCTGATGAGCCTTCCCTGTGGATACTGTTGCTGATTCCGTCATAGTCATCAAAACCATAGGAGATCTCGTCTATGCATGGCGAAAGAGGACTTGGTGGAAGAAAAATGTCTGGATCTCTGTCTGCATCAAAGTCGAACTGGGCCAGAATATTTGCCCCACTCGGAGCAGCAACCGCAGCTCCAATGACCAAAGTAAAGGCCCTGTCACTGCTTGTCGTGCCAGTGGCACGGAGAGTAAACGTGTAAGTTCCTGCCGTGGTCGGAGTGCCAAAAAGCTCGCCAGCCACCAAGCTCAGTCCAGGCGGTAGCGTTCCAGAAACTCTGCTGTAGCTGATGCTGGCAACATTTCCACTGCCCGCTTTCAAACGCAAGAAGTAGGGCCTGCCTACATTACCTGCGGTCATAGTAGCTCCAGTAAGCCATCCAATGCTGCCCGTAACGGCACTGTCCGCCAGCAATTCGACATCATCGAGACGCATGTGGCTCGTTGAGCTGGTTGCTCCGAAAAAGTGAAGCTCCAACAGAAACGTCTTTCCAGCCATGGCCGTGCCTGTCGGCAAGGCATCTCCCGCAGATCCGCTACCTGCAATACTCATCGTTGTTGTCGTCCATGTGCTGCTGCTAGAGCCTGCACTCAGTGAGGCGACGGAAGTATATCTTCGTCTATAGGCCGCCCCATCGTACCAGGTAAGACAAGCTCGTGCACTATTTGCAGCACTTGATGATGGCCTTTGATATCTGAACTTCAAAGCCAAGGCACTCAGTGAAAAAGAGCTGTTTGGTCCCAAAGTAAATCTAGACCACATCGTTGGCCCCAGAAGCGTGGGATTTAGATTGGTCCTAGCAACACTGAACCATGATGGTGTCTCCGTTTGCGGGATTCCCTGTATCTGGGTATAGAATCCCGAGTTTCCATTCGAATTGCTTTGTTCTGTCGATTGAATTCGGAAGCCGTTGCCGTAGGCCATTGTATTCCCTGAAAAGTAAATCGGATCAGCCGGAATAACATTGTTATGCCTAGTCGTTGATTTCAGTGTGAAAGCCGAACTTCCGTAGTTCCACCTCAGCACTGCAGTGCTCTGGCCAAAGCCATCGCTAGGCATCAATAACAGCAAACCCAAAACTAGAGAATAACCCAGCACTCCAAAGCTGTTATTTCTCTTCAACTGTATAGCGGTTAATACGCCCCACACCATCCTGCCCAAAGGGGATGGTGGCTTGTATGATGGATGGCGTAGAACAGCTAGCATGGGTTCTGAAATCAGGCGTAGCGGTTTTGCTTCCGTTTATTCTGGGCTTTTAAACGGTGGGTAAATCTGCGTCTTGTGCCTGTGGCAACAATCCGAAATGCGCCGTCCAGATGCCCTGAAAGTAAGCTGTAAAGCACGTGTGCAGGTCTGTCCTTTACCCCTCTAAATACCCCTTCAATTCGATTCCATGGCACCGCTGCAACGTGCCCAGATGAAGTCTCTGTTTCGTTGTTTGGAGGGATAAATATGGAGGAAAAGTCGGGCAAAATGGTTATCCGATAATGCCTTCAAATTATGGCATTTATTGAAATAAGCTAGAAAAATATACAAATACTTAACTTTTATTAATTTTTTAAAGCCTTCGGCAGCCCATTTCTGGCATTGTCCCAGTCATGCGAAACCCTCCTGGAAATTATCCCTCAAGCTGGTTTGACCAGTTTACGGGACTAGGAAGAAGGCTCGGAAAGGTTCAAAAAGCTTGGAGCCGCTCAAGATCTCCTCGGTAGCGGATTCTTGGCGCTGCCAGCCGCTGGTGCTGAGGTAGAACTGATCATACCCAGTCTGAGTGGCATCACTGTCGGCTTTCCACAAGTGCAGACGGGCGGCGCTCGTTGGGTCAGCGGAAACGCGGAAGCTCTGTCCTTCGTCCAAGCCGAGGTCGGCTGGGCTGACCGCCACAGCGCTGGCGCTGCCAGTGAGGCGAGTGCCGCTGGTGCTGAAGGGGACGGGTTTGATGGTAATCTGACCGGTGATGAACTGCGTGACCTCGACTCCTTCTTCACGGACATGGACCATGAGACCGCTGGTCTTGCCGATGAGCTGATCACGGGTCCAAGTCCCAGCGGCAGTCACGGGGTTAGCGGTGAAGCTGTTGCGAGTCGCGTCGAAGGTCAGGACGCGGTCGCCCTCGCTGAAGAGGTCGGCGGGCAGGAGCTGGCTGAGGCGCTGATGCTCACGGACAGCCGCTCGGCTGAGTGTCGCGGGCGCGTTTCCTTCCAAGACAAGCTGAGTGGCGGCGCTAGCGGCTTCGTCAATCTCGTAGCTAAGGCCGGTGGTGAGGTCTTCGAGGTAATAGTGGCTGCCTTCGACAAGGGTGACGCCTTCTGGAAGCGTGACGCTGCTGCCATCCAGGGTGACGATGCCAGCGAAGAGCTCGGCTTTGACCAGAGGCATGGAAAAGGTGCGCTGGCCAAGGGCAAAGGTCTCGCGACTGAACATGACCACCGGGCTGGTGGCGGTCTGCTCGGCGGTGCCATCAAGATCGGAGTCGAGAGAAACTTTCAGGCGGATGAGACCACGCGGCTCAATGCTGGCTTCGTCGACACTCGGATAGCGGACGGTCTGTCTGCCATCCATGCCAATGCTCATGACTGGGGTGAGGCTGCTGGTGGCCCAAACGAGGCCGTCGAGGCTGGTTTGCAGATCGTAGCGGATGTCGGAGCGGCCATTGGCAGGCCGTGTGTAAAGGGCATCAGCGTGACCGAGAGCTGTAACATTTAGTGAGAGACTACCCGTTCCGCTGCGACCATCGGCTGGGTCGGTATCGAGGGCGTATTCGAGCAGACTTGGATACAAGTCACCGTCGTCTTCACCCTCGTGGAGAGTGGACCAGGAGAGGAAGGTCACTGGAGCAGCTTCGGCATTCACAGCAGGGCTGCTAGTGGCTGGCATGGTTGTAGTGGACGGCAAGAGACGATTACGGTCCCGCTGGGCCAGCGCTGCACCAGGAGCGGGTAGCGGGTAGAAACCAAGATCGACGGTGAGATTGGAATTAAGTTCGAAGGCATCGTCGCTGGTGGCTGCTGTGCCAGTTTCTCCAGAAGCATTGGCAGGCTGCGAACCAAGAGAAAGAGTGAAATTACCCGTGTTCGCGCCAGTGAAGATAGG
Organism: Verrucomicrobiaceae bacterium; assembly: GCA_027489965.1. GTDB lineage: Bacteria > Verrucomicrobiota > Verrucomicrobiia > Verrucomicrobiales > Verrucomicrobiaceae > Prosthecobacter. Next base: position 15,695 of record JAIXZA010000147.1, read on the forward strand.
CTTCACAGTCATCAGCACGTTTTGATCTAAGTTGTCATCAATCGGTGGCACGACGCTGTCGAGTGGTCCAATAGCAGGCAGGGTATTATCCAGGGGAGCCGAGGTGGCAAACATGCTTGGCGGCACATGGATAAAGTAGGTGCCAGCCGGGACGCAGAACTGGTAGATACCACTGGCATTGGATGTCGTGGTGGCCACAGCAGCAGCGGTGAGCGGATCTGCACCCACAGTAAAGAGCCTCAACTGCACGCCGTTAACGACCGTGTCAGTGGCAGACTCGTAGGTGCCATTGTTATTGACGTCTTTAAAGACGAGATTGCCCACGCAAATGTTAGCTGAGACGCCGAAGTCGATGGTAAGATTGGTATCCGCATCTGTATCGCCATCAGTGATGGACTCAGCACCAACAGCCAGATTAATGATCGGGCTGAAGAGCTCCGTACCGATACCGCCGAGCTGTGTACCGTCATTGTTGTTATTCACATTGTTATCAGCCGTAGCAGGTGTGCCACTGGTATGGGTATATGGAGATGGCAGATCAACTTTAACGAAATAGTTACCAGCAACGAGATTGGTGAAGTTGTAAGCACCCCCAGCGAGTGTGGTGAAATTTGAACCGATCTGGACGTCATCTCCCGTATTGCGCAGACCATCAGCACCTGGCTGGAAAAGCTGTACGATGGCATCGGCGAGGCCTGGCTCACCACCTTCGACTAAACCATTATTGTTCGTGTCCACCCAGACCAAATTACCAATACTCATGGCACGGACTTCGACAGTGTAAGCCAAAGTTCCTGCACAGCCTAAGCTATCCTGGGCACGCAGCGTGAAGCTGCTAGAGCCGAGAGTCGTCGGTGTGCCACTGAGCACCCCAGTCCCTGAAAGCGTAAGCCCAGCAGGCAGCGTGCCGGCACTGACAGTCCATGCATAAGCACCCGTACCACCAGCAGCGGTGAAGGTCTGCGTATAAGCATTGTTTCGGAACATCTGAGCTGGAGCGGCAGGAGTAATCGTGATGGTCGGACATACCAGTGTGATCGTGTAGGCTCTGGTCGCTGAGCAGTTATTTGCATCCGTAGCGCGGATCGTAAAGTTTGCTGCTGTTGTACTGTTTGGCGTGCCGCTGATCACTCCCGTGCCGGCATTGAGCGTGGCCCAGGTTGGCAAGGCACCTGCGCTGATGGCAAAGGTGTAAACACCACTGCCACCCGTAGCGCTGATCGTTTGTGAGTAGGCTGTGCCGACAGTTCCATTTGCTAGTGACGTTGGATTGACCGTGATGGCTGGGCA
>JAIXZA010000085.1 GCA_027489965.1 Verrucomicrobiaceae bacterium
CAGCACACAGGAGGGCTGGAAAGCCATCGGCTTCGTCGGCAACATCACCTCAGCGACCTTTGACGGCCCACCCGCTGAAGTGCTGAAGCTGCTAGATGTCGAACAAACCGTGAAATGATGATGATTGCAGATTCCCCAGAAACGGAGCGCAAGTGGCAACTTAGTTTATGGGTTCGGCCGATTCCGTGATCTGGGGAACTTTGACCAGACTGGCAGGATCGTAACCTTGTGCGGTCATCCGTTTCAAAATGGCCTGATAAGTGGCCTCATCCAAAACAGGTTTCCGACTTAGCACCCAGGCGAGTTTGCGATTCGGATAACCAATGACACTCCATTGATAATCGGGATCAAGATCGATGATGAGGTAGGGCAACCTGAAAGGCCAAATGAACTGCACACGCCATTCCGCATTGGTTTCATGATTGTGCACCCAGGCCACGCCCTTCCACTGCTCCAGTGGGGCCGATAGATTCCCACGACGGAAAAGGAAAATGTTGTCCATTTTACCATCCGGCCGCATGACGTAACGATCCAAGGTGCCAACTTTGCCTTTCTCCAGAGAATAGGGGATGTGGGCAAAGACATACCAGTCGCCCGCATAGCGTGTCAGATCGACATGAGGCACAGTGGTTAAAGCAGGACGTTTCATAGGAGCAGTGCATTGGGTTTGCGCCGTCAGTAAAACGATAAAGACGCAGTGGAACAGAGACTTGATCATGCAATGAATACGATTCCGAGAGACCGAGGTGAGACATTTCGTGCAGTCAGCGGAAGTTTGTGCCATGTTAGAAGATGGAATCAAAAATCCTCCGGCTTCTCGGACAGGCAGATTACTCTCCCTCAAATGTCCCCGAGCTCATCAGCCACCTGCGCCTGCAGGCCAAACAACAACAAGAACTCCAGCAATGCCTGAAGGACATGGCCCAACAGGGGCTGATCCTCAGAACCAAGGGCAACCGCTACATCCTGGCCAAAGAGGCCGATTTGATCCCTGGAATCATCCAGATCACCCGCGGTGGACGCGGCTTTGTACAGCCAGAGGAATCAGGCATCGGCGAGATCGGCATCCCCGAGAGTGCGACAGGAACTGCAATCCATGGCGACAAAGTGCTGGTGCGTCGCGACGTGCGACCTCAAGGGCTGCGCAAAGTCACTGCTGAAGAGAATACGGGCACCGTGGTGCGGATTCTAGAACGCGGCAGGTCACAATTCGTCGGCACCTTGCAAAAAGGGCGCCAGTTTCTCTACGTCACACCGGATGATCCACGTCTGCCGAGCGCTATCCATGTGCCAGAGCCAAAGGACGTGGGCCGTAAACCGAACTTAGGCGATAAGGTAGTCGTCGAAATCCTCCAGTGGGAGTCGCGTCAAATGCCGCCCGAAGGCGAGATTGTAGAAGTGCTGGGTGCCCCCGATGCTGAAGGCGTGGACATGCTCTCCGTTCTGCGTCATTACGCACTGCCTCTTCATTTCCCCAAGAACGTGCTGGCAGAGGCCAACAGCATCGCCAAATCACGGGCAGACAATCAACCTAGCGCGGAAGAGCTCAAGGGGCGGGAAGACTGCCGCAAACATAATGTCATCACGATTGATCCCGATGATGCTAAAGACTTCGATGATGCCATCTGCCTGCAACGCCATGGCCGTGAACAATGGAAGCTGTGGGTACACATCGCCGATGTCTCGCATTATGTGAAACAAGGCAGCCCATTGGATGTCGAAGCCAAGAAGCGCGGCAATTCAACCTACCTTGTCGATCGTGTGATCCCCATGCTGCCAGAGGCGCTGAGCAATGAACTCTGTTCACTGAAGCCAGGCGTGGATCGCCTGACCAAATGCGTGGAATTTATACTGAGCAAGGAAGGTCATGTGGTCAGCGCCAAATTTTACGCGGCCGTCATTCACTCGAAACGTCGCTTCACCTACAAAGAAGCTTTTGCGGCGCTGCAAAAGCCACCGGGCAATGAGATCGAGCAAATGCTCCATGATACGAATGCCATGGCGCAGCAAATCCGTGGGCATCGCTTCCTAAACGGATCCCTGGATCTAGACTTCCCAGAGAACAAAATTCGGTTAGACGATCACGGCAAAGTGCTGCGGATCGAGCGGATCGAAAATGACATTTCCCATCAACTCATTGAGGAATACATGCTACTCGCCAATGAAGCTGTGGCTGGCCGCCTGATGCAGTTAAACAGACCTTCCGTGTATCGCATTCATGAATCGCCCAAGGAAAAGCGCCTTAACGATTATCGTGAAGAAGTGCTCAGTCATCGTGTGCCCTGCGGCAATCTGACGCATCGCCCAGAGGTTCAGAAACTGCTGGCCAAACTCGGCACACTGCCGATTGGTCAAGCGCTCAAAATCGGCTTCCTGAAGTCACTCATGCGGGCTCGTTATGCCGTAGAACCTCTCGGCCACTACGGTCTGGCTAAAACCAAGTACACCCACTTCACTTCACCGATCCGCCGTTACGCCGATCTTGTCGTGCATCGCGCTCTGTTTGATAAGGTTGAGCTGCAAACCAGCGCCGCCAAAGAAATCGCAGAGCATATCAGCCTCACGGAAAAGAACTCTTCAGATGCCGAGAGAGATAGCAAGGAAGTCAAACTCTATGCTTATCTGGAGTCTCAACTGAAAGCTGAAAAACCAGAGCCTTACAGTGCCCTCGTCACCGATATTCGGAACTTTGGTTTCTTTGTCGATGTCTCCGATCTCGGACTCAGTGGTTTGGTTCCGCTATCAGCGATACCAGACGACTTCTTCATGTTTGATCCGACACGCAGCCAGCTTGTAGGTCGGCGCACCCGTCGGATCATCCGGCTGGGAGACCGCCTGACGGTGCAGATTTATAAATTGGACAGGTTTAAAAAACAGGTGGACTTCCAACTCGTCGGCGACCTACCCACTCGGGTCGATAGCCGAGGTGGCGAAGAACTAGGAGAGCGCCCAAGAAAGACCTTTGGGACACGAACCAAACCCAAAAAACAATACGGAAAAAAACGGCGCTGAGCCTTCCGACAAGCAAAACAGCGGGCCGATAAAAGCCCGCTGTTTTGTTTTTAGCTAACAAACTACGGGTTAGGCGTCCAGCTTGGTCCAGGCCGCATTCTCTTTGGAGGAAGCCACAACCGCCTCAATGAAAGCCATGCCGCGGATACCGTCGGTGATCTTCGGATAATCGTTTGCAGGGTCATCCTTCGCCAGCTTGCGCTTCTCGATCCGCGCACGGATAGCGCCTGCAAAGGCTTTGTAGATATTGGCAAAGGCTTCGAGATAACCTTCTGGATGAGAAGGTGGCGTACGACCTGCAGCCAGCGCTGCTTTACCCAGATAACCGTTCGCGGTGCGGTAAACCTGCATCGGCTGATCCAGCCACTTCACCAGAAGTGTGTTTGGCTCATTCTGATGCCACTCGATCCCACCGATCTCTCCATAGACGCGGATGTTGAGATTATTCTCCTCGCCAACACTGATCTGGGAGCTGTGTAGCACTCCTTTAGCGCCGCCTTTGAATCGCAGCAGCACGTTGCCATCATCATCCAACTTGCGGCCCTTCACAAAGGTGGTCAGGTCAGCCGCCAGTTCTTTGATCTCCAGTCCAGTGATGTATTCAGCCAAATTCTCCGCATGAGTACCGATGTCGCCGATACAGCCAGCGGCACCGCTCTTTTTCGGGTCGGTGCGCCAAGCGGCCTGTTTCTGATCACTGGCCTCCAGTCGTGTCGCCAGCCAACCCTGAGGATACTCCACCACTACTTTACGGATCTTACCCAGTTTACCTTCGGCGATCATTTCGCGAGCCTGTTTCACCAGCGGATAACCGGTGTAATTGTGGGTCAGCCCATAGAGAAGGCCGGTTTTTTTCACAATGGCTGCCAGCTCTTTGGCCTCCTCTAAGTTAAAGGTCGCCGGTTTATCACTCAGCACGTGAAAGCCATGCTCCAAGGCCATCTTGGCAGGTGGGAAATGCATGTGATTCGGCGTCACGATGGCGATAAAGTCCATGCGCTGATCCGCAGGCAAAGCTGCCTCACCTTTGATCATCTCCTCATAGCTACCGTAGCAGCGATCAGGTGGGAGAAATAAGTCAGCGCCGCTGTCCTTCGACTTCTGCGGGTCTGAGGAGAACGCTCCGCAAACAAGCTCCACCTGCTGATCAATGGCCGCTGCGATGCGGTGAACTGCTCCGATGAACGCGCCGCGTCCGCCGCCGACCATGCCATAACGTATTTTTCGACTCATAAAATGGGGTTCCGTGTGTTGGATATTCTTGTGGGTTAGTAAAAGGGCTCCAAGTCTGGCGCAGAATATGCGGGTGGGTCAAGAGCGCCCCTTCACAAAATGTGAGCCCCTCTTGACTTTAGTCTCAGAGGCGGCATCACATCCGCTCCCATTCCCGCTCATGTCTAAAGCCGCCGAAAAAAACCAATGGATCGTTCGCCGCTCCTCCATTCATCAACGTGGTGTCTTTGCCGCCTGCGACATCCCCAAAGACCGACCTATCATTGAATATGTCGGTGAAAAGATCACCAAGGCCGAAAGCACACGCCGAGGACTGGCTCTAGAGGAGAAGGCCAAAAAGACTGGTGGCGCCGCTGTTTATATTTTTACCCTCAATCAGCGCTACGATCTGGATGGGGCCACTGCTGCTAATCCAGCCCGCCTGATCAATCACTCCTGCAATCCAAATTGTGAGTCCTTTATCATCCGTGGTCACATCTGGATCTACTCTCTGCGCGACATCAAAGCCGGCGAGGAACTTTCCTTCAACTACGGCTTCGATCTAGAGACTTGGGAAGACCACCCCTGCCGCTGTGGCGAGTCCTGCTGCGTCGGCTACATCCTAGATAAACAATACTGGCCCAAACTGCGCCGTATCCTCAAAACCAAAGCTGCCCGCCAAGAGAAAATAGCCACCCTGGAAAAGCGCGTCGTTGCTCTGAAAAAGCAACTTCGCAAGAAGTAAGTCAGCATCAGGGCCGGCAAACTCAAGCCCTTATGGACGGTAAGTGCGTACCTTGCCCGTATAGAAATCGAGCTGCAGACAATAAAAATTGTTGGGCGTATTTGAATCATTCATCGTCCTGGCTTCAACCAGTGTGAAATAGGATTCAGGAAGGGGCTTAACGGTATAGGCTGTTGCTGATGCATTAGCTGAGCTGCCTGAGCCATTGGCAGTGGTTAACAGACGGCAACTACCGTCTGGATAAAAGCGTAAAGCTGCATATCTGACACTTGCAGGAGGAATGCCCGTTGCTGGCTTAAACAAATAGTTTCCTGTAGAATCAGGCCGCTGATCCGTTGTCGTTTGCATCATCGGAGAAAATTTGGTGAGAGCCGAGAGGACAATTCCTGAATCAAGATAATACACCTCAGAAATCGCCCGAGGATCGGCACCATTGGGCACATCCACAACCTGGTAAGCATAAAACAAAGGTTCACCACTCGCGTCAGGATTGGTTGGGTCAGTGTATTTATAGAAGCGCATTTCGACCTCATTGCTTCTAGCTACGGCACTTTGCTGCGCTAAACTTAATCGGTTACTGAGGCTGTCCCCAGAGGAATTAAGACGTGTGGCTCGAATCACATCCACTAAAGCAGGTGTCGCCAAGGCTACTAGTAGAGCGATAATACCAACCACAGTGATCATTTCGACCAGCGTAAAAGCTGCCGATAGTCGTGTTGGCCTCCGCATGACATTTTGAATATTCATCGTTTGATAAATGGCTTGTGTGGGTTTCAGATGAATGAAAAGCTATTAAAGCCCCCCTTTGGAACTGCGGATTTGGACCGTGGCGGAAAACAAACGGTAATTGACATTCTGACTGGCCAGATATTTGATTAAGTTAGGGATTTCCGTGCTCTCAAGCTGATTAGCATTATTAAAAGACGAAGTTAATGTGGTGCCAAAGGGTGGAGAACTGCCGTTTTGCTCAGCTAATCTTTCGGCAGAGCGCTCATCAACGGCAACTAGGACAATTTTAACAAGTGGCGGCAACAAATTTTGAGTTCCCTGAGGCGAGTTCGCGGTATTGAGGGTCACAACCGTTGAGTCATAAGCATATCTAGGAGCAATCACCGTTGCCGAAACTGTTTGATTAGCTTGCGTGTCCTGCCTCGGCGAAATGATCAGTGCTAGGATATTGTCGGCGATAGGACGCGTGACCCCGATATTCAATGCAGTTTCATTACCAACATTGATGGCATTTGCCTGAGCCGCAGCAGCACTGAACCAAGAACTGGTGGCTACACCGTTAGCACCCATTGAGCTGTAAACCAAGTTTTTCTCTGTTGGCGGAGAGAACTCCATCAGGCGGTAGCGGTATTTATTGCCGCTAGAAAGAATAAACTCAGGCTTAAACGGCTCATCTGAAGTGAATTGAACAAAGTAACCTCGAGAACAAAGCAGACGATCTAGACCCACATAAGATGGGTTTTCAGAGACTCCTAAAGGTGCCTGGAAAAACACTGCATGACCAGGCAGAAGAGCTTCACCACCACCACCGCTGAGTAGAGATGTCGATGGGCCGCAAACAAATTGAAGATTCGACTTCCTCTGATAGCTCGAAGGCGTCTGCATTGTTACGCCTGCATTTTGTGCAGCAGTAATGACGTAATTGGAATCGTAATCAACAAACGTATTCAGGGTGGCTTGGCTGAGGTTACGAACCAAAATATCAAAAGCTGTGCGTGCCTCTCGGAACTGGCTCACACGGGCATTTGACGCTGCCCAAGTTGACTGAACTTGATCAATCACCTGAACATTGATCAAGAGCAGAATGGCGAGGACGGCTAATGAAACGAGGATTTCAACCAAACTGAAGCCTGCGTTTTTAGAATGGGGGGTAAGTCTGAAAGGCGATCTCATGACACTGGATTGGATGGAGGTTTGAATCATGGCGCAAAACGTTTGGATTCAAGGACACGGGAGCGGTAGTAGGTGTCGAGAGAAGGATGCGCTGTGGCGTCAAGAGGATTGCCCTGAGTAAAGTCTACCGCAATTCCTGCTGCCTTCAGATCGGCTGCATCAATGTAACGCTCGACCAAAAAGGACCC
>JAIXZA010000134.1 GCA_027489965.1 Verrucomicrobiaceae bacterium
GGCCCACGAAGTTGCGCACCGGCCACGAGCCGTTGGCGATTGGAAGGCCCCAGTTGCCAATGTCGGCCTTGCCGATCCGCAACGTCTGCCTGCCGACAAGCGATTCGGTGGACATCTCTTTACCGTTCAGGAAGTGGCGCACTTTGCCAACGTGGTTGTCATAAGTCGTCGCGACAAAGGTCCACACACCGACTCGCCGCGGATGAAACAACTCCGGCGAGCCATAGCCCGTTCCCTTCAACGCACCGTCCGGTGCGGCGACCAGCACGCCAAAACGCAACTGCCCCGTAGGCGCGATCTGCCAGTGCGGACAGCCCAGCTCATGCCCATCCGTGAGCAGCAAGCCCTGCATACGCCCGGGAATCGTATCGAGCCGAATCCACGCACTGAGGGTGAGCGTGTCATAGCTGCCGGGAATGTTGACGCGGATACGGTCGCTGGGCCGCTTGAACTCCAACGCGCCTTTTTCAGCCCAGCGGCCGTTGCTCACCTCGCAGCCAATGATGGAGCCGTCCGCATGCTGAGGGCCAGAATCAATCAGCCGCGCATCCAACTTTTCAAAGTCATAGCGCACCGCCACGCGCGGATCGTTCGCGATGGTGCGGTTCCACTGCTGCCACGCGGCATATCGCTCCTTTGCCCGCTGGTCGGAGCGGCTGCGCACATCGTCGAAGGACGGGAAGCCGCTCGCATCGGCGCGAATATCCGTCCTTTGCCCGGTGCTCGCCCACGCAATCCCCGCGCCTTCCAGCAGACGCAGCGGAGCCGGTGACAGCGCACCCGCACCTGCCGGATGCAGCTCCACTTCACCATCGAAAACCTCCACCTTCGACCCCGTAGTCCCACCCACCTCCATCCCGAACTCCGTGCCGAGATCAATCAGTTCAAACTCCGGCGAAACGACCTGAAAACCCCGTGCCTGCGGCGGCACCCACGCACGGATGCGCCCCGAGTGGCATACCGCGCGGTTCGCCGATACCAGTTCCAACTCCGCAGGCCCCTCCAGAATCACGCGGGCACCGCTGTAGAATTCCAGTTGCGCCAGACCACTCGTAAGTTGCAGTCGCCCGGCGGAGAGAATGTTTCCCGCACGCAGCTGATGAGTCCCCCGCCAGTTGGCATCGACCACTTGCGTCAACAACGCCACGCCATCGTCCACCGCCTCTGGTTTCTCGCTTATCGGCGTAGTCTTCCTCGCGCTTGATCCAATCATCCAGCCACCGACGAACAGGACTAATGCGGCGGCAGCGGCGAGCGGACGCCAAGAGAACCAGACGGAGCGACGTGGAGCCGCCACCGACGGCTGCGATGCCCGCTCCCGCGCGATCTCGCACAGGCCAGCATCAATGCCCAACTCGACGATCAGCCTTCGCCTTAGATCCCCATCAATCGTCAACAGACGGTCCAGCTCCGCGACCTCGGCATCAGTCGCCTGTCCATGCAGATAGCGTTGGATAAGTTCATTCGGATTCATGTCAAAGAGCCTCCTTTTGCAGACGGTTTTCAATGCACTCCGCCAGTTTCTCCCTCAGCCGCCCCAGCAGCTTGTAGAGCGCGTTGGCCGACTTGCCCTCCTGCTCCGCGAGCATCGTCACGCGGCCTTCACCTGAGTAGGGGGCCAGCAGAAGTTCCTGATGCGGCGCCGAAAAGCCATCCAGGCATGAGCGCAGCGCCTGGATGGACCGCTCCCGCTCTTCCGCATCAAACATTTCCGCCTCTTCCGCAAGCAACTCCAGGACACCGTCGCTAAAGACATGCCGGTCACGCCGAAGTCGGTCGATGACCGAAAGACACTTGAAGCGCACCACCACTTTCGCCCACGGCAGAAAGCCCGCTTCGTCGCGCAGTTGATCAAACTTCTCCCACAGCGTTACGCTCGCCTCCTGGATCACTTCGTCCACCAGATACCAATCCGGCAGCAACGACCGCGAATAGGCACGCAGCGCCGGTTCGTTCCGCATCAGCAGCCGCACAAAATCGCCCTGCGTCAGCGGGGGCGATTGGTTCGGAGATGGTTCAGAAGGCGGCATGCATGAACTTATTTGCTGCACCGCCCGAACCTGCCGACTTTTTTTGAACTCTCAATCTTTTGTCAGCTCGTGAGTCCTCCCCCGGCAGTTCGGCTTGCTTTGCTCCGGCCGATGGATTCCCGACTGATGCCACTCCTACGAGCTAGGGTGGACGTTGCTCAAACCCATCGTTTCTCGGAGGTTCGACTTGGTTTGGGAGGAAGCTTGGGCGCATTCGCCCTTCATCAGGATTGCTGCGGCGGCAGCTTCTTCACCTTCAGGGCCAGGACCTGCATCTGACCGCCTGCGACTTTCAGGCCGAGCTTGCCGGTGGCGAAATCATAGGCGCGGCAGGTGAAGGCGTGGCGGTCGTTGATGAAGCACTCAATGATCGCGCCTTGGACGAAGGCTTGGATGGTGACGGGTTGGGCGGCATCGAACTCGACGCGGCGCGAGAACTCCGATGAGCCGCGCTTGAGACTGACAAGCTGGTTCTCGGGATGGATGAGCAAGGGGTAGCCGCTGCCTGGCTGCCGCTGTCTCATGGTCAGAGTGAGGCTCGCTTTGGGATCGAGCTGGACGGTGCATTGCAGCAGGTAGTCGTCGGGCACTTTGAAGCTGCACGCGCCGCCTTCGGGGCCGCAGACGAGCTTCTTGTCCGCGTATTGCCAGGTGCCGATGGGGTCGCCCGGTGCGGGTGCGGAGGTGAGGTCGAGCGCGGTGGTGGTGAAGGCGGCGGTCACTTCGGCGGCGGGTCGCGAGTAGAGCTGGCCATCGGGACCGGGATAGATTTCGCGCGGCAGACTCAGCGTGCCGCCCCAGAGTCCTTCGCCGCTGTCGCGTCCGCCTTTCAAATCACGAATCCAGCCCCAGATGAGCCGCCGCTTTCCGTCGAAGAGCGACTTCGGCACGACAAGGTCGCCGCTCTCAAAGGGCTGCATGTCCGCCGGAGCGTAGGGGCCTTCAGCTTTGGCGGCGGAGGCAAAATGCGCCTGCGAGGCGATGACAAACCAGCGTTCCTGCATCGGCATGACGTTCGGGCAATCCAGCCCCACCCCCATGGCATAGGTGCCGAGCGGCGTCTGCGGGGTCTGCGGGGTCCACTTCATCAGGTCGGGCGAAGTGTAGAGTCCGAAACACGGGCGATGCCCTTCAGCCGTGAGCGCGTGCAGCACCATCCACCAGCGCTGGGCGTCTTGGTTCCAAAACACATCGGCATCGCGAAAGGCCTGATGATGCGAGGTGACGGATGCGGCGGGTCCATTGACCGGCTTGCTCCAATAGACTTTTCCATCGGCGTAGAGCGTGCGCTGCGGCTGCTTTTCCCAGCGGATCAAATCCGTGCTCGTTGCCACCATCACCTTCTGCTCGCCCTTCGGATCAAACACATTTTGGCCGGTGTAGAAGAGGTGAAACGTGCCGTCCTTTTCCGCGATGCTGCCGGTCCAGCAGTTCTGCCCGTCGGGTTCGCGATCGCTTGCGCCGCGCGTGACCGCAGGCGGGAGTTCGCGCCAGTGAGTCAGGTCTGTGCTCACAGCGTGCGCCCACTCCAGGCCTTCCTTACTGAGATAAAAGACGTGATACTCGCCCTGCCAGTAAAACGGGATCGCATCGCCCGCGTTGCCCGCCTTCGGGCGAAAGTGCAACGGCGAAACACGGATAGGCGCTTGATTCACCGGCGGTGGCGCAGCGGCGGCAGATTTCGCTGGAGCAGTGGCATTCTCCTTCGGCTTCAGCGGCCGACTGATCAGCATCTTGAGCTTTGATTTCGGACCGATGAGTTTCTTCGCGAGGATGTCGTCCTCAGTGAAGCGGGCCATCAAGATCTCGCCGTCGGTGCTGCGGTTGTGATCATAAGAAATGTAGATGGTGCCGTCGGGTGATTGGAAGCCGTCGGGGTAGGAGACGCCGTCGCGTTCGTCGAGCATGAGGCCGCCTTGCCAAGTCTTGCCTTCATCGTCGGAGAGCCAGGCGCTGATTTGTTTGCGACCGTGATTGGTGTCGATTGTCTCGCCATGCTTCACCAATAGCAGGCGGCCCGAGGCGAGTTTGCGCAGGTGCAGACGCGACACGGGATGGCTGAAACTTTCCACTGCCGTTGGCGTGCTCCAGGTTTTGCCGAGATCGGTGGAGAAGCTCTGCATCGGCCCCTTGCCGGTGCGAGCGACCATCCACAGGCTGCCGTCTTTGCACTCGATGAAACTGTGCTCGTCCTAATCGGGATTCGGGAATTGCAAATGGCCCTGGCGTTGCCACGTCGCGCCGTGGTCCTTGGAGAGGAAGGCATTCGCGCTACGCATCGGGTCCAACTCTTTGAAGGCACCGTTGAACGGGCCGAAGCCCGCGCGGTTGAGCGAGATTGGCAGCAGCCAGTCGCCATTGCTGAGCACGGTGGGTTTGTTCAGCGTGAAGCCGTGCCAGAGGCGCTTCGGTGCGGACCACACGGGCTTCGTGGCATCGGGGTTCTCGCAAATCGCGGCCCACACGCCGGAGCGACCGTCGAACTGCGCCATGGACTGATTGAAGAAGATCCACAGCCGCCCCAGCGGATCGGTCCAGAGATTGCCCACGAGCACGCTGCGCGGCATCGGCAGCTTGTCGGATTGTCCGTCGATCACGAGCACCGGCTTCGACCACGTCTCGCCATCGTCATCGCTCACGGCGCATACAAAGAACGCCTTCGCCCCATCCTCGCCCGCCACCCAGCAGGCCCAAAGCCGGCCACCCGGCGTGCGGGCGATGCCAATAGTCATGCCGTAAGCGAGCTGATCGTAATCATACTTCGGCAACGGCGAGGTGTTCAGCTTCGGCGGGATCAACGCGAGGTCCGCGACCTTCTCCATCACCTCGATCTCAAAGGCACGGCGCTGCTCCGGGTTCATCGCGGTGAAGTTCACTTCGGGCTTTTGCGCGAAGAGAGACGCGCTGATGAATCCGCAGACGAGGACGATGGGGCGAAGGGTTTTCATGGCTTGCTTGTGTCTGCGCCAGCACCAGGTGCCACAAGCACGCGACGCAGTGCTTGGATGCGCGAGTCATCAGGCTTGCCATCGGTGCGGAGCGTGGGTTGCAACCATCCGCCTTCGTCGTGCTCGTTCCAGGCGTAGATGATGATGGCGTTGGCAGGGTTGAGATCGCGATGCGCTCGCGTCCACTCGATGGCTGCACGGATGTGTTCGGCGATTTGATCCGGCGTGGCCGTGGTGGCATCGAGCAGAGGCTTTTGTTGCGCGGCGGGCGTGGGGTCGGGTGTCGCCTCCTTGATCCAAGAGCACCAGAACGGCGGTCGCTCCTGCCGGGGGCGCGTGTCCCAGCCTGCGGTGGCAAAGGTGACGCATGGCGAGCGCTCACGCTGCCATTTGCCCCACAGCGCCTCAGCCACGTGATACGATGTCAGCTTCTCATAGGTCACGGGATCGGGCGTGTAGCCTTTGCCCGAGCAGGCGTATTCTGACACCGCGTCAAAGCCGAGAGCGTCGCGATCCTTTTCCGCCTCCCAGCCCATCAGCACAAGATAGGGTGCCTTCAGGCCAGCGGCGAGGGTTTGACGCTTCAACTCATCCCACTCAGTCTTGCCGAGCTTCTGGGTCTTGTTGAACACATAAAGCAGCGGACGCCCATCCAGCACGGTCTGGTAGTCTGGATGGCGAAAGTGTCCGATCAATCCACTCCAGGCCTGCGTGCCTGTCTTGTCGAGACGATCCCCTTCTTCGACCAGGCAATAGCGAACTCCCTTTTTGTTCTTCGCGGCGAGGTATCGCTTCAAGCCAATGCTCATGCCGGGAGCTTCGTCCAGGTAGTCGAGAAAGGCCCAGTAGCTCAGCCCAGCGTGCGCTGCATACGCGATCTCCTGCTCCATGATGGCCGCCGAGTCGCCGTTGATGGTCACTTTGTCGCCAGCCTCAAGGCGAGCGAACCACGGCAGACGATAGTGATACTTCGGCTGCCCGAGCGAAGCCTCCACGGCAGGCGTCATGCTCTTGTCACCATACCAAGCATCCCAGCGAATCGCGCCGACGATGGGCTTCTCAGGTTCAGCAGCCTGCAACGCGGTGAACCAAGCAAGCAGCGAGGCGACGAGGAGTTTGAGAGCGAACTTCATGTTGGAAAGTGGTCGCTAGCTAGTGGAGCACTTCAATTCGGCAATCAGTTTTTTCATGGCGCGATGCTCAGCTTGGAAATCGGGATGATCGCGAGTTCGTTCGCGACGTGGCTCTTGTGCGTGTAGCCGACGTAGAGCCTGCCGTCGTGCTCGACGACATACGGATAACTGAAGTCGGCGTGTTCACTGGAGACGCCGGGGCCTTCGGGGAAGATGGAGCGGCGGATGACGAAGACTTTGCTGAAGACGGATTCGCCGGGCTTGCTGACGGCGATGGTCAACGGCGAGCGCTTGCCGCCCGTGTCGGCGGTGGTGGTGCAGACGAGGTAGCGCTGACCGGTGCTCAAAGTGCCCGCGTAGGGTTTGCTCGTCGCCATCGGCAGGTTCGAGGGGAGTGCCGTGCTCCACGTGCGGCCGAAGTCGTCGCTGGTGGCGATGAGCGCGAGCGCCTTGCCGCCGTAGCGCGAGATGTTGGTGACGTGCCTGCCTTTTACAATCACAGTGGACTCCCCCCAGACGCTACGCAGACGAGGGTCGATCGGCAGAACGACGAGGTCCCACTTCGTGAAGTCATCACCATGACTAATCGCCACTGCGGGCGGATCGCCGCTGAAATCATACCCCTTCGCGACTCGGGCGCCGGACATGATCCAGTTGCCATCGTCCATCTTCTGCGGCTCCTGCATTGGCCAGAAGCCATCGTTGAGTACCGTCCACTTTGCCTGCCACTGGCCAGTCGTTTCATCGAGCAAGTAGGCGCGAGTGTGGGTGCGCTGAAAGTGATCGTAAAACGCACCCATGAAGGCCCACAGCTTGTCCTTGTGCGAAAGGAAGACGCCGTGGCTCACGCCGAGATTGCCCTCGCCATGATCCATCACGGCCGGCACGCTCCAGGTCTTCCCAGCGTCATCGCTGACGCGCACATGCGCCTCCTCGGTGGGCGTATTTTCATCGCCCTTGTTGTAACCGTAAGACGCAAAGAGCCGCCCCTTGTGCCACGCGAGGCCGACGCCGAGGGTCCACTTCGCGCCATCGGAGTCAGGAGCCTTTTTCTTGATAACGTGAAACTCGGTGCCCTGCACCGCAGGCAGCTCCGCAGACTTAGGCAAAGGCACGCGCTCATCCCACAGAGGCGTGTCGGCCACAATGGCCTTCGGAATTTCATGCGTGGCGCTCACCGGTCGAAAACTCGCCGCAATCTCCTCCGCGCTCCACGCCCGTGGCACAAAGAGTGCCTCATCGAGCGCTCCATGAAATGGTTGATGTGGCCCGCCTTTGTCGATGATACCGCCAAGAGTGATGGGTGCCTTCGTGGCCGGGACGGGCTTCTTCAGCCCCACCTCGCCTGCTGATTTTCCATTCAAGAAAAGTGCCGCCTTGCCTGCGCTGACCGTCAGCGTGACCAAGTGCCAACGCCCCGCTTGTAGCGCTTCCTGGCTCGTGATGGTCGCCCAACCGCCCTGCTGCACATACGCCTTCAGCTTTCCATCCGATTCCAGCGTCAGCGTCCACTGCCGCTCGTTGCGCGAGTAGCGATTCTTCCCCGCGATGACCTGCTGCCCGGCGCTTAGCGCATACGGATTGAACCACACGGAGAACGTGAACCCGCCCTCGCCATTCAACGCCGCCGAGTCCTTCAGCTCGATCACCGAGGTGCCATCGAGCACGAGCGACTGGTCACGAGCACCGCTCGCCACCTTCGACTTGCCAAAGGCCACGATTTGAGAATCAACCGCATCCAGCGACCAGTGCTCGGCCATGCAGGCGAGTGTCGGCGCGAGAATAAAAGCACAGAGAAGAAAAGGAAATCGGATCATGGCAGGAAGCACGAACCAAACACTGGCGATGATATTATGCCAGTGTTCAGTGCCTATAAACGTCCATCCTCCCATCCTACTTCCCCGCCACCTTGGGCGCGGGTTCGAGCACATCGAGTTCGTGGATGGACCAGTAGGTGCCTTTGGTGCTGCCGGTGTCGGTGATGCGGATGAACTTGGCTTTGGCGGGCTTCGGGAAGAGGAAGTCGGTGGTGCTGACTTTTTCGCTCTGGCCTTCGAGGACGGGTTTGTCCCAGGTTTGGCCGTCTTGGGAGACTTCGATCTTCCAGCCGCGAGGCCAGTCATTGCGCGAGTTGGCGGTGTCGAGGGTAAGGCCGGCGATGTTGGTGGCTTGCGGCAGCTCGATCTGCACCCACATGCCGGGTGTCTGCGAGGTATGCGTGTCCCAGCGGGTCTCGGGATTGCCGTCGATGGCTTTGGCAAGATCCTTGGCGTTGTGGCTGGCGGTGAGCTTCCAGGCGCTGCGATTTTCGAGCGGAAGCTGCGGGCCGGTGCGCTTGAGTTCTTCGACGGTCCACGGTGTGGTGCGGGAGGCGAGTTCTTGGCGCAGTTTAGCGACTTCCTGCTTGGTGATGAAGCGGCCGTTGTTACCAAAGCTCTTGCGCACGTAGCTGGCGATGTCGGCGAGCCATTCGTCGGGGTTGTTCGCCATCGGGATCATCTGGGCCTGATACGTTTTGCCATTCACGGGGCCGCTGAGGCCGTGGAGTAGCACGCGGAGGATTTGATCGCCGTTCACGACGGTCTTCGAGCTGGCGAGCGCCGGGGCGAGCGTCATGCCAGGCGCGAGGCCGTCGATGGCGGTGCCTTTGCCGTCGAGCCCGTGGCAGGTGAAGCACAGCTCTTGGTAAATGGCCTGACCGCGACGCATCTGATCCTTCTGCGCGTTGCTGTACTCACGCGGGAAGCTGATCTGGCTGTTGAGCATCTGCCCGGCCATTTCTTTGACGCCTTTCGAGGGCGTGCTTAGCGCCGTGAGGTTGATGAGCTTTGCGTGGTCCTTCCACTTCATCTGCTTTGCAGTGAGCAGCGCCTGGATGACGACCGAGGGATCGCTGTCCTTCGTCAAAGCGGTGACATCGGCCACGAGCGTCTCATCAGCGAGCGATTCGCTGGCGCGGATGGCGGCTTTACGCAGCACGGGCGAGCTGTCCTTCAAAGCGGCACGCACGAGATCGCTGGTGAGAGAGCCGAGACCTTCGAGCGTCCACAGAGCATGGATGCGGGCGAGGTCGCTGCTGTTTTTTTGAAGCATCGCGATGAGCGCAGGCGCGACGCTTTTGTCCTGCTTCAAAACGAGCAGCTTCTGCGCGGTATCGCGATGCCAGCCGTTCGGATGCGCGAGGGCCTCGACGAGTTGCGCGGGTGTGGCATGGAGTAATTTGGGAGCAGGCACGGGCTTCGTCGATTCATGCACGAGACGCCACACACGGCCGCGATTGATGATTTTGTCCATGCTGTGCTGCAGGATCACTTTGCGCAGGTAGCTGCCTTCCTTTGTCCAGTTTCCCTCCTGGATGATGCCGCGATACATGTCGCAAATGAAGAGCGTGCCATCGGGCGCGGTTTTCATATCGACGGGGCGGAAGCAGGCGTCCGTGCTGCGCAGGAACTCGCTCTGCGGATGCGGATTGTGCAGAATGGTGATGCCGTCCTTCACCTCGATCGTGCTGCGGCGCACGAGACGGCCCACGGGCTCGCCAAAGAAGAGATTGCCGCGCAGCTCGGCGGGCAA
>JAIXZA010000114.1 GCA_027489965.1 Verrucomicrobiaceae bacterium
AGCTGAAAATCATGGGAACGAATTTGCCAAGACAGCTGATGATCAACCAGACCGCTGGCACGATCAGCCAGAGCCGCCAGTCATGCAGCCAAGGCAGGACTGTTTTCCCAAGAGATAAGGCTAAAAGACAAAGGAGTGGAGTCCAGACGGCGACTGCGACCGCTAGGATGAACATGAATTTTCGGAAAGGATATTTTAAGGCACCGGCAGCGAGAAAGCCCGGCAATCTCGATCCAGGTAGAAAACGGGAAGCAATCAGGAAGCGTGTGCCTTTCTCAGTAATCAGCTTCTGCCCAGCGGCCATTCTTTCTGGAGATGCCCATCGCTCGACCCAGGCACCTATTAGGAAGCCTGCTCGAAAACCGCGTCCGATGCCATAGAGCAGCATGTCGCTCGTCCAGATGCCAATTGCGCAGGCCACAATGCCAAGACCAAGGCTAAGTTGGGCATCCGCGGCTAGAAGGCCTGCGGCGATGCAAGACAGATCCTCACTCACATAAGTGCCTAAGGCCAAAATGAGCATGATTTGAAAGGCCGAAAAACCCATGAGAGAGGCCGGCGTTAGCAGTGTTGTAAGAGAGTCGATCCAGTGTTGCATCATCGTTGAATCATGGATTCATGCATTTGAGAGGGAGACTGCAGGTCGGGCATTTCTTCTAAATACTGCCAGCGGATGGCGTCGCCCTTCACGCTGATTCGGCTGATGCTCCAAGTTTGGGCATCAGGTCGATTCATTCTCACGCTATAGGCCGTAGGAGATGCCTCCTGAGCGTGCCACTGCCATAGAGTTTCGGGTTGATGATCGGATAAAGATTGAAAACAACGCTGACGAAAACTGATGACCTTATCGGGTAGATAGGACGATGAACAGAGCGGCATTTCAGGAAGGACTTTGCTGAGGCTTTCCCCCGTCCAGCGTAATACGAGCGGTCCATTGCTAAGATCTTGGTCAAAAGCAGCAAGCGTGAAGCTTCCATAACCAATCAATGAAGTTTTTAGCAAGTGTTGGATAGCAGCAGCTGCGCTTGTATGATGAGATAACTGATCACTCAAGAGTCTGCCACGGCTGAAGCTTGCATCTGGGCGTTGATTGCCATCCCAGTAGTTTAGTAGAGCCAGAGTAACGGCATGGTCATTCACCAAAAGCCAAGTCCCACCAGCGTCCGCATCCTTGGGGGAAAGATAGCGGACGCCGTTCTTTTCATGGATTGCAGGTGGAGCCGCTCTTTGACGGGTCTTCTTCTCATCGCGGTTAAAGAAGACCTCATACTCATTTTGGTGATAATACCAGCTCAGTGAACACATGCAGGGGAATGGCGAGCTTGATTGAATTAAGCGGGTAGGAAGCGCTGACGCAGACTGTTCGCCTGATCGATCAATTGATAACGACGCAGCCAGACAATGACAGCGCAGGCCACCCAGACAATGACGCCCATGTAAAAGAGCAGTCCGCCATCTCCCAGCACCTCAATGCCTAACTTGGTGGTTAGATGTGCCAATAGAGCTCCACTCATGACGCCCAGTCCTAGAAGTCCACCAAGGCCAGCTAGAGCAGGCCACAGTAGCAAGACGACCGCTACGAGTTCGGAGATGCCAGCAAGCCAGCGACCATAAGGCTCCGCACCCAAAGTGGTGAAGATGTAAATCGGTTCTGGGGCACCAGTGAATTTAAAGAAGAGCGTTTGTCCCATGATGATGGCGGCCACAACTTGTAGCACCCATGAGATTCGTGTTTGAGTTTTGGAGAGCATTTCAGGTAGGGCTTGAGAGGGCTTATTCACCTGAAATTTTGTTCCAGTTTTTGTCAGCCAGCTTTTCCTGACCTGCTTCATCTTTCAGCCAGGTCTTCTTAGCATCACCATACCAAGCATTGAAGAACAAGAAGAGGCGGCCATCGGTGACCTTGAAGTTTTTGGGGTCGATCTCGACCTTCTCACCTTTCGCCATTGCCGTTGCGCACCAACCGCCGTATGTAGGCAGGTAGGTTGCAGGTGCTGCCTGAAAGGTGCTGAGTGATTCAGCTGATGAGAAATGATAAGTCACACCTTCATGCTCGGCTTTAAATAAAGCACTTCCAAGGATGGCCTTGTTTTTAGTGAAGTAGGTGACTGGGTCATAACCTTGAATAGCCACTTTGTTTCCAGGAAGATTGTAATCTTTGGTGCCGGCCTTTGCGACCATGGCTGAATTTAATCCAAGGCCAATTAAAGCGGCTGCCAGGAGACGTAGGATGTGATGTGATCGTTGAATCATAGGAATGTATTTTGTGTGTTTAATGGCAGCCAAAATGAGTCTGCCTGTTGATCAGAGGATTCATGATTTCGTTTATTCCAAATCAGTGATCATTTTTTTTATCTCCTCTTGAGTAATGAGTTTTGAGATTGATGTCCGCCTTGAAAAACAGGCCCTAAAAAGTGAGGAATCTTGGAATAAACGAATAGCGACATCCTCTAAACCCATGAGTGCAGCGCCGATGGCACTTCATTCTACCGCCACATTTCTTTGTTGATGTGACGGTGATCCGTTCCCTGATCCATTTTAATTTCGCCTAAACTATCCCTCGCGTGAGTGCCCCAACTTTAACCTTTGAACAGATTGTGGATGCCCACTACACAGGGCTTTATCGCTTTGCGGTGAGCATGTGTAAGCAGGAATCGACAGCTCAGGATCTTGTTCAGCAGACATTCCTTCAATGGGCTAAAAAAGGAGATACTTTGAGAGACACCTCCAAAGTGAAGACATGGCTTTTCACCACGATCTATCGGGAGTATCTCAGCATCGCTCGACGTGACAAGAAATATGAGCATGTCGAGTTTGAGTCTGATCTACACGGCAGCACTCAGGAAGAGGATGATTCAGTTCAGCCTCGAGTGGACAACGTGACGTTACAGCTTGCGCTGGATCAGTTGGATCCAAACTACCGTGCGCCATTGGTTCTCTTCTATCTCAAAGAACTCTCTTACCGCGATATCGCAGAGGCTCTCAGTGTGCCTATTGGTACAGTTATGTCGAGGTTATCAAGAGCCAAAGATGCCCTTCGTGTCATCCTGATTCGACTGGAAGATTCAGCGGCTGAAAACATCATCCCAATCAATTTTAATCCTTCTTAACCAACCAACCTTTTCTTTACTTTTATGAATCTCGCACAAGCCACACTCGAACTCGATGCCAGCACTCTGCGTACTCAGGATGCATCGAAAGAAGCGCGCTACCTTGCTGCTCAAGATCCCGTTCTTGCGGCTTGGCTGAAGAAGCGCACTCTTTTTGATGAACAGATTGCTGAAGCTTTTGCGCTGCCTGCGATTCCTGCGGGTCTGCGTGACAATCTTCTTCTGATGTCCAAACAGCCTAAACGTCAAACTCGGCGCTGGATGGCTCCAGTGATCCTTTCTGTAGCGGCAGCCGTGGTGCTCAGTTGGGCGATGCTGTGGCCGGGCAATGGTGCCATGCCATCTTGGCAGGCTGACTCCATCGCGGCGGTGGCCAAACTTCAGTATGGTCTATCTCGTCTAGATGAACGTGCGCCCAATCTTGAAGCCGTGAAAAAACTGCTCGCGGCCACAAGTTCAACCACTCCGCAACAGGCGCTTCCTGGCAAATTGGCGGGATTGCCAACTTACGGCTGTAAGCGCATTCAGGTTGGTAATCGTCCTGCGACGATCATTTGCTTCAAGATGTCTTCAGGGCATGAGGCTCATCTCGTGGTCATGGACTCAGCGAATTTGGAAAGCCACGCAACCCAGTTCAGCAGGAGCAAAAACTGGAACATGGCCACCTGGAGTGAAGGCAGTCAGACCTTCATGCTGGCGACAACGTCTGATGCGGTTGAGCTGAAGCGGTTGCTGGGGCTTTCCTGATCCAGCAGGTTATACTGCTGTTGGCGCGTCAAACCAGCGGTTGTGTTCTTTGATGAGATCGACGAGACGCTCAACCGCTTCTTCTTCGGGAATGTTGAACTTCACGGCTGTCTTGCCAACGTAGAGATTGATCTTGCTGGGAGCGCCGCCGACATAGCCGAAGTCGGCATCGGCCATTTCTCCTGGGCCATTCACGATGCATCCCATGACGGCAATGCGCACGCCCTTGAGATGGCCAGTGGCTTCGCGGATTTTTTGCGTTGTGTTTTGCAGATTGAAAAGTGTGCGGCCACAACTTGGGCAGGCCACATAGTCAGTCTTGAAAATGCGGACACCTGCGGCCTGAAGGATATTGTAGCTGATGCGTAAGCTTTGTCCTGGGGCTGATTCACCTTGAACTAATACAGCATCGCCAATCCCATCGCAGAGCAGGGAACCAATGTTGGTTGCCGCCCGCAAAAGATTTGAAATGAAGTCCTCTGCATTGTCACTGTCAGCGGTATTGGGCAGGAAAGTATCCTTTAACAGAATGGGATGACGTTTATCAAGCTTGGCGGCGAGCAACCGATAGGCATGAATGGGCTGCAAAGGCGTTCCGTCAGTGATGGTCACGAGTTGGGCGTTCGGATTGGCATTTAGGGCCTGGACAGCGGCGTCGTCGCGTGGGTCGATGCTTGTGACGGGGCTGTCTTCGATGACAAGCTCAGGTTTGTAATCTCCGAGTTTATCGAGCTTGTGGGCAAGGGCGTCCCACTTGCTGCGGGAGGTGAAGACGGGAACTGTGGCTCCTTGGCCACAATCGATGTCGTGCATGGTTAAACGTTCGGTCGCTCGACGGCTGTAGCTAAAGGGATCATAGCTAATGGCAGGTGTTTCTTTCAGCTTTTGACCTGCACCGACATTGACCTGATTTTGAATCGAGGCAACGAGGGCACGCGCTACTGGGATCTCATGAATGGCATCTTCTGTGAGCGACACTCGGACAGTATCGCCAATGCCATCGGCTAGCAGTGAGCCGATGCCAATGGCACTCTTAATGCGGCCATCTTCACCGTCGCCAGCTTCTGTGACGCCAAGATGGATTGGGTAATTCCAGTCGCTCCCTAATGCATTGAGATGCGCGACCAGCAGGCGGTAGGCCTCGATCATCACCTTCGGATTACTGGCCTTCATCGAGAACAGGAAATTATGAAAGTCATGAGCTCTAGCAATGCGAGCAAACTCCAGGGCGCTTTCCACCATGCCGTGAGGGGTATCCCCATGGCGGTTCATGATGCGGTCACTGAGGGAGCCGTGATTGGTGCCGATACGCATGGCACGCTTGAGGTTCTTGCACTCCTGCACCAGGGGGACGAATTGCTCCTCCATGTAGGCCACCTCTTCGGCATATTGTTCGTCGGTGTATTCTTTAACAGCGAACTTCTTTTTGTCGGCATAGTTGCCGGGATTGACGCGGACTTTCTCCACCCATTTCACCGCTTCCATGGCTGCATCAGGCTTGAAATGGATGTCGGCGACGAGCGGCACATCACAGCCTGCCGCCCTGATGCCATCCCGAATGTGTTGAAGGTTTTCCGCAATGACCCGTGTCTGTGCGGTTACTCGGACAATCTCACAGCCTACGGCAGCTAACTCCAGCGCTTCTTTGACACAAGCCGCCGCATCCCTGGTATCGCTAGTGAGCATGGACTGCACGCGGATCGGGTTATGACCGCCGATGCCGACATTACCGACCATGCAGACGCGTGTTTCGCGGCGTTGATAATGATAAAGGTCGGGGCAGTAGCGGAGCTGAGCAGTGGAGGACATTGGAAGCTACACCAAAGCCTGCGGAAAGGATTTCGCAACTAAGGAAGGCTATTTTACAGCCTCGCGCTTGTCCTTGGGGAGCCAGCTGGTCTCGATTCCTGCTCCACCGCCCTTTTTGCCACCAAAGATCCAGTCGCCCACATCTTTAAAGGTGATGAAGAACATGAATCCAAAAAGAGTCAGCGCGCAGGCCGTTTGCACCCACTCCAATAGCCGTGATTGGATAGGCTTCCGGCGAATGATCTCGCCAAGAGCCAGGGTGATGTGACCACCATCCAGTACAGGGAAGGGGAGCATGTTCATGATGGCCAAATTGATGTTGAATAGCACACTGAACCAAAAGACTTTCTTCCAGCCGTCTTCGTGCTGGAAGAGGGTGTAATACAGGCGGGAGATGCCGACGGGACCGCTCATATGGGCGACACTGAGATCAGACTTTGGCGAGAACAGTTTTACCACGAGACTCTTCATGTGGGACACAGCATCTGAAACCTGCTCGATCACTGGCGGGTAGGTAAGTTCACGTTTGCCTTCGCTATCCCAGCGGATGCCGACCATCTCGCGAGTGTGATCTTTCGGACGTACATCCGGAAGGCGTGGGGTCAGTGTGACCTCGACCGCTTTTCCAGCTCGGTCGATTGTCAGAGCCACTGGTTTACCTGGATTCTTTTCAATGATTTCTGCTAGAGAACCAATGCTCATCAATTCAATGCCGTTGGCTTTGGTGACAAGATCATTGGGAAGCAGCCCTGCTTCTGCCGCTGGGCCATTTGGCTGAGCTTCGGCGACCATTGGCGTTTGTTTACCGAGAATGCCGACTTCACGAAGTGCAGGACGCTTGAAAAGACCATGCCACCAGGAAGTGTCTTCAGCTTTGATGAGGGGTTTCTCCGACTTTACATCAATGGCTTTCACGCCTTCACCGGGACGCTCGACCTCGAAATGGATGAATTCACCTTCGCTGGAGACGACACCCCAGCGCACGCTATCGACTAAACCTTCGAAGCGTTTGATCTTATGACCATCGATGCTCAGGATTTTGTCCCCGACCTTCAGTCCAGCTTTGGCAGCAGCGCTGTCATCAGCGACAAAGCCGATGGTCGTGGTGGAATAGACCTCACTCACAGGATTACCCAATTGTGAAACAACGACCGCAAAGCAGCAGGCGAGCAGAAAGCTGAATAGAGGCCCTGCAAACGCGACGATGATTTTATCAGTCGCTGAAATGTGTGGAAGCGGCTCAGTGATCTCACTTTCACCTTCGAGGCCACCCATCGGAGCCATTTGAGGCAAAGCGACAAAACCACCAGCTGGAATGCTACCCAAGCCATATTCGACGCCATTGATGGTCTTTTTCCAGAGGGGTTTTCCGAACCAGATGTAGAACTTTTCCACCTTCAACCCCCGCCAGCGAGCTGCCAGGAAATGGCCATATTCATGGACGAGGATCATCAAATTGAAGACGAAGACAACTTCAAGAATGAGGATGATGACGCGGAGAACAGAGCCGACAGAACCAAGAGAAGAAAGCCAAGACATGAGGAAAAGTGACAAAAAGAAAGCCGATGGTTAATGCGCCCATGAGCGCGAAGGCCGGAAAGCTACCATCCTGAGGCAACTCGGCAATGGGAGAAATTCGACCAACGAAAGATATTACACCTCCCTGACTTCGCAGAACCTCCCTCGTTTGGCCGTTGTTGATCGGCAAAAGTAACTCGTTGAAGAGGCGAGTCGATGAACCTAATTCGAAAGGGGATTGAGAGCAGATGAATGAGGTTCACCCGCCGTGGTTTTGCAGTTTCAATCTTTCTTCTTGAAGAAAGTGTGTCAACAAGGGCTGATCACCTCATGAAATATTTCTGGTTCGTGCCCGTTTTTGAGATGATTTTTCAGACCTCTTCATCCTGCTAATCTTGTTAATTCAGTAGCGTGGATTCGCATCTATTTTTCAGTGCCTAAACCCTGTGTATGATTAGAGCTTACCATATGAAATACTTCTTCGCTCTCGCCCTTTTCCTCACGCTCCTCACCTCCTGCGCCAGCATGATGATCAGCCACCGCATGAAAGCAGCCCAGCGAAAGATCCTGGAGACAAGACGCCTAGAGCAAGCGGGGCAGTGGCCCGAAGCTTTAGCGATGTCTGAAAAGCTCCACAGCAGCGTCGCTAAGTCGATCTCCTCACGCCCAGTGCGGCCTGGGGTGGGCGGTGTTCAAGTCGATCTTCGACCACTACTCGTCGCCTGGGAGACTGGTCCGTTTGCCGAACTGCAAGCTGCCCTGAAAAAGCAGGATTCTAACCGCACAAAAACAGCACTCATCTCCCTACGCCAGCAATGCGTGACCTGTCATACCGTGCTGGGAAAGACAGACATCCAGCTGCCCGAGATCCAGTAGGGTGCCCGCCGCATCTCAAACACGGGGAGCAAGAGTCATCGACCTGCTGCGGAAAGAATCTAGTAGCTCGTGAACTTTGTGCTTGTCGGCTGGGACTCATGGCGTTTCAATAATGTATGGGCCAGACGTTCCAGCATCTTCATGTTTACCGCAGCGACGCAGTTGCGGCGGAGGAGCAACGTCAGATCAGGCAGCGAGTGAAGCAGATGCTTAAAAACCCAGACGAAGTGAGGGCATTCCTAATTAAAGGAGGCTTTATCACCAAGTCAGGCAAACTGACCAAACGCTATCGAGCCTGATTCATGGAGAGTTTCGGCATCACACTCGGATTTCACGGCTGTGACCGAAAAGTCGGCGAGCAAATCCTCTCTGGCCACCAGAAGCATCTCAAAGTCAGCACCAATCCTTATGACTGGCTCGGTTCTGGAGCTTACTTTTGGGAGAATGATGCTGATCGCGCCCGCAAGTGGGCACACATGGTGAAAAAGAACCCCCAGCACTTCAGGCAGAAGATTGAGGAGCCATTTGTCTTGGGTGCCATCATGGATCTTGGACTATGCCTTGACCTCACCCATGCGAGCTGTCTGGACGAAATACGTCTGGCACATCAGTCCATGGCAAACTTGTTCCATCAAACTGGTATAGCCATGCCGGTGAATCAGCCTGGCTTTACTGGCGACCTAGACCTTGTGAAACGGCACCTTGACTGCGCCACAGTGAACTTCGTGCATCAACTTCGCGAAGACTCCAGCAAAGCCGCTTAAGGCACCGTTCGCGGACCCTTCACCGAAGGCCGCCCACTCTATCAAGGAGCCAAGATCATGGACAAAACGCACACCCAAATCTGTGTGCGCAATCCCCGCGTGAGCATCCGGGGCTACTTCAGGCTCCTGTGAACGGGAGGAAGCGATTCGTAGCCTCGGCGACGTTTGGGTGACGGAACCCCGTGTGAGGTTCGTGATCAGGGGTGGTGTAGGGAGCCGATCCCTGGAGAACGCTCGCTCGATACACCTGCCGACCTAACGTAACCACGTTAAGCTCACTAATCAAAACCATCCAAGATAATATCCTCCCACGAGCCAAGGGACAATCAAATGTCCGATGACATCAACGAACATCACAAAGCCAACTCGAAATGGCACTTCGCCATATACGGCAGCTTTAAACTGCCCGTATTCACTCATTGATCCAGAAACAATTCCCAAAAGCATTGCGATTACTTTTCCCCAAACCCAATCAGCGAAGAGCCAGAAAATAAGGAACCCTAAGCCTTTGAAAAAGCCCGTCTGAAACATCACGACGAGGCATAAGGCTGGGGCTACCAGCCAATTAAGAAGTAGCAGTTTTTGGAATGATAAAGCCGCACGCATGTAAAATGGTTCTAAATAATTTAGTTACAGCGCATCTCCCGGCACGGGGGGGGCGTGCGGAACCATGTCGAGTAGGGCTCTCATACCGCCCGGCCGACCACGAGCAGCCCGAGCCTCAATGGTGTCGCGCACTTCCCAGGCAGTTACCTGCGCTTGAAGGGCCAAAGCGACCATTTGATCGACCGATGTGCATTCCTTCCTGGCCGCGTCTGACAGAATACGTGCCAGAAAATCTGGGATATTGGCAGTGATGGTAGTCATGTTGAATGGCGTAGTATGTCCAAAAATGTCTTCGGATCAACAACCTGAACTGAGAGTAGGCGGTCGGCAGGGAAGTGACGGGAGTTGTGAGTAACCAGATAATCAATTTTCGATTCTATTGCAAGCTGCGCCAAAGCCTCGTCATCAGTATCAGGCAGCGCAATTTTCCAAAATCCTGAGGGCCTAAAAATCTCTACACAGCGGCAAAGATCGTCTAGAAATAGCTCAATGGCAGAAACCGGATAGCCGAGTGGCATCAACTCACGTTTCAACACTTCCTCATACTCAGCCAAAACCGTTTGGCTGAGCACGAGCGTGAATTCTCCACGTTCAAGCCTGTCCACGATCTGAAACGAAGCTCCATCCTGCGAACGAAGCGCGGACAAGAATATATTCGTATCGATTACAGCTCGGATCATGGTTCATGGGCTCACTTCACCAACCTCACCAGCAGATCCTTGCTCTCGACGCTTTCGCTGATCTTTACGAGGATCTCACTGACGGTGCCTGATGTCGGAGCGCTGATGGCGGCAAACATTTTCATGGCCTCTAGGGTCACGAGGGTTTCGCCTTCTTTGACTTTTTGGCCGACGGTGACGGCGATGCTGGCGACCATGCCGGGCATGGGGGCACCGACTTGAGTCGGGTCAGCGGGGTCGGCTTTGACTTTGCTGACGGTGTTTACGGCGAGGGCTTTGTTCGTGACGGTGGTATGGCGTGGGTAGCCGTTCAGCTCGAAGATGGCGGTCTGCTGACCGGCGGCGTCGGGCTCGGTCATGTTCAGCAGGCGGACGAAGAGGGTCTTACCTTCTTCGAGGTTGATGTGGATCTCCTCCTTGTCACGCAGGCCATAATAATAGGCCGGTGTAGGCAGGGCGGCGACATCGCCATAGGTCTTGCGGAAGTCGGCGAACTTCAGGAAAACATCGGGATACATGAGGTAGCTCCAGACATCATCATCGGTGGGCTTTTTCTTGAGCTTGCCTTCAAGCTCGGCGCGGACATCGGCGAGGTTGATCTTCGCAGCGTGGGTGCCTGGGCGGCCTTTGATGCGCTTGCCATTTTTCCCAACGATGGCGTCAGCGAGGGCGTTCCATTTCTTGCGGCTGTCGGCGGCCTTGGCGGGCTCCATACCGTAGAAGGGCTCGCCAAGCCAGCCTTCGAACATGCTGGTGACATCCTTGCTCCACTTGGTGCCGGTGAGCTGGAAGATGTCGTTGGGCTTCACGCCACGGGCGACGCACTCGATGGCGAGGTCGCCGACGACTTTGGATGAAGGGGTGACTTTGACGATGTCTCCGCAGAGTTGGTTCACCTCAGCATAAGCGTGAGCGATCTCAGGCCAGCGAGGTCCGAGGCCCATGCCGATGGCCTGTTCCTTGAGGTTCGTGTATTGGCCGCCAGGCATCTCGTGGAGATACACTTCGGCGGTGCCATAGGGCTCGGAGGTGTCGAAAGGCTTGTAGAAAGCGCGGACGGCGGCCCAATAGTCGCTAAGCTCCTGAAGCGCATCGACATTCATGCCTGTGTCACGCGGCGTGTGCTGGAGAGCAGCGACGATGGAGTTTAAGTTCGGTTGGCTGGTGCCACCGGACATGGAAGCGATGGCGGCATCGCAGACATCGACTCCAGCTTCGGCGGCCTCGATGATGCTTGCGGCGTTCAGGCCGCTGGTGTCATGGGTGTGGAAGTGGATCGGGATGCCGACTTCATCTTTGAGAGCTTTGACGAGCTTTTTCGCGGCATACGGACGGACCAATCCGGCCATGTCTTTGATGCAGAGCATGTGGGCTCCCATCTTTTCCAGCTCCTTGGCGAGGCGGACGTAGTATTTGAGGTCATACTTGTCGCGCTTCGGATCGAGGATGTCTCCGGTGTAGCAAAG
>JAIXZA010000071.1 GCA_027489965.1 Verrucomicrobiaceae bacterium
ACCGCCTGACTTGGTTTGATAACGGCACTCACACCATCTCCATCATTCGCTTCTTCTTTGGCTTGCCAGAGCTGACAAATTCGACATCGGCGGCGATGACTTTGTATTCGGGGCAGAGGGTGTCGCCGTCGCAGCCTTGGCCGGTGACGTTGTTCACCATGGCGTCGGGGAAGTGGAAGGTGGTGTAGAGGATGCCGGGTTTGACTTCATCGGTGACACGGGCTTCGAGCTCGACTTCGCCACGGGCGCTGAAGAGCTTCACTTGGTCGCCACTGCGGATGGATTTGCGCTGGGCATCGGCAGGATTGAGGGAGAGATAGTCCTGCACGACGATCTCGCCATTGCCGGTGCGGCGGGTCATGGTGCCGCAGTTGTAGTGCTCTAAAATGCGGCCGGTGGTGAGGATGAAGGGGAATTCCTGGCCGTTGGTCTTGAGCTCGGTGGACTCGATCCAAGGGAAGAAATGGAATTTGCCAAGACCCCGTTTGAAGGACTCCTGATGCAGGATTTGCGTGTCGGTGCCGTCGGCGGCGATGGGCCATTGCTTGCCGTTGATGCTGAGATTTTCCCAGGTGGCACCTTGGAAGAAAGGCACGATTTGAGCGATCTCAGCCAGCACGCCATCGGGCGTGTAGTCTGGCTGTGGGAAGCCAAAACGCTGCAGGACTTCGCACATGATTTGTCCATCCGGCTTGGTGCCTGAGAGGGGTTTGACCGCAGCATTCACGCGCTGCACCCGGCGCTCGGCATTGGTGAAGGTGCCGCTTTTTTCCAGGAAGCTGGACGCAGGCAGGATGACGTTGGCATACTTCGCGGTCTCGGTCATGAAGATCTCCTGCACGACGAGGAACTCCAGGCTTTCCATGGCATGACGGACGTGATGCACGTCAGGATCGGTCTGCACGACGTCTTCGCCCATCAGCCAAAGGGCTTTCAATTTGCCTTCGATGGCGGCATCAAACATTTGCGGAATTTTCCAGCCGGGTTCGGTCGGTGATGGCATGCCGTAGAAGTCGGCGTAGCGCTTTTGCACGGTGACGTCATCCATTTCAAAATAGCCTGCGCCCTGATGCGGTTGGCAGCCCATGTCGGCAGCGCCCTGTACGTTGTTTTGACCGCGCAGTGGATTCACGCCAACGCCTGGACGGCCGATGTTGCCGGTCATCATGGCGAGGTTGGAGATGAGCATGACGGTCTTGGCGCCTTGCTCGTGTTCGGTCACGCCGA
This sequence comes from Verrucomicrobiaceae bacterium, assembly GCA_027489965.1. Taxonomy (GTDB): domain Bacteria; phylum Verrucomicrobiota; class Verrucomicrobiia; order Verrucomicrobiales; family Verrucomicrobiaceae; genus Prosthecobacter. The sequence continues at coordinate 1,228 of JAIXZA010000071.1, forward strand.
GTCCATGGAAGCTCATGGCAACCTCCGAAGTGGCGTATTCCAGAGCCGCAGCGCGGACGAGTTCTTTGTCCACGCCGGTGATTTTTTCCAGTTCGTCGATATCGAGCTCGCGCAGGCCGGCTTCAAAGGCGTCCCAGTTTTCGCAGCGCTTGCGGACGAACTCGGTATCCACCAAGCCAGCATCCAGGATGAAACGGGCGAACAGGTTCAGCAGCGCCACATTCGTGCCGGGGCGGAGCTGGAGGTGATGTTTGGCATAGGGCACCAGTTCGATCTTGCGAGGATCGATCACGATGAGCGGCACGCCTTTCATCACCTGCTGCTTCAAGCGTGCGCCAGTGACTGGATGGCCTTCGGTCGGATTGGCTCCGATGACCATGATGCACTTGGTGTATTCGAGATCTTCCACGGAGTTCGTCGCGGCGCCTGTGCCGAAGCTCTTTTGCATGCCCCAGGCGGTGGGGGAATGGCAGACGCGGGCGCAGCAGTCGATATTGTTCGTGCCCATGACGACACGGATGAATTTCTGCATGAGGTAGTTTTCCTCATTGGTGCAGCGGGCGGAGGAGATGCCTGCCACGGCATTGCCACCATGATCCTTTTTGATGCGAGTCAGATTGGCAAAGATGTGGTCATAAGCTTCTGCCCAGGTCGCTTCGGCAAAGCTGCCATCCGCTTGTTTGATGAGCGGCTTCCGCAGGCGATCTTTGTGGTTGTAGAACTTGAAGGCAAAACGGCCTTTCAGGCAAGTGTGAGCATGATTCACCTCGGCATCGACAGGTGCCTGAATGCTCAGCACCTCATCGCCCTTGGTTGCCACGTTCAGATTGCAGCCGACGCCGCAGTAAGTGCAGATGGTGCGTGTTTTCTTGGTGGCCTCGATGGACTTCGAGAAGAAGACATCGCTGATCGCCGAGGTGGGGCAGGCCTGAGCACAGGCACCGCAACTGACGCACTCGGAGTCGGCAAAGGATTGATCCAGTCCCTTGATGATCTTGGCATTGAAGCCGCGACCATGCATCGAGAGCACATGTTGCCCTTGGATTTCATCGCAAGCACGCACGCAGCGTGAGCAGTTGATGCACTTGGCCAGCTCGCTGGTCATGTAGGGGTGTGAATGATCTTTCGCCCGATCCAGATGGTTCGCGCCAGCTGGATAACGCACGCCACGAATGCCTACTTTGGCCGCCACGGTTTGCAATTCGCAGTTGCCACTCACTTCGCAGGTCAGGCAGTCCAGCGGATGGTCCGTGAGCACGAGTTCGACGATGTTTTTCCGCAGCTTGCGCACTTTCGGCGATTCGGTGAAGACATGCATGCCTGCGGATAAAGGCGTGTGGCAGGAGGCCACGACACGGCGCGGTCCATCGGCCTGCAAGGCTACTTCGACCGAGCAAACGCGGCAAGCGCCATACGGCTCCAACTGCGGCGCATCGCAGAGCGTCGGCACAAAGCCACGTCCTTTATGACGGTCAATGTAGTTGAGCAGCGTATCGCCTGATTCGAAGCGAAAAGGTTCGCCATCAATGAATGCGGTGAGGGTGGAGAGATCCTGGACCATAATTTATCCAGTATAATCAGAACCATGATTCTAAGGGAAGTACAGAAATGGGGGCTGGTGAAAACATCACAGCAGCGCCCATGACATCAGCCCCACACAGCTCACCTTTTTCGCGACTGTTTCAGAAGACGGTGCGCAGCAAAAGCCATGATTGGATCGAGTTCGGGCGCTGCGGCTAGATCCCGAGGTGTGATCATCGGACGCTCCAAAGGCAGACCGCCTGCGATTCTTCGGATGATGGATTCATGGGGTTGCCAACGAAGATCTCCTAGATTGACGAGTTTCCCCAATGGCTTCTGTGTCGCATAAAGCCAGCCTTTATAGATGAGTTCAGAGCAATAGATTTTAGCGTCATCGAGTTCATACTGGATGTCGTAGGGCTTACCGAGGAACCTTCGTGCGCCTTCGATCATTTTGGGGATGTGCATGCGAAACTTGGGTTTCAGCCTATGAACGGCCAGTTTTCGCTCTCGTCCTTGGGCGATCCATTCGGCCAACGGCGTCTCTTTCACGGGTCCTACAGCCTCTAAAACTTTCCAGTCACCATCCACATCAACGACAATGCCGCAATGTGAGAAGGGCGAGCCTGAAGCTCCTTCAATGGCATCAATCACCTCATTGTGTGGCAGTGATTGGAAGAGAAGATCACCTGTTTGCGGAAGGTAGTTTAGCGGAGTTGTTTCAGCATGGCAGAACGTACAGAGAAACAGGAAGTAGAAGTTCCATTTCATGAGTGAGGGCGATGCGCTGGCTGCTACTTGCTTGAAAATCAATTTCCTAAAGAGGATGCGTCTCGGCTGGCAGAATCGAGAGCACGAAGTCGTAGATCCGGCGTGCGGCGGCTAGGGCTTGGTTTGCTTGTTGGATGGTCGGCATCGGTGCCTCATCATCTGCTGGGTAGCGGAACTCGGTGGCGAATGGTGTCAGAGCATCTGCAATGGCCTGGAGTTGCGCAAATTGAATGTGACAGGCTGCCGCCAGTTGGACAAGCATGCCAAAATCATGGGTTTTTGGAATTGATAAGCCAGCGCTTGTGAGAAAGGCTTTCAGAGCTTTCTCCGCCGCCTGTTGACAGTGATAGACGGCAGTATCGAGTAAATCATTGCGATGCGCAGCAGTGAACTCGGCATTAGCGAGATCATTTCGGGCGCGGATGAGCCAAGCCTGGATCGTCGGATACAGTTCAGCGCCCATAGAGCAGCGTTCCTTCATGGATAACTTTATATGCCAGAGTTGGACGTAAGGTCTTCACCCGATCGACCTCCTCCCGTGTCTTGACGATCACATCCTTGGAAAGTTTTAATCCACTCAAGGCACGATGCGCATTCTGCGCACGGCTTAGCGAATTCTCTTGGCTGTTAGAAACGACGACATAGAGATCCAGATCGCTATCCTCTGTAGGCTCGCCCCAGGCATAGGAGCCAAAGAGCCAGATCTGCTCTGGCTGAAACTCGGCTACCAGTCTGCGCGTGGCCTCTTCAATCACAGGCTGCGCTCTGATGCGAAGCGTCTCTGCGAGTGAGGAACTGTCTGCGGCGATGACCATGCGAGTAGTTTAACCCTTGAAGAAGAATTGCAACTCCGCATTAAAATACTCCAACGCGTTCTTGATGGGCAGCGGTACGCCGCCGCCGAGGGCGCAGAGGCTGGTTTGTTCCATCGTGTCGAGCAGGTCGGTGATGAGCTCGCGGTCGATCTTGTAGCTGCTGTCGTCACGGGCTTTGGCGATGAGTTCTTTGCCGCGTGTGCTGCCGAGGCGGCAGGGGAAGCATTTGCCGCAGCTTTCATCCGAGGTGAATTGGAAGAGATGCTGGATGTACTCGATCATCGGCATGGACTCGGGGATGCTGACGACGCCGGCGTGGCCGAGCAGGAAGCCGGCTTTCTTGAAGCTTTCGAAATCGACAGTGAGCTGGGCGATGTGGCTCATAGGGATGAGACCGCCGAGAGGGCCGCCGATTTGGATGGCTTTGATCTTGGATTTGAAACCGCCAGCTAAGTCGATGACGGTTTGCAACGGGGTGCCCATGGCGACTTCATAGATGCCGGGCTTCGCGAAATGGCTGTCGAGCGAGAGGAGTTTTGGCCCAGTGGACTGGGGAGTGCCGATTTGGGCGTAGGCTTTGCCGCCGAGAGTGAGCACGGCGTGGATGTTGGAAAAGGTCTCGACGTTGTTAACGATGGTTGGCTTGCGAAAAAGGCCTTCGATGGTGGGGAAGGGTGGACGTGTGCGCACTTCGGGGCGCTGGCCTTCGAGGCTGGCGAGCAAGGCGGTTTCTTCCCCGCAGATGTAGGCTCCAGCACCTTTGATGGACTTCAGCATGAAGTTGAAACCGGTGCCGAGAATGTTCTGGCCGAGTAATCCGGCAGCGCGTAGGTCGGCGATGGCTTCGTTGATCACGGTGACCGAATCTGGATACTCAGCACGAATGTAGAGAATGCCATTTTCAGCACCGGCGAACCAACCTGCGACCATCATGCCAAGCAGCACGCTGTGAGGTTGTTTCTCCATCAGGTATTTGTCGATGTAGGCCCCGGGATCACCTTCATCCGCATTGCAGACGATGTATTTGACCGAGCCCTCGGCGGCACGGCAGCTGGACCATTTGAAGTGCAGGGGAAAGCCTGCACCACCGCGACCTCGCAGGCCGCTTTCCTTCAGTTCGATGCCGAGGGCATCTCGATCACCGCCAGTGATGAGTTGTTTAAACGGGGCGTAATAGGCATCGATTCCGGGGAAGGGCGCGGTGAGCTGTGCAGGCTGGAGGTGGGAGACGACAGCGTAACGGTCTTCGCTGTCGCCAGTGCCGGTTTGGAAGAGATCGCTGAGGGCGTCATCATTTTGACCTGAGTAGTTTTTGCCTTGATATTGCAGGGCTGCGCCTTCATGGCAGCGGCCGAGGCAGCAGATGTGGCCAATCTCTTCTTTGTTGAAATGTTTCTCCAGGGTGTGATGAAGATCCTCTTGAGTGCCGGCGCAAAGACAGGCGCTGCCATTGCAGACAAAGACTTTTTTACCCTCGTTTTCTTTCTTTAGGAAATCGTAGAAGCTCACAGCGCCAAGCGTGACCGCATCACCAAAAAGATGATCGGCACCCATGCGATGAACGGTCTCATGAGTCTCCGCTGTGCCTGCTTTGTCGGCGGCATCGACCATGCGTTCGAAGACATTTTTTTCGACACCTTTGCGGAAGGAGAGAGCGCTGAGATTTTTAGACATTGGAAAGGTTCCCAGGTTGTTGGGAGGGGACTCTTCAACGTTCTAACAGACTCCGATCTTCTGAGGCGAGAACAAAATCGCTGTTCTTACGATTTGAACGAAATCATGGCGGATGCGCCACCCGAGAAGGCTCCGCCCAGTCGTGGTGTGACCTCGATGTCTGGCAAAATCCAGACGTGGGTGGGTTCGGTCATCACCAGACGCGAGCGCTTTTTCCGCAGGATTAAAGTCAGCAAGATTGTGACTAGCAGTCCCGCAATGGCGATGAGGCTAGGCACGATCCATTTCGATCCGATGAGTGTGCTGGATGCGGGATTGATTTGGCCAGCGATTTCTTGAAGCGATGTGGTGCTGGTGGCGATGCTGGCTGATGGCAGTGTCTTCTCTAACCAAAAGAGGCGAGTCGAGAGTCTGACCGCATAGCGCTGGAGTTGCAGGCTGCTTTGCTGCGCCTGATGGGCATCCTGGATGCAGTCGGCTGCGAGTTCAGTCAGTGTGGCTGCGGTGACATGGCTGTGGACACCGGGACTCAAAAGGATGCGTGCGCGCCAGGGCTCTCCCAATGGATACACGGCTAGGCAGGCTTTTTGGCGTGTGAGTGCTCCGTGGGCCAGGTGATCCAGTGTGGCTGCATCAGGCAGCTTTTGGTTGGTATCGATGACGAGTAGGTAGAAATGGATCTGGCAATCTTTGGCATGGAACTCAAGCAGCCGATCCAAGTCGATGCGCGTCACCTCTGGGATGAGGTTTTGCGGGTCCATCACGTATTCGTTGGCAGGAGCATCCGTGAGACTTTGGAGAATTTCCATCGGTAGGTCTCTGAGATCCATGATGGGTGTGGGGTGTGGCATGGCTGCTTTCGGACTGTCGGATTGCAGGATGCTGCCATGCAGAAAAAGCGAGAGATCCGTGGGACCTAGCTCGCTGTACCCGGGCATCAGGGTGGGCGGAGCATCTGATAGCCGTGGACCGCTTGGAGGGAGTTCAAGCGGGTCATTGGCAAAGGGATCATTTGGCAGGAGGGAATTGAACTGACTGCCGGGCTCTTCTGCCAGGGGTTGAGCTGGCGCTTCGTTTTCCCAGCGGGGCAGGGGCAGCGTCTCGTCGATGTCTTGACTGAAAACCGACGTAACACTGCTGGCGAGCAGTGTCAGCATGAGGTAGCCTATCGCTCGGAGATCAGTGAGCTTTTGGCGCATGAAGAAGGGGGCGTGTGGGCTGTCGTAGTGTATGCAGGCCGAGATCGGAGGCATCACCAATGACGGAAGGCGGCTGATCCAGTTGCCTTGGTTCACGACGGGCAGCGCTCTGCAGTGCTTTGTCGATGAGCCCAACAGCGGACTCGATGGTGGCGGCGAAAGATCCCTTGGTGAGCAATGGCTGGAGCTTCTTGAGCATGTGGGTCAGAGCGGTTTCCTTCAGGACGGCCTCAAGGCCATATCCGAGAGTTAAGCAGGCCTGTTGACGGACAGGATCAATCATCAAGACGATGCCGAAATCATTCCGTCGAGAGATCTGATGCGTTTGAAAAGCACCGTGATTGATGAGCCAAAAACCAAGGTCGGGTAGAGTCAAGGCTTCTGGGAGCGCACCGATATAGGCGGCCATGAAGCATTGTGGAAAACGCCGCTCAAAATCATCCAGTACTGTTTCTAGATGCCGCGTGTGGTTGAGACTCAGCAGCTGGGCATTGTCCGTGATACGAGCCAGCTTGACCCAGTCAGCCCCCAAATAGCCTCGGATTGCCGCCGCCGAAAAACCGCACTGCAAGCAGACAGGCTGCTCAGGGGTTATTTGGTTAGAACAATGCGGACAATTCATGTTTTTAATATCTATTAAAATTTAAGGCGAGCAAGGGTAATCATCAGAATAGTCGGTTAGAATGCGCCCTGGTTTGTTTTTCTGGGTGGGGACATTGCCATGAAAGCTTCGAGTCGAGTCACCGTTAGAGGGGGCTCTTCTTATGATCCGATCTGTTCTATTCACCTTACTCGCTGCTACACTTTCGCTGCTTCATGCTGACGATGCGGCGGACATTCTGAGCCAGTCTGGCGTCAAAGGAGGGATTGTGGTGCATGTCGGCTGTGGGGATGCCTCGACGACGCTTAAGCTGCGGGCGAATGCGGCTTATCAGGTGCAGGGGCTGACTAAGGATGCGGCGGGCGTGCTGGCGATTCGGGAGAGCCTTCACAAGGCGGGTGTCAGTGGCGCTGTGGCGGTGGAATCTTGGAATACGAAGCATCTGCCCTACATTGAGAACTACGTGAATCTGCTCGTTATCGAGGACGCGGCCTCCGTTGCCAAAGAAGAGATCGACCGCGTGCTGACGCCACTGGGTGTGGCGATGGTGCGTAAGGCGGGTGGCTGGGATAAGATCGTGAAGGCTTGGCCCAAAGGCATGGATGAGTGGACGCATTACGCCTACGACAGCAAAGGCAATCCGACTTCAAAAGACATGCTCGTGGGACCACCAACACGCATGCAGTGGGTGGGCAATCCGCGTTGGAGCCGCCATCATGATCGCATGTCCTCGGTGAGTGCGCAGGTCAGTGCCGGTGGTCGTGTTTATTACATCATGGATGAGGGCAGCCGCATCTCCATCCTGATGCCGGCAAAATTTGCGCTGATTGCCCGTGATGCCTTCAATGGCACGGTGCTCTGGAAAAAAGCTATCCCAGAGTGGAGTACGCATCTTTGGCCTCTCAAATCAGGTCCAACCCAGCTCACGCGTCGCCTTGTGGCCATGGGCGACAAAGTCTTTGTCACACTGGGCATTGCCGATCCGATCCGTTGTCTGGATGGTGCCACAGGTGAAGTCATTCGCGAGTATTCACAGACGAAAGGAGCGGAGGAGATTCTCGTCCGCAACGGCATCCTCTATGCCTTGGTGAACCCTGGTGCGTACTATTTAAACGACGAGTTTGCCGTGAAAGCGCAGAGCGATCAGAAGCGTGTCGAAACGGAATTCAACTGGGATGGGAAGCCACGTAAGCTTCAGGCGATCCATGCTGAAAGCGGCAAGACCCTGTGGGAGGTCGAAGATAAGATCGGACCGATCACGATTGCCCTGGATGACCAACGCATCGTTTACTACAACGGCGATGGTTTGACCTGCCGTGATGTGAAAACAGGGGCGGTGAAGTTTGCCGATGTGCCGGAGAATCGTCGCAAGCTCTATGAGTTTAACTTTGCGCCGCGTGTCGTGCTGAATGATGACGTGATCCTTTACGCTGGTGGCGATGGACTCATGAAAGGAATCAACGCAGAGACTGGCAAAGAGCTGTGGACCTCCAGTCATGAAAAGAGCGGCTACCGCAGCATGGAGGACGTCATCGTGGCTCAAGGGCTTGTTTGGAATGCCGGCACGACGAGTGGCAATCAGACGGGCGAGTACACAGGGCGTGATCCGATCACAGGTGTGGTGAAGAAACAATTCTACCCCGATGTGCCAGAGGGCACCTATTGGTTTCACCATCGCTGTTACATGGCGAAGGCCACGGAGAAGTACATCATGCCATCCCGCACCGGCATCGAGTACGTCGACATGGAGAAGAAGCACTGGGATCTCAATCACTGGGTGCGTGGAGCCTGCCTTTATGGGGTGATGCCTTGCAATGGCCTGACGTATGCAGGACCGCACAACTGCGCCTGCTATCCTGAAGCTAAGCTTGATGGCATGAGTGTCATGGCTTCAGAACCACGTTACCCAATGCCAGCGCACACGACCGATGCCGAGCGCCTGACCAAGGGGCCGGCGTATGCGGAAGCGATCGAAGAAGTGGAGGCTGATGGTAAAGACTGGCCGACCTACCGTGCGGACAATGCTCGCAGCGGCTACTCCAATCAGGATCTGAAAAAAGATCTCGGCATGGCCTGGGAGGTGAAGTTGACTCCGCCTCTAAGCACGACGACTTCCGCCGCTGGACTGACCTTTGTCTCGGAAGTCGATAAGCACACCTTGCACGCCTTTGATTCCGCAACAGGCAAAGAAGTCTGGCACTTCATTGCCGGTGGTCGGGTGGACTCACCGCCGACTTATTGGAAAGGCCGTGTCTTTTTTGGCGGCAAAGATGGTTATGCTTACTGTCTGCGGGCTCAAGACGGTGCTCTCGTCTGGAAGTTTCAGGCGGCACCTGTGGCGCTGAGTCACGGAGCCTGGGAAATGATGGAAAGCGTCTGGCCCGTGCATGGCAGTGTCTTGGTGGAAAATGGACTCGTCAGCTGCATCGCCGGTCACTCCTGCTTCTTAGACGGTGGCCTGTGGTTTTACCGGCTCGATGCGAAGACCGGTGAGATGAAGTTCCGCGAGAACTACAATGATCGCGACCCCGACACGGGTGGTGATTTGAATGACCGTCATAAGACCCTACAAATGCCCGTCGCCCTGAATGATATTCTCAGCAGTGACGGCAAGTGGACCTTCCTGCGCACTCAGAAGATCGGTCTCGAAGGCAAGCGTGTGGAAGTGGGACCGGTGAGTGGTGACTTTGATAAACAAGGTGGTGCCCATAAAGGCGAAGGCTCTCATCTCTTTGCCCCAATGGGTTTCCTGGATGATTCCAACTTCCACCGAAGCTACTGGGTCTATGGCAAAAGTTTTGCAGGTGGTCACGGCGGATACTTTCAAGCCGGTAAATATGCTCCAGCAGGCCGCATTCTCGTTCATGACGATAAGAACGTTTATTCTTATGGTCGCGAGGCTCAGTACTACAAGTGGACGACAACCATGGAGTACACGCTTTTCTCTACCCCCAAAGCGCCGCCTGAGGAGGCTTACGATACGGCTGGGGCAACGACTGAGCGCAAGGGCAATAGCGTTGTGCTGGACGCTGAGGGCAAGCCTCTCGCCATTCAGCCAAAAGGCGAAACGCAGGTCGGTCATAGCGAGACTTTGAAACTGCAGGCTGAAGCCAAAAAGAAGGGCAAAGGCAAAGGGAAGAAAGGCGAGGCCAAAGAAGCCGTTGCTAAAATCAAAGGGGCACCAATTCCCGGTAGTGTGCAGTTTCCAGATGTTCCCGCGCTGGATCCGACGAATACGCCAATCACCGTGGAAGCCTGGATTTTCCCAGATACAGCCAGCGGGATGATCTTGAATCATGGTGGTCCGCGTCAAGGTGTCGCTCTCGATTTCCAGGATAAAAAGCCACAGTTTCACATTCGCAGTGATTCCCAAGTCACCAGCATCGTCTCTGCGGAAGCCTTGACGGATGGCTGGCATCATCTGGTTGGTGTCTTAGCAGCTGACAAAAAGATGAGTCTTTACATCGATGGTAAACTCGTTGCTGAAGGCGCTGCGAGTGCACTTGTGAGTGGTAAGCCCGCCAATCCTTTTCTTGTCGGCAATGGCAATGGTGTCGCTGAAGCTAACGTAGGAGGTTACAGTGGTCTGCTGGATCAGTTTGCTCTTTATCACAAAGCACTCACGGCAGCTGAAGTGCAGACACGTTTTGAACAGCCAGACATGAAGCCTTCAGACGCAGTCATTGTCTGTAATTTTGACAATGGTGACTCCCGAGATGGTTCCGGCAATGAGCTTCATGGAGTCGGCGCAGGGGTCGAATCCGGTAAAGGTAAATCGGGTGGCGCGCTCTGGTTCAAAGGTGCGGGTGGTGGTGGTAAAGCAGGCGGAAAGGCCAGCGGTAGCTTCGTCAAACACACCTGGGATCGCTTTGTCCCGATCGTTGCGCGCAGCATGGCCCTCGCAGGCAAAACCGTTCTCGTCAGCGGTGCGCCAGATACCATTGATGAAGAGTACGCCTTTGAGCGCCTCGCCGCCAAAGACCCCGCGATTCTCCAAGAATTGAAAGAGCAAAACGAAGCCCTCGAAGGTCATCGCGGTGCTAAAATGTGGGCTGTTAACGTCGAGACCGGTGAGCAAAGCGCTGGCCTAGAACTCACCAGTCCACCCGTCTGGGATGGCATCGCTGTCTCCCAAGGTCGTGTGTTCGTCAGCACCATGGACGGCAAGTTGCAGTGTTTCGGGAAGTGACACAGATGCGGAGTCAAACAGGGGTTTCCAAAAAGGCGGAACAGCAAAGGGCGCTACTTTTTTCAAGCTTAGCGAAACCATTTCCAGTCGCGTGAGTTTCAGGGTGCGTCTCCAACAATGGACATACCCTTATGAAACCCACCATGAACACATTCACAGTCCTGAGCTTTTTGGCGCTGGGCTCCTGCATCGCTGTCGCTCAAGACGGCGCACCTAGAGGCGAAGGCGGCGGTCGTCTTGCGGAATTTTTGAAGAAAGCAGACACAGACAGTGACGGCAAAATCAGCAAGGCTGAGTTTGATGAATTTTCCAAAAGAGACATGGGTGACCGTTTCTCGAAGATGGATCAGAATGCCGATGGCTTTGTCGATCCGACAGAAATGAGTCAGATCGCCGAAAAAATGCGCGAAGGCATGAAGGGCCGTGCGGGTGGTGAAGGCGGTGGCTTCCGTCGCCCAGGCGGTGAAGGTGGTTCCGAAGGCGGCTTCCGTCGTCCACCGGGAGATGCTCCAGAAGGTGGCAGACCCATGCCAAAACCCGAAGGCGATAGACCTATGCCACGCCCTGAAGGTGACCGTCCGCAAGGCGACCGTCCGCAAGGTGATCGTCCGCAAGGAGATCGTCCGCAAGGAGATCGGCCTCAAGGTGGACCTCCTGGCGGCCCTGGCGGTTTCAATCTAGACGATGTCTATGGTCGCATGGACAAGAACGCTGATGGCAGTGTGGATAAGGAAGAGTACGCTGAATATTCCAAGCAAGAGATCGAGTCACGCTTTACCCGGATGGATGAAAATACAGACGGCAAAGTGAGCAAAGAAGAAATGAAAACAGCCATGGAGCGCATGAGAAACATGATGCGTGGTGGTCCTGGCGGCCCTCCTGGTGGACAAGGTGGCCCTGGCGGTATGCGCCGTCCGGGCGGTGAAGGTGGGGAGGGCGGTGGTTTCCGTCGCCCAGGCGGTGAAGGTGGTGGCGAAGGCGGCGGTTTCCGTCGTCCTCCAGCCGAAGGTGACGCACCGAAGAAAGATCCAGCTTAATCTGGGATCTGTAGAGATTTGATTTCCGCGAGGCGGGGTTCTGAAAAGAATCCCGCCTCTTTGCATCGCCGTGGTTGAGACAAGGCTGCTTTGAGTGCATAATGCCACATGATGATGGAGTCGATACGCAATGCCACAATAGAGCCGCTGGTGAAGCCTGGCGGGCCGATCGTGCGCCCCTCACCGCCAAAGTTAAAGCCTGATCTGGAACCGCCGTATCATGTGATTTTGCACGATGACGATACTCACAGCTATCAATACGTAATCGATATGCTCATGGCGATCTTTGGTTATGAGTTTGAAAAAGGCTACAAGATGGCCTGTGAAGTGGATGAGAGCAGTCGTGTCATCGTGGCCACTTGTCACAAAGAACTCGCCGAACTGCGTGTGGAGCAGATCCATGAGTTTGGGGCAGATCCTTCGATGAAAGAAAGCACGGGCTCCATGAAAGCTAGCATGGAACCCGCTGAATGACGTCGTATCGAGTGACGACAGAAGCCGTCACTCGATGATCGTTCCATGAAGTTAGGCTTTGCTGAGCAACTGAGCCATGATCTTCTCGGTGCGTGCGACGATGCGCTGAGGGTCATCGAGAAGGCCAGCGCTGAGGAGGGCGTTGTCGAGGATTTGCTCGGCGATGAGTTTAGCACCATCGGCATTGCTTTGGCTGAGGGCTGAGAGCTTCCGCACGATTTCGTGACGTGGGTTGATCTCAAGGATGACTTTTGGAGCCTCCACTTCATCGGGCTTCATGGCCTTCATCATCTGGCGCATCTGTGGCGTCATTTCCCCATCTGGGGTGATGGCCAAGGCTGGGCTGTTGACCAGTCGTTTGCCGCTGCGGACTTCTTCGACGCCTTCGGCCAGGCTGGTCTTGAGCCAATCGCAAAGAGAAGTGGTGTCGGCTTCATTGAGTGAATCGCCATCATTGGCAATGTCACCGAGATCCACTTCATTCGAATTCACCGCCTGAAGTTGTTTGCCATCAAACTCGCGCAGGCTGCTGACCACGTATTCGTCGATGTTGTCGTAGAGATAGAGAACCTCGTAACCTTTTGATTTAAAGGCTTCGACATACGGGCCGGTTTCGATGGTGTTGCGGCTAGGTGCGACTTGGAAGTAGATGGCTTTTTGGTCTTCCTTCATCCGGCCAACGTAATCGGCAAGGCTGACGACTTCGCCTTTTTCGGTGAGGCTGGATTCAAAGCGCAGGAGCTTGGCGATAGCGTCGCGATTGGTGTGATCAGTGGCGACACCTTCTTTGATGAAACGGCTGAATTTGCTGTAGAACTCCTGATATTTCTTGGCGTCGTCCTGAGCTTCTTTATCCAGGAATTTCAGCAGTCGTTTTGTCACCACTTCACCCAGCTTACGCACCAGGGCGCTGTCTTGCATGGATTCACGGGAAATGTTGAGCGGTAGATCTTCGCTGTCGATGACCCCACGGACAAAGCGCATCCAGTCTGGCAGTAGCTTCTTCGGATGCGGATCGATCAGGACTTTTTTGCAATAGAGGCCAACATTTGGCTCCATCTGCCCCATGCCATAAAGCTCCATGTTTTGTTCAGGCAGGAAGAGCAGCGCATTAATCACGAGCGGTGCATCTGCCTGGAAATGCAGGCGATAGCTTGGATTATCAAAGGCGTGGGAGGTGAACTGATAGAAGGCTTTGTATTGCTCGTCCGTGATCTCATCTTTGCTTTTCAGCCAGATGGCTTCGACCGTATTCACGAGCTCATCATTGAGTTGAATCGGGAAGCCAACGAAGTTGGAATACTTGCCTAGAATGCTGCGAACGCGGTGCGGTTGGGCAAATTCTTTGGCGTCTTCTTTGAGGGTGATCACGATGCGGCAGCCACGTACTTGATCGGGAGCTTCATCAATGGTGTAGGTGCCTGCGCCGGTGCTGGACCAGACGAGGTGCTCACCGTCATTGCGCCAGGAATGCGTGTAAACTTTGACTTCATCAGCGACCATGAAGGCGCTGTAAAAGCCGACACCGAATTGACCAATCAGGGAGGCATCTCCGCCCTTACCTGCATTTTTGAGTGCTGCGGCAAAAGCTTTGGAGCCGGAATGGGCGATGGTGCCGAGATTTTCAACAAGTTCAGCACGTGTCAGACCGATGCCGTGATCTGCGATGGTCAAGGTGCCTGCATTTTCATCGGTGGTGATGCTTATTTGAAGCGGTAGATCGGCACCGAAAACATCATTTTCCGTGAGCTGTGTGAGGCGCATTTTTTCCAGCGCATCCGCAGCGTTGGAGACCAGTTCCCGAATGAAGATTTCGCGGTCGGTGTAGAGGCTATGGATAACGATATCCAAGACCTGTTTTACCTCGGCTTGGAAGTCATGGGTAGTAGTAGTGCTCATAGTTGAATGGGGGAAGGGGCGCGGACCATAGTGGCGACTCCCCTTTGGTCAAGGGGCGGCTCAAGGTTAAAACGCTTGATGTAGGGTCTCCGCTGCAGTGATTCCACGGGTGTAGGCTTCTTCAAAAAGGGACATGCCGCTCATGTCGCTGTGCGCAAAGTAGATGGGTGGGCGGTGTTGCTGCATGTGTTGGCGTTCTTTCCCCCATAGGAAACCCGGCTTGGGGCGGATCATGCCATGGCCCCAGAGCCAAACGTCAGCGTTTTTGATGTGGCCGGAAAGGTCTGGGTGAGGGGCTTTTAGGGCTTCTACAGAACGCTGAACCCATTGATGATGATTTTGCGTGAGCATCCATTCACGCAGCTTGGCTGGAGACTGACCACAGAGAGCTTCGTAATGTGTAATGACGGTTTCGATCGGTCGTGAGCTGAGGCTTTGATGGCCAGCATTGACATACCCGAGTGCACTGCTGCCGTAGATGACATTGTCCCAAGCGGGTAAAACTCCAGGGCTTGGCGGCAACTCGTCGAGGGTGATATTGGTTACGACCCACGGTGAATATTCGAGGCCTGAGATAGGTGCTAAGCCTGGAATGATTCGCTGAGCAATGAAGCGGGGCAGTGCACAGATCACGGAACGGGCTTTGTAGAGGACGACTTCGTTTAAGTGGAGGTCAAAGGAGAGTGCCTCCACACCATGGGCCTGATGTGTGATTTGGTAGATGAGTTGGTTGGGCAGGATATTGTCACTGATATTGAGCTTCAATTGATCGACCAACCAGCCATTGCCAGATGGCCAAGTGAGAACGGTCTCATGATCGGCATTGGCGGCTTCTCCTGTGCGACTGGCAAAGTAATGGATGCCTGCCCAAGCGGAGACTTCGCTGAGATTACCGCCGAAATCATCTCGGCATGAATAATCGACCTGCCACAGTAACGGGGCGCAGTCAAAACCGTGACGGGCCATCCATTCAGCCATGGTGATCGTGTCCAGACTGAGTGCCTCAGGATCAAGCTTGCTGCGATCCACGGGTAAGGTGAAGATTTGTCGAGATCTCCAGCGTTCGATTTCGGCTGCAAAGGCGGTGAATTGATCGCGCTCGCTTTTCGTTAGGCCAGAGGTGGGTGCCAAGCCTTCTTGCCACTCGCCATGCATGAAGAGCCTCTCTTGCGGATCGTGACAAAGGGCTAGTTCGTCATAAATCGGTCGGCCTGCGGCATCATGCCCAGTGATGAGTTGGATCTCTTCAAAGAACTGGAGGACTTCTCGGCAGTCTTTCCCAGGCAGTGGAACATAATGCGCGCCCCAAGGAAAGGCGCTGACACTATTTGAGCCGGAAAGGGATGCTCCGCCAGCTGCGTGCTCGAGATCCAGAATCTTGAGGCTCTCGACACCGAGCTGCCGCAGTCGACGTGCGGCAGCAAGCCCGGCAATCCCTCCTCCGGCGATGATTACGTCGGTCTTCACTTCACGCACGGGTTCTGGGAAACCTATTCCCTGGCGTAGTCGATGCCCGACGGCATGTGAGGCACCGAGGATGCTGCCTGGGATCGTTTGATCCCGTGAGCAGGAGCCTGTGAGTAGAGAAGGCGCGGCAGCAGACGCAGCCAGGAAACGACGTCGATTCATCGGGACCATTCGTCCTCGAAGTAATGGACGAGCGCTTGGTTATTGAGTCGATTGATGCCTGTTTCCACCCGTGCCATGTCGGGCGGAAAGTGTGGCAGTTGGCTCATGAGTTCTGCGGTGATGAATTTCAAATGGGCAGGCAATGCCACTGGGCCTGAAAGTGGTTTTTGGGACGCGAGTATGAAGCCCCACTCACCAAAGCTAGGCACCAGCGCGTGATACGGTTCTGTCAGGAATCCACAGGCGCGAAGCGTGGCATCCACACACCAAAAAGATTGCCGAGCGACATATGGCGAGGTGCTTTGGACAACCAAGGCCGCGTCTGGAGACATGGCTTTTAAAAGGCGTTGATAAAAAGTGGTGCTGTAGAGTTTACCCAAAGAGAAGTTGGATGGATCAGGGAAGTCGATGATGACAAAATCAAAGGGGCCACGGGGCTGGCTCAACCAGGCAAAGGCATCGGCATTTTCAATGTGCAGGCGTGAATTCTTGAGCGCACTCTCATTGTACGTGGTGAGCATTTCGTTGCTGGAGAAAAGCTCGGTCATGGCAGGATCGAGATCGCAAAGAGTGATGTTTTCGATCCGTGGATAACGCAGTACCTCACGAGCAGCCAAACCGTCGCCCCCTCCAAGAATGAGGACGTTTTTCGCAAAGGGTAAGCGAGAGAGTCCTGGATGAACGAGAGCCTCATGGTAGCGATACTCGTCGCGTGTGCTGAATTGCAGGTTGCTGTTGAGGTAGAGTCTGAGGTCTTCTTTATTCCGTGTTAGTACGATCCGCTGATAGGGAGTGGATTGGGAATGAATGATTGGATCAGGAAAGGCGGCGACTTCTCCCCAGCGGGTGATCGTATCTCCCATGATAAAGCCGGTAATCAGCATGGCGCTGACGCCAAGGCCTTGGATCCAAAGAGAGCGTGAGTGTTTTAGTTCGGCCTTTAGCATGACCAGTGCTAACATGCCAACGGCGGCGTTGATCAGTCCAAACAAGAAGGCGCTGCGCACCAATCCAAGATGCGGAACGAGCACGAGAGGGAAGAGTAGTGAGGCGAGCAGCGCACCAATGTAGTCGAATGAAAAGACATTGGAAACTAGGTCCTTAAAGGCAAAGCGGCCCTCTAAAATGCGCAACAGCAGCGGAATCTCCAAACCAACAAAACAGCCAATGAGAAAGACGATGCTGTAAAGTGGGATGCGGAAGGAAATGCTCCAGCCAAAGATCAGAAATAGGATGGAAGCACTGCAACCACCGAGAAGTGCAATGAGAAACTCGACCCGGATAAAAGTGCTGATCAGATTCCCAGTGACAAATCGCGAGAGATAAGAACCAACGCCCATGGCGAAAAGATAAACGCCGATGATGGTGGAGAATTGAGTGACTGAATCCCCTAACAAATAGCTGGCTAGCGTGCCCGCAATCAGCTCATAGACCAGGCCACAAGTGGCGATGGCAAAGACAGAAAGAAGGAGAAGCCAGGGGCGGGGAGTCATCAATGAATCGCAGAGGCAATGATCAGGCAGATGCCGAGCGCAGTAGCGCCCACGACAATGGCCAAAGCTACATTCTTTTCTTCGACCAGTTGCTTCCAGAGATCATAGGGGGTGAGCTTGTCCACAATGATGAACCCAGCAATGAAGATGACGATACCCAGCAGGGCATAGATGAATGAATTGAGTAGGATGTAGAGGTCCATAAACTGCGGTGTTTTGCGGGTTGTTGTTTATTTGTGAAAGCCGCCACCTGAAAACCAACCGCTGCCACCACTAGAGTTAAAGCTGGGGCGGTAGCGGTAAGAGGTGCTGTTGAGTGAGCTGCGGTTCATGCCCGTTTGAAACAAAGACCAGCCGCGTAGATTGGCCGTTCCTAGATAGACGCAGGCGAGTAGGGCGAGAGTGGTGTAGACGGGGTTTTTCATTCGTCGGACGAGCTGTAAGGGTTGTAGTCGCTTTCACTCCAGCGCTTTCTTTCAAAGCTACTACTCGCAAGGAGAAGCCAAGCTGGCCAGAGGCAGATGAGAATAAGGCCTAGCCAGAAGTTTGACCAAAAGATGCCGCCTCGGCTCACGCGCAGACTGATAGGGGTGGTGGGTAGGTTGGTGGAGGCGTCTGGCTTGAAATACAGGTAATATCGACCTGCTGGAACAGCGGGCAGAGTTGCCTCATCAAAGGTATGACTTTCTGTGCTGTAGTTGCTCAATGGTAGAGCCAAGGGATAGGTCTGTTGTGTGTCTGCATTGACCAGATTACCTTTCAGGCCGAGATAGGTTTCCATGGGTAGACCGCTATTGGCCGTGATATGAACCGGCGCACTGAGGCCGGAAAGCTGGAATGGAGCTGTGGCTAAGGGGGCTTCTACTGAGCCTTGGTAGGCTAAATTGGCGGTTGCGACAGGTTTCCTCTCGGCAATGCCCAGGCAGGCGAACTGAATGATGATGTAAGATAGGAGAATAAAGATGAATCGCGGCAGGATCTCACGCCACTTCTGCTTGGATGGATTGGGCTGATTGAGCAGCATGCCCTGTGGTGCTGGCAGCTTGATTTGAAAGGCATCAGCAACCTCGCGGAAGTCAATGTATTCACCACCCGACCAAGTCGTGTCATTGTAATCCTGGCTAACCTCTCGGGTGAGGATAGAAGGAGGTGCGATGTGATCGATAACGAGTGCGCGTTCACCAATTCTGGCGCGCCAATAAAACTCACCCAGAATGCCTGTCGTGGTCACTTCTTCTCGGGAATAGAGAGCGTGTTCTTGGTCATTCCAGGTTGTATCCGTGTAATGCCCAGGCAGCAATTTCACGAAGGACCAGTGGCCACGGAAGTTGATCAGAAAGCGGAAGCCTAACCAAGGATTGAAAAGTAGATATTCATCCCACGTGCACCAGCGATCTTTTCGGCGCATGAAGCCAATGGTCTCCCAAAGGTTGTCTTTCAGAATACCTCTTGAGCCAATAGGTAGAATGGGATTTACCTGGAGGACCGTTTTGCTGATTCGTCCGATCTCTTGGAGATGAGGAGTGGCGCTGTCCAGGATGCCTCCGCAAGAACCACAGACGGCGGACATGCTAAGGCCTTCGGCGCGCAGATGGACGGGTGCACCGCAACTTGGACAACCGATGGCGTCGCTTTGCCGGCGCGTGATTTCAGCATCCTGTTCCCAACCGGGGACTTTACGCAGTTCAGAGAAGTTCAGATCTTCAAACTGGGCGTATTCACCGACGAAGAAGGAGCGTTTTTGATCTGTAATCTCTAGGCTGCCAAACTGACCATAGGGGCCCGTCAGATCAATGCCGCTGCGTTCCCAACCTGGCGGAGCGACGAAGGGGAGTTCGCCTTCGACGGCGATGCAGCGCACGGTTTTGACATCCGTCACTAGCCAGTCTTCGTTTTGGAGATTCAGCCTCTGCCCTGTAACGAAGTTGTGATTTTTTTCCGTCAAAGCAGGTGCGCTTTGCTCGAAGCTGACCATGTAAAATCCTTGTGCTTCTGCTACCCAGCCTGTGGTGCCATCGCCAAAATCAGCGCACCATTCAGTCCAAGATCCTGCGCTCCAGTTAAGTCTGAGGCGTCCTATCAAGCTGAAGCTACGGCCCCGCCAGTATCCCTTGGTCCCGATCTGCAGCGGGGATAGATCCTGCGGTAGTTCGGCCATGAGCCCAAAGCTTTCCACTTGGAAATCTTTGCGCACGACCATGCTCCGGCAATGACCGCAAACTGCAAAGAGACTGATCGATGACTGAAAGACGACAGGTGCTCCGCATTGCGGGCAATCATAACGCCGAGAGGCGTGAAAGGAGGCTTCAGGAGGAGACGAATCCACGAAATGAATTCAAGCGGAAGGAAGCCTCTCTGACAATCAACAAATCGCTCAGCTATGTGAATGACTGGCCAAGACTTGGCGACGGTTGCTGGTCGTCATTTTTTGGGGTTTTACTGGAGTACTCTTAGACTTAGCTTTGGCTACGGGTTTCGACTCTGACTTTTTGGTAGGGGCTTCAGGACCGACTTTGGCTTCTGATTTAGATTTGGCAGCTGAAGCGGCTGTGTCGGCTTTAGCTTCTGGCACTGGAATGGCTACAGGAATCGGCTTATTGGTGACTGGCGGTACCAGGGCTTGTTGAGCGATGACGACATCTGCTTCCTGCGTTGGCTGTGCTTCGACTTTCTTGCCACTGGGCAGTCCGCCACGTGTGACCACGACTTTAGCACCAATAGGAACATCATTGAAGACTTCGACGACATCCTTCATTCCCATGCGGATACAGCCATAGCTTGCGGGCTTACCCAGACGGCTTTCTTCGGGGGTGCCATGAATGTAGATGTAGCGTTTCATGGCATTTCGGTTGCCACTTTCCATGCCGCGTAGCCAGAGGATGCGGGACACGATAGGATCGCGGCCTGGGGCATTGGGTTTCAGCACTTCACCGTTCCAGGACCGACTTTTCAAGACTGCGCCGGTCGGCAATCCGTGGCCGATTTTGGCGATGATTTCATGTTTGCCGAGAGGCGTACGATTGCTTCCTGGGGAGTCACCTAGGCCAAATTTAGACGTCGAAATCTTGTACTTTCTGACCAAGTGGCCCTCATTGTATAGCCCCATTTTTTGGTCTTTGACGCTCACCACGACCTCTGAGCTAGGCGTAGACGTGCAGGCCGAGAGAAGAATGGCAGTTCCTGCGAGGAGGTTCCGCGCTGCCATCATCACGGCGTGAGGAGAGGTGTAAGACGAGGAGTTCATACGTTCCTACATTTAATATAAGTTAAATAAAACAGCAATGGAGAAATTCTAGTTTTTGCGTCTGGCAAGGTTGAGGGCTTTTGTGTCATTAGCTTAGCAGGAAGTGCGCCTGCTTATTTTGAGACTTTTAAATTGAATAATATTCAATTTAATCTGGGGGGGGTATGATAAATTTAAATAAAGTTGAATTTACTGATTTTATTAATAATTCTATTTGATTGGTTTGTTGTTTCCATAAATGTGGAAATAAATCAACAGCCGCTTTATGTCGCTGCATACGCTACCTTATGAATGTCGAAGACCTCCCTCATCTAGTTGTCGGTGCCTGCATGACCGTGCATCAGACTCTTGGCCCTGGACTTTTGCGCGAGGCTTATGAGGAATGTCTGGCTGTGGAACTGCGTGGTCTCGAACTGAAGGTCGAGCGTGGTCAATCGCTGAGTTTTGACTATCGTGGTCACAGTATTTCAGGTGCTGCTAGATTGGACCTGGTGGTCGATGATGTGCTGCTCGTTCAAGTGCTCGTCACGGATCAAATCCCAGACTTGGAACGCCAAAAAATGGAAGCTTTACTGCGACTGGGGGGCTTAAAATTGGGGCTCCTGGTTAATTTCCAAGTGCCTGTCATGCGCAAGGGGATCGAGCGTTTCACCGTGAAGCGTCGAAGTGCAGAGGCTGCGTGAAATGAAAGCTTGTCTGATTTCGCCTAAAAGATGTCAGAGTTAGAAGCTGGCTTTCAAGCGTTGTTTCGAGTGAAATCCTACCATTAACCATGAAGCTTCTCTGTCCCCTGATTCTCAGCACCTTTGTTTCCTGCCTCAGTCTAGCTGCGGAGGGGCCACTCCGCGTGCTCTACATTGACACCGAGGGTAAAGAGCAAACGGCCGTGGGTCCGCTTCACAACGCGATGCGTGATGTGGGACGAGACGCCATTTGGTTCGATTACGCTAAAGAAGAGGTGGGCGCAGAATACGACCTCATCGTCAAGCCGGGCGACGATCTCAGTCCTGAGGCAATTCTCTCCAAACTACCTGCCGCACGCAAAGCTAGCTATGAAGCTTTCCTGGCCCAGCGTGAAGTCGAAAAGCGTGAGAAGCATCCACAAGTGGCCAACTATGAAAAGCGCCCAGAGCCACTGACGCTTCAACTGCCGATGAGTGTGAAAGGCAGCATGGAGCGCACGCAGGTGCCTGCTGATTGCGAGTTAAAGCTGTTTGCCAGCGAGCCAGACATTGCCAAACCCATCGCTTTTGCTTGGGATGAGCGGGGCCGTTGCTGGGTCGTCGAAACTCGCGACTATCCTCATGGCATTCAAGAAAATGGCGAAGGTCAGGACAGCATTAAAATCTGTGAAGACACCAATGGCGATGGAAAGGCAGACAAATTCACGGTCTTTGCCGATAAGTTGAATCTGCCCACGGGCATCGTTTTCGCCCGCAAAGGCATCATCGTTGCTGCGCCGCCGAAGTTCATTTACCTCGAAGATACCAACGGCGATGACAAGGCGGACAAACGTGAGACGATCATCGATTGCTGGGGGATTCGCGACACGCATGCGCAGGCTAGCAATTTGCACTATGGCTTCGATAACTGGATCTACGGCTGCGTTGGTTACTCTGGCATCGAAGGCTACGTTGGTGGTAAGAAGCACCAGTTTGCCATGGGAACGTATCGTTTTAAGCCAGACGGCAGCGCCTTAGAGTTTCTGCATCAATTCACGAATAATTCCTGGGGCCACAGCACCAATGATGCCGGTGATCAATTTGGGGGCACGGCCAATGGCGCGCCCATCTTCTTTGGTGGGATTCCAGCCACGGCTTATCCTGAAGGTTCACGCGGCATGACGGCAAAAAAGATCAATGTCGTTGATGCTTGCCACACCATCACGCCGAACTTTCGCCAAGTGGACGTCTTCGGTGGCTACACTGCGGCGGCTGGATCAAACTTCATTTACAGCGATGCGTTACCTGCCCGATTCCAGGGAAAAGCGATGATTTGTGAGCCGACAATGAAGGTTGTGGCTCTTGTCGATGTGCAATCTGACGGCGCTGGCTGGAAGGCGCTAGACTCCATGAACATCTATGCCAGCAGCGATGAGTGGAACAGTCCTGTGCACGCCGAAGTCGGTCCCGATGGCGCTGTGTGGGTGGCCGATTTCCAAAACTTTATCATTCAGCATAATCCGACGCCGAGCAAGGAGCGCGGAGGTTTTGTCGCGACCACAGGTGTCGGCGGAGCGCACGAGAATGATCTACGGGATCACTCACGTGGGCGGATTTATCGAATTGTGGGCAAAGGAATGCCAAAGGCTACTGCCACGCTTTATGGTCGGCTATCAGCGCAGCGTTTGGCCGTCGAGAATAAGTCCTATGTGCCCCATTCGACCTACGGACCCCATGATCTGTGGACCCAACATGCGATCGGTCAACTGGATGCCAAAACTCACCAGGCCGCTCTTATTTCCAAAGATCCGGTGCTACGCCGCAATGCCATCCGTGCTCTCGGCAACGATCAAGCTGCCCAAGATCTTTTCTTTGGCTCTGGCGTCTTTTCAGATCCTGATTTGCACACGCGTCTCGCGGCTTTGGTGAAGCTTGCGGATTTCCCCACGACGGAAGCGATCAAAACACTCGTCAAGAAGCTCGCGTCTGACCCCATCGTTAAAAATGACGAATGGCTGGCCGAAGCTGCTAAGATGCTCGGCAAGAAACACGGTGCCCTCAATTTCAAGGAAGGTCCGAACCTGCTGCCGAACTCAGGATTTGAAGAACTTACTGCTGACATGAAAACGCCATTAGGCTGGAAGCAACGCAACTATGGGACAAAGCCCGGTAATGCTGGCGCGGAATGGGGCATTGTGATCAATGAAAAAATGGTTCACAGCGGCAAACACGGTTTTCGCGTCATCACTCGTGAGGATGCCGATACCAGTTTCTTTGCCGATGTTCCACTGAAGCCCAATACCGATTACAAACTGAGTGCTTGGGTCAAAACGCATGCCTTCCGCGGTAAAGCCAGCCTGAATGACCATTTAGGTCGTGCCGAGACGAACTCTCTCAAGCGTGATCAAGACTGGACCGAAGTGGAAGTCACGTTCAACAGCAAAGAACGTCCTAAAGCCAGCATTAACCTTCTGCATGTGGGCAAAGGCGATACTTACTTTGATGATGTGAAGCTCTGTGAACTCATCATGGAAGTCGAAGAAGATGCCTCCTTGCTGGCTGGCGACACGAAACGCGGAGAGAAGATCTTTTGGGAGCATCCAGTGGCGGCCTGTAAAAACTGCCATGTTTTAAAAGGTCAAGGCAGTGCTGTTGGGCCGGCCTTGGACGGCATCGCAAGCCGCAAAGACGCAGCCTACATTTTAGAGAGCCTCATGACTCCCAATGCCAAGTTGGCAGAAGGTTTTGAAAAGCTCGGCATCTCGCCCATGCCGCCAATGAACCTCATCTTGAAACCTCAGGAGTTCGCCGACGTACAAGCCTTTATCTTGAGTCTAAAATGAGCCGCCTAGGCTAGCAGTTCTTTGATCACTGAGCATTCGTTCACGCCAGTGAGGCGGAAGTCGAGACCCGCATACTTGTAGGTGAAGCGTTCGTGATCAAAACCGAGCGCTTTCAGCAGAGTCGCGTGCAGATCATGCACGTGGACTTTGTTTTCGATGGCTGCAAAGCCGAATTCATCCGTGGCTCCGTGCGTGTAGCCACCCTTGGTGCCGCCGCCTGCGAGCCAATACGTGAAGCCATAATGGTTGTGATCACGGCCGCGCTGTTTGCCCGCATTGGAACCTGGTGTCGGGAGTTCCACGGCTGGTGTTCGGCCAAATTCACCACCCCACATCATGAGTGTGTCATCGAAGAGTCCGCGCTGTTTCATATCGCCCATAAAGGCAGCGATAGCCTGATCGACATCTTTCGCGAGGCGGGCGTGATCCAGGATCTCATCATGGCTATCCCAGGGCTGACCTGCGCCTGTCCAGAGTTGGATGAAACGCACGCCTCTTTCTAATAACCGACGTGCAATCAGGGTTTGCCGTCCAAAATCATTTTCGCCATAGGCTTTGCGGACGGATTCGGGTTCTTTGCTGATGTCGAAAGCGTCGGTGGCCTCCATTTGCATGCGATAAGCTAGTTCGTAGCTGTGAATGCGGGCATCCAGCTGCTGATCATTCTGGCGCTGCTTGAGGTGGTTCTCATTCAGTTCATGAAGCAGGTCGAGTTGGCGTCGCTGCTGCTTGAGATCGAGCGATCCATTTTTGATGAACTCCACCAGCTTATCGACCTCTGTGTCTTTCGTGTTGATGTAGGTGCCTTGATAAATGCTGGGTAGAAAGGCAGATTGCCAGTTCTTAGCGCGCCGCGTTGGCATGCCGCTTGGGCACATGGAGATGTAACCCGGCAGGTTTTCATTTTCGGAGCCCAGACCATACGTTACCCAGGAGCCGAAGCTCGGACGGTGCAGACGCCCGTCTCCGCAATTCATGAGACCGAGTGAAGGCTCATGATTGGGCACATCCGCATGCATGGATCGAATGACGCAAAGGTCGTCGGCATAAGCAGCGGTCTTGCCGAATAGATCACTGACTTCCAGGCCGCACTGGCCATACTTTTGAAACTTGAATGGCGACTTCAGGCCAGCTCCGGTGGGGCGTTCGGTCTTTAGGAGACTTGGTAGAGGTTTGCCGTCATACTTGTCCAGCATGGGCTTTGGATCAAAGGTGTCCACCTGAGAAGGTCCACCATTCATGAAGAAATGGATCACTCGTTTGGCCTTGGGCTCAAAGTGGGACTGTCTGACTCCGAAGGGATTGTTCGAATCCAGCCCAGCCTGAGCTTGGTCTGCACCCATGAGCCCACCCAGGGCCATGGCTCCCATGCCCATGCCTGTCCGACTGAGCATCTGACGGCGGGTGAGGAAGGCGTGTTCGAGATTGAGGGGATGGTGGGACATCAGAGGTTAGAAAAGAAGGATTCAATCAACGAACTGAAACTCGTTGGACATCATCAGCACTTGAGCGAGTTGGGAAAGCGGGGATTGGGGCTTGGCGCGGTTTTGTGGCCAGCCTTCAGGGCCGCAGAAGTCGGTGTCCGCTTGGGTGATGGGGGTGAGGCTGCCATCTTCATTGATACGTTCAATTCTTGGAGCCCAGGTGTAACTATCGCTGTTGGTATCTCCATTCTCGGCTTCGACGACGAAGGCGAGGGTTTCATTCTGTTGGATTTCGATCTGGGCGTTCATTTCCACGGTCTCTGTCGGACGAACAAATTGTTCAGCAACTTTTCCTTGTTTGCTGGAGAGGATCCATGCACGCACGCCATTGCCCTGGTTGTTGCTGCGCTTGATGTTGCCACTGAGGCGGATCCGTTCTTTTTCAAAAGGAGAGGTCCATTGCAGCACGGTCGATGCATTTTTGCCGGGATGCCCAGCTCCAATGCCGATTTGGAAATGGCCAAACTCTTTGTCTGGGTAGGTGCCTGTTGGATACCAGCGATTTTTAGTCTGAGCGGTTTTGCCAAAATGTTTGAGTTCGCTGAAGCCAGCGAGTTTGACCTGTCCGTCAGGTGTTTTTTCAATCTGTCCGTGGCCATACTTCCAAATAAAGGCAGAGGTGCGTCCGCTGAGTGCGGCTGCATCGGTCGCGAAACGTTGAGCCAGCTCAACCTCGTCAGGGCGTGCCTCACGTTTCAGAACACGGTGATACAAAGTTTGAATGGTCTGGGAGTCGATGCTGCTGCCCTGAACGGGTGTCTGTTTGGCGACGAGTGAGGCTCGTTGTTTGATGAACGGACTGTTCATTAAAAAGAGCGTCTGTTGTGGCACCGTGGTGACATAGCGTTGGGGGCTATGGCTGTCTGGATTGGCAAAGTCGAACATTGCTGGGACGGTTGCCTGATCATAGCGGTCCACGATCATGTAAACGGTGCGGCAGGCATCGGCTGTTGGATCGGTGTAGCGCACAGCGCGTCCACCCATTTTGCTCAGATTCAGATCACTGCTGGCTTGTAGCATGGCGTCACGCATGGATTCATAGTCCAAACGTTGGCGGTTGTAGCGGGTGAGGAGATCGTTTTCTGGATCTTTGAGGTCTTTTTGTTCTGAACTCAGAGAACTCTGCTGCCAAGTGCGGCTTGTCAGAATTATCTGATGCAGTTTCTTTAAACTCCAGCCTTTTTCCACGAGCGATGCTGCCAGGAAGTCGAGCAATTCAGCCTGCGCGGGTTTCGGTGATTGAACACCAAAGTCACTGGTTTGCCCGACCAAAGGTTTGCCGAAATGCTGAGCCCAGACGCGATTGACGATCACTCGTGCCGTCAGTGGATTGTCTTTGTCGGCTATCTTCTGAGCCAGTTCGAGACGGCCGCTGCCATCTTTGAAGAGTTCTCCGCCAAACATGGTCAGCCATGCGCGCGGGGCTGGGTCCCCCTGTCGGCCTGGATTTCCGCGCACAAATACACGCACGTCAGTGGGTTTGGGTTTATCCAGCGAAACCATAGCACGTGGAGGTGCACCAGGATGATCAGATTCCAGCTTCACACGCTCATTGCTTAGCTTGACGATGGTGTCTAGATCCTTGCGGGTAAAGAAAAGATTCGCCTGCTCCATCGGCACCGCCATCGGCGATGGTTCACTGAGGAGAATTTCGCGCACCTGTTTCCAGTCTGCATTGTCTGGCTCTTTGCCGGCGAGGCAGGTGGAAAAGATGTCCGCATAAACTTTCGAGACATCTTCCATGCTCTTGGGTGCTGGGCGCTTCATGAACTCATTCCGCGCCACCGCATTGAGTCCCGCTTCAGGCTTGGTCACGGCTGTGACGACGGCTGGTGCTTTACTCGCAAACTCTGCTGCAGGCAGTGCAGCAAATTCTTTCCAGGCGAGCATGACTGGGTGGGCTTTGCCTTTTAAGGCGTAGCGGTTCAAGAAGTCGCCCCATTTATCCGCTACTTTATCACGCAGTTTCAGTGCTCCTGATCGGCCCTTAAGGGTCTGACGGTCTTTGATGGTGGAGGCCTCTTGCGCAAAGGCGAGATATTCAGCCAGCCTCTCAGGTTGACGAATCTCTTCATGCACTTGCTTTTTAAAGTCCATCTCCTTGTTCGCGATCTCAGCGACCTTGCCCTCATACTCGCGGAAGGCCTCTTCATTGGCAGGCTTACCGATGACAGGTAAATCCTTTTGTTCAGGCTCCATGCTGCTGCTAAAGATGGAATACATGGCGTAGTAATCCTTGGTTGGGATCGGGTCAAACTTGTGGTTGTGACAGCGTGCGCAGCCTACAGTGATGCCAAGCATCCCACGGCTGACTACATCGATCCGGTCGTCAATTTGGAGATTCCGATCACTGATAAACTTGTCGCCTACATTGAGAAAACCCAGTGCCGCTAAAGAGGGGTGGGTAGGATCGTTGGGATGCATTTTATCAGCCGCTAGCTGATGCATCAGAAACTGATCATAAGGCATGTCTTCATTCAAAGACTTCACCACCCAGTCTCGGTAGGTGTAGGCATAAGGGTAATTAATGTTTTTGCCTGCGACCTGATAGCCGTCCGTATCTGCATAACGCGCGACATCCAGCCAAACGCGAGCCCAGCGTTCTCCA
>JAIXZA010000116.1 GCA_027489965.1 Verrucomicrobiaceae bacterium
AGCTTCCGACTGATTGATTGGCGTGGATCCTGCGCAGGTGCTCTGATCATAGCATGAGTCAAAAATCGCCCCCTATTCACGTTGTTTGTGCTGTTATTCTGAAGCAGGGCCGAGTTCTCTTGGCCCAGAGACCTGAGGGAAAGCGCCTAGCAGGCTTTTGGGAGTTTCCAGGAGGCAAAATCGAAAAGGCGGAAACGCCAGAGCAAGCGCTTCATCGCGAGATCTTGGAGGAGCTAGGCTGCCGACTTCAAATCATCCAGTCAGGACCTGCCATACCCTGGAGCTATCCCTGGGGAGAGATCGTTCTGCATACCTTCCTTTGCGAATTGGCCGCAGACAGCCCGATGCCCGAGACGCGGGAGCATCAGGCTTTCAGATGGCTTCTAAAAAACGAATTATCTCAGGATGGTCTAGCCCCTGCTGATGGTCCATTAGTGAACTGGTTGCTGAAAGAATGCCCATTTGAATCCCCATCAGATACAGAATAACTAGATTAAAAGAGAAAAACCATAATAATTATTGATATAATACGGCATTTGTGATTAATTTGTCAGAATTACCCTCTCAAATCCATGCACTCTCCCCTGACTTTTGTGACTCCAGAGATGGCCTTTGCCAGCTTCGACCTTGTCAGTTTCGGATCGATTCGCGTTCCACCGCATCCCTTGCGTTTGGGCTTTCAGCTAGACATCATCCCTTCGGAGTGTCCGAATCAGATTGTTTTTGGCCTGATTTCCCAGCATCGGCCCCAAGTCAGTGGGCGCGCTCAAACACACGGATTCGCCATTCGACTGGACCTTGTGACAGGTGAGATTTGGGATCTGCTGAATGATTCTGGCCTGATCGGCATGGTGGATGAGCCAGATAGCTTCCACGCACGATTTACAGACGAAGAGCCCATGCTGCTTAGCTGGGAAGTGGAGCATTTGGGTTCTGCCCTCATTCCACGTCTCCACATCGGTGGGGAAGAGTGGCTCTATCCTGCTCTAAGCTGCCCAGATGACATGATCATGGATACCCTGGCCGGTGCAGCTGGTGATAAAGGCAGCACCATGACCGCCTTTATGCACCCAGCTGTCTGGCGTGAAGTCATTTGATTGATGATCTTTGATTGACGATCTGCGGTTTAAATTTGCAAAGCATCGGCCTCCTCGCTAACGCCTTTGATGCTCAAGTCATCAGAAAGTCGCATCCTCGTCACAGGCGGAGCCGGATTCATCGGCAGCGCCCTCATTTGGGAACTCAATCGCCGTGGATGCGAAAACATCCTCGTCAGTGACCGCCTCTGCACCGATGAGAAGTGGAAGAATCTCGTCCCGCTACGCTTTCACGACTACATCGACGGCATCGATTTAGAAAATAAGGTCCGCACTGCGCCTGAAACCTTGGGGAAATTTGATGTCATTTTCCATCTCGGAGCCTGCTCAGCCACAACCGAAAAGGATGCCGACTACCTCATGCGGAACAATTATGAGTTCACCAAAATTCTAGCTGAGTGGTCTCTTACCAAAAACACCCGCTTTGTCTATGCCTCATCCGCAGCCACTTATGGCGATGGTGCACTCGGCATGGATGATCAGATGGTAGATCTGCACCGCCTCCGCCCGCTAAATATGTATGGCTATTCGAAGCATCTCTTCGACCTTCATGCCCAGCGCACAGGTATGTTGCGTCGGATCGTCGGCATGAAGTACTTCAATGTCTATGGCCCGAATGAAGATCACAAAGCTGACATGCGCAGCGTCGTTCATAAAGCCTATGGGCAGATCCTGCAGACCGACAAAGTGCAGCTCTTTAAATCCAACCGCCCTGACTTCAAGGACGGCGAGCAGATGCGCGACTTCCTTTACGTGAAGGATGCCATCCGTATGACCCTGCATCTAGCCTCTGAACCACTGGCCAGTGGTCTCTACAACCTTGGCTCAGGCCAGGCACACACCTGGGTTCAACTTGTTCAGGCAATCTTTGCCGCACTTGGCAAAGCGCCAAACATTGAATTTGTCGAAATGCCAGAGCACTTGAAGTCGAAGTATCAATACTACACCTGCGCAGATGTCTCCAAGCTCATCAAAAGCGGGTATAAGCAGCCACTTTTCACGCTGGCAGACGCCGTTCGTGACTATGTTCAAGGATATCTCATCGGAGATAAGCGCCTCGGAGACGAGGTCATTTGAGTCCATTTTCCTGCACCTTCACCCAGTAAAATCAGCTTATTCTGACAGAACGACAGGCGGCAGACGCCTATGAAAAAGAAAATATAAACGAAAAGGAATTCATCGCATCATTTGACACTGTCAGGTATGCGTGTACTTTCGCCCCCCCTTCCCCAGAAAGCCCCCTGTATATGGCAAACGTCCAAGTTATCCTCAAAGAACAAATCAAAGGTCTCGGTGCCGAGGCTGATGTCGTGCAAGTAAAGCGCGGCTACGCACGCAATTTCCTAGTCCCACAGGGCAAGGCTTACGATGCAACAGCAGGCAACCTCCGTCACCTCAATCACCTCAAAGCCATCCGCGCAACGCGTGAAGCGGCCGAGGTACAAGAAGCTGAGAAAATCGCCGCTAAGCTGAAGAAGCTGAAGCTCAAGATGACTCTTCAAACTGGACAAGGCGGCAAAGCCTTTGGTTCTATTACCACGATCGACATCGCTAAAGCCGTGCTGGAAAGCGTCGCTAAAGTGGAATTGGATCGTCACCAGATCCAGCTCGACAAGCCAATCAAAGCCTCCGGCACTTTTGAAGTGCCTGTGAAGCTTCATGGCGAAGTCAGCTGCTTCCTCAAGATCACCGTCACCGCCGGCGAAGCTGGCGCTGATAGCTCCGAAGAATCTGGAGAGGAGTAATCTTCTAACTCAATTTAAAGCCGCGCTCAGTAATGGGTGCGGCTTTTTTGTGTTTTCAAACACTGTGAAAAAACTCAACTTTAAATACCCCCTAGGTTGTACTTGCCAGTCATAGGGCCAAGGCGTCATGCTACGTACCTTATGCGTTTTATTCTCGCCACCACCTTCCTTTTAGCCATCAGCTCCCAAGCGATCACGCCGGACGGAAAACACAAATTAGTCTTCATTGCTGGAAAACCATCTCATCCACCAGGGATGCATGAGTTCAAGGCCGGCAGCATGTTGCTGGAAAAATGCCTCGCCACGGTGCCGAATCTGATCGTGGACCGTCATGAAATGGGCTGGGTCAAAGATGAAGCCACCTTTGCCGATGCAGATGCCGTGGTGATCTATGCAGACGGCGGAAAAGGCCATCCAGCTGTTCAAGGAACACATCTGGAGACCTTGCGTGGACTGATCGCTAAAGGCGTGGGTTTTGGCGTCATGCATTACGGCGTCGAAGTCGTGGCCGATAACGGTGGCGCTGAGTTTAAAGAGTGGCTAGGCGGTCATTATGAAAATGCCTTCTCTTGCAATCCAATCTGGGAACCTGCCTTCAGCAGCTTCCCCGAGCATCCGATCACACGCGGTGTGAAACCCTTCCAAATTTCCGACGAATGGTACATCAACATGCGCTTCCGCCCTGGCTTCAAAGATGGCATCGTCGCCACAGAAGATGCAGGAATGAAGTTTGTGCCCATCCTCGTCGCCACGCCACCAGACGCCACGCGTGATGGCCCCTACGTCGCCCCTAAAGGCCCGTATCCCCACATCCAAGCAGAAAAAGGCGCACAAGAGTCCACCATGTGGGCGGTCGAACGCGCTGACAGTGGACGCGGTTTTGGTTTCACCGGTGGCCACTTTCATAAAAACTGGGGCAACGCTGACTTCCGCAAGACCATCCTCAACGCCCTGCTCTGGGTCAGCAAAGTCGATGTTCCAGCAGGCGGTGTCGAATCCACAACCAGCGAAGAAGATCTCAGCAAAAATCTAGACACCAAACCCCTGCCTAAACCCAAAAAGACCGCCATGCTGACTCCCGGCATTTTCCAACGCTAATCCATCTCTTTTTTAAACTCCGTACAATCTCATGAAACCTCTCCTCACCGCACTCTTACTATCCACCATCAGCACTTATGCTGGCGACTTCGTTTCACTCTTTGATGGCAAGACCCTAACAGGCTGGCATGCACCCGATGGCAAGGCTCCCGGCGCAGGCTGGGTCTTTGACCAAGGAACCCTCCATCTCAATGGCACACCCGGCGGCATGTTACTTTCAGACAAAGAATACAGCCAGTTCGAGCTCGAATGGGACTGGAAAGTCGAAGAAGGCGGCAATAATGGCGTGAAGTATTGGGCCACCAAAGTCGGCGGCAAAGAGTGGCTAGGCATCGAATACCAAATGATCGACGATCACAAGCACCCGGATGGACTCAAAGGCGGCAGCCACACCACCGCTTCCATTTACGACATCAAGCAGCCTGCCGCGGACAAACCCCTCAAACCCGTGGGTGAATGGAACACCAGCCGCATCGTCGTCCTGGAAGGTAAAATCCAGCATTGGCTGAATGGCGTGCTCGTCTGTGAAGCCGACACCAAGACCGATGAATGGAAAACCATGATTGCTGGCAGCAAATTCAAAAACAAAGTCGGCTTTGCCCCAGGAAAAGGTCACATCATGCTGACCGATCACACCGACAAAGTGTGGTACAAGAACATCAAGATTCGAGAGCTCTAAGTTCGAACACAGATCAAAAAAAGAGGCGGGCTTTTCGAAGTCCGCCTTTTTTGTGTTTAGCTCTCAGGATAAACCGCCACGGCCATCACGCCTTCGGCAGGCAACCAAGTGACCACTTCGACACGACGAGGCGCAGAGGAAGGCTTTGAGTCGCCAAGGTTTTCACGGACGGCTTCGACGACTTTCTTCTGGGTGTCTTCATTGACATCGCTGCCGAAGAAATCAGCCAGTTTGGCCAAAATAGGAGCGGATGAATTCATGCCGACGATGGTCACAGGCTGGCGGCTCTGGCCACTGGCAACGATCTGCTCACGCATGGCCTCAGGCGTCAGACCACTCGGCATCAGAATCAGACGACGCAGACGAGCCACCGTTGGAGTGCTCACCTGGGGCTTGGGAGCTGAAGTCACCGAAGAAGCTGCTGCTGTCGGCGGCTTGATAGACTTCGTTGGCTTAAAAAGACGTGATTCCGTGGTGACCGACTCCTGCATCGGCATGGTGGCCCCCTCGACAGGAAGCGGCAAAAAGACCTCCTGTGCAGACAAGCCTGCGCTGGAAAGGCACAGACTTAATAGGCTAATTAAACGGGGGGGGAGAAACACAGACGAGGTTTTTATCAGGCCGACGAATTTTCGACAACCCTAATTTTGAATTATTTTCAGCTTCTCAAAATTTCAGCTTTTCAGCCCGCGATGTAGTCCGCAAAAGCGCCGATGATGATCGTGACAGACATGGCCCCCGCGTCAGGGAAACCGATGCAGGCCTCGCCCAGTGTTTTGGCGCGACCAAATTTGGCAACCATGGCTTTGCTGGCCTCCAAGCCTGCAATCGCGGCGGCATTTACCGCAGCAGCAGCTTCAGGCAGAGATTGACCGGTCACGGTAGCTGCGGTGTCTGCGGCAGGCTGCATGGCATCCACGACGGTTTTATCACCGACGGCGGCACCACCACGCTGTTTCACGCCATCCACGCCAGCTTGGAAAAAGGCCGCCAAAGCTGCTGAATCGAAGATTTCCACTCCCGCGAGCGCTTTTCCGCCATTGCGGAAAAAGGTGCCGAAAATAGCGCCCGAGGCACCGCCCATGCTGCTCATCATTTTGGTGCCGACGATGACGAAGGCTTTCTCGATGCTTTCAACATCACCAGCCATGAGGCCTTCTTTGGCTGCGGTCATGCCGCGCTCCATGCCGAGGCCGTGATCGCCATCACCGAGATTACGGTCGGCTTCGGAGAGTTGGGGTTCGGCTGCGATGATGCGCTCGCAGGCGAGCAGGAGCATGGATTTGATGTCTTCTTTGGTGAGGCTGGCTTTTGGCATGGTCGCCGATGTTGGATGCCTAAAAGCAGGCGTCAATCAAGAATGCAGCGGAATGTGAAATCCCGCACCTTGCCGCTGATGAAAAATTGCGCCAACATGTGGGACATGCTCGCCATTCCTATTTTGATCATCGCCCTCTGTGTCGGCGTCTGCCGATGGGCGGCTGGACGCTTTGAAGCGATGCTAGCACGCGCCTCAAAGGAACCCTCCCCGACCGCACACACGGGGGCCGAAGTGGCGCAGCTTTTCCTCGCCTTTGAGGAGATACGTGATGTGGAGGTCGTGGAGCACAATGGCACCGTGACGAACTATTTTGATCCAACCCGGCGGCGCTTATTTCTCAGTCGAGATGTGAATCAAGGAACCACCATGGCATCCTGGACGCTGGCCCTGCATGAGGCAGCCCATGCCACACAAACGGGCGAAATGCTCGGTGATGTAAAATGGCGGCAGTCCGTCATCAAGATGACACGCTACGGCCCAGTCTTTGCCGCGGTTACAGCTGCTTTGATGATGTTTTTCCTGAAATTCCCGCCTCGTTTCGCACTGATGGGCTTCGGAGCCATGTGCGTGATCTTTTTGCTACTCAATGTAGGCACACTGGCCGTGGAGTTTAATGCCAATGCCAGACTCAAACGCTTTTTGGAAAAGCATCTCAGCCACCGGGTCTCAGCCCACGAAAGATTAGAAGGCTACCTGCACCGTACCGCGACGAGGGAAGTCGGCGATCTGCTCAGCTCCCCAAGATATTTCTTTTTCAGCGCTCTGCCTGGCTCAGGTGCCAGCCGCCCAGCGAAGACCAAGCCACCAGCGGGCAAAGACGAAACGGATTCATTGTAAATCGCTAGCGTGATTGACGGCTCCAATTCCCTGTCCTAACCGTACTGTATGTGTGTGCTAGGTGTATGGTTTGATAGAAAGCACACGCCGACCGATGCCCTACCATGAAATGTGACGTATGCGAAAGTGAAGCCACTGTGTTTCTGACCCAAATCATCAACGGTCAGATGACCAC
The DNA here is from genome assembly GCA_027489965.1 of Verrucomicrobiaceae bacterium. Taxonomy (GTDB): domain Bacteria; phylum Verrucomicrobiota; class Verrucomicrobiia; order Verrucomicrobiales; family Verrucomicrobiaceae; genus Prosthecobacter. The sequence goes on from JAIXZA010000116.1 coordinate 6,953, forward strand.
GGTGAACCTCTGTGATGCCTGCTCCCAAGCAAAGGGTGTCACCGATGAAATGGGCTTTGGTTTAGCTGAGGCTTTCCTCAATCAACCGACGCCGACCAATGACGTCACAGAAGGTGTTTGCGAAGCCTGTGGCTTCACGGCAGCTCAACTGAAAAAAATCGGACGCATGGGCTGCCCTGAATGCTATTCAGCCTTCCGTGATGGCTTGGATGGTCTGCTCAAAGCCATGCATAAAGGCACGCGCCATGTCGGTAAAACGCCAAGCAAGATCACTCAAAGCCGCCATGTGCAGGGAAACATCAATCATCTCCGTGAAGAGCTAGCAAATGCAGTTCGTGATGAACGTTATGAAGACGCTGCACGTCTAAAGAATGAGATTGATCGTATGCTGAATCCAACGCCAGATGCTGTCTGACTTCTAACCGTGATGCTTTTTAAAACCCTCATCAACCACCCTGCCGACTGGATGCAGGGTAGCGGACCGCACTCAGAGATCGTCATGACCTCACGGGTCAGACTCGCGCGCAATCTGCGTGGTTTTCCCTTCCCCGGCTACAGTCAGGAACATCAACGCCTGGAGTTAGTGCAGCTGGCGCGGCCTTGTGTGGATGCCCTGCCTGAGATGAAAGATGGCTACAGTGAGGACTATGCCAAGCTGAGCAAGACCCGTAAACAAGTCATGGTCGAGCGTCATTTGGTGAGCCGTGAACATGCGGCACGTGCTAATGGCTGTGCTGTGGCTGTGGATCGGAAGCAGAATCTCTCCATCATGATCAATGAGGAAGATCACTTCCGCATCCAAGGCATCCGCCCAGGCCTGAATCTGCGCAGCGCTTGGCAATTGGTCGATAAAGTTGATACCGAACTGGAAGGTGCCCTGCCCTACGCCTATGACGAGAAGCTTGGCTATCTCACCGCCTGCCCAACCAATCTCGGCACAGGCATGAGAGCCTCTGTCATGCTGCATTTGCCAGCGCTGGCACTCACCGATCAGATCAATCCGGTGATCAAAGCCGTGGGAAAAATCGGTCTAGCTGTTCGTGGCCTCTATGGCGAAGGCACCGAGGCTCTCGGAAATCTCTTTCAGATCTCCAACCAACACACTCTCGGCGAGAAAGAGGGCGAGATCATCTCGCAAATCGAAAAAGTCATCGAGCGTGTCATCAACTCTGAAACCAACGCACGGCAAAAGCTGGTGGAAGATAATCCGAACATGCTGCAGGACCAAGTCGGCCGCGCTTATGCGATTTTACGCCATGCTCACATTCTCGCATCAAAAGAGGCACTGAACTTGCTTTCCCTGTTACGACTGGGTGCAGATCTCGATCTGATATCCAACTGTGACCGCAGCCTGCTCGACATGCTTCTTTTAGAAATCCAACCCGCTCACCTCCAACTCCGCGCTGGGAAAGATCTCAGTCCCGAAGAAAGAGACCTGCGCCGTGCGGAAATCACCCGCACAAGGTTGCATTCTCTCGCCGGACCTTCTAACGTTTCCAACAACCAACCCCCACCAGAGGCACCAACCTCTGACTTACCCGATGAATAATTTCACACCCCGCGCCCAACAGGTCCTCGCTCTGGCTCGCAAAGAAGCCGACCGCTTCAACCATAATTACGTCGGCACAGAGCACATCCTGCTCGGGCTCATCAAGCTAGGACAAGGCGTCGCCGTCAATGTCCTTGGAAAACTTGGCCTCGATCTCGAAACCGTGCGCCTACAGGTTGAGCAGCAAGTCGGCTCAGGTCCAGAGACCAAAATGGTTGGTAATATCCCCTACACACCCCGTGTGAAGAAGGTGCTCGCTCTGGCCAGCAAAGAAGCCAAAGCCCTCAACCACAGCTACGTCGGCACTGAGCACATCCTTTTGGGCCTGCTCCGTGAAGGTGAAGGCGTGGCCGCGCAGGTCCTTCGCAATCTCGACATCAATCTCGACAAAGCCCGCAACGAGATCCTCAAGGAACTCGATCCTAATTTCAGCGCCAGCGAAGAAGAGGACGACGAAGACGCAGAGCCGGTCACCCCAAATGGCGGCGGAGAAGACGACGCCAAAAAGAAGAAAAAGAACGAGAAGACCCCTGCCCTGCGTGCCTTTGGCCGTGACCTCACGGAAATGGCTCAAAAAGGTGAGATGGACCCCGTCATCGGACGCACCGAAGAAATCGCCCGCGTCATTCAAATCCTTTGCCGCCGCACCAAGAACAATCCTGTGCTCATCGGGGAAGCCGGTGTCGGTAAAACCGCGATCGTCGAAGGCCTTGCCCAGGAAATCATCAACGGCAACGTGCCTGAAATCCTCCGCGACAAGAAAGTCATCACCCTTGACCTCGCCCTCATGGTCGCAGGCACCAAGTATCGTGGTCAATTTGAAGAGCGCATCAAAGCCGTGATGGATGAGATTCGCCGCAGCAAAAACATCATTCTCTTCATTGATGAGATGCACACCATCGTCGGTGCCGGCTCAGCCGAAGGCACGATGGATGCCAGCAACATCATCAAGCCTGCTCTTAGCCGTGGCGAACTCCAGGTCATCGGAGCCACCACACTCAATGAGTTCCGCAAATACATCGAAAAAGACAGCGCCCTCGAACGCCGCTTCCAGCAGGTGAAAGTCGAAGAGCCATCGGTCGATGATGCGATCAAGATCCTCATGGGCTTGAAGAGCAAATACGAGATGCATCACAAAGCCAAGTATAGTGACGATGCCATCCGCAGCGCCGTCACCCTTAGCTCACGCTACCTGACCTCACGTTTCCTTCCTGACAAAGCCATCGACATCATGGACGAAGCCGGCTCCAAGGCCCGCATTGGTGCCATGACCCGCCCGCCTGAACTCAAGGACATCGACGCCGAAATCGAAGCCATCCGCGTGGAAAAGGAAGTTTCCATCAAGGATCAAGACTTCGAAAAAGCCGCCCGTCTTCGCGACAGCGAAAAGAA
>JAIXZA010000045.1 GCA_027489965.1 Verrucomicrobiaceae bacterium
ATCAACAACATCGTGAGCCTGTCCGCTGCACAGGTGGACGGCGTGAACACGCTGCCGCCGAGCAGTCCGGCGAATGCGAGCGTGGCCGTGAGCGGTAACACGCTGCACTTCACCTTTGAAATCCCGCAGGGACAGGAAGGACTCGTCGGCCCCACAGGTCCGCCGTTTTCCACTGCCGTGGTGGATAGCGTGAACACCGTGGAGCCGGGCACACCCGCCGCTGTGAATGTGGGCTTCGATGGAACGAACGTGCGCTTCACCTTTGACATCCCGCGTGGCAATGACGGCAACCAAGGCCAGCAAGGCAATGATGGCGGTCAGGGTCCGCCCGGCAACGACGGAGCCCAAGGCCCACCCTTTGCCCAAGCTATCGTGGATGGCGTGACCACACTCGATCCCGGTCAAGCCGCGACGGTGCAGACGAGCTTCGATGGCAGCAACGTGCGCTTCACCTTTGGCATCCCACGCGGCAGTGATGGCAGCAACGGCAGCGACGGTGCCCAAGGCCCGCCCGGCGAGATCAGCCAAGCCCAACTCAACAGCGCCATCAGCGGCACGAGCAACAACACCAATAGCGTGAGCACGCTGGACACTGGCTTTGCCGATCCCGACTTGGAGGCCCTGCGCCAAAAGGTGAATGAGATGATCCTGAACGGGCGGCGGTAGATTCTCAGCATCGCGGGCGTAACGAATAGAGCCTCACAACGCCCGCCTTTTGCCATGCTGAAATCAATTTCCGTTCTCCTCACCGCTCTACTGCTCGCGCCGCTCGCCGCACTATACGCTGCTGATGATCTTCCTGAGCCGCCCGTGAGTTGGAAATACCCGCCGGAAATGCCGGGGGCGAGTGTGGAGGTTTATCGGGAGGTGAACGGTGTGAAGCTCAATGCCTACATCTTCACGCCGCCGGGTCATCGAGTGTCGGATCATCGTCCCGCAGTGTTGTTCTTCTTTGGCGGTGGATGGAAAGGTGGATCGCCGGGGCAGTTCCTGCCGCAGTCGCTTTACCTCGCGCAGCGCGGCATGGTCGCCATCCCGTGCGACTACCGGGTGCTGAGCCGCCACGGGGTCCTCCCGCAGGATTGCCTGCGCGATGCGAAGGCGGCGATGCGGTGGGCTCGTGCCAATGCCGCCCGTCTCGGCATCGACCCCGACCGCATCGTGGCCGGAGGTGAATCCGCTGGTGGTCATCTCGCTGCTGCGGTGGCGCTGGTGCCGGGTTTCGAGGACGGAAATCACACGGATGTCAGCTCCATGCCGAACGCTCTCGCGTTGTTTAATCCAGCCGTTGTGCTATCTCCGGTGGAAGGTCATCCTGGGCTGCTTTCCGACGATAAAATCGCCGATATCCGCGCCCGCACCGATGGGCGACCGCAGGAGATCTCGCCTTATCATTTCGTTCGCGCTGGGCTGCCTCCGAGCATCCTCTTCCACGGCACGAACGATGAGGCGGTGCCATTCCCCACGGTGGAACTCTTTGCCAAAGCCATGATCGCCGCAGGCAATCGCTTCGAACTGAAAGCCTACGAAGGCCAGCCGCACGGCTTCTTCAATCCAGGGCGCGGCAAGGGCGAGCCACGCGAGGAAGCCACGCGCTGCTTTCACCGAACCATTCGCGAACTGGACGCCTTCTTCGTGTCGCTGGGCTATCTCAAGCCGTCGAACAAGCCGCCAACACTGGCTGCCAAGAAGCTGTCGGATTTCCAGCCACTCGTCCGCACCGAAAGCTGGACCGAGAAATGGCCGGGCCCTTCCGGCAAAGCCGAAACGCGCAACGTTACCGCCGAAGTGTGGACGCAGGCCATGCAAGCGGCGCTGGATGCCCAAGGATCGCTGCACATTCCCGCGCGAGCGCAGCCCTATTACTTCGATGGCCCGCTCGTCTTAAAATCCGGTCAAAAACTCAGTGCAGATCCGACCGCCGAAATTCGCCTCAAACCCGGCAGCAACACCTGCATGGTGCGCAACGAGCATGTCCTCACCTTGAACACCAAGCCCGTGCCCGCCGATTTGCAGCTCGATACCGACATCACCATCGAAGGCGGCATCTGGACGACACTGGCCGTGTCCCGAGCTGAATCCAACGGCAATTTGCGCGGCCATTCAGCGAAGGAGGATCCGGCTTTCGGCACGCATGGCGTCATCCTTTTGCAAAACGTGCGCCGCGTCTCGGTGAAAAACGTCACCATTCGCCAGAGTCGGCCCTTCGGCGTGCATCTGGCGAATGCGCATGAGTTCACAATCGAGAATATCACGCTTCAAGACCACCGCCGCGACGGCGTGCATGTGAATGGTCCTTCAAGCGATGGCGTCATTCGTGGCGTGCGCGGCGATTCGCATGACGACAACGTCGCGCTCAATGCTTGGGAATGGAAACACTACGCGCCAAACTACGGCCCCATCGAGCGCATCGTCATCGAAGACATCACCGGAGCGCCCGAAGGTCTGCCTGCCGCCAACTCCATCCGCATCCTTCCCGGCGTGAAGCGCTTCGATGACGGCACCACGCTCGACTGCCCCATCAGCGACATCACGCTGCGCCGCATCATGGACATTCATGAGTTCAAGCTCTATGACCAGCCGAACCTCGAACTCGGTCGCGGCAACGACTACAGCATCGGCGTTGGCACGCTCAAAAAGCTCCATTTTGAAGACCTCACCTTCAATCACCCCGGCAAGATTGAACTCCACGCGAACACCGCCGGACTCTCCATTCACAACGTTCGCGTGAATCATCCAATCACCCCCGATTGGCACCTGCTCGCCATCGGCCCGAAGTCGATGACCTACCAGAGCGGAGGTCCAAGCAAGCCAGAGAAATGGACGGAAATCTTTTCGCCCGACCTCGACTGCACCGTGCGCAACGTCAGCATCACAGGCATCCGCACCAAGGACTTGCAGACAGACTTGCCCATCGAGCAAGTGGTGAAGGTCATCGAGCAAAAACCCAACCCCGACTACCCCAAGACCACACCGAAAGGCGGCACGGGGAAAGGCATTTGGATTCGATGATGTATGTCTTCCACCGCACTCTTTTTTCATGACTAATCCTCCTCCAACCCAAGCACGCCGCGTTGTGCTCTTCTTCGCCGTTACTTTGGCGATCATCACTTATGTGGATCGCGTCTGCATTTCACAGGCGGCTCCCGCGATGCAGGAGGATCTGGGGCTCACGAAAATCCAGATGGGTTATGCCTTCACGGCGTTTGGTTGGGCTTATGCGCTGTTTGAAATCCCCGGTGGCTGGCTCGGGGATCGCATCGGGCCGCGCAAGGTGCTGATGCGGGTGGTGAGCATGTGGTCCATCTTCACGGTGGCCACGGGCTGGGCGTGGAATCTATGGTCGCTGGTGGTCAGTCGGTTCTTCTTTGGCATGGGCGAGGCGGGTTGTTTTCCCAACATCACGAAGGCTTTTACCAATTGGTTCCCCTCGGCCGAACGTGTCAAAGCACAGGGCATCTTGTGGCTGAGCGCCCGCTGGGGTGGTGCCTTCACGCCGCTCATTGTCGGCTGGATGCTGGCGAGCGGTGGCGAGGGCAAGTTCGGGCTCGGCCTGCATTACCGCTGGGTGTTTCTGATCTTCGGTCTGCTGGGTGTGGTGTGGGCGCTGATGTTCTACCGCTGGTTCCGCGATTATCCGAAGGATCATCCCAGCGTCAGTGCTGCCGAGTTGGCTATCATCGGGGAAACGCAGCACGGCGGTGATCATTCCATGCCGTGGGGCAAGCTGCTGGCCTCCCGCACGGTCTGGATGCTCTGGGCGCAGTATTTCTTCATGTCTTACGCCTGGTATTTTTACATCACCTGGTTCCCCACGTATCTGAAGGAACAGTTCACCGGCATGGGCGACATGCAGCGGGCCTTGCTGGCCTGTGTGCCGCTGCTTTTCGGCGGCATCGGCTCCATCCTTGCAGGTCTGCTTTCGGCGCGATTGGATGTGTGGCTCGGCAGCATCGCACGCACACGCCGTTGGCTGGGTGTGCTCGGAATGGGCGCTGCGGGCATCATGCTGATCATCTCAATGCAACTTCAAACACCCGTGGCCTCTGTGCTGGCCATTGGTCTCGCAGCTTTGTTCAGCGATCTTTCCATGCCCGGTTCCTGGGGTGCGTGCATGGATGTCGGCGGACGCCACACCGGTGCCCTCTCCGGCAGCATGAACATGATGGGCCAAGTCGGCGGAGCCATCGCGCCCATGGCCGTGCCACTCGTGCTCACCGCCACAAACAACAACTGGAGCATCAATATGGGCCTCTTCGCCCTCAGCTATTTCCTCGGTGCCATCTGCTGGGCCTTCATCAACTCCGACGAACGCCTGCACCCTAGCGATTAATGATTTTTATTGTGTGTCGAAAGACCTTTAATGGTATACCGTATTGAAACGGTATACCGCATGAACTTGCCTCCACCTGCCATCACTCGATCTGACATCACCGTTTCCCGCCTCAGGCAGGAAATACTCAATGGTGAAATACATCCCGGTCATCTCCTCGCCGAGTCAGCCGTTGCGCAACGACTTGGTGTCAGCCGCGTGCCAGTGCGGGAGGCTTTGTTTACTCTTGAGCGCGAGGGGTTGCTGGAGTTCAGTGACACTGGTCGGGCCTATGTCAAAGACCTCACGCCGCATGATTTCGAAGAGCTGTATGTGCTGCGTCTCGCGCTGGAGCCCGTGGCGGCGCGTTTGGCTGCACCAGCCTTGCGCGAGGACAGCTCGCGTCTTGAGAAGAATATCAAGGCCACTAGCAAAGCCACCACCTTGCTCCAAGTCACGCAAATGGATCTCGATTTCCACGAGATCATTCTGGAGGCATCGGGGAATGCACGACTGCTCAAACTCTGGCATTCGCTGCGTAGTGAGTTGGAGCTTTGGCTGGGTCGATTACATCGCTCAATGCAACTCCAGACGCGTGGCACGCGTGCAGAGACGGTGATCAGTCACCAAGGTTTGGTGGAGGCATTCAAAATCAAGTCTCCGACCGAGTGCGAACGACTGATGCGTCAGCACATCCTAGGCTGGCGTGAGTGGCTGCCAACAACGGAGGTGAAGGCATGAAGATGAAACTTCCGTCCATTGCATTCAGCTGCCTCGCAACATTTGCGGCCCCTCTTTTTGCCGATCAAAAGCAGGTCTTCGAGCAAACCATTCAGCCTTTGCTGAAACAGTATTGCCTCGACTGCCACTCGACGAAAAAGCAGAAGGGTGATCTCGATCTCGAGCGCTTCACCTCACTTGATCTCGTGGCGCGAGACTCTCTCGTATGGGAACATTCCTTGGATCAGATTCGTGACAACGAGATGCCGCCGAAAGGTAAGCCCAAGCCGTCACCTGAGCAGGCAAAGCTGCTCACAGACTGGATGCAGGGCACGCTGGATGACATCGCGCTCGCCAGCGCGGGCGATCCGGGGCCGGTGGTGCTGCGGCGTCTGTCGAACATGGAATACACTTACTCGATCCGTGATCTCACCGGCGTCCCGTCGCTCGATCCGGCGAAGGAGTTTCCCGTCGATGGTGCGGCAGGTGAAGGCTTCACCAACGCGGGTGCGGCTTTGGTGATGTCGCCTGCGTTGCTCACGAAGTATCTGGATGCGGCGAAGGATGTCGCGAGCCACGCGGTGCTCACGCCGACAGGCATTCGGTTTTCTGCTGGCACGTCATCACGTGACTGGACTGACGAGACGCTGGCGAGGATTCGCGAGTTCTATGCTGAGTTCAGTGATACGACCGAGCAATCCGTCGCGGTCATTGGCGCTGAAAAAGTCAGTAACAAGGGAGGTCGGCTGCCGATCGAAAAGTATCTGGCGGCAACTTCGCAGGAACGTGCAGCCCTCGCCAGTGGCTCGAAGAAGATCGCCGATGTCGCGCGCGAGCTTCACTTGAGTGCGAAGTATCTCGGGCTGCTATGGGCCATGTTGCAGGACAAAAAACCCTCTGCGCTGCTCGATCCGCTGCGCGCGAAATGGCGCGAAGGCAGTCTGGCAGTGGCTGACATCGAAGCTTGGCAGCAGGCGCTGTGGCGCTTCACCAATATTGGACATCTGGGTAAGGTCGGCGGCCCGAAGTCCTGGATGGAACCGGTGACACCGCTCGCGGCGCAGCATGAGTTGCGGATGAAGTTGCAGTCTCCATCGGACGGCGGCGATCTCACGCTGTATCTCGCCACCAGTGATGCGGGGGACGGAAACGAGAACGATTTCGCCCTCTGGGAAAAAGCGCGACTCATCACGCCGGGACATGGCGAACTGCTCCTGCGCGATGTGCGCTCGGTCGTGCAACAGATGATGCGACATCGCGATGCAGTGACACAAAGCGTGGTGCGATGTCTCGCGGCAGCGAACGAGGCGACGAGTGCAGATGGCCGCCCTGACCTCCTCGCGCTTGCGAAGAAGCACAACGTCGATGGCAAAGTGCTCGCGGGTTGGCTGAATTACCTCGGCATTGGCACTGCGGGCGAAGTGAAACTGGAACCGCTGCTCGTGAAGAAATCGGAGCGCTCTACGGCCTATGAGTTCATCAAAGGCTGGACCGGCGACAATGCTCTCAGCGTGCTGGCGAACTCCTCCGATGCCACGGTGAAAATTCCTGGCACGATGCCGCCGCACAGCGTTGCCACACACCCCTCGCCGAAGCTTGCATCGGTCATCGCGTGGCGCAGTCCGGTCACCGGCACGCTGCGAGTGAGCGGCAAACTTCAGGACGGGCACACGGTTTGCGGCAACGGCATCACCTATGCGCTGGAACTTCGGCGCGGCCAGACGCGCGAGGTGCTCGCCGCTGGCGAAAGCAAGGGCTCGACGGTGATCCCGATGGGACCGTTTCAAAACATACGCGTGATGACTGGCGATGTCATTGCGCTGGTCATCGATCCCCGCGATGGCGACCACACCTGCGATCACACGACGGTGAATCTGAGCCTGAACGATGGTAAAACGGAGTGGGATCTCGCCAAGGATGTTTCGCCGGACATCCTTGCTGGCAATCCGCACGCCGACCGACACGGCAACAAAGCGGTGTGGCATTTCCTGAGTCAACCAGCAGCGGGAGCGGCATCGTCCGTCATCCCCAGTGATTCGCTGTTGTCGAAATGGCGGAAAGTGAAGGACGCCGACGAGCGGGCACGAATCGCTGCACAAGTGCAGCAGGTGCTCCAGCAAGACGCCGCAGCCGCGAAGGCGAGCCCGAATGATCGCGAACTGCGCAACCAGCTTCTCTCGTTCAACGGTCCACTGCTCGCCGATGCATGGCGCTCGGTGAAAGCGCAGGCCGGAGATGGCCCGGCGTCGCCTTACGGACTCGATCCTGCGATGTTCGGCAAGCATCCCGAAGGCGGCGAGGTTGCCGCGACGAGCCTCTGCGTGCAGGCACCGTCAGTCATTGAATTGAGACTCCCCGCATCGCTGCTGGCGGGCGCTGAACTGGTGACCACTGGCCGCTTGCATCCCGCCAGCGGCGGGGAAGGCAGCGTGCAAATGCGGGCGCTCACCGTGAAGCCAGCAGTGTCAGCAGGATTGCAAGCCACAGTGGCAAGTTCGGCCAAGGAAGGCGGCGCATGGAACTCCAGCAAGCCCCCGGTGATTTTCGATTCGCCGATCCTGGTGCAAGATGGAAGCGCCGCACGTCAGCGTTTCGAAAGGGCCTTCGATGACTTCCGCGGCCTGTTCCCTGCCGCGCTATGCTACACCAAGATCGTGCCTGCCGATGAGGTGGTGACGCTGACACTGTTCCATCGCGAGGACGAGCAACTCAGGCGATTGATCCTCGATGATGCGCAAAGTGCTGCGCTCGACCGCCTTTGGGATGAACTGCATTTCGTCAGTCAGGATGCCATCACGCTGGTGGATGCCTTTGAGCAGATCTGGCAGTTCTCCTCACAAGACGGCCCCGACGCGCCCAATGGCGACAAACGACTGGAGCCGCTGCGGGAGCCGATCATGCGCGGAGCCGAGGCCTTCAAGAAACTGCAAATCGAAGTGGAGCCCAAACAGGTGCAAGCCGTGCTCGACTTCTCCACACAGGCATGGCGTCGCCCGCTCAGAGACGCAGAGCAGAAGGAACTGCGCACCCTTTATCAAAAGCTGCGCACGCAGGAGATGCCGCACGCCAAAGCTGTGCGCATGATGCTCGCGCGAGTGCTCGTGGCACCGGCATTTCTCTATCGCGGCGAGAGAGCCGCGCCGGGACCAAAGGCCACGCCAGTGAACGATTGGGAGATCGCCACACGTCTGAGTTACTTCCTCTGGTCCTCCGCGCCCGATGCCGAACTCACGCAACTCGCTGCCACAGGCAAACTTCACGAGCCCGATGTGCTCGCCGCGCAAGTGAAACGCATGATGAAGGACGAGCGCATCCGCCGCCTCGCCACCGAGTTTGGCTGCCAATACCTGCACGTCCGCGAAGTCGCTGAGTTGGATGAAAAGAGTGAACGCCACTTCCCAACCTTCGTGAATGTGCGCGAGTCCATGCAGGAAGAAGTCACCCGCTTCTTCATCGACCTGTTTCAGAATGATCGAAGCGTCCTCTCACTGCTCGATGCGGATTACACGTTCGTGAATGAGTCGCTCGCCAAGCACTACGGATTAAAGACAGAGGAATGGGGACAGAGGAATCCTCAGAATCATTCCCCTGTCCCCATTCCTCTGTCTTCCTCTGACTCAGAGTGGCACCGCATTGAAGGACTCCGCTCTAAAGGCCGTGGCGGCATGCTCGGTTTCGCCGCCACACTTGCGAAGCAAGCCGGAGCCTCGCGCACCAGCGGCATCTTGCGCGGGGCTTGGCTCTGCGAAGTGGTGCTCGGCGAGAAGCTTCCCGTTCCACCCAAAGGCGTGCCCATTCTCCCCGAGCAACCGCCCGAAGGCCTCACCGAACGCCAACTCGTCGAGAAGCACAGCTCGGATGCGAACTGCGCTGCCTGCCACCGCCGTATCGATCCCTTCGGCTTTGCCCTTGAAGGCTTCGACGCCATCGGACGCGCTCGCAAAGCCGACACGAGAGTCATTTTGCCAGACGGCTCCCGTGTCGATGGTCTCGACGGCTTGCGCAGTTACCTGCTCGAGAACCGCAGCGACGACTTCCTCCATCAGTTCTGCCGCAAGTTGGTCGGCTACGCCCTCGGACGCAGCGTGCAACTCTCGGATAAGCCGCTGATCGCTTCCATGCTCACCCAACTCAAATCCGGCGATCACAACGTCGGTGCTGCCATCGAGTTGATCGTCCGCAGTCCGCAGTTCCGCGAAGTGCGCAGTAAAGATTTCGTCGTCCATAACTAACCAACCTCAAGCTTATGAAAACCCATCAATTCAACCGTCGAGCCTTCCTGCGCGGAGCAGGTGTCACCATGGCACTGCCATGGATGGAATCCGTCAATGTCTGGGGCGATGAACCCAAGAAGAACAAGCCTGCCAGCGAGGCACCCGTGCGTCTTTGCGTGACCTTCTCCGGCAACGGCTTCCAATCGAAGGAATGGTGGGCCAAAGGCGAAGGCAAGGGGATGGAACTTGGCCGCGTGCTCGCACCGTTGAACGGGTTCAGAGAGAAGCTGCTCTTCGTGCGCGGCCTGTATCATGAGGAAGCGCGCAAAGGGAACATCCACAGCTCACAGACGGGCAACATGCTCTCTGGCGCGCCCATCGCCAGCGGTGGGGAGATCCGCAGCGGCACGAGCTTTGATCAAATGCTCGCGCAAACCTATGGCCGCAGCACGAAGGTGCCGAGCCTCGTGCTGGCCTGCGAGAAGTCGAATCCATCGGTGCATAAGAACTACTCGATGCTCTACAGCTCGCACATCTCGTGGAGTTCACCGACGACACCCACGCCACTCGAGTTGTATCCCGCACTCGCATTTGATCGTCTCTTCAAAGACGAAGCTTCGCCAGCCGACAAGAGCGTGCTCGACGCCGTTTTGGCCGATGCCCAGGACTTGCGCCGCGACATCAGCACCAGCGACCAACGGAAACTCGACGAGTATCTCGACAGCGTGCGCGATGTGGAGAAGCGCATCGAGAACGCTGGCAAACGCGGCGAACTGCAGGGCTGGCGACCCACGCTCGACAAACCAAATATCAAACGCCCCGCCGACGGCATCCCGCAGGACATCGCCGAGCACATGAAGCTCATGTGCGACATCCTTGTGCTCGGATTTCAGACCGACACCACGCGCATCACCACGCTGAAGCTCAACAACGACCACAGCGCCCTGCGTTTCCCGAACCTGCCGAGCATCCAGCAGCCAGGCCACGGCATTGATTACATGATCCATCACCTTCTTAGCCACAGCGATGGCGAGGACTTCCTCAAGGTGAACCAGCTCTTCATGGAGCAACTCGCCTACCTCGCACGAAAGCTCGACGCCATCCAGGAAGGCCCGCGCACGCTTCTCGACAACACCATGCTCATGCACTGCTCCAGCATGATGGCCGGAGCCAAGCACGACAACGATCAGCTCCCCATCATCGTCCTCGGCGGCGCAGGCGGCCGGCTCAAAGGCGGACGTGCGCTCGACTACAAAGACAAGCCCGACCGCCAACTCTGCCGCCTCTTTATGTCGATGATGGACAAGATGGAAGTGCGCCCGAAGACCTTCGGCGATGCGAAACTCATGCTGGAGGAAGTGTGATCATGCTAACTTTCATGCGTGCCCTTATTCTTGTCGCTCTGGCGTGCCAAGCCGCTCCAGCCGCCGATGCTGCTTCATCGAAAAAGCCCAACGTTCTCTTCGTCGTCTTCGACGATCTGAACAACCGCCTTGGCTGCTACGGCGATCCGGTGGCGAAGTCGCCGAACCTTGATCGACTTGCTGCTCGTGGCACGGTATTCACGCGGAACTTTTGTCAGCAGCCGATCTGTGGTCCATCACGCGCTTCGTTCATGAGTGGGCGCAGGCCGGACTCGCTGGGCATCTGGAGCATGACGAAGTATCTCTACGATCTGCATCCAGATGCGGTCACGATGCCGCAGTGGTTCATGCAGCACGGCTACACGTCCATGAGCATTGGCAAAGTCCTCGGCGGTTATGGCAAGGAAGCGGACTTCAAGACACTGAGCGTGCCAGATCGTCGCACCGGCGGCAAAACGAAGGATGAGTTCGCGATGCCAGATGGGGCTGCTTTGCCGCCGAACCTCGCGAAGGATCTGCTCTGTGAGAATCGCGATGTGCCGGACGAAGCGTGCTTTGACAACGTGTCGGCCAGTCTCGCGATCTGCGAGTTGCGGGCGCTCGCGAAGAAGCCGGAGCCGTTCTTTCTCGCGCTGGGCATCTTCAAGCCGCACACGCCTTACAAGGTGCCAAAGCGCTACTGGGACATGTATCGCCGTGAGGACATCCCGGCCATCGAGACGCCCGCACGGCCTCGCAACGCGCCCGAGGTCGCCTTTCACGCGAACCACGAAATCCTCGGCGAACCAACGGCCCATCGCACGCTCGATGAGGAAGCGAAGCGGGAAATCCGCCACGGTTACTATGCCGCGATGAGTTTCGCCGACGCGCAGTTTGGCCGCGTAATGGATGCACTCGATGAACTGAAGCTCCGTGACAACACCATCGTCGTCATCATTGGCGACAACGGCTTCCATCTGGGCGAGCACGATGTCTGGGGAAAGATGACCTTGTTCGGGTGGGACGCGCGAGTGCCGCTCATCATCAGCGCTCCCAGTGTCGGAAAGGGCGGCGCGAAGACGAGCTCCATCAGTGAGTTGATCGACATCTTTCCCACGCTCACGGACCTCAGCGGTCTTTCCTCTCCTCCTCAGCTCGAAGGTGCCAGCCTCGTGCCTTTGCTCAAGGACGCCAGGGTCTCCGTGAAAACTGCCGCGCTCACACAGCATCCACGCCCCGCGCTTTACTGGGGCGGCGGACCGCAGGCCTTGCCGCAGGTGATGGGCTACGCGCTCAAAACCGACCGCTGGAGCTATCATGAGTGGCGCGACTTCAAAACCGGTCATGTCGTCGGCCAGGAACTCTACGACGAGCAAACCGATCCGCTCGAAACGGTGAACCTCGCCGGCACTGTCGAAGCCGCAGCACAGATTCCCGCGCTTGCTGAGCAACTCCGATCAATTACGACAAAAAAATTGGAGACAAAAAGATGAGGAGCAGAAATCCATTTTTCTGTCTCCAATCTTTTTGTCGCGCTGTCTTCATCGCGCTGCTGCTTGCTCCGATGGCTGAAGTGCACGCTGAGGCATCACTGAAGAAGCCCAACGTCCTGTTCATCGCCATCGATGATCTGAAGCCTCTGCTCGGCTGTTATGGCGCATCGTGGATCAAGTCGCCAAACATCGATCGGCTTGCATCGCGCGGCACGCGGTTTACGGCGAACTACTGCCAGGTCTCATTCTGCGCGCCTTCGCGCTTCAGTCTGCTCACAGGTTTGCGGCCGGATACCACGCACATCGTGGTCAATCCCGCGAAGCAGGACGACCTTCTGCGCAAGCGCTTCCCGGACATTGTCACGCTGCCGCAGCACTTCAAAAACAACGGCTTCCTCACCTGCGCCATGGGCAAGGTCTTCGATGGTCGAACCGTGGATGACGGCCATGACACCGCTTCGTGGTCGGTGCCGTATGTGCGTCGGTTTGATGAAGCGCCCGGCGGTCTCGGCAAGCCGCCTGGTTATCAAAACAAAAGCACGCAACAACGACTCGCCGCTGCCGCACCCGGCACGCAAGGGCCACCAGTGGAAAGCGCAGACGTTCCCGACAACGCCTACTACGACGGTGCGATGGCGCGCAGCGGAGCGGCGAAGATCCGGGAGTTTGCGAAGGCAAAGCAACCGTTCTTCCTCGCGGTTGGATTCTTGCGACCGCATCTGCCGTTCATTGCGCCGAAGAAATATTGGGATCTCTACGACCGGGCGAAGCTGCCGCTGGCTCCCTTTCAAACGATGCCCGCCAGCAGCCCGCACGATCTAGCCTTTTACAGCAACTCCGGCGAGCTGCGAGCTTGGTCGGATGTGCCGAAGACCGGCCCGATTCCCGAGGCGCTTCAGCGCGAACTCATCCACGGATACGCTGCCTCGGTGTCTTACAGCGATGCCAATGTCGGCCTGTTGATCGCCGCGTTGGAGGAATCTGGCGCGCTTGAGAACACCATCGTCTGCCTCTGGGGCGACCACGGCTGGCATCTCGGCGAGCACGGACATTGGGGCAAGGTCACCAACTACGAGGACGCGACCCGTGCACCGCTCATCATCGCCGCGCCGGGCCACAGACAGGGTGCCGAGGTGAAAGCCATCACGGAGTTCCTTGATGTTTATCCGACGCTCTGCGATCTCGCCAGCTTATCGAAGCCAGCGCATTTGCAAGGCACCAGCCTCACGCCTTTGCTTGGCGAGGTGCGGACAACGCTGCACGAAGCTGCGATCAGCCAGATGACTCCCAACGCCAGCAAGGATGGCGTGATGGGTTGGACGCTGCGCACGCCACGCTACCGCTACATCGAATGGCGCCGTGCCGACCTCAGCACCGACACGCCTCGCATCACCGAACAAGTCGAGACCGTCGAACTCTACGACTACCAGACTGATCCGCTCGAACGCCATAATCTCGCAAGCAAGACCGAGCATGCCGCCGTGCTGAAACAGCAGCAAGCCCTCTTCGACAAACTGCTGCCGCATCTGCCGAAGCGCTTGGAATAAGAAACTAAAGGAGAAAAATATGATCCACGTCATTGCCACCATCGAACTCGCGCCAGGCACGCGCGAAACATTCCTGACCGAGTTCCGCAAAATCATTTCCGACGTTCGCGCAGAAAAGGGCTGCATCGAATACGGCCCTGCTGTCGACGCACTAACCGATCTATCCAATCAAGCCAAGGTCGGTCCCGACAGGATCGTCGTCGTGGAGAAGTGGGAAGATCTCGATGCGCTAAAGGCACACTCGGTTGCGCCGCACATGCAAGCGTATCGCGTAAATGTAAAAGACTACGTGCTCGGCGTGCATTTGCTGGTTCTCGACCCGGCCGATTAAGGCATTCACGACAGATTGATGAAGCAAAAATACACCGCGCGCTCAGCAAGACTTTTCACACAAATTTGGAACACAACGCAACGATGAAAACCACTCCCACCCACCTCACCGCCCTGCTGCACGTCCCCATCATGCAGACCTTTATGCGTAGTTGCCTAAGCTTATGCTTTCTTTGCTCCATCGCATCCGGACAGGAAACATGGACCAAGACCGATGTGGATCGATTGATGACCGAGCTGTCCAACTGGGGCAAGTGGGGAGCCGATGACCAGATGGGGACGCTGAATTACATCACAACCGAGGTCCGGCAGGCTGCTGCAAAGCTGGTCATGGAGGGGATAAATGTGTCCCTCTCCCGCGATGCCGCCAAAACAAAAGCCCCGGACAACGGCAGCCCTTATGAGCACAACATCGCCGCTGCCAGTGAGAATCAGGGCTGGAACGGAGGCAGCATCAAGGTTGCCTATCATGGCCTGGCCCACACGCATCTCGATGCGCTCTGCCACAAGCTTTACGGCGGCAAGATGTATAATGGCTATTCATACGAGACCGTCACCGCCAATGGGGCTGAAAAGAACTCCATCATCAACCTCAAGGCGGGTGTCTTCAGCCGCGCTGTCCTGATCGACATCCCGCTGCTGAAAGGTGTGGATTATCTCGAACCGGGAACGGCTATTTTCGCCAAGGATCTCGACGCCTGGGAAAAACACAGCGGGGGTAACAGTCGGGGCGGGCGACATCGTCCTGGTGCGCACTGGCCATTGGAATCGACGGGACAAACTCGGTGCCGCCGCCCAGCGTCCGGGTCTGCATGTTTCCTGCGTGCCATGGCTGCATGATCGAAAGGCGGCGATGATCGGCACCGACCTTGCCTTGGATGTATCTCCCTCCCAAGTCCGGTTTTCCGACCAACCGGTGCATCAGCTATGTCTGATCGCCCTCGGTATGCCTGTGTTGGACTGCGCCGACCTCGAACAATTGTCCATCGAAGCCGCCAAACGGAAGCGATGGGCTTTTCTCATCAGCATGGCCCCGCTCGCCGTCGATGGCGCCACCGGCAGTCCGATCAATCCAATCGTGACGTTCTGAGCGCCCACGTCGCATCTGCCGAACCGCCAGCAATACAAAGCATGAATCACGCACTCACATTCTTCCTCGCATCATTCAGCGCGATCACGCTGCATGCGGCGACGCCTACACCCGAGGGAAACGATGCCGCTGCGCAATGGGCGAAGAGCCATGTCTTCGCGGAGCAGGCGAAGTTGCCGTTCAGCTTCACGCTCGGCGGAAAATCATCGAATGAGTTGCTGCGTGATTGGAAACGAACCGATGCTACGCATGAACTTCATGCCGAGCGCCGAGAGCGCACGCGCTCATGGATGGATGCGGCTACGGGACTGCAAGTGCGGCTTGTTTCGACCGAGTATATCAGCTTCCCTGTTGTCGAGTGGACAGTTTGGATCAAGAACAACGGAAAGACCGACACGCCGCTGATCGAGAACATCCAAGGTTTCAACAGCACCTTCGCCGCGAATCCGAAAGACACACTTTCACTGCATGGCATTCGCGGTGACACCTGCGTGGCTGAGAGTTTTCAGCCATGGACACGCGAGCTAAAAACTGGCGAGCGTCACGTTTTCTCTCCGCCGGTCAAAGGCGCCTACGCCTCTGGAAAATCCAGCGATGGCCCGGATGGCTGGCCTTACTGGAATCTACAAACACCTGGAGGCGGCATGATTCTCGCCGTCGGCTGGCCTGGGCAGTGGGAGGCGAAGTTTGAGCGCAGTGAAGACGGTTCATTGCACCTGAGGGCTGGGCAGCAACTCACCCATCTCGTGTTGAAGCCGGGCGAAGAGATTCGCACGCCGTCCACCACGCTTTTATTTTGGCAAGGTGACGATCTCGTGCGTGCGCAGAACCTCTGGCGCTCCTGGTATCTGGCGCATGTGCTGCCGCGCATCGGCGGCGTGCCGCAGCCGCCTACCACACAGATTCAAGTGGGCGGCTCACTCGCCACATGGCCCGGCGTGCAGGCGTATCTAGATGCGGGTATCAAGCCGGACATCCTCTGGCGAGATGCGGGTTCGGATTCGAAAAGCACCTGGTATCCCAGCGCCGGACCACGCAAGACGGAGTGGCTGAACACCGGCACCTGGGAGCCCGATCCCGCTAGGTATCCGCAGGGTTTCCGCCCGTTCAGCGACAAGGCGCGCGCGAACGGCATGCAGTTCCTGCTGTGGTTCGAGCCTGAGCGCGTCGGTGATCCTGGCTCATGGATCGGCAAGAACCACCCCGATTGGCTTCTGCCCGGCAACAGCGCGGGTGACGTGCTCAATCTCGGCAACCCGCATGCCTTGAAGTGGCTCATCGACCACATCGACGGCATGGTGAAATCGCAGGGCCTCGACTGGTATCGCGAAGACCTCAACGGTGATGGCTACGGCACCGCCTGGCGCAGGGCGGACGCGCCTGATCGGCAGGGCATCACCGAGAATCTCCATGTGCAGGGACATCTCGCCTTTTGGGATGAACTGCGTCGCCGCAACCCGAACCTGCGCATCGACTCATGCGCCTCCGGCGGACGCCGCAACGATTTGGAAACAATGCGTCGCGCGGTGCCGCTGCTGCGCAGTGATTGGTCAGTCGTCGATCTGCGAGAAAAGCCCCTGCAAATTGAAGGCAACCAGGCACAGACTTATGGTCTCTCGTCTTGGCTGCCCTGGCAGGGCGCGGGCGTGCCGTTCTTCAAGGATAGCTACGCCGTGCGCAGCTATTACATCACTGGTTTTGGCATGGTCACCCCCGGTTGGACCAAGACGCCGGAATCCATCGCCGCAGTGCAGAAAGGCTACGCTGAGTGCCGTCGCATCGCCCCGCTCATGCTCGGCGACTACTTCCCGCTCACGCCCCACAGTCTCGACACGACTTCGTGGATCGCGTGGCAGTTCCATCGCGGCGACCTCGGGGAAGGCATCGTGCAAGTCTTCCGTCGTCCCGATGCCGCGAGTGACACACTCACCGTCAAACTTCGCGGCCTCGACTCGAGGCAACGTTACGAGATCGAAAACTTCGACGGTGGCAAAGAAGTCCGCACCGGCGCTGAACTCATGCGCGGCTACGACCTCACGCTCCGCGAGAAACCTGCTGCCGCCGTGCTCTGGTTGAAAGCCATCAAGTGAAGGTTTCCCTGAAAAACACAACTATGCGGAACGCAGATGTCGCATTTCACATAGGCTTTGCCGCCGCAATGCGTGCGCAGGCGGGTAAGATGAATAAAGAACGTTAATTCTCCTTCCACGCCAACCATGAAACTCATCCACACCGTTGCCTGCATTTCTTTGAAATCAGTTTGGCAGGCTGTCTCGCTCCGCTCGGCTCTGCTCACCGCGCTGCTCGCGCTTTCTTCCCATGCCTTTGGACTGGGGCTGCAAATGTATAGCCTTCAGGAAGACTTTGATCATGATACACCGGGCACGCTGGATCGGCTGAAAGCTCAGGGGTTCACGGATCTAGAAACGAGTGTCTTTACGAAGCTGTCTGCTGCGGAACTTCGGGCGTTGCTTCAGGCGCGTGGAGTGACGTGTTCCAGCCATCATGTGAGGCCGGAGACCTTGGAGAAAAACATGGAACAGGTCATTGCGGATGCGAAGGCGCTCGGCGCGGTGCAGGTGGTGTGCCCCATCTTGCCGCATAAGGCACCGCTGGATCGTACGCAGGTGCTGAAGGCGGCGGCGAAATTCAATCGCTACGGCGCTGCCTTGAAAGCGGCGGGCCTGCGTTTTGCGTATCACAATCACGCGGGCGATTTCATGGCGACGGATTCACCAGCGGCTCCGAGCGAGACCTTTTACGATGTGCTCATCGCTGCCACCGAACTAGGCGTGGTGAGTTTTCAGCTCGATGTCTTTTGGGTGGCGTGGGGCGGTGCGAAAGCGGCGGATGTCATCGACAAGCATGGCCAACGCATCTGCTCGCTGCATCTCAAGGACCTAGCTCGCGATGCGAAGCCGGACGTGGCCAATCCCAAGTCCGCTCGTCCGCTAATGGTGCGTCTGGCGGCGGGCCGCGTGGATATTCCGGCGGTGATTGCGGCTGCGAAGGCGAAGGGTGTATCGCATTTCATCATCGAAGACGAAAGCCCCAACGCTGGCGCACAGCTCCCCGAAAGCTTGCAGGCAGTGAAGCCTCAGTTGGACGGAACACCGAGCCCGAGCAAGTAGTCGACGTCCAATGTCTTTATGAAGCGACTTGTTAGCCACACACTTGCACTCTGCCTGCTTCCGCTCGTTGGAAGTGTGCGCGGCGCGGATGTGCCATCGTTGGCAAAGGCGAATACCGAGGGCGGCTCGTGGTGGCACCAGATGTTCTCGATGGCGTTCGATGGCCACGGGAACTTTGTCGCGCCGCATCTCGATACGCTGCACACCACCTCCGCCAGTCTCAGTGCCGGTGGTTACCATGGCGTGTGGGATGCCGACCTGAATCGCGACATGCCATGGATGCGCGGGCATGAGCAGGCCTTCGCGAATCACCCGGAAACGAAGCGCGTCATTTACATCGAAGGCAACCGTTCTGAGAAAGTGTTGGCGCGCTTGTCTGCCGATGGACGCGTGTTGTTCACCTCACGTCTGCTCGAAAACCTCAGCGACCCCAAACGCCGCCGTTACATCGAAAGCCTCCTCAAGCCCGGAGGTCGTACCGTGTGGTTCAGCGACTGGGAGTTCATGCAATCGCCCGAGCTGAAGACCAGCCTCGGCAAAGCACTCCCGACCGCGAAGGACCTCCGCCTGGCGGCGTTCACGCATCCGCTCAATGGTAGCGTCGTCACGAATGAAGCGGGCTTCTGGCGCACGCGCTCGGCATCGGCGCTCATCGGCAAAGGCAGCGAGGCGTTTGAAAAGTATGCCGTCGTCCCGGACGACATGGTGACGGCGCTCGGTCTCAAAGGAATCACCACGCAGCGTGCGGATGGGCAGTGGCTCATCGAGTCGGGTGACTTGATGCTCTACGACGCTCAGTTTGCCCGCTATCAGGCAGCGAAGGGTCGCCGCGCCATGGAAGTCTTGAAGGCAGACGTGGTCCACTACGACGACTGGGACCTGCGTTCACCCACTGCGATGAATGCCAGAGCGGACATTCATGTCGCTGCGTTTCGCGAGTTCGTGAAGAGGCGTTTCAGCGATGAAGACTGCCGCGAATTCGGCTTTGAGAAGTCCAATGTCGCGGCCTTCGACGTGTTCGATTATCTGCTCAATCCGCCCTGGCGTTCCGAATACAAAGGCACAGGCGACCAACCGCTCTGGCGCACTGCTGCTGATTCCCGATGGCTTTCCAACAAAGTGTGGCGAGCCTTCCAGATCGCCACCGTGGAAGAAAAGCTGGACAGCATGAAGGAGGTCTATCGGCTGAACAAACAAGCGGCTCGTGAACTGGGCCGCGATGTGCCCATGGTCGCCAACGTCATCCCCATGCTGAGCGCTCTCTTCCTCCAGCGCGATTGCGTGGACATGGCGAACTTCGAGTGGCCCGTGTTCAAGACCTTCACCGCATTCGTGAAGCCGCTCGGCTATTATCCGCAAGCACGGTTGGGTATTGGCCCGCGCATGGCGTCCAAAATCGGCGTCACAGGCCATGCCATCGTGGACCCGTATGTGGAGCCGCAATACAGCGGCTGGGATGGCGCCGGATTCACGAAGCGCCATGGCGAGACATTACACAAGGTCATCTACTTCGACCTCATCGCGAATCGTGGCATCCCCGCCTTTTCGCTGACCTTTGATGGCGGTTACTCGCCCGGCTCGATCCATTCCGCCGGCAATCTCCACACCTTCATCCAGCAAATCGCGCCCATCATCTCGAAGCGCGAATACCTTGCCGATATCGGCCTCGCGTCCAGTTCATGGAGCCAGATTGCCGCGCAATCACCGTGGGCCTGGAACCAAGAAGTAACGAAGCGCCACGCCTCCGAGTTTCTCGGCTGGGCGCAATACCTCGCCTCCGCTCGCGACTTCCCGCAGTGGGATGTCGTCCCCTTTGATGATGTCACACTGAAGGACATCGTCCGCTTCAAACTCGTCATCCTGCCCTCGGTGCTCGTGATCACCGCGGACCACCTCACCGTGCTCGAAGCCTACTTGAAGCAGGGCGGCAAACTCCTCATCACCGGCGAGACCGGCACCTTCACCGGACCAAAAGCGCTGCTCCTACCGCGCACCGAAGACATCATCACCCCGCTCGCCAAACATTTCCCCGGCCAGATCAACCTCATCAAAACGAAGCCCGGCCTCGCCTACCATGAGGACGCGAAAAACTCCGCACCGCTTCACGAAGCCCTCGCTCGATCCAGCGATCATCATCCCGTGCTCACCGCCAACAATGCCCCCGAACACATCGGCATTTACGCCAATCAGAGCCTAACAAACCCCTGCGAATTCACCATCGATCTCGTCAATTACCACCACGACCTCGCCGCCGATCATCTCACCCCCGTCACACGCACCGACTTCACCGTCACGCTGCAAGTGCCGAAGCTGAAAAGCACCGACAAGCTCACCATCGAATCCATCCGCTACGACGAGACTGCCCCAAATAACACGCAGCGGCTAGCTCTCGGTGCTGACCACATCTCCATCAGCAAAGGCTCCCTGACCCTTCGCCTACCGCCTTTCGCGCACTACCAAGTCCTGCGCATCAGCACTGCCCAGCCGTAAAACGCACCTCCTTCTGCTGCCCAGAAGGCTCTAAGCGCTAAACAACGCGTTGAGCTCTGAATGCCACTCGGCTTCTACTCCTATCAGAACATCACCAAGAAGTGTCCACTGCCGTTTTCCTGAATGGAATCAATGGTCTATCTAGAGGCTACTATAACAAGTACTACAACCACTACGATAAGCCGAAGGAAGTGAGCCAATAGGCTGTGCCTTCCTCTCTCTAAACCGGACACAAAAAGGGTGCGGTCAAAATCTCGACCGCGCCCATTCTTATCAACTTTCACTCGTGATCAGATCGCCTTCGATGATCGAAAAGTTCCCTCCAATAAATGATTCTCCAAACAGTAGCGGGCTATCTCAGCTGCTGAATGAATCCCGGTCTTCTTGAAAATGTTGTGCTTATGGACCGAGACGGTCTTCGCGGACAAATTCAAGTCTAGCGAGATCAATTTCAGCGTCTTGCCCTTAGCAATCTGAAGAAAGATTTCGAATTCCCGTAGACTCAAAGCCTTGTGCAACTCTTTTCCGTCCAACGGAACTCTGAGCGCATTCTCTGCGAAGGACTGCGCCACACTACGCGACAGGTATTTCTTGCCACGGAGTACGGAATCGATAGCGGTGATGACCTCGGCGGGACGAGAGTCCTTGGCAACATATCCGACGGCCCCTGCCTTCAGAGCGCGTTCGATCCAGGGTGCCTCCAAGTGCATGCTAACGATGATCGCCGCTGGAGCATCACTCATAAGAGAGATGTAACTCAGCAGCGTCAAACCAGAGCAATCAGCCAACTCCAAATCAATCAGCGCCACATCAATGCGCACACGGGACAGTTCTTCACGAGCCTCCGCCGCAGTGTTAACCACAAGAATGACGGTCTCATTGTACACCGTCTGGATGAACTGAGACAAAGTTTCCGCGAACATCGCGTGATCATCAACGATGAGGATGGTTTTGGGATGAAGTCTGGAATTAGGGGATGGATTGGTCATCTAACGGAGGTTTCAAAAAACCGGTGGGGCATTTATGATCTTGCTGCGGGTATTTTGAAAATGATAAATTCATCGGACAAGATACCTGGGCAGCTACTCGACGCAGGGGAAGAGCATTTGAAATTCTGTGCCCTTGCCTAGCTCAGTCGTAACACGCATACAACCGCCAGATTGTTGAATGATGCTATTACAATTGGCCAGCCCCAGACCGGTGCCTTTGCCCACAGGTTTCGTGGTGAAAAAAGTCTGAAAGATGCGTGCTTTGGTTTCCTCACTCATGCCCGTGCCGGTGTCTCTGACACTCAGCATGATGTAGTCTCCGGGAACAGAGCCCGGATAGGCCTGTATTGAATGTTCATCAAGTGTTACGTTGCTGGTGGTGATGGTAAGGCTTCCGCCTTCTGGCATGGCATCACGGGCATTCGTGACCATATTCATCAGCACTTGCCCAATAGAGCCGGGGTCCGCGAGGATGTTGCGGGCGAGACTTCTGGGGCAGATGGTGAGGATGATGTTTTCATGAATGAGGCGCTCCAGCATTTGTTCTAGATCACGCAGCACGACATTGAGATCCATGACCACGGGTTGAACGGCTTGTTTGCGACAAAGGACCAGGAGTTGCAGCGTCAGGGCAGAGCCATGTTTTGTAGCATGCAGGATTTCTTCGGCGAAATGGTGCAATGGGTCAGCACGGGAAAGTTTCATCAGCAGCATGTCGCTGTAGCCCATGATGACGCTGAGGATGTTGTTGAAATCATGAGCAACGCTGGCGGCGTGCTGGCCTATGAGCTGGGTCTCCCTCTGCCGGCGTTCGGTGCGCTCTTCGGCTTCCTGCATGGCGCGACGCACTGCAGGGACTAGGCGGAACAGCCGGGTCTTCGGAACATAATCAGTGGCACCGCTTTTGAGGGATTCGACGGCAAAATCCACCTCTAGGGTGCTGGATACAAGGATGACGGGAAGATCGGGCCAATGGTCACGGACAATGGCGGTGGCGAAGAGTCCATCAAAGCCTAGCAACGAATTGGCAGAAAGAACGAGATCAAAGCAGCCATGACTGAGCTGCGCCTCAAAGTCGGCACGGTTTTTTACCCAGGTGGTCGTGCAAGCGATGTCCCCAGCCTCCAAGGTGGAGCAGACGAGCTCCGCATCGGTAGGATTGTTTTCAAGATACAGGATTCTAAGTGGAGTGTTCATCTCTAAATAGGTGGTCTGAGTTCAATGATCTCGATGTTGAGAGCCTAAAGCTTCTCCTTTGCTACAGGCAGTGGAGGTTGGTTGATCGCCGCCCCAAAAAAGCCCTGATGACGGGATGCGTTTACAAATTCATTAAAATCCACCGGTTTCACCTCATGGGTATTCACGCCATCCTTGGAGCAATCGGTCAGGTTCGGCGCTTTCGCCGAGGCGCTAAGCATCATGACGGGGGTGTTTTCCAAGTGTGCCTCTGTCTTGAGGACCTTGAGCACCTCAATGCCATCGATTTTCTTTGGAAATGGGTTAGGTTTGGGGTAGCTCTGCATAGTCGATATAACGTATTTTGCGTTAACCCAAGATAGTCATGCAGCGTGCATTGTTCGACAAGTCGGTCAGAATCTCAAAGTGGTGTCAGCCTATGGTTTGAGTCTTGTCGGGTGTTTGGCTGACAACGGCTGCGGACATCTGATGACGTGCCGCTGATTGGTTGCATGACGCTACTTAATCCACCAGCAGGTGCTTCAGCGCATAGCGGGTCAGTGCCACGTTGGTGGCCAGGCCCATCTTCTTTGAAATGCGATTGCGGTAGGTGCTCACCGTTTTATCACTCAGCGCCAGCTCCGCAGCGATTTCCTTGATCGCTCTTCCTTTGGCGATCATCTGCAATACCTGGAGTTCACGGCTAGAGAGTGCCTCGTGGGGTGCATGTTGTACGTCGCTGTAGAGGTTGGAAGCCAGTCTTTCCGCGAGTGTTGCGCTCACGTACTTTCCACCGGCCAGAACCTTCTTCACCGCCGCCACCACCTCTACCGAAGTCTGGCTTTTATTGAGAAAACCCGAGGCGCCCAGCGTGAGAGAACGAATGGCGAACTCCTCCTCCGAATAGGCAGTTAAGACCAGCACCGGAGTTTGAGGACGCAGCCGTTTCATTTCCTCCAGCACCGCCAAGCCGCTATGACCAGGAATGTTGATCTCCAGGATGATGATGCTCCACTCCTGCGTCAGAGCCTGCTCCAGGGCTTCCCTGGAATTGGTGGCCTCAGCTATGACCATTTTCGGAAACGCCTCGGTCAATATCTCTCTTAGCCCTCGCCGCAGTATCTCGTGGTCATCCACGATCAAGACGCTCCTCACGCGTGGTGCCTTTGGGTGTCAGGATTGAGTGCCTGAACTCTGCCCTGCCCAGTACTTTGCGGATTCCCGATCCGCATCAGAGGTGTCATGTAAACAATTTTCATGTCACGTGGCTGACCTTCCGCCAGCGGGATTTTTTTGGCGTTGGTTATGACTTTATTTTGTCTGGCCGGAGCGCTCTCAAAGTCATTGATTTTGTCCATGGGTGATTTGAGTTATGGTTCGGCAACAAGACCGAAGGATAACCTGACTTACATTCACACAGCACGCATCATTTCGCAAGTTGGCTAAAGTCTTGAATCTTTGTCAGCCATGGCCATGAATGCTGTCAGCAGATTGCCTGACAGTCATTGTGGAGATGGGCAGCAAGCAGGACCAACGAGTGCATCCTTCGGTCAATCAATCCACGAGCAGGTGCTTTAGGGCATAGCGGGTTAGTGCCACGTTGGTGGACAGATCCATCTTGGTTGCAATGCGGCCTCGGTAAGTACTCACCGTTTTTTCACTCAGCGCCAGCTCTGCGGCGATCTCCTTGATCGCTTTTCCTTGAGCGATCATCTGCAAAACTTGGAGTTCGCGGATGGAGAGCGCCTCATGAGGTTCGTGTTCGCTGCTAGTTCCAAGGTTAAAAGCTAGTTTTTCCGCCAACGCTGAGGTGACATATTTCCCACCGGACATGACCTTTTTTATAGCTGCCACCAGCTCATCAGAAGTCTGGCTTTTGTTGAGAAAACCCGAAGCGCCCAGCTTGAGCGCACGGATGGCGAACTCCTCCTCCGAGTAGCCGCTCAATACCAGCACCGGAATGTGCGGGCGCAGACGTTTTATTTCCTCCAGCACCACCAGCCCGCCATGACCGGGAATGCTGATATCCAGAAGGATGATGTCCCAGTCCTGGGTCATGATGAGTTCCAAAGCCTCCCGTGAATTGGTGGCTTCGCTTGCTTCCATTTTCGGAAATGCGGCTGCAAAGATTTCCTTGAGGCCGCGTCTTACGGTTTCGTGGTCATCCACGATCATCACATGTTTCATATGAGGTCCTCTTTCGGGTTGGGATGGCGTGGTTTGGCAGGCTTGCGGTAACGACGGTGCCATGGTCCTCGTCACGGGTGATGGTGATCTTTCCGCCCAGCAAAGCAGCACGCTCTTTCATGCCGAGCAGGCCCAGCGACACCGGGCTCGCGAGTTCTGCTCCGGTGATGCCTCGGCCGTTGTCCTGCACGCAGAGCGTCACCCATCCGGCTTCCGTCTTCAGCTCTACTTTAACCTCGGACGCCTGGGAGTGCCGGGTGACGTTGGTGAGGCATTCTTCAAAAATGCGGAATAGCGCAGTGGATAGCTCCGGTGGCATTTCCTGTTCTGTTTCCGGCAGATGCACCTTGCAAGAGATGCCGATGCGTTCATGCAAACGTCTGGCTTCATATTGCAAGGCGGTGCCCAGTCCCAGTTTGTCCAGAACCACGGGGCGCAGCTCCGCCGCAATCACTTGCACGGAGGTGGTGATGTCATCGACCATTTTTGGCATGTCAGAGAATCGCTGCAAGATGGCGTTGACTGCGGAGCAGCCTGGCAGCTCTCTGAGCTTCCGCTCCGCCCAGATCAGATCCATCTTGAGTCCGGTCAACTTCTGCCCCAGTTCATCGTGAATCTCCCGGGAGATGCGTGTGGCCTCCTCCTCACGCACGGTTTGTAGCCGCGCAAGCAGGGAGCGCAATTGAGTGTGAGAGGTCTCGAGAGCGTCCTCAGCCTGTTTTCTGATGGTGATGTCGCGGATGTTGCACTGGATCACATGGCGCTCTCCGGTGGAGTACACATTGCTGACAAACTCCACCGCGATCATGCGGCCATCCTTCGTTAAGAGAGGCAGGTTTTCATAACGGACATACCCATCTTTTTGTAGCTGCATCAACTTCTCCTGATTCGAGACGATGTCCCCGAATGGGCTGAGCTCCCAGATAAACCTGCCAACCACCTCTTCGTGGGTGAAGCCCAGCAGTTTGAGCAGGAATGGATTCACCTCGTTGATGCGACCAGTATGAGCATCCAGAATCAAGATGCCATCCTGCGCTGTTTCGAAAAGCTTCCGATACTTCAATTCGGAGGCGCGGATCGCCTGCTCAGCCTGAGCCGCTGCCTTTTCGCGGTTCATGCGCTCCGTGATGTCGCGGAAGTTGCATGCGATAAGACGTTGTTGGTCCACCGTGTAGGAGTTGCTGATGAACTCGACATCGATCATCCGCCCGTCCTTGGTCTCAAGGCACAGTCCCTCGTGGTGGAGGATGTCCGTGTGTTGCAATTCCACAAAGGTGGCCTTCGAAGCCGCCTCACCTTTAAAGGGCCCGATTTCCCAAAGTTTTTTCCCCAGAAACTCCTCCTGGGAGTAGCCGAGCAATCGTTGCATGAACAGGTTGGCGTCCATCACCTGGGCGGTATCTGCGTTTAAAATCAAAATCCCATGTTGGGCCGTTTCAAACAGACGCCGGTAACGCTGTTCTGAGGCAAGGATCCCCTGCTCATGATGCTCATAGGCCTCTGCTGTTCGGATCACCAGCTGCTCAGTCAGCACCTTGTGGCCGGGCTTTTGTGCCCTTGGCTGCTCTTTAAATTCGGTTAGTTTACAGATCATGGGTTTATAAGAGTCCTCTGTGGAGTTTGAAAGGATCTTGAATGTTCGTGGCAACTTTGAATTATAGTTTTTTACCACTATTTGAACGACGAGGATATACAATTATTGGAGTGTGAGATGAGGTGCGCAATTCATGAGGAACATGGCGCAATCATAGCAGTATAGGGTCGCGTAAACCTTGGGGTCTTCACCCCACGCGGGTTCTCATTGAACTCGCGCGCTGCCTGTCACCCAAAGAAAAGCTACCCATCACAGAGAAAGAGCTTCGTTTTCAAACGCTTACCACAGCGTGTGTGGCGTAGTGAAACCAAGCCGTTGGACGGTTCCGAGAGTCACTTGGCCAGTCCAAGGGAGATGTAGCTTTGACCTTCCAGCGTCTTTCGAATCGCTTCAAATAACTCACCCCAAGGAGTCCCCTTGGCCACGTAGGAGCTGGCCCCTGACTGAATGGAGCGCGTCACGAAGATGCTTTCCTGGTTCATGGAGACTGCGATCATAAGCGGCGGACGCGTCAGAGTTCGCAGTTCGGAAATGAGATCCAGCCCAGAGCTATCCCCCAGCTCAATGTCCACCAGAGCAATGTCATAGCAGCGCAGCCTAGCTTCAGCCATGGCCTCGGTACTGCTATTCACGGCAGCGATCGTGGCTAGGGGGAATTCAGCCTTGAGCATGGCTTTGAATGCCCCGCGGACAAGGGCACTATCATCGACGATCAACACGCTAAACGGCAAGTCTGTAGACATTCGGCAGTATGGGGTAAGGTTTTACGATGCGGCCCTGAGTGAACCTGTTGGTGCACATGCGATGACGCCGATACGCACGCCCCTCATTTGCGGCGCCTCGCAGACATAGATCTCGCACGCCGCAGCCGCACATCTGGCCCTGACCACTGTAAGTTCGCCTGCCACCTCGGGACAGGTCCATAGTTCATCGCAGCCATCGTGGTCAATGGCTACATCGATCCGATTCTTTTGTGACTGGCTGATGACCGCAATCTTACTTGCTCCAGAGTAGCTGATGCACATAGAGATCAACGACTGGACGATTCGGAATAGGTTCAGCCGAGAGGCGAGCGGTAACTCGGGCTCCTCACCCTTCGTGTCCAGTGTCACCGAACCTGGGAACTGGTCTCTGAGGCTTGGCAAATGCTGCTGAAGGGCTGAGTTGAGGCCGAAAACTTTCAAGACCGGTGGGAACTGAGCATTTGTCAACTCACGCACCACCTGAAGCCCTTCCCTTAACGACGAATCGAGTTGGGTCAGCAATTTCACAGTCTTCGAAGAGGCTAGTTTGGGATCGAGTTCCAATCGAACGAGTTCCGCGACGGCCGCGCTAGCGACGAGTGTCCCCGCCACGTCCCTGTGCAGGTTGGTGGCTAGGGCAATGCTTTGGGCATCAAGGTCACGGATCACGTGCTGCAATCCCAACCACACGGCCTCAGCGCTTGGCTGGCTTACAAAGTCAGGAAGTTTGGATGTCATCGGTTATTCAAATAAACTATTCTGGCCATGATTCACCGTGCGCCGAATTCCCCAAGTTACCAGCTTCGCAGGGAAGGGTGACTATCCCTTGAGATGAAAGAAATCAGAAGGTGAGTGGATTCATGGCAAGGTGAAGTGGGATCGTCGGGCAGGAGCAAAGCTGATAGCCACCTCCAGACCTTCCCCATAGTCGTGATTTCTTCGTTTAAAGCTAGATTTATTGTTCGTGCATTGATGGCCAGTCAGATCTTTAGAGCGGCCATCTTGTCCTTCCTCTCTAGCAGGCCGTCTATCAGGGCGCGGGCCTTCTAAATCCTATGCCGGTGAGGCTGGTTTGTGTTCAAATGCCGGCCTCTCTCAGAGGCGGCAAGCGGTAGGCCTGAATCGTCTCCATCTTGTTGATCCACGGCTTCCCTGCAGCGCATGTTTCAGCCTGCGCTTGAGGTTTCTGCAAAACAGATCAAAAACCAAGCTGAATAGAGGTCGATTTCGTATGGCTGATGGGTTAATCAATAAAAACCAAGCGATCAATCACAAGGTCTTAGTGATTATACTTATTTTATATTATGGGTTAACCCATTAATAACCTATCAGCAAATTAGGGATACGGTTAATTTCGATTGTGAACTTAACTGGATCAGTCACTTCCTTCGGGAACCTCATCTTCATCGTTGTGCTCTTTGCCTCAAATGGGCTCGGCCAAGTGTCGTACCAGGAGGCGGGGAGTCGCTACTACCAGCACGCCAGTGAGGCGGCACGAGCGGCCCAATGGGTTGACTATCATTCCCGCCAGGCTTGGCAGAATCCATGGCAGCAGGACCTCGTTGCCCTTGCTTGGCAGTGGAAGGCTTACGAAACCCACCAGCGTCAGTGGGCCGCCTACTACCAGCAGTACGCATACGCACAATCGGTTACGTACTCCCAGCCTCCTACCGCGCAGTCCCAGCCTCCAGCCACGCACTCCAAGTCTCTTACCACGACGCCTCAGTCCCAGGCCATCGGCGGCCTCCAGTCACCTATCGTCATGCGTGGCAGCCAGGCCTATGGCCATACCAGTCTGCCCTCCGTCCTTCAGCGCATGATCCAGGCTGGCAACGCCCTAAAAAACAAGCCCTACATCTTTGGCGGCGGCCACCGCCAGCTCGAGGACGTGGGTTACGACTGCTCCAGTTCGGTGTCATACATGCTCATCAAGGCTGGGCTGTTAAACCAGGTGCTCACTTCCAAGAGCTTCGCCGACTATGGCGCATCTGGGCCCGGGCGCTATGTCACCCTTTGGATAAAACCCGGGCATCATGTCTTCATCACCATCTGCGGACTGCGCTTTGACACCACCGGTGGTCAGGTGGCAGATGGGCCACGTTGGCGTAAGACGGACCGCAGCCTCAGCGGATTCATGCCACGCCATCCACACGGGCTGTGACCGCCCTTCAGCCGACATGAGACGTACTTCGAAAAAGACGGATAGGAGCGCAGCCTCCTTCCAACAGGATGCCGGCCTGTTACTACTCCGGCTTGGCCTGGGCCTGCCCATGTTGTTGCAGCACGGGCTGCCTTACTGGAGGCAGTTTCAGGAAGAAGCTTCAAGCTTTCTTAGCGTCTTCGGTCTTGATGCCCGTACTACTCTGGTCCTGGCCATCGCTGCCGAAGTCGGCGCATCCCTGCTCATGATCGCTGGCTTATTCACTCGTGCTGCATCACTCCTCTTTGCTGCCACTATGGCGGTGGCTTTTGTCGTCGTCCACGGTGCCAGCTTCGAGGGGGAGCAATCCGGAGAGCTGGCCTTCCTTTACTTCATCGGGTCGGCCTCTCTCATCATCATGGGGCCGGGGCGCTTCTCATGGGATTGCTACAAGAACGCCTAGCCTGACCTGCTGACTAACTTCAACCTGTTATCTCCAT
>JAIXZA010000035.1 GCA_027489965.1 Verrucomicrobiaceae bacterium
ACTGCGTGGCATAGCCCAGCGGCCGCAAGCGATCCGCGATGGTGTGCTCCTGCGGATGCAGCCCGTTTTTGCTGCCGGGCGGATACACGCCGGGCACGGAAACGCGTGCGCCATAGCACCCGGTCATGATCTGTGCCCGCGACACGCTGCACACCGGCGCGGCGTAAAACGACGTGAGCTTCATCCCCTCCCGCGCCATGCGATCCAGATGCGGCGTCTTCTGCTTCACCGCGCTAAAGGGTCCGATGTCGCCGTAGCCGAGGTCGTCGATGAAGTGGATGATGATGTTTGGCTGCGAAGCAGCCGCGGAGAGCGAAGAGCTGAGGGCGAAGAGGCAGAAAGAGAGTGTGCGGAGGCGCATGGGGGGCAGTTGGGTTATTGGCTGTATTGTGGCTCCACCGTTCGTTTGATGAGATGTCCGTCTTTCCATATCTCAGTCACGGCAGCTACGATGAATGAATCGTCTTTGAGTTCTTTGAACTCGGGCAGTGAAGATTTCATTCGGATCGACTCCACACGGACCTTGTTGAAACGCCCGTTTTTGACCTCGTAGTAGGTGGCGTGGTATTCGGGTCCGGAGCGGCCGGTAGCTGCGATTTCGCCATCTGAAATATGAGTGTTCAACGCAAGGTCTTCAGGTTCCTGCCAAGACACGAATTTGTTTCCATCACATCGAAAATAAGAATACCAAGAGCCTCCGGTGCCCCAAGCGCAGATCACTCTAAAATCTAGGTCGCCATCGCAATCATAGTCTTCGATGTGAATCTCTGGAGTTCCGTAATCCGTCGGTGAAAACGCCAAATTACTGACCGTGCCGTCCGAATCAGTCACTGTGATTCGATCAATCGGTGCGTATGGCTCGCCGTTGCCAGTCTTTAGGCCTAAGTCACTGCTCGCGTGAAGTCTGACATCGACCTTGTCGCCCTTCTTTTTGGGTCTGAAGCTAAACTTATAGACTGCACCGGGAGTCAAAAAGGTTGGCTTTTCGACATCGAAAGCTAGATCTTCCGCACGGCTCAATGCCGCCGTAAAAAACACAAGCAGCCACCAACTGCACGCGATGAAATATAAAGTCTGTTTCATGACGGTTTGTCATTTTATCAATCAGCGGACGAACAAGCTCTTTAAGATTCGTCACTACTTCACTGGCACCACCGGCCCTGTCCCTTGTGGCCGACTCGTGCGCGGTTTCTCGATCTTCTTCGCTGTGGAGAGTTTCCCAGCCTCAAACGGCACCATCGCAGCCTCGGGCAGCACTTTGAGCTTCAGGTCTTTGATCTCGACGCGGTTGGGGTTGCCTTTGTGGAGCTGGATGGCGAGCAGGCCTTCCAGGGTGCGTTTGTCGGCGTGGTGGTCGATGAGTTCGGATGTGGGCTGGCCGTTGATGAAGTGCTGCAGGCGGTTTCCCTGAGCGATGATGACGTATTCGTTCCACTGGCTCACATCGACCTTCACCGGCGCGTGCTCGCTAAGCTGCCAGAGGGCACCATCGGGGTCGAGGAGGACGTTTTTGCCGTTCAGGCCAAAGATGCCGCGACCGCGCTCCTCATACGTCATGCCGGTGTGCTCGATGGCGGGATGGATGTCGCACTGGTAACCGGTAATGACCCAAGGGGCCACGTCCTTCAGCTCGCGACTGCGATACTGGATGCCGCTGTTGTTATCCCCGATGACGCGGACAGTGGCGCGAAGCTCGAAGTCCTTCACCGAGCCGCCGCGCCAGATGAGGAAGCTGTTGTTCGCCATGGCCTCCGGCGTGGGATTGGTGCCGATGACGACGCCGTTCTCGACCTTCCACAGCTGCGGATCGCCGTCCCAGCCGGTGAGATCTTTGCCATTAAAGAGTGGCGTGAAGTGGTCGTCCGCGGCGAAGCAGGCGGTGGCAAGGAGTGCGAAGAGGAGTGCTTTCATGATGAGGACTAACGTTGGCTTGATCACCGCACCTTCATCACCCCGCGCATGATGACCCAGTGGCCGGGGAAGGTGCAGACGTAGGGGTAGTCGCCGGGTTTCGTTGGAGCGGTGAAGCGCAGGGTTTCAGCGGTGTTGGGATTGAGAAGTTTGGTATGGTGCAGGATCTTGTCAGTGACCGGAATGAAGTCCTTTTTGATGCCGTCGGGGTCTTTGGCCATTTCGTTGCCGGCGAGGCCGATTTCTTCAACGCTGCCAGGCAAACAAAGAGCCAGATTGTGCGCGGTGGCGTCGGGGTTGTTGAAGACGAGGCTCACGGGCTGACCTGCCTTCACAGTGAACTCCGTTTTGTCGAAGAGCATGCGCTCACGCACGCAGTTGATGGTGATGCGGGCGACGCCGGGTTGCTTGTCGAAGGCGGTTTCCTGGACGGTCTTTTTCTTTTCGCCAAAGCCGGGTTTGTAGCTCTTGGCGAAAGTCTCGAAGAAAGCGGCAACCTTTGAATTGCCTTCGCTCTTCCAGTGACGTGATAGCGCCTCGCTGCCGAGCGCGGTGCGGATGCCATAGCGCAAATGATCACCCATGGGCTTGTCGATGGTTCCCACAATGGCATCAAGCGCTGGTTTCGTGCCCAAGTAGCTCGCCGCGATGACAGCTTGGAGGCGAACAAGTTGGTTGTCATCATTGGCGCGTTTGGTCAGTTGTTCGATGGCATCTGGAAGGGCACTGTGGCGAAGTTGTTGCGTTGCTGCAGCACGAGCGAGGTGATCATCGCAGTTGAGCACTTGAATAAGCAAGTCGGTGTTCTGGCTGCTGATGGTGCGGTAGGTCCACAGTGCTTCGACTTGATGATGGCGGTAGCGTTTGTCCTTTGGATCGAGTTTGGCCACCCAGGCATCGAGCTCTGCTTTGACTTCATTTGCATCACGCTCGCGCAGTTCGCGCTTGGCTTGGTAGCGCCAGCGATAGTGCGGGCTTTTCAAAAGATCGAGCAGAGCAGGGATGGGGGCTCCGGCGATCACGGGTGGCTCTGCGAGTGTGGCTCCCTTGGGTACGATGCGCCAGATGCGGCCACTGGTGCGCAGACGGCGAGGATCACGCAGGGAATATTGAGCATGGCCTTTGATGGGATTGTACCAATCGCAAATGTAGAAGTCGCCGCGTGGGCCGACCTTCACATCGGTGGGGATGAAGCTCAGGTTGGTGGAGAAAATGATATCGCCGATTTTTTTCTCTTCGAAGTGATCGTCCTTCTCGATCCACTGATGCATTTCGATGTTATTCGTCGGTTTGTAGCGCGCCTTGATGAAGCCTCCTCGTAACTCTTCGGGATAGAAATCGAAATCGACAAACTCTTGGCCGCAGGTGCCGGAATAGGCAGGCATTTTGCCAGCTCCCGGATGCTGCTCGGGGTAGGGGGGATTCGTGGCGTGGAAGGCATCTGCAAAGATCGGATGGCTGGCAACATGATGGCCCCAATCATCAAAGGTCACCCCCCAGGGATTCGTGCTCGGGTAGCTGCCGAAAACCGTCAGCTTTTGGGTGTCGGTGCGCAGGCGGAACCAGCCTGAGTTGTCCATGCGAACGGGGCCGTAGGCTGTCTCCACTTGGGAATGAAGAAAAATGGCATCGCGGAAGATCAAATCGCCATCCGGTGTCCAAACGAAATCATGGAGCGCATGGTGCGAATCCTCGGTGCCAAAGCCGGTGAAGACCTGCCTGCGGAAGTCGGCTTTGCCATCGCCATCGGTGTCTTTGAGGAAGGTCAAATGCGGCTCGTCAGAGACATAGATGCCGCCATCTCCGAACTCGAAGGCGAGCGGAATGTGCAGCCCGTCCGCCCACACCTTGCAGGTGTCTGCGCGACCATCGTTGTTAGTGTCTTCGAGCACAAGCAGCCGATCCGCAGGCTCCTGACCAGGGTAAAGATGCGGATAAGCCTGTGAGGTGCTCACCCACATGCGTCCTTTCGTGTCAAAGCGGATCTGGATCGGATTGGCGATCTCCGGGAACTGCTCTTCACTGGCGAACAGATTCACCTCAAAGCGGGGATCAACCTTGAAGGCGGCGAGTTCATTCGCAGGCGTCATCCATTCGTTCGCGCCTTTGCTTTCCTTCGTGGCAGGCATCTCCGGCACATTGCTGTCGTCCACCTTGATGTCTTTGCCGTTTGCGAGGCTCCAGATGCGCTGGTCGCGATTCGCCACCATGACATCGAAGCTGCGCATCGCTGGCAGGAAGTCGAGGTAGCCGTAGTCCTTGTTGCGGTCGCCTGTGTAGTAGAAGCCGTTCAGCGGCCGGTAACGCTGGAAGAATTGCTTGTTTTTGTCTGCGATGGCAGCGCGCAATTCGGGTGAAGTCTCGGGTGCACTGATTTCAAAGGTCGCACGACACAAAGCTTCACCTAAAGCTGCATAGCCTGCGTCTTCGAGATGCACGCCATTATAAGTCAGCCCTTTCATCGCAGGCAACATGGGTTCGAACACATTGGCAAAACCGACCTTCTCTGCAGCGGCCACTTCGGCCATTGCCTTTGTGTAGGCAGCGATCCGGGCATTGTTCATCGTCGCCGCAGGCACGCCTTTGATGTCCTCATTGGCCGTGGGCGATACCAGTACAATGCGTGGCCCTGTTTGGCCATTGTAGGCATGCGTTTTTAGCTCCTGAATGAATGCCGTGACCCGCTGCTTAAACTCCGCGAGTTTCTCCACACCTCCGAAGGATTCATTGAACCCAAACGCCGCAAAAATCACATCCGCCTTCTGCGCAGTGAGGTGTTGGTTCAGCGTGCCGAAGTTCTCGGGTCGCGGCATCAGGTCCACTTCATCCGCTGCCCAAGCCAGCGTGCGAATCACAAGTCCGAGATCTGCATGACCCTTTTGCAGCATCGCCTCGAAATACGGAAACTGTGCTCCGCGATCAAACAGCGTGTTGCCGATGAACACAACGTGATCGCCTTTCTTCAATGCCAGCGGTAATTTCGTCTCCACCGCCGCCGTCACGGCTGGCAAAGGCAGTGTCTTCTCCGCAAAGTAGTATTTGGCCAGTTCGGGATCTTCAGGTGGTAAGGGCTTACCACTGGGCTTGTTCTTTGCGTCTTCCGGGTTCACTGCCATGGCTGGTTTTGCCTTCTGAGCCAAGGCTGTGGCAAGGGGAAGGACGGCGAGCGTGAAGAAAAGGGTTCGGATCATGGCGGGTGGAATCAAACGCTGAATGTGCGTCGAATTATCCCACGACGAATCAATAAACCGGACACTCTTTGATTCGGCGGAGGACGGATCGAGTGTGCCAATTTCGAGGAAGTCTCTGGTAAAATTAGCGCACCACTTCGATTGCTCCCTGTAGGTTGACTTAAAAGCTTGCTCCTTATCGGCCACTGCCTATGTGATGGTTGTATTTAAATCACTCTTTTTTCTGAATGCCTGAAGCTCCTGCCACCAAAAAAATATGGGATCGAACCGCTTGGAAAGATGCGGCTTTTTTTCTTCGCTATCTTAAGCCCCATTACAACGTTTTTATACCAGCGTTGATCGCTCTCGCTGTCACGGCGGTTTTGTCGATCTGCTTCGTTTATGTTTTATCTGACTTGGCGGGTAAAGGTCTAAGTGGGACAAACGGGCCTGGATGGATGACGGAAGTTCAATCGAAGATTTGGATCT
>JAIXZA010000074.1 GCA_027489965.1 Verrucomicrobiaceae bacterium
ATTTGTCAATGGCTCAGGCTCACTCATGACCATGGATTCGGCTGGCGTGGACAGTCGTTTTGAGGTGATCCTGGAGGTGGAGCGGCATCGTCTAAAAGGAGCGCTGACCCAAATCCGCAAAACCCTCAAACGCCTCAAAGCCCCACCCACCACACGCATCATCGAAGCCTCCGATACCGGCAGCATTGAGCACTCCCTCATCGCGCCCCCCAAAGGCCAATAGCTCAAGCCTCAGACATCCAGCCCTCTGGGGAAAGCCGATGGACTGAAGCTCACGAACTGGCGAGAACTGGGTTAAAACTATCTTCAGACTGCCAATGAAAATAAGCCATGTTCTGGACTGATTCGCATCCGCTAAAAAAACTATGAGCACCTCTCCTTTCCGCCGTCGGCCTAACTTCAATGAAATCATTTTGGTTCCAGTCTCCGATGAATGTTGGGCTTATCTCGTCATGTACGATGAGTGTGGTGGTTGGCTATTTGACTTTGTGACGAACTACCCGACGAAAAAAGTAGAATTGTTCACCAGAGCATCTTTCAAACAGCCTCTTGGCACTAGGGGCTATTTTTTGAAGTGCTACCAGACGGTTGGCCAGATGGAACTCACAGAGGAACAGCTTCGTTTCCCTCCCGTAGTGTGTAAACATTCAGCTTACAGGCAAGAAGCCAAGGGTGGTCCTACGCCGTATGAGGTCTTTCCGCCATTTGGTGGTTCTACTTGGGTATCTGAAGAGGAGGCTAAGGCATACTTTCCCTATACTAGCTTGTCTGGGCAAGATGGAGAGATCGAAGACTACATCCGCACAGTGCTGCCAGAGATGCGACGGATTGAGGTGGCTCCAGAGGACCGCTGGACGCCGCCGAAGATCAAAGAACCTGAAGGTGCGGCGCAGGGCCCTGTGCTCATTGAGGTGAATTTCCAATGTGAGCCAGAGGAGATGTTAGGCATGGAGGCATCTGAGATCGCCGAAGAGCTAGGGGATGATTTATTTGTCAATGGGTCGGGCTCACTCATGACCATGGACTCCGGTGGCGTGGACAGTCGTTTTGAGGTGATCCTGGAGGTAGAGCGGCATCGTCTGAAAGGGGCGCTGACCCAAATCCGCAAAAC
Source organism: Verrucomicrobiaceae bacterium (assembly GCA_027489965.1). Taxonomy (GTDB): domain Bacteria; phylum Verrucomicrobiota; class Verrucomicrobiia; order Verrucomicrobiales; family Verrucomicrobiaceae; genus Prosthecobacter. The sequence goes on from JAIXZA010000074.1 coordinate 1,112, forward strand.
CCTCAAACGCCTCAAAGCCCCACCCACCACACGCATCATCGAAGCCTCCGATACCGGCAGCATCGAGCACCCGATCATTGCTCCACCGAAGAGCTAAATTAAATGCTATTCACAGGAGTGCGGGCAGAGAACGTAAGCGGCAAATGACCAGGAATTTGGCGCGAGGTCTATGCCTTGGAGCAGTCCCCCTACTACGGAGCAACGATTGAAGTCTGTCGCCTTAGCCAACAGCGCCGGCCCCTTGACAACCAAGAACCAAGAACCTACTCCTTCACAACACGTCCACCGAGCGATAAAATCCTTGCCTTGCCTTTAGCGTCTTCGGCTTCGGCGATCTGGCCGTTGCGGACGTACATTTGGCTCAGGGACGTCCAGGCGAGCAGGTCGTTAGGTTTCAGGGTGGTGGCCATGAGGCCGGCGCCGATGGCTTCTTTGATTTGCTCGGTTTTCAGCAAGGCCATGCCGAGAGCGTGCCAGCCGTCAAAGAAATTAGGGTCACGCTCCACACACTGGCGATAGATCAACACGGCTTCCTGGATCTCGCCGATGGCGAGATGGCCGTTGGCCTCATCAAAGAGATCTTCGAGAGGCATGGCGTCTTCAGTCATGATCGTGAGATCAAACTTCTTCTTTCACCTGCATGCGCACGGCGGCTTCCTTGCGCTTGCTAGCGAACCAGGCTTCAAAGAGGCGCTTGCGCTCGTCGCTGGCATTGCGGTCTTCGGTGGTCTTGCGAAGAGCAGCGCTGTCGTCACGCTTACGGAGTTCGCGGGCACTGACATAAACCAACATGGCACCGGTATCGATGTCGATTGCCTTCGTTACTGCACCTACTGGCGTTTTCTCTGCTTCAGGGGTGATTTGATAGGCGTTTGGCAGATCGGCAGCAGGCTCAGCGATGCTGAGTTCCTTCACAGGAGTCAGGGTGAGTTTTTTATCTTTGGCCAGATCTTCGACTTTCTTACCTGCTTTGAGTCCGTCGTTCAGAGCGGTGCGGGCGTCATTGACGGCTTTCGACATGGCTTCTTGAGCCTTCTGAGTGACGAGGGTTTCCTTCACTTTGTCTTTCACTTCGGCCAGAGCTTGCTGCTTGGATTCTTCGATCTTAGTGACGGTGAAGATGTAATAACCCTTGGTGCCTTTGACCGGATCACTGATCGGGCGATGCTCTTTATTGATGGCAAAGATCTGCTTCAGGAGATCGGCTTCATCCTTGATGGCGTCTGGAGCAGCCTCATTGGCAAAGGCAGGCAGGACTTCGACTTTCACTTTCAGGTTTTTGGCGATGTCATCAAACTTAGCTCCTGCATCAAAGCTGGCCTCATTGAACTTGTTCACGAGTTCCACCTGGGCTTTCAGTTTGGCCTGCTTGTCTTCTTCGGCTTTTTTGGCGGCGTCTTCCGCTTTTTTAGCGGCATCGGGAACCTTTGGATCTGGGGCTGGTGGTGGTGGAACGTCCTTTGGATTCTCAAAGAGGACGTAGCTTACGGCGCGCTTTTCAGTGCTCTTATACGTATCCTTCTTCTCGTCGTAGTATTTTTGAATCTCGTCGTCCTTCACTTGAGCGGCTTTTTTGAAGTCTTCGAGTTTGAAGTCGATGGTCTGAATTTTCAGGGTCTGATTACGGCTAGCGTAGGCTTTTTCAGTCTCGATCGGAGATGGGATATAGTTCTTGCCGATGAGCTCCTGCACCTTGCGGTAACCGATGCTGATCTTGGCCACTTCAAGCATGTCGCCACCGCTCATGCCATACATGCCGAGGTTCTGTTGAAGGTTATAGGCGCGCTGTGGGCTGTATTTGCCATTTTCCTGGAGGGCGTTTTGCTTTTCCAGCTCAGCCTTGGCCTCTGCATCGCTAGGGTGGATACCAAGCTCGTCCATCTGACGTTGGAGGACCAGCAGGTTAAAGACGAAATCATTGCCCTTGGCTTCAGGCTCCTGAGCCGCTTGGGAAAGGCCGAGCAAATCATACATTTGCAGCATGTAGATGACCTGCTGATAGCGCTGGAACTTCTGCATTTCTCCCACGGTGTATTCTTTGCCGTAAATGGTAAAGGCAGGATCAGAGCTGCTGGCCATCTGCTCTCCATTGCCAGTTTTCCACCCACCCCATACGGAGAAGCTGAGGATGATGATAACGGTCAGTGTGGTGAGGAAGGCACCACGATGGCGGCGGAAGAATTCGAGCATAGCAAAAAATCGGTTGTGAAACGGGCGCGCAAGTAAGCCGTTGCCTTCAAATGGGCAAACGGAAAAACAAACTCATAGAGATGAGCTTGATTCGGCGTTTACGTTATTCATCTAGTCACACCCACCCAAATAGCTCCCATGACCAAGCTTTTATTCCTCTGCCTGCTTTCCCTGACCAGTCTCCACGCAGAAGAATCATGGGTGCCCATGTTTCAGCCAAACAGCCTGGATGGCTGGGTGAACGCTAACTGCGCACCCGAAACCTGGAGCATCAAAGACGGCGTCATCTCCTGCACAGGCAAGCCGACTGGGGCGCTGAGGACCGAGAAGCAGTATGAAAATTTTATCCTGGAAGCTGAATGGCGTCACCTGAGCGAAGGTGGAAATTCGGGCATTTTTGTCTGGGGCACGCCCATTAGTTCTCCCGGCGTGCCTTTCCTGCGGGGAATCGAAGTGCAGGTGCTGGATCACGGCTACATGAAAAACGCCGATCCCTCCAAGCCACGCTGGTTCAGCACACATGGCGATGTTTTCCCCATCCACGGCGCGACGATGGATCCCCACGGCGAGCACAACGGCTCACGCAGCTTTCCAAGCGAAGACCGCAGCAAGCCCAGCCCCGAATGGAACCACTACCGGATCGAGGCCAAGGATGGCCGACTGACCCTGGCCGTGAATGGCAAGGTGGTCAGCGGCGGCGACAACTGCAACTACCGCAAAGGCTACCTAGCGCTGGAATCCGAAGGCGCGCCGGTGGAGTTCAAAAATGTGCGGATCATGGAACTGCCAGGAAACAACGCCACAGCCGAAATGACCGCCCCGGTGGATCAGGGCTGGAAACCGCTCTACACCGGCACCGATTTCCGTGGCTGGAAAGTCCCTGCCGCTGGTGGATCCAAGTGGCAGAGCCAGGATTGGTCCATCAGACTGCTAGCAGGCCAAACCGGCAGTGCTTTATGGAGTGAGGGTGCCTTTGGCGACTGCGAAGTCATCTGCGACGTCAATCTCCCCAAAGACGTGGACCTCAGCAAACCAGCCGCTGGTCTCTGCGTGCGCGGACTCAGCCATCCGCTGGTCATTCTGGGAGCCGGAGGCAAAGCCCCCATTATGCTCGGCCCTGACCAAGTGAAACCTGGCAAATGGTATCGCATCAGGGCCCTACTCAAAGGCAACAGCGCTAAAGTCACGATCACTGAGGCCCAAGACGCCAATCCAAAAACCTTTGAAGTCACCGTCGATCACAGCGCTACCGGCAGCATCGGCTTGGCCGACCTTTCTCAAGCAGCCGGTTATGGAAACATCTTCGTGCGGGAGTTGTAGGGCATGAATTGAGAGCGTAGATTTCAGCTCTTTTCATGTCGCAGACCCACCTTCAGGATTACCAGGACAGCCCCGCCGCACGCGTGGAACTGCTGGATTTCTTGAACCGCACTGGCCATCCGCCCGCAGGAACCTGTAGCTGGGAAGCCCGCCTCAGCCACTGGTGGGATCAGAATCCACACGCCGCCCAGCATTCCCTGCGGGGCTACATTGTCCGCCATGAAGGGCGCATCGTTGGTTATGGCGGCACCATCCCGAGTTCCTATTCTGTTCAGGGGCAGCGTATCCCCAGCCTCTACGCGACCACACTCAGAGCCGATGCAGAGTTCCATCGCGCTGGCATCCAGATGCTTATGCGCCTACGCAGCCTCGGCCGAGAAGTCATGGTGACCCACACTACGCCCATTCCTAAACTACAGGAACTGCTGATCCGCATGGGGGCACGTGCAGAAACCAGCGTTAGAAGATATCTCTTTCCCACAGGTCTCGGGGCCCGACTCACTGGCAAACATCAACTTTGGCCAAAGCTGGACAGCAACCTCCGCCTGACCCTGAACCTCGATGAAGTAAAATCCATCGCCCCCCTTTCCCGGCCTCAGAACCGAATCGAAAAGTGGCTCTGCCTAGATTCCCTGCGCTGGCAGCTCAACACTCCGATGTATAACTTCCGCTTTGTCGGAGCGATTGATGATAGCGGTGCACTGCACGCCTACTTGATCCTGCATGATCGGACACGCATCTTCCGCTATCTTAAAGGCTGGGACGTCGTCGAAGCCTGGACTGCTCATGGCAGTACAGAGCCCACGCATGCCCTGCTGGGCAGTCTTGTCCACAGCCCGACCCTGCTCGGCCCACAGCGCCACTGGCTGACCACCACCGCATTTCCCGACGACGATACCTGGAAATCCGCCCCCAGCCTTGCTTCCCGGCAGCAAGCCGTCTGCCATTTCTTCATGCTACCGGCCCCTCTTAAAGAGCTCTCAAAACATACCGTCATGGCCGAAGGCGACCTTGTTTTGTAAATCGTGTGTCAAAGTGCTTGCAGACTTGGCTTCCCGCCCCACAATCCGCCCTGCCCATTTTGCACGGATAGCTCAGTGGTAGAGCGGCTCGTTTACACCGAGTTGGTCGGGGGTTCGAATCCCTCTCCGTGTACCACTCTTCATTCAATCAAAAAACGAAGAGACGAGCATCCTGCTGAATCCGACACAGGATTTGCTGAGATTTAAAGAGTGTGCCTTCGTTTGAGAGTGCCTACCATGCAGCGCCTTCTCGTTTTCTTTACCGCACTCATCCTTCCCCTCTCTGCCTTTTCAGCGCAGCCAAACGTCATTGTCATCCTCGCTGATGATCTCGGCTGGAGTGACACGACGCTTTATGGCAACACCGCCTATCATCAAACGCCGAATGTCGAACGCCTCGCGAAACGTGGCATGACTTTCTCTCGGGCGTATTCGGCCAGTCCCCTCTGCTCACCGACGAGATCGGCCCTGCTCACAGGGCAGAGTCCGGCACGTACGGGCATCACTGTGCCAAACTGCCATGTGCCCCAGATTGTTTTAGAAGCGACCACGGGCAAAAAGGCTCCGGCTGATCAAAAAGCCATTCAGCCTAATCCGGTCACTCGTTTGAAGACGGAGTATCGCACCATCGCCGAGACCCTGAAGGACGCGGGTTATGCCACGGCGCATTTTGGCAAGTGGCACCTCGGCCCAGAGCCGTATTCGCCACTGCAGCAGGGATTTGATGTCGATCTGCCACACACGCCGGGCCCGGGACCAGCGGGCTCGTATGTTGCACCGTGGAAGTTTCCTAACTTTAAAGAAAAGTCGCCCAATGAGCACATCGAAGACCGCATGGCGGCGGAGGCTGTCGCGTGGATGGAGCAGCAAAAGGACAAGCCTTTCTACATGAACTACTGGATGTTCAGCGTGCATGCGCCCTTTGATGCGAAGAAGGCAAATATCGAAAAGCATCGCAGCCGCATGGATCCGAAGGACGCCCAACGCAGTCCGACCTACGCCGCGATGATTCAAAGCATGGACGACGCCATCGGCACGCTGCTTGATGCGCTGGATCGTCTGAAACTCGCCGACAACACGATCATCATCTTCACCGCCGACAACGGCGGCAACATGTATAACGAAATCGATGGCACCACGCCAACGAGCAATCGCCCATTGCGGGGTGGCAAAGCAACGATGTTTGAAGGCGGCATACGTGTTCCCGGAGTCGTTGTGTGGCCTGGAATCGCCAAGGCAGGCAGTCGCAGTGACGCGATCATCCAGAGTGAGGACTACTATCCCACGCTGCTAGAAGGTCTCACGCTGAAGCCTGCCAAAGGTCAACGATTTGATGGTGCAAGCATCCTTCCTGCACTGAAAGGCGATCCGCTTGCCGACAAAGCTGTCTTCCAATTTTTTCCACACAATCCCGGCGTGCCGGACTGGCTGCCACCTGCTGTTTCCGTGCATCGTGGTGATTGGAAGCTCATTCGCATCTTCCATGGCGGCGAAAAAACAGCGCATCGCCATCTGCTCTTCAATCTGCGCGATGATCTCAGCGAAAAGAACAACCTCGCCGCTCAAAAGCCTGAATTGGTCGCGGAGTTCGACGCCATGATCGAAAAGTTTCTCCTCGCAACAAAAGCCGTCGTGCCCGCACCAAATCCGGCGTTTGATCCTGCCAAGTATCATCCCGAACTCGAAGGCAAGCAGCAACCGAAGGCCAAAGCCAAAGCTCCCGCGAAAGGAAAAGACGATGCCGTCCCCGCGCTTCAGGGCTGGAAGGCACGTGATTGCAAGGCCCAGGTAAAAGACGGCGTCCTGCGCATCACTGACATCGGTGATGCCTGCTTCCTCGGCATGTCTGCCAGCAAACACAGCGGCCCGAGCACAGCGAGGTTCCGCATCAAGGCCAAAGCAGGCACCAGTCACTTCGATTGGCTTGCCAACGGGACAGAAGCCAAAGCCCACCGCGCCGACTTCACCCTCAAAGGTGGCGATTGGGAAGATGTGACCGTTCAAATCCCAGCTACAGGTCCACTGGGCATCGTGCGCCTTTATTTACCAATGCAGGAGCAGGTCATTGAGATCGATTGGATCGAGATTCAGTCCAGCGAAGGCAAGCCGACGCGGACGGAATTTTGATCAAAGCTTAAATGTTCTGCCAGATGCGGGATGCTTCATCGTTTCATGGCGCGCCGCCATGAAAAAACTGATCCTCGCCTTCTCCTCGCTGTTCATTTTTCAACTATCTGCCGCAGAATCATCAAAGCCAAATATCCTGATCTTTTATCTCGATGACATGGGCTGGGCGCAGCCTGGAGCTTATGGCGGGAAGCTGGCACCGACGCCGAACATGGATAGCATCGCCGCCAATGGTGTCCGCTTCACAAATGGCTATTCCAGTGGTTGTGTTTGCTCGCCTGGACGCGTTGGTTTAATGACCGGACGCTATCAGGCACGCACGGGGCATGATGCCAATCCGACCAAAGAAGGACGTGAGCTACTGCTGACGGAAACAACGATGGCCCAGCATTTGAAGCCTGCGGGCTACACCACAGGTATCGTCGGTAAATGGCATCTCGGAGATACGGAGGCGAAGTTCATGCCGCTCTCACGCGGCTTTGACTTTGCCATGGGCACAGTTGGCAATCTTGGTGAGGGCAAAGGTCCTTCGTTTTACCGCGGCAATGAACAGGTCAAAGAACTCGAAGGCGCGCCAGTGACCTCACCCATTTATGCCAGTGAGGCCTGCGGCTTCATCGAGTCGAACAAAAATAAACCATTCCTCCTCTACCTGTCGTTCAATGCCGTGCACTCTCCAGTTGTGGCTTCACCTGCATGGTTGGAAAAGTTCAAACATCTCGACAAACGCGAGCAAGCCTACGCCGCTCTGATTGCTGAAGCGGATGAAGCCATCGGCACGGTGATGACGAAACTGCGTGAGTCGAACCTGGAAGAAAACACCCTCATCTTCTGCATCAGCGACAACGGCGGAGCATCGCCCATCGCTGAGCAAATGGGTCTGCGCGGCCATAAATGGTTCGTCTGGGAAGGTGGCATTCGAGTCACTTGGATGGCGCAATGGAAGGGTCACATTCCCGGAGGTCGAATCATCAGTGATCCCGTGATTCAACTTGATGTGCTGCCCACAGCGCTATCCGCCGCCAGCGCAGAAGCCTCGAAGATCGAGCTTGATGGCGTGAATCTCCTCCCACTTCTTGAAGGCAAGACCGACAAGCTAGCGCCACGTGAGCTCTACTTCCGTTTCGGTGTGCAACACGCCGTTCGCCAAGGTGACTGGAAACTCGTCAAAGCCAGCAAAGACATGGAGCCCATGCTCGTGAATCTTGCCAACGATCCGGGTGAACAAAAAGATCTCAGCGCTGAAAATCCGGGCAAAAAAGCTGAGATGACCACCCTCTTCGATCAATGGAATGCCTCCATGCAACCACCACGCTGGGAAGATCAACGCTGGAATGGCGATGAAGATCGAAAGACCGAAAAGAAGGGCAAAAAGAAAAAGAAGTAACTGCTCATCATGAAACTACTCGTTACTCTCATCACACTCAGCGCTTCTCTCTTCGCTGCCGAAAAGCCTAATATCATTGTCGTCGTTGCCGATGATTTGGGCTACGCGGATGTTCTTTTTAATCCGAAACATCCGAAGGAAATCCAAACACCACACCTCGATTCATTGGCGAAACAAAGCGTCATCTGCCGGCAGGGTTACGTCAGCGGACATGTCTGCTCACCGACACGCGCGGGCCTCATGACGGGCCGCTATCAGCAGCGGCTAGGGCTTTACACTGGTGGAGAAGCTGGCAGCGGATTGCCGATGAGTGAAACCATCTTCCCTCAATACCTAAAGCCCGCAGGCTATGCCACCGCCCAGTTTGGCAAATGGCATCTCGGACCTGATCCGGCATGGAGTCCAGCATTGCGCGGATTTGATGAAGTCTTCGGCTTTCTCGGTCGTGGAGCTCATGATTACTTCAAGCTCGACGACCCTGAAGACCCGATCTATCGCGGCACAGAAATCGTTCATGAAAAAGGCTACCTCACGGATCGTCTCGGTGAAGAAACATGTGCATTTATCACGAGGAACAAAGCGAAGCCGTTCTTTGCCTATCTTGCCTTCAACGCCGTTCATGCACCGCTGCAAGCACCTGATGATGAAATCGCCAAATTCAAGACCGGCAACAAAGACCGCGATACGCTGCTTGCCATGGGCAAGCGCTTGGACGACGCCATGGGCAGAATCATCGCCACACTGAAGGCAGATGGCATCTGGGAAAACACACTGATCTTCTTTATCAGCGACAACGGAGGCCCCCTAGCCCAAAGCGCCGACAACACACCGCTGCGTGGTGGCAAGCACACCGACTATGAAGGTGGCATCCGCGTACCGTTTCTTGTTTGCTGGCCTGCTCAACTAAAGCCAGGCGAATGCCAAACACCCGTCATCTCACTGGATATTCTGCCCACGGCACTGGCAGCAGCCGGAGTAGCCGCCCCATCTGAAAAACCACTCGATGGCCAAAACATTCTACCTCTCCTGCGTGGCGAAGCCGACCCTGCCCGCAATCTGTTCTGGTGCTCAGGCAGTGATGAGGGCTGGTGGGCTGTGCGTTCAGGGGACTGGAAACTCGTCGGTGAGAAAGCAAAACTGAGCCTCTTTGATTTGAGTAAAGACTTCTCCGAAGCCTCTAATCTCTCCACCCAGATGCCTGAAAAAGTCACCGAACTCACCAAGCTTCATGATACCTGGCTCACCCATATGGCAAAGCCCGTCAAAGCCGGGGAGAAGCGTTACGACATAGCTAACCAATCCAATTCCCCAGGCAAGAAGCCAAAGAAAATGACCAAAGAAGAAAAACAAAAAGCTCGGGACCTGGAACGCGCTAAAAAACGCCAATCTGCAACTCCCAGCGAAATCCCTGAAGTCCCCAAACCATGAAATCTCTCCTTCTTCTTCTGGCGCTGTGTCCTTTACTCTGCGTTGCCGCCAAACCCAACATCGTCTATTTCTTGATCGATGATCTTGGCTATGCAGACTGCGGCTTCAATGGCGGCAAAGACATCCGCACACCAAACATCGACAAGCTTGCCAAGGAAGGCGCAGTTTTAAAGTCCTACTATGTGCAGCCCGTGTGTTCCCCTACACGCTCGGCGCTGATGACGGGTCGATACGCCATTCACACTGGCGTTTACAATGTCGTGCGGCCCGGAGCGCCCTGGGGGCTGCCGTTGGCGGAGCGCTTGCTGCCACAGGCACTGAAGGAAGTGGGCTACACCACGGCCATCTGTGGTAAATGGCACCTCGGAGAGTTCCAATCGAACTACACACCGACGCATCGTGGCTTTGATCACCAGTATGGGCACTACTTTGGAGCGCTGGATTACTTCAAGCACGACCGTGATGGCAAAATGGATTGGTATCGTGATGACAAGCCGCTCATCGAAGAAGGCTACACCACGCATCTCGTCGCCAAAGAAGCCACTCGCCTCATCCGTGAGCAAGCTGCTGATAAGCCGCTCTTTCTCTACGTGCCCTTCAACGGCATCCACAGCCCACATCAGGTGCCCGATAGCTACACTGAATCCTACAAGGATCTGCCCAAACTCCGCCAAACCATCGCAGGCATGTTATCTGCCGTGGATGAATCCATCGGCCAAATCACCGCCGCGCTCGATGAAAAAGGCCTGCGCCAAAAAACACTCATCATTTTCTCCAGCGACAACGGTGGCCCTGGCCCAGGAAACGCCACCATGAACACCCCATTGCGGGCTGGCAAAGGTACGCTCTATGAAGGTGGCATCCGCGTCTGCTCTTTCGCCACCTGGCCCGGAAAAATTCCCGCTGGCATCACCATTGATGAACCCATGCACGCCGTGGATTGGTTCCCCACACTCGTTAAACTCACCGGCGCATCTGCCGAACAAAAACTTGCGCCCGATGGCCTCGACATCTGGCCAGTGCTCACTCAAGGCGCGAAATCGCCCCATGAAGCTTTGCTTCTTCCCGGCATGGCCCCTGACAAAATGGCCCTGCGCATGGGCGACTGGAAACTCCTGCTCAATCCCTCCGACAAAGACGCCGAAGAAGCCAAAGGCAGCGAAAAATTCTCTGGCAAAATAGAGCTCTACAACCTTGCCAGCGACATCGCCGAAAAGACCAACCTCGCCGCATCTCAACCTGAAAAGTTAGCCGAAATGCGCACCCGTCTTGATGCCATCATCAAAGACGCCGTCCCTGCTGGTGGAGTTACCGAACAAGCGCCCAAGAAAAAGACCAAAAAGGGCAAAGGCAAGAAGGCCTAGCCTTTCATCCTCGATTCTTGAATCATCAGGTTAGTCCTTTTGAAGTTCAGTGGCGTAACGATTTCAATGCTCGCAATCCACAGTTGATTGCGCGTCAGTCATGCGACATCCTTTCGCCCTCTTTTTTCATCCACATGTCTCACGAGCCATCTCTTCTCAATTCTCTAGCCTCCTCTGTCGGCACACCTTTTTGGCTCTACGATGCAGCCGTCATTCGTCAACGTATTGCAGATATCAAGGAACTGACCAATGCGCCATATCTGCAAGCTCGGTTCGCCATGAAAGCCTGCCCAGCCACAGCAATCCTACGCGAGATGGCCGCTGCGGGTATCTGGATCGACGCAGTAAGCGGCAACGAAGTTCTCCGCGCTCTGCAAGCCGGTCATGCCGCAGGCCAGGAACCTCCGGTCATTTGTCTGACCGCAGATGTGTTTCGTGACAATGCTCTTGAAGTCATTCGTGAACATGGCGTGCTACCAAACATTGGCAGCCCAGGCCAGATCGCCGACCTAGCAGCAGCGGGTTATCGCGGCAAAATCTCCTTGCGTGTGAACCCGGGCTTTGGCCATGGACACGTCAATTCTTGTGACACCGGTGGCCCTAGTTCTAAGCACGGCATTTGGCACTCCACTCTCAAAGCGACTGCGGTTGCAGCAAAAGCGGCAGGCATGCAAATCGTCATGCTCCATGCCCATATCGGCAGTGGGCCGCAGTTTGAAGAACTCATGGCCAATCTCAATCGACTCACGGATGAGTTTGTCAGTGAAATCCCAGGCTTACCTGATCTTGAGGCCATCAGCCTCGGCGGCGGCATTCCCCATAACTACAGGGACCCAAACGCTAGCGTGCCGCTCGATCGTCTGAAAGAACTGCTCATGGCCGCTCAACAAAAAGCCAGCGCCGCAGCAGGCCGCCCTGTGCGTCTTGAGATCGAGCCAGGCCGCTACTATGTGGCTCCTTCATGCACACTCGTCACCCGCGTCACGGATGTAAAACACACGGAGCCTAACGAAAAAGGCGACGGAGCTACCTTTGCCATGGTGGATGCAGGTTTCGTGGATCTCGTCCGCCCAGCAATGTACGGATCCTGGCATGGCATTGAAATCGTTGGTCGCCCCGCAGATGCGCCTCGCGTACCCATCGTCGTCGCAGGTCCACTTTGTGAAAGCGGCGACGTCTTCACCCGTGATGACAAAGAGCTCATCCAACCACGGCCCCTTCCGCTGCCTATCGCGGGTGACCTACTCACCCTTCGTGACGCAGGAGCGTATGGATATGCCATGAGCAGCAATTACAACTCGATTGGCAAAGCCCCCCAACTTTGGTTAGAGCCAGAGGGTAAGGTGATTCAAATCTCTCGCCGTGAAACGTTGGAAGACATTCTCAAAGCCGAGACCTGCGAGATTGTGAAGATTTAATCCTGCACAGATTATAAATGTGTTACACCGCGCGCATCTGACGAAATTACTCGTCAGATGAAGATCTCAATGCCGAGCAGATTGCTCCAAGACACCCCAGCAACAGTGCCTCCGTGCGCGTGAACTTGCTGCGCATCCGCGAGCAACTGCGCAGCTGCATCAATCTACACATCGACAACGATCTTGATTACGGAGGTCTGCCGAGCGATCACTACCTCTGGCTGACTGGCCAGGGAACTCGCCTGCTGCGCGGTCAAGTGCCGCCCCAATCCACGTTGCCGAAACGTACTCCATAAACCTCAATCTCCGCCAACAACTCATGCCCATCATCACCCCAGCCAAAGCCCAGCTTGAATACGACGTCGCCATCATCGGCTCTGGCGCAGGCGGAGGCCAGATGGCCTACACACTCACACTTGCAGGAATCAAGTGCGTCATGCTTGAAGCGGGCCGCAGCTACGATCCGCAGACTGAAACGCCCATGTTTATGACTGGCAGTCAGGCTCCGCTGCGTGGTGCAGGCACACCGGACAAAGATTTCGGTTTCTATGATGCCACCATCGACGGTGGCTGGGATGTACCAGGGGAACCTTACACGCAAGCATCCAGCAAAAAGGAAGAGCAATTCTGGTGGTGGCGTGCGCGCATGATGGGCGGCCGCACGAATCATTGGGGCCGTATCTCGCTGCGCAATGGGCCGTATGATTTCAAGCCGCGCTCGCGTGACGGACTCGGCTTTGACTGGCCGGTGACCTATGCGGAGATCGATCCGTATTATACCAAGGTCGAAATGCTCATCGGTGTCTATGGCACCAATTCAGGCATGGAGAACACACCGGACTCACCTGAAGGTGTTCTGCTACCAGCACCTAAAGCACGCCTCTCGGAATTGGTGTCCCAAAAGTTTGGCAAAAAACTTGGCATCCCCTTCATGCCAATTCATCGCGCTGTTTTGACCAAGCCGCTCGACTGGCTGAATATCCCGAAGAAGCTGCATCCAGGCAACCAATGGGCGCAGAAAATCGTCGCAGATTCAATGATGCGCCGTGCGCCTTGCTTCTGGGCCACTGATTGCGGACGCGGCTGCTCCATCAGCGCGAACTACCAGTCCACCACCGTGCATTTGCCGCCTGCATTGGCCACGGGGAATCTCGATATCATCCCCAATGCCCATGCCCGCGAGGTGCTGGTCAACGATGAAGGGAAAGCCACTGGCGTGCTATTCATTGACAAGACCACTGGCAAAGAAGAGCGGATCAAAGCCAAGGCCGTAGTGATCGCTGCCAGCAGTGGTGAAACGGTACGAATTCTCCTGAACTCAAAGGGTGGCAAAGGCATCGCTAACAGCAGTGGACTCGTTGGGCGGTACATCATGGACACTGTGGGCACCAAAGTCACAGGCCATGTGCCCATCCTCGAAAACGTGCCACCCCACAATGAAGAAGGTGCCGGCGGCTCGCACACTTACGCACCATGGTGGGGCTACAAAGATCAGGCAGCGGGCAAGCTCGACTTTGCCCGGGGCTACCACATTGAGATGGGCGGTTCACGCTCCATGCCTATTGGAAATAACCCTGTGCCAGATGACTTAGTGCGCGGCAGCTACGGCAAAAAATTCAAGCAAGACATGCGCCGTTACTATGGATCAATCGTTAGTTACGCCTGCCGTGGTGAGATGATCCCCAATGAGAAGAGTTACTGTGAGCTAGATCCACAGGTGAAGGACAAATGGGGCATCCCATCACTGCGCTGGCATTGGGGGTGGAGTGAGCACGAACTCAATCAGGCTGCCCATGCGCGGCGCACATTTACCGATCTCATCGAAAGCATGGGCGGAACTGTGCGGCATGACAAAACGGAGGCCGCTCGTGACTACATCGAACCAGGCGGTAAGATCATCCATGAGGTCGGCGGTGCCATCATGGGCGCTGACGCAAAGACGTCCGTCTGCAATGGCTGGAACCAGACTTGGGACGTGAAGAACCTGCTCATTTGTGATGGCTCCCCCTTTGCCTCAAACGCCGACAAAAATCCCACACTGACGATCATGGCACTGGCCTGGCGCGCAGCGGATCACCTCATCGAACAAGCCAAGCAGGGTAACCTCTAAACATTCACGACCATGACATCGCCTTCCGATTTCACTCCCCTTTTCTCCCGCCGCCAAGTCATCCAAATGTTCGCCGCTGTGAGTGCTAGCTTTGGCATCACACCACAAGCCAACGCCGCCACAGTTGGCGTTGCCGATACTTTTGCCAAAGGCTACGGCACCGATCCAACATTAACCAAGCTCTACAAACCCGGCGACGTGTGGCCACTCACGCTCAATGCTGAGCAGCTCCGCACCGTCACGGCGCTTTGTGATCTCATCCTTCCCGCCGATGACCTCGGACCTGCCGCCAGCGCTGTCGGCGTTCCTCAGTTCATGGATGAATGGATCAGCGCGCCGTATCCGCTGCAGCAGGAAGATAACCCAGTCCTACTCGAAGGCATTGCGTGGCTAAATACCGAAGCCTCCAAGCGCTTCAGCAAATCCTTCGCCGAACTCGATGCCCCCCAGCAGGCGACCATCGCCGATGACATCTGCCACATCACGATGGCAAAGCCTGAGTTCAGGGAAGCCGCGCAATTTTTTGAGCGGTTTCGCAGCCGTGCAGCCGCTGGTTATTACAGCACACAGGAGGGCTGGAAAGCCATCGGCTTCGTCGGTAACATCACCTCCGCGACCTTTGACGGCCCACCCGCTG
Organism: Verrucomicrobiaceae bacterium; assembly: GCA_027489965.1. GTDB lineage: Bacteria > Verrucomicrobiota > Verrucomicrobiia > Verrucomicrobiales > Verrucomicrobiaceae > Prosthecobacter. The sequence goes on from JAIXZA010000074.1 coordinate 16,115, forward strand.
AAGTGTTGAAGCTACTAGATGTCGAACAAACCGTGAAATGATGAGGATTGCAATTTCCCCGGAAACGGAGCGCAAGTGGCCACTTATTTTATAGGTTCGGCCGATTCCGTGATCTGGGGAACTTTAACCAGACTCGCAGGATCATAACCTTGTGCGGTCATCCGTTTCAAAATGGCCTGATAAGTGACCTCATCCAAAACAGGTTTCCGACTCAGCACCCAGGCGAGCTTGCGATTCGGATAACCAATGACACTCCATTGATAATCGGGATCAAGATCAATGATGAGGTAGGGCAACCTGAGCGGCCAAATGAACTGCACACGCCATTCCGCATTGGTTTCATGATTGTGCACCCAGGCCACGCCCTTCCACTGCTCCAGTGGGGCCGATAGGTTCCCACGACGGAAAAGGAAAATATTGTCCATTTTACCATCTGGCCGCATAACGTAGCGATCCAAGGTGCCAACTTTGCCTTTCTCCAGAGAATAC
>JAIXZA010000138.1 GCA_027489965.1 Verrucomicrobiaceae bacterium
GCTTCAAAGACGGCGATCACATCACCGCAGTGATGAAGGACGGGAAGCCGGTGTTTGAGAAGGTGTGATTAATTGCCAATGCAAGAAGTTGGTCTAACTTTTTTAGTCAGCTAGGAACATATGGTTTTGGAGATGGAAATTCACTTTAATCTGGCAGCGGTGTCACTGCTCAGGGCTGAGAAAGAAGCTAATTAACTCGTGGCCTCTTTGTATAAAATGTACCACTTGAAAAACTCACGTCCTTTGTCGGTCAATGATATGTATCCGCTTTTTGTCGTGATTAGCCCAAATGCAACGGCTTCGGGCACATCGTTTAGAGAACGTTGGTCAACCTCTGATGTTGTCAGCAGTTGGTCTTTGTCTTCAATGAAATTGACCACCCTGCCTGAATTCAAGATTTCCTCAAACTCTGCTTCTTGCTCCAAGATAGGTGAATGGGACTTAGCTTCACTTAAAGCTCTCTCCAGACTTGCAATTTCTTTTGTCTTTTGAAACAGCTCCTTGTCCTTTTCCAACAGTTGCCTCTGGGTCTCGACGTCGCCGCCCTGTAAGCTCATGTACTTGGACCATATTGCGGAGATAAGCTGGCCGAGCTGAACCTACTTGTAGTCTGCTGGCATCAGATGCAGAAGGTCATCCGTAAGTTCTGGGTAGCGCTTCGCAATCTCGGCGTAAGTCGCTTGAGAATCGAAAACTGATATGATTTTGTTTAGGTCAAATTGGTTGCCCTTCTTTGTTTCTTCGCGAAGAACATGTTTTATCTCACGATCAACCCAAGAGGATTTGAGTGAGTTTTGTGTAAAGAAGATCAATGCCACATCAGCTTTGTCCAAGCCCTCTCGGAAGATTGATTTTCGAAGATTGTCCCCAGGCAAGATCTTACGTTTGTCAATCCACACGTTGATGAAACATGATTCAAGATCAGTAACAATTGGTTCGATGTACGACTCCTTGTCGTCTCAAGAATGGCTAACGAAGACTAGAACTGAGTTTCCCATTTGATGATTTCTTTGATGGCTGGCGAATGCTTCTAGAAAGCGGCTGCTTTGCCTGTAGCTAATTTGCGCTTGTGCGATGTCCGACGCAAAGAGTCGTGGTAGGTCTTGGTGGAGTTGTCTCCCGATTCCTTCCGCAACTTGGTCTGCTCGCGAATCCAGGCGAGGTATTTGGAGAGGTCATAGCCGAACTCGGCGGCGATGGCGGCGCGTGCTTCGCGGACTTCCTGGACGATGGGATCGGTCTTCATGGTACGGTGAGAAGGAGTTCTGGTGTGCAGATCACTGGCACATGCAGGTGATTGTATTGGCAATACTCGATGAGTTCCTTTTGAAGCACTGGATTGGCAAGATGAGTGCAGTTCCAAGTCAAAAGATAGGTGATGCGGTGCAGAATGGCGAGCGCGAGATGTGTGGCATCTGCCTCGGCCTTTGGCGGGATTTGTAAGAGCTTGATGAGGCTTTGGGATAAACGGTCCGTTTCCAGTGGCACATCCAGATCAGGGATCTCATCAAGGAACGGCATGCGCCGAGCCACGGCACCCGGATCTCCGCGCGAAGCCTCGGCACGAACCAAGAAGGACGTGTAGAGCCGGTATCTCGACCGCTCGTTCTTCCACCAATCGTGTGTGAACTTCTGGTGCTGGGCCATGACGCTTTGCCTGCTTGGATGGGCTCCCAAGTAGCTCGGTATGGTGGTCTCTATGTACACCGTTTCCACTGGGGAGGATCATACTGGATCAGCTCGGCTCGTAAAGCAGCTAAATTGGCAAAGTGGTGTGCCTCCGCGCCTTCTTCAGCCTTGATGGCAGACAGCATCTCGTCGCTTACTCTAACGCGTTTTCACCACAGCGCGCAGACGGTGCAGTAGGCTGAATAAGCCAAAGAAGGCGCGATTGATATAGACGGATTCGGCTCGGCCACGGGCTCCGCGCAGGGAGAGTAATTCACGATCTTGGCGGTTGGTTTCTCCCATCTCATACATCGCGCGGAGAAAGCTCGGATCGGCAAAATCAAAACGTCCTGCGCGGAAGGGGCGCGTCAGTAGTTCGATGGATTCTCGGGCCAGATGGGTCACTTTTTGGCGCTGAGTTGGGCCATCGGTGGGCAGTAGCACATCCATGGCTCGCAGGGCAGCCTCTAATTCATCCGCAGAATCCAGCAGTGCCGGATTTAAAAAGGCAAACTGCAGGGCATAAAATTCGGGGGTGATGGATCGCGTGCAGCCGAAATCCAGCACGCAGAGTTGGCCTTCTGCACTCACCAAAAAGTTCCCTGGATGTGGATCTGCATGAAAGCGTTTCAAGCCATGAATCTGATGCATGTAGAAATCCCACAAAATCTGACCGATGCGGTCACGTTCGCTCTGTGAGGCGTCGCTGGCGGCATAGCGGTCCAGCGTGAGTCCGTCGATCCAGTCCATGGTTAAAACGCGATTGGAGCAGCGGTCGGGGTAGAAGCTGGGAAAACGCAAGTTTGGCAAGCTGGAGCAAGCCGCTGCTATTTCCTGGGATTCCTGCAATTCACGGACATAGTTGGTTTCTTCTAATAACCGAGTTTCCACCTCAGCGAAGTAATGAGCGATGTCTTCTTCCCGTAATCCGAGCATTTGCAGCGCAATGGGTTTAACGACGCGAAGATCACTGCGCATGGACTCAGCCACGCCTGGGTACTGAACTTTAACGGCTAGTTTTTGACCATCGCGATAAGCCACATGCACCTGACCAATGGAAGCACCATGAGCGGCCTCTGGCGTGAAGCGATCGTAAAGAGATTCGACGGGCTGATTGAACTCACGCTCCAGCGTTCGACGCACCAGTGGCCATGACAGTGGTGGGGCAGAGTATTGGGCTTGGGCAAACTGCGAGGCATAGGCCGGAGGCAGCAGATTTTCATCAATGCTCAGCATCTGAGCAAGCTTGAGCGGCCCGCCTTTAAGCTTGCTGAAACTTTCATACACAGCGCGTGCATTGACGTCATCCAAATCATCTCGCAAAGCTTTGGATGCGGACTCGGGACTGACGGCGCGCTGCCCGTAGTATTTGAGGTAATTCAATCCGACTCGTGCCCCAGTTCCCGCTAGTTCAGCCATGCGGCTCAGCGGCGTGCTGCGGATGCTGTCTTGTGAAAGATGTTCAGCAGCCATGGATTAGGCACACTTTGACATTCCAGGCACCAGAAAGCGGAGAAGGTCAAAGCCTGAGTCTAAAACTTGGCGGCCCATCAGATCAAATAACACGGTCACTGACTTTTCGATGAAGGCGTCCGTTCGCTCAAATTTGGGGCTTTCATCTTTCAGGTTGTAGGCGACCACACTGCGCAAGAGAAGCTTCATGGCTTTGGGATACACGGCAGTTACGGGTCCTCGCGAAGCGATCTCTCCTTGCTGGCGTCCGAGCATCAGAATCGACTTCGCAAAGGCTTCAAAGCGATCTTCTAAACCCGACCATTCAGGAACAGATGTTAATGGGTTCGCATGGCCCATTCGCAGCAGTAGCAGGCTGCGGTGATCCAGCGTCGCGGTCGTGAATGCAAAAAGGAAAGCCAGCATGCGATGACGAGCGCTAAAGCTCGACCACTCGGCACCGCTTTCAACAGACTGGATGAGACCATCCATCATGTGACGCCACCAATGGACCTCGACAGCTTGCAATGATGAATACTCGGAAAAGAAATCTCGCTCAGATATGCCAAGCGTCTGGCAGAATTTAAATAGAGACACCGGCGGCCTAGCCTCAGCTTTGAGCTCATGCAAGTAAGCACTCTCGATCCGATGACGGATCGAAGGCTGTTCAGGGGCATTGAAGTCGTCCATAGTGACCAAAATACGAACGTGCGTGAATTTTAGTCGCCAAGATTGTGTGCCATTACCAGGAAGCAATCACCTCGTAGGCAAAACCTGTGAGATATTCCGTCTCAGGAATGGTGGCCAGGATCGGATGATCAGGACGCTGGCTGTAGGCGGCCACGCGGCGGATGGTTTTCCGAGCATCCACCGCAGCATCGACGATGCTGTTGTGGAAGTCGCCCGTGCTGACATGATGGCTGCAACTAAAGGTCGCCATGATGCCGCCGGGTTGCAGCATTTTCAGGGCGCGCAGATGGATCTCTTTGTAGCCGCGCATTGCGTCATTGATGCTCGCCTTGGTTTTGGTGAAGGATGGCGGATCTAGAATGATGAGATCGTAGCTGGCTCCGCTGGACTCTTGTTGCTTCAGGAAATCAAAGCAGTTTGCAGCAATAAAATTCACTTTAGCACCGGAGATCTCCGCGTTCTGCTTCGCCACAGCGATGGCGCTTTCGCTGATATCGACAGCAGTGACTTCAGCCGCTTCTGCGAGTGCACAGGCCTGAGCAAAGCCTCCTTGGTTCGTGAAGCAATCCAATACCCGACGGCCTTTAGCCAGTTTGGCGGCGTGTTGATAGTTATCGAGCTGATCCAGATAAAGGCCGGTCTTTTGGCCCTCGACAAGATCCACATGGAAAGCACTGCCCTCATGCCGCACGACAAAAGGCTCCGTCGCATCGCCAAAGATCACGCCTTTGATTTGCTCTAAGCCCTCGGCCTTGCGCACGCCGCCTTCGTTGCGCTGGACGATGCTTTTGGGCGAAAAGACCTCACAGAGCGCCTGCACGATTAAGTCCTGCCGCATCGCCATGGCTAGGGTCAGCGTTTGCAGTACGAGATGGTCGCCGTAACGATCCACGACCACGCCAGGTAGGCCATCTGATTCACTCCAGACGACACGGCAAAGGCTGGTATCCACGCCGGAATCGACTCGTGATTTCAGGGCACGCTCGATCCGGCGTTTGAAAAAATCCAGATCCAGATCCTGGCGGCGGTAAGAGAACAGACGGGCACTAATCTGTGATTGCGGATTGTAGATCGCACTGCCCATGGGTTTGCCTCTGGCATCTTGGAGCTGAACCACGTCTCCCGGTTTTGGCTCGCCAAAGCGGCCTTTGATCTCAGTCGCATAGACCCAGACATGACCGTGAAAGATGCGAGCGCGTGGTTGGATGGAGAGTGTGGGCATGGGGGCCAGATCATAGGGGGCTAAGAGCTGGAGGCAAGAAGGGATGCCCTTGTTCTGCGATTCTACGATTGACGAGGCCATTTCCTGTCGTTCATGCTTGTACCTCCCCAATGACCTCACGCCGCAACTTTCTCACCTCCGCCACCGCTGCCTCACTCACGCTTTCGGCTCTGCCGACCTTCGGCGCTGAGGGAAAAAAATTCCGCACCGCGCTCATCGGCTCCGGTTGGTGGGGCATGAACATTCTTCGGGAAGCGATGGCTTCAGGCCGAATCCAAGTCGTGGCGCTCAGCGATGTGGATGAAACCGTTCTCAGCAACAGTGTCGAAGACGTGAAGTCTGAAACCGGTGACGAAGCCAAAGGCTACAAAGATTATCGCGATCTCTTAGCCGAGGCCAAGCCCGAGATTGTCATCATCGCCACACCGGATCACTGGCATGCGCTGCAAACAATTGCCTGCTGCCAGGCCGGTGCTCATGTGCTGGTAGAAAAACCCACCGGTCACACGATTAAAGAGAGCCGTGCCATGGTGCGTGCGGCTAAGGAAGCTGGTGTCGTCGTTCAAGTCGGTCTGCATCGCCGAATCGGCCCGCATCATGTGGCTGCCATGGAGTTTTTGAAATCAGGCCAAGTCGGCAAGGTCGGCATGGTTCGTTGCTTTGCCGATAGCAAAGGTGGCCCAGAAGCTGCCAAGCCGAATAGCAAAGTGCCTGAAACCTTGGATTGGGACATGTGGTGTGGTCCAGCCCCAGTGCGGCCTTTCAATACCAAACTGCATCCTGGCGGATGGCGGAATTTTCTCGACTACGCCAATGGCACCATGGGCGACTGGGGCGTGCATTGGTTGGATCAAGTACTTCTCTGGAGCGGTGAAAAAGGCCCCAAGAAAGTCTTCTGCACTGGAGGCAGACCTATCTTTGGTGCTGCGGTCTTGAATGACAAAGAGCAGACCACCGATGCCCCCGATCATCAAGTCGCCACCTTTGAGTTTGAAAACTTCACCGCCATCTGGGAGCACCGGAAGTTTGCATCGAACAACAATGAAAAGCACGGCATTGGAGCCTATTTCTATGGTGAGAAAGGCGTGCTCCACATCGGCTGGCGGGACGGCTGGACCTTTTACCCCACCGATCCAAAAGCACCGACTGTGCATGGCGACCATCAGCTTCAGGAGCCCGATGGACATAACATCGCCCTTCTCTGGGCCGATTTCGTTCAAGCCATCGAAACCGGGCGGAAGCCCATCGCAGACATCGAAAGCGCTCACCGCTCCAGCTGCCTGCCCATGCTTGGCATGTTGAGCTGGAAACTCGGCCGCAGCATCCAGTGGGACGCTGAAAAAGAAGAAATCATCGGTGATCCTGAAGCCAGCAAGCTACTCAGCCGCGAGTATCGGGCACCGTGGGTGTATCCAGTCTGATCAAGCCGCCGCGCGAGCGGTCAGGCGGGACACCATTTCACGAACGTGAGAAGCTTTATAGGCTCTCGGTTTCAGGATGGCTAGGCTTTTGGCAAAGCTACCCCATTTGAGAATGGTGATCGTGACTCGGCGTGTGCCCCATTGATTCATGGAGCTGGTGGTTGGCTTGTAGAGATCGATCGTGCCTGTGCCGACGAGCGCAGAGCCATAGTCGTCCACGATGTAGAGGCTACTGTCTCCAGAGATCTGAAAGATCGTGCCGACAGGATAAACCGACCAATCGGCGGCTGCGCTGCGGACCTGACCGTGCAGCAGCTTGGTTCCTGCAGCTGTGCGTGCCCCATATTCCAAATGGTCACCCTCCGTGTGTGTGTAGGCCGTGGTTCTGACGCTTTTAATGACTGATCCTGGAGCGATAGCGGGTGCAACAGGTTTTGGATTCAGCGGTAATTCTCCAGCAAAGGAAAGAGCAGATAGGGCAACAAGGCAGGGTAGGATGAAGCGGGTCAATGGGTCGGTGGGTTGTTCAGCGCGCTCTGCCAAACTTGGTTGGACCAGCAGAGGGGCGCGCATGGTGACGGGTTTGCCGAAGGTGTCAACCGCTGAAACACCCACGTTTGGGTGGCTTTCTTTATGGCTATTTTAACTAAAATCATAATTCATGGTGAGGGCTGTAAATTTTTTCGGCAAGCAGTCGCGCTCAGTCCGGCATCGACGATTCAGCCTTCGCCTGGACTTTACCGCCCATGTCATTCAAGAGCACTCAGAGGCAAGTTTGCTGCTGGTAGAGAAACAAAAGTGCACAGAGCTTGACCGACATCACACAGTCAGCAGGTTAGCGGGCTGCTCGTTGATGAGCGGTTTTCCACGAAATACAAACAACCATGAGTTCTATTGTTCCACTTATCTCTTCCGGCACTGCCGGCCCTCTCGGCGTGATGCATTTGCCACGTCTCTGGCAAAAAGCTTCCTTGGCTGCCGCAGGCAAACTGCACGCTGATTATCCCGGCTGTGGCAAGGGCTACGATGGCATGACCCTCGGCGCGCTGGGCATTGCAGAAGCGGATTTCTTGGCGTTCATCGCCACTAAGCCAACCTACGTTCAGCTCGAGGCCTGGGTGAAAAGCTATCCCGGCGTGAAGCTCAGCAAAGCCGACATCTATCGCCACAATCAGTCGATCATGGGCTATTGCCACGGTGATGACACACGCAAAGGCATCCTTGCTGCGGTGGGTCTTCCTGACGACGGTTCTTGCAATCCGGGCGCCGTGGATCTGAACAATCTGGACGACTGGCAGACTTTCTACAGCGCTGAGTTGAACTAAAGCTCTTCTAGGCCACCCCCAATCGCAGGCTTCATTGCCCTGTGATTGGGGGTTAACTTGACGATGAATCTCACGCACACAGACGAACAAGGACGCGCCAGCATGGTGGACGTGTCGGGTAAACCCGCGCAGACACGTGAGGCTGTGGCCATGGGTTTCATCTCTCTTCAGTCCGATACGCTGGACCTGATTCGACAGAATGGCCTGAAAAAAGGAGATGTGCTGGCCGTGGCCCGTATCGCCGGTATTCAGGCCGCAAAGCAGACGCAGTTGCTGATCCCGCTTTGTCATCAAATCCCGCTCAGCAAGGTAGCGGTCGATTTTGAGCTGCAGGCATCTGGCATTCAGATCACCGCAACGACAAAAACAATCGCCCAAACAGGGGTCGAGATGGAAGCCCTGACCGCAGTTTCTTTAGCGGCCCTCACGATTTATGACATGTGCAAGGCCGTGGATAAATCGATGGTCATCCAGGACGTGCGCTTGATCTCCAAAACCAAAATTTAATGACTCTATGATCACGACAGGCATCATCACCATTTCAGATCGCGCCAGCCAAGGTGTGTATGAGGATCTCGGCGGTCCAGCGCTGCGCGCTGCTTCTGAGGGCTACGGCTGGCAGGTGCAGGCCGAGGTGATCGTGCCCGATGATTTGGTCGCGATTCAGCAGGCCATTCAATCGCTCTCCGCTCAGGGTTGTGGTCTCATTCTAACCACGGGCGGAACAGGCATTGCCGAACGTGATGTGACGCCTGAAGCGATCCGAGGCATCATGCGGGTGGAAATCCCCGGTTTTGGGGAGCTGATGCGGATGCGCTCTTTGGAGCTGACCCCGAATGCCATTCTATCACGCTGTCTGGCGGCGATTGTTCAGCGCTCTCTAGTGATTGCCCTACCTGGAAAACCCCAAGGTGCCGTGGATTGCCTGAGCTTTGTCTTGGGGGCCATTCCGCATTCGGTCAAGCTTGCGCAGAAAGTGCCAACGAGTTGCTAATCGGAGTGGCGACGGTTCACTTCAGCGTGAGTTCTTCCATCACCCTTTTGAGCTGATCATGGGTTCGGGTCACCATGCTTTTGGTTGGTGGTCCGCTGTGGCGATCACTCCAGACTTTTTCCAGCTCAGTTAACACCGAAATCACAGGTTGTAACAGCACACCACGGCGATTGAGCTCGCTGAGTGAGGCAAAGCTCTGCCTCAGTTGGGCTAAAAGGGCGGGGGAACCAATGCATAGAGGGCGTTTATCTACCTCAGGGATTTCGACCACTAGTTTGGAGACGATTTCCAAAGCGCGCATCCAGGCCCCGATTTCCACCAGCACCGCCAGATCCTCGTCTCGCTGCTCACGCAGTTGGCGCAGCAGTTCTTGGTGTCCGTCCACGATTTCTTGGCGCAGGCTCGCCCAGTCGCCCATCTCCGCCATCTTGGCTTGGGCCATCAGGCGGGGTTTGGTCTTTTCACCCAGACCGAGCGTTCGGCAGTAGTTGGCCATTTCTTGGCTGTTATTGCGGAATTGCTGGGAGTCCTGGGCTTCCCAAATGAGAAACGATTCTCCTATCAAGCTGCCGAGGGTAAAGGCCACCTTGTTCCGATCCATCGAAGGAACGGGCGGCTGTGGGCGGTAAAGTGTGCGCCAGCGTGCTTTGGCGTGTTGGCCGGCCATTTCTAAAAAATCGACCGGTGTCTGGTCGGCTGTCCAAAAGGCAGCTCGATTGACAAATTCCCCAGCACTTGCGGCGATCGAGTCCTGAGACGCTGCTGGTTCTTGGGCAAAAACTCCTGACGTCAGGGCACAGGCCGTCGCCAGTCTCATCATGAGCTGGTGAAAAGCGGCGTTCACGGGGCGACGTTTCAAGTGGGGAAAGGTTGAGATGCCTCAGAAGTCTTAACTGTTCAACCTTGACCTGCGATTCAGGGGAGATTCGAGCTGAAAACCATTGTTTCTCTGGATAGATCCATCTAGAGGGGCGGTTTATCTTACCTCATGCGCATATTTCTCCTGATTCCATTTCTTGGCTTGTCTGCTTTCTCCAAAGATCTGCCTGTTGCCGATGTGGGCTCCTTTGCCCCTGCGCTCAAGCAGGCTAAGCCAGGTGACTGTCTTGTCTTAGCGGCAGGTGAGTGGAAAGATGCGCCGCTGGTCTTTACCAGCAGAGGTACGGCCAGTGCGCCCATCACACTCAAGGCCGCTGTGCCAGGAAAGACCGTCTTCACGGGCAAAAGCACGCTCAAGGTGGCGGGTGAGTATTTGGTCATCGAAGGCCTGCTTTTCAAAGATCCTGATCCGACTGTGAGTGACATCATCTCGTTTCGTGAAGAATCTGATTCTTTAGCCAGCCATTGCCGGATCACCGATTGCGCGATGATCAGCAGCTTGCCAGCGGTAGCGGGAAAAGAAAGCCGCTGGCTGGGACTTTATGGCACGGAGAACCGTGTTGATCATTGTGTTTTTCAGGGAAAGTCAGGGAAGGGCACCACCTTCGTTATCTGGCTTGGTTCGGGCAGTGAAGGCAAGCACCAGATCGATCACAATTACTTCGGCTCACGCGAGCGGCTCGGAAAGAACGGTGGCGAGACCATCCGCATCGGTGATAGCAAGTCCTCCATGCTCCAAGGCGGTTGTATCGTCGAGCATAACCTCTTTGAAAAATGCAATGGCGAGGCGGAATGCATCTCCAACAAATCCTGCGGAAATCTCTATCGGGAGAACACCTTCCTGGAGGTGGCTGGGACCCTGACCCTGCGCCATGGCAATGGCTGCACCGTGGAGCGTAACGTCTTTATCGGCAAAGGGGCCAATGGCACTGGCGGCATCCGCTTGATTGGTGAGGATCACACGGTCCGCGACAACTACTTGGAAAACCTCACGGGTGACACCATGCGCTCCGCCATCTGTTTCATGATGGGCATCCCGAACTCGCCTGCCAATCGCTACTTCCAGGTCAAAAACGCTCGCGTGGAAAACAACTGCATCGTCGGCTGTGAGCACTCCCTGTTGATTGGTCTGAGTGAGGATAAACTGGCCTCACTGGCTCCAGTGGGCATCCTGATGAGCGGCAATCAGATTCTGTCTCCCAAGCATCCCATTGTAGAAGCTCGCTGTGCCCTGGATGGCATTTCGTGGAAGGGGAATCGCTTTTCCGGCAAGTCTCTTGGCATTCCTCCAACAGCGGGGATCGAGGTCGCGGAGCCAAAGATCACGGTGCTGAAACCGATCTCGCGCTCGGAAGTCGGCACCTCCTGGTAATCGTGCCACTTTCAGAAAGCGTGCATTTCTGCATTGTGATCGCGGGCAGGGTCGTTACTGAGTGTTGAGGCTGCTTGGCTGGCCTCTCCCAACCTTTCTTTTACATCATGTCACTTCATCTCGGCGTTAATATCGATCACGTGGCCACGCTTCGGCAGGCACGCTACCGCACCATGCTCGGTGCTCACAATGTGGAGCCATCCATCCTTCATGCGGCTCTTGAGGCCGAGTCAGCAGGCGCACACTCCATCACGATTCATCTGCGCGCGGACCGGCGGCATATTATCGATGAGGATGTCTATCTGCTGCGTCGTGAAATTGGCACGATGATGAATCTGGAGATGGGCAATACGCCTGAGATCCTCGGCATCGCTCTTCAGGTAAAGCCGCATTTTGTCTGCATGGTGCCTGAGAATCGTGAAGAGGTCACCACTGAAGGTGGGCTGGATGTCCTCGGTCAAAAAGACCTGCTGCGTGCTAGCGTCAGTCAGCTTGAGGCCAATGGCACGCGGGTTAGCATGTTCATCGATCCTGATCTGGATCAGGTCCGTGCTTCTGCCGAGATCGGTGCTAGCATGATCGAGCTTCATACAGGCACCTTTGCCAATGAACTCGGTGAAAAACGCAGCCATGAAGCCGCCCGCTTGAAAGCAGCCGCTGAGCTTGGCCACAGTCTGGGCTTGCAGATCAATGCTGGTCACGGCCTCACCACCAAGAACCTTCCCGAGCTTTTCATCGTCCCTCATTTGTCCGAGTTGAACATTGGGCATAGCATCGTCGCCCGCTCCGTTTTTGTGGGCTTGCGTGCGGCCATTCAGGAAATGCTGGAAGCCATGAAGGGTTACCCCCATGCCTGACATGACCCCACTCGGACTCGGCATTGATCTGGTTGAGGTGGCTCGCATCCGCGATCTACTCACCAAGCATGGCGACCGTTTTAAAGAGCGCACTTTTACAGTGGGCGAGATCGCCTACTGTGACTCCTGTGCGGATCCAGCCATGCATTATGCCGCACGCTTCGCCGCCAAAGAAGCCGCGGCCAAGGCGATCGGAACGGGCCTCTGGGCTCAGGGGGTGGACTGGAAAGATTTGGAGGTCTTGCGGGCCGATTCGGGCAAACCTTCTTTGGTTCTGCATCGTGCAGCGAAGGATCATGCCAGCGCTCAAGGGGTGACCTCCTGCCTCATCTCGCTCACTCACACGCGTGAGTTGGCCATGGCTCAGGTCATTCTGGTCTAATTAAAAGTGATGTCCACGATCCCGCAGGTTGCCATGCTCGTGGATACGTCCCGCTCATACGGGCGTGACATCGTTCGCGGCATTCGTCGTTATGTCGCCGAGCATGGCCCTTGGTCTCTGTATCTGGAGTCGCGGGATTTGAAGTCCAGCTTCCCAGAGTGGTTAAAGAAGTGGCCGGGCGATGGCATTTTAGCGCGCACCGTGGATCCGCTGCTTCTCCGCCAACTCAAGGCCACCAAGCTGCCCGTCATTGAGATGCGCACCACGGTTCTGAAGCATCCCTTTCCCTATGTGGGTATGGACAATCAAATCGTCGGTCAGCGCGTGGCGGATCATCTCATGGATCGCGGCTTCCGGCGCTTTGCGTGTTACTTGGACAACTCAGAACTCTTCTTTCAGCAGCGCTGCCAGAGTTTTGTCGCTACCTTGCAGTCGCGCGGATTTGAATGCTCCGTGTTTGAGGCTGGGGCCTCTCCTAGCAGACCGCTGCGCTGGGATCAGCATCAGCGCCAGTTGGCTGATTGGCTTTGCTCGTTGGAAAAACCCTGCGCTGTTTTTGCCGCTAACGATCAGCTCGGTTTCTGGGTGCTGGATGCCGCTCGGCGTGCTGGCATTTCCGTGCCTGAGCAGGTCGCCGTTATCGGTGCTGAGAATGATAAGACGCTCTGTGAAACCGCCTGGCCGCCGCTTTCCAGCGTGCAGCTCCGTGGACTCAATGTCGGTTACACGGCGGCCAAGCTGCTGGATGATTGGCTGCACCAGAAAATTCAGCCGGCCAAAGTCACCCTGCTTCAGCCCGGTGACATTGTGGTTAGGCAATCCTCCGACATCGTTGCCGTGGAAGATCCGCGCATGGCCAAAGCCCTGCACTTCATCCGTCAAAACGCCATCGCCGATATCAGCGTGACAGACGTGGCCAAGCAGGTCGCCCTTTCTCGCAGTGCTCTGGAGCGACGCATGAAAGAGCTGATTGGACGTTCACCTGGAGAGGAGATCAGCCGTCAACGCTTTGGACACGTCGAGCGTCTGCTCGCTCAGACGGACCTCACCTTGGATGCCATCGCTGAGCGTGCAGGCTTTAAGCACCCTCAATACATGGCGGAAGCCTTTCGCAAACGCAGCGGCATCACGCCGGGAGAGTATCGCCGCCAGAATCGCTTTTAATTTCCTCCACGAGGATGCGTGAGCCCTGGATCTCCCTGATACGGACCTGGCTACCGCTTTGAAGATAACCACCTTCAATCATCGCTTCGAGCCGATGATCACCGAACTGAACCGTGCCATAGGGCCGCAGCGCACTGATTGCGCGGCCTGCATCGCCCACCTGCACCTGGCGTGTGGCGGTCATGGCGGGCGTGTTTTCCAGGCTGCCACCAGCGGTCGTCGTCAGCATCATGCGACGGAAAGGGGCCGTCTCTGGCAGGTAACGCGCTGCCACCAGCACCGCGATGGCGGCTCCAATGATGCCGAGAGCAAAGTTGCGCAGTCCTACTGCATAGACGCTCAGGTTAAAGGCAGAGGGCCCCGACTCCGATCCGCCGGGCAGGGCAGGGGGCGACACTTCCCAGCCTGACATGGTGTAAACCAGGGCCACCATGACGCAGATGAATCCAAGGATGCCCGGAATCATTGTGCCCGGAAACACCATGACCTCCAGGATGATGAAAACCAGACCTATGACAAAGATCCCCGCAGCAACGGCCGTCTCCTGACCGACCAAACTGCCGGCCACGTAATGGCCGAAAAAGAACAGTGAGAAGGCTGCCACCGAGATGCAGCCTGGCAGGCCAAATCCCGGTATCTTCATTTCCAGGTAACCGCCCGCTACCCCGATCACAATGAGCAGTGAAGCATAAGCCGTCACCCAGATCGCCACGTTTTCAAAGAAGGTCGGCACTGCCACCACGCTGCTGCCACTGAGCTTCTCAGCGGTCTTGATCTCATCCAGCGTTTTCACAATGGCTTTGGCAAACAAGGGTTTTCCATCCACCAGCTCGATCGCTTGATGTGCATCCAGAGTGAGGATCTCTTTTTTGGAGTCGATCATCTTACCATTCACTTTCAGCTCCTTGCCCATGTCGATCATGGCTTCGATCACCGCAGGATTGTGGCCTTTCTTTTTAGCCACGGCCCGGGCCATGCCCATGGTAGCAGAGTTCATCTTGGCACGTTCAGCGTCGCCCATTTCCTGGCCGGTTCCATAGACCGGAGAGGCAGCTCCCGCGCTGCTGGTCGGTGCCATGTAGATGCCATCTGTGGCCACAGCAATCATCGCGCCTGCGGAGAGGGCACGCGGATTCACATAGGCAAAGCTGCGTGGTTTGAGCTTTTGCAGATCCGTCATCATGAGTTCCACCGTGTCCCAGAGCAGACCGCCGGGAGTATCCAGATCAAAGATGACCCCCTCGGCACCTTCCTTCGTGCAGCGCTCCAAGGTTCGCGACATGAACTCAAATCGAGCCCGCGAACGCAGGTCATCCTCACCGACAGGAATGATCACGACTTTCCCCGCATAACTGGAGATCTCGGCAAAGACAGGAGCCGTCGTCATCAGGAGTAGGAACCAGAGCAGCATGGATTTCATCTGCCTTCCTTACACCGCTGTTAGACCAATCGCAATCCTCCTTCGCTCGTTGAGCTTTCATCCTTCGCAGTCTTGCTTTCGTCCTTCGCAGTCTTGCTGCGGAGAATGGAACGGAGAATGGAACGAAGGACAGGTCCTCCTTTTCTCATTTCTCCGCCCTCCGCCCTCCGCCCTCCATCCCTCCATCCCACCGCCCTCCGCCCTCCGCCCTCCGCCCTTCTCCTCAGACTTTCGGCACATGCGGCACCAACACATCTGGGGCCAGATTACGCTGTTTGCTGCGCTTCGCCGCCTCGTCTGCAAAGATCTCCTGAGAACGCTGGGTCTTCTTCTTGGCCGCCGTTGTTTGGGACTGCCAGACACCGTCAGGGCGGAGAATCCGACCTCTGGCCGTATCCGCAAAGTGCGTCTCCAGGATCTGAATCAGGCGCTTCTTCGCCTCCTTATCTTCCACAGGGATCAGCAGTTCCACACGTTTGGAGAGATTGCGATTCATGAAGTCTGCACTGGAGATGAAGACCACCGGACGGCCACCCTGGCGGAACATGTAAATGCGGGCATGTTCCAAATAGCGGTCGATGATGCTGACCACGGTGATGTTTTCACTCAGACCCTGCACGCCGGGGCGCAGGCAGCAGATGCCACGGATGTTCAGCTTGATCTTCACACCTGCTTGAGATGCCTCATAGAGCGCCTGGATCATTTGGCGATCCTCCAGCGAGTTCATCTTGAGCATCACTTCAGCCGCTTCACCCTGCTTGGCGCGCTCACATTCATTCTCTAACATGCCCAGCAGTCGCTCACGCAGACCAAAGGGGGCCATGGAGATCTTTTGGAAGTGCACAAAGCGGGAGCGCCCCGTCACCGTGTTGAAAAAAGCACTGGCATCACTACCGTAATTGGCGCGGCAGGTCAGGTAGCTCACGTCTGTGTAGAGTCGGGCCGTGGATTCATTGTAGTTGCCCGTCCCAAAGTGCATGTAACGCACCAGATGCCCCGACTCACGGCGCATGATCAGACAGACTTTGGCATGGGTTTTGAGGCCGTGCACACCGTAGATGATTTGCGCCCCTGCATTCAGCAGGTCATTGGCACGATCCAGATTCCGCGCCTCGTCAAAGCGCGCTTTGAGCTCCACTAGCACCGTCACATGCTTGCCCGCCTCAGCGGCCTTCACGAGCGCTGCGACCACGCGACTGTTCTTCGCGGTCCGATACAGGATCTGCTTGATCGCAATCACATCCGGATCAGCTGCCGCTTCCTCGATCAGCTTCACCACCGGTTCAAAGCTCTCATAAGGATGATGCATGAGGATATCGCCTCGCTTGATCGCATCAAAGAGACTCTCGCCGGGCTCGATCTGCGCGGAGTTCTGCGTCGCCCACGGTTCCACCTTGAGCTCGTCAAAGCCTGGCAAGCCCGCAATGGCAAAGAAGGCGCTCAGATCCAGTTCACCCGGAATGGTAAAGACCTGCGCATTCTGGGCCACGCCGATCTGTCGAATGGCAGAAATCAGATCCCGGCGCGCGCCTTCCTCGATCTCAATTCGGATCGCAGGGCTCTTCAGACGCTTGTCCAGGATGCCTTCCATGGCCGTCGCCAGATCATCCTCGGCATCGTCTTCAGCCACGATGTCCGAGTTCCGGCTGATGCGGAAGCGGGCACAAGCTGTGACCTTTTCCGATGGGAAATAATGCGTGATGAACAATTCTAAAACATCTTCCAGATTCAGGTAAGCATGGCTGGCCCCCTCAGCATCAGGCACCGTGATGTGACGTGGCAGACTGTTCGGCAAAGTGAACAGCACAAAGCGCCGCACCGGCTTCGCCTCCTCTGTCGAAAGCACCGTGCAAAGCAGCGAAATCTGCAACGCCGGAATCGTCGCGATCAGCCCCTCATCCAAAGCGATTGGCGAAAGCACGGGGAAAATATGCTCCATGAAATGCTCTTCCAGATGCGTGCGTTGGGAGAGCGTCAGGTCAGCCACGCGCAGCTTCCGGATGCCCTTTTCGTAGAGGATCGGCACCAACTGCTGATGCAGGATCTCATACTGACGGTCGATGAAGCTCGACGCGCGAGCGTGGATCTGATCCCACTGCTGGGTTGGCGTCAGGCCACTTGGGTCCTTCACTCGTAATCCTTTTTCCCTCATGAACTGAAGGGCGCCCACTCGCACCATGAAGAACTCATCAAAGTTAGAAGCTGTGATGGCCAGAAACTTTAGCCTCTCTAGCACCGGCAAGTCCGTGCGCGCAGCTTCATCCAGTACACGTTCGTTGAAAGCCAGCCAGCTAAGCTCGCGGTTGATGTATTGATCTTCAGAAAGGGCCATTGTGGCCAAGATCCTGTCGCAAGAAGCGCATAAGACAAGTTACAAGCCATGGAAGTGTTTTGAAGAAGGGCGGGGGCGGAGGGCGGAGGGATGGAGGGATGGAGGGATGGAGGGATGGAGGGATGGAGGGATGGAGGGGTCCAGGTTCAAGACATCGGTAGTGCTTTTGGTTCAGGACATCGGTAACGGTCTGCCCTGTGGGCAGGTAGGCTACAAACATGGCGTGGCAACAAACCGAACCCATCATGA
>JAIXZA010000009.1 GCA_027489965.1 Verrucomicrobiaceae bacterium
ATGTTTCCTGATACAAGAGTATTCCCATTTCCAGCAATGGTCATGGTACGAGCAGCAGTGTTGTTTGCATTGCTCCAAAAAGCTCCCGTGAAACTCAGCGTCCCTGCCATGCTATTGGTGATCGTAGCACTGTTATCCCCTGTCACGACAGGAGCTGCCCCAAAGGCGATATTGTAGCCATTGCGACTCGCAAAGGTCGTTGAAGCATTCGCAGCAAACCCAAACTCACCCAAGGTTAGCGTCTGATTCACGGCAGAACCACCTAGCCCGTGATCAACAAAGAATGTGGCATTTGTACTACTGCGCGAATAAACATTGGCATTGGTTCCACCAGTGTTCTGCAAGGACGGCGTGTTCATGCGCAACTCCAAGAAACCCGCATTCAAGTCGATGATCGAACTAGCACCAGTACTAGCATTCGTACGAGAACCAATCACATTTGGGTTGGTGATGCGAAGGGTTCCTTGTGTACCTGCGACGCTGTTACTCGTGACACGAATAGTTCCCGAAAAGCCAGAAACGTTTGTCGGATTCAAGAACAAGGTTCCTGCCCCAGTTTTTTCATAGGTACCAGGACCAGTAATGGTGCCGGCTAAGTTATAGCCAACAGCACCTGTCTGATTGGTTCCCCCCAAAATGGAGATAGTCGTCGTCGGTGCACCCAGCACATTAAAAGTGCTAGCGCTTGAGAAATTGAGCATTCCATCCCCTGAAGTGATACGAGTGTTCACATTGGTACCACTCGTAGGTTGTGAAATGGCCACCGTGCCTGTGAGGGTGTTATTCCCGACACTTATGAGAGCTGAACTACGATCAGAAATGGGCCCAAGGCCTTGCAACGAAAGATCCCTTGTAAATGTCAACCCTGTCGAAGTACCATCCAACACCAAAGAACCACCCCCAAAACCACGGGTAGCAGATCCAGCGACGACGATAGCTGAGGTATCTGCACCGAGCGCGGCCTGATTGCTGATGACCAAGGAGCCATTACTGATCGTTGTGGTTCCAGAGTAGTTGTTGAGCACATTGGTAAGACGGAAGGATCCACCGCCAGACACGGTCAGCCCTGCTGTGCCTGAAAGCTGACTCGCGATGGTCGCCGACTCTCCGATACTAGCGTAAATAGTTGGTACCGTACCCGCCAGAGTCAAATTCCCATCCGTGAGGGTGTAACCACTGCGGTTAAAGCGCACCTGATTGGCCGTGATCCCGCTAGCAAGAGTCACGGTATTCAGAGTCGGTATGCTGACCGCTGGACCCGTAAAAATGGCGGTATCTGAGCTGGTATTCCCCCAGATCGTCAGAGATCCTGCTGGCACTGGCCACCAATTCGAAGCTGTGGTGTCCCAGGCAGCCGTGCCGCCGAGTAAAGTACCGTCAATCACATTGCCAGTATCCGAAGCATCCGTGTCCCAGTAGAAAGTCGCTGCCTGCAAGGGCTGCCCGATCTGCCAGAGGGCCATGAAAACGGCAAGAAAACGGCTGATCCAGAGGCGGTTTTGACGCAGAACTTGGAGGGTTAGTGAGGGCTGGCGGGGCATAATAAGAAAAAATGGAAAATTGGGCGCGAAGGGGACTCGGAAAGTGGAAAAAAAGTGGCTTTATAAGGTCAAGAATGAGGCTTTATAGAAAAAAGAATTAATTAATCTAAAAATAGAAAAATGAATTTTGGGCGCGCAGCATGGGCTGGCGCGGCGATGGCTCAATGAGATGTTAAAGTTGATTAACCGGCTCGTGAAGGTCTGATAAATCAAAGCCTAGCATGATTTTTGGTAAGAAATAATGATGCGAAAAATCATGACCGAACGTGGCCATGACAAATTTAAAAATGCGTAATTGGTTGAGGACAAAAGATCTGAACAGATTCATGTAAACACCAAGTCACTCTAGCCAACAAGAAAAAAAAACATTCAGGCACGGGCACGCAGATTCGGGCAGGCAGACATGGGATCTTTCGAAATACCCGTTCAGTGCCGTGGACAGAATGTCAGACTCTGCCTAGTTTGGGAGGATGATGACTCGGTTCTTCCCCATTCTTTCCATAATCCTGCTCACTGTTCTAGATACTTCCCAATGCACCTACGCACAGGCAGTTTCCCTGACCGGTGCCCAATTGAACCGAGTGGGTCTGAGGATCTGGCAAAATGAGTGCGCTGGTTCAGTAGCAGGACTGACCAGCTGGAATAGCGGGGAAGACTTTGCCTCCCTAGGCATCGGCCACTTCATTTGGTATCCAGCAGGTCGCCGTGGCCCCTTTGAGGAGAGCTTTCCGCCTCTGGCAGTTTTTCTAGACTCTCAGGGAGTACCCATGCCGAAGTGGAGCAAAGGCCCCTGCCCTTGGACTAGCAAGGCAGCATTTGAGGCAGACAAAGGAGGAGCACGGCAGAAGGAGTTACGGGCGATTTTATCCAAAACCGTCTCTTTTCAGACGGCGTTCATTTTGAATCGCTTGAAAGGGGCTCTTCCAAAGATGCTCGCAGCAACCAAGGCCAGCAAAAAGGTGAAGGCCAACTTCGACGGCCTATTGGCCACCCCTGAGGGCGCTTTCTGCCTGATCGATTATGTAAATTTCAAAGGCGAAGGCACCGCCAAAACGGAGCGCTACAACGGCCAAGGCTGGGGACTGCTCCAAGTGCTGGAAAGCATGACTACTGCTAGCCCGTCTGCCTTTGCCTCAGCTTCAAAAGCGGTGCTGAGTCGCCGGGTTCAAAACGCACCAGCAGCCCGCAAAGAGCAGCGCTGGCTGGCTGGCTGGCACAATCGCTGCGACGGCTATCTGCGGAAGTTATAGATCTCTGAAACGCTGATTCCCTTGACTCTGTGAGGTTGTGCAGCCAAGATGCGCGCCCTTTTCCACCCCCCTCAACCGAATCTATGGCCCAAGAAACTTCCCTGCTGCTCCTGAAACCTGACTGTGTCGCCAAAGGCCTCAATGGCGAGGTGCTGGTACGTCTGGAGGCCAAGGGCTTCCGTGTGCGTGGCATCAAGATGATCCAGCTCACCGACGAACTGCTCAAGGAGCACTATTCCCACATCGCCGATAAGCCGTTCTTCCCTGAAGTCGCAGGCTTTATGAAGAGCAATCCAGTCATCGCTGTGGCCCTGAGCGGCGACAATGTGATCTCAGCTGTGCGTGATCTGCTCGGCCCTACGGATTCCAAAATCGCCCCAAAAGGCACCATCCGTGGTGATTTTGGCAGCGACAAAATGACTAACGTCGTGCACGCCTCAGACAGCCCCGAAGCAGCAGCTGTCGAGCTCAAGCGCTTCTTTAAAGACGGCG
This sequence comes from Verrucomicrobiaceae bacterium, assembly GCA_027489965.1. Taxonomy (GTDB): domain Bacteria; phylum Verrucomicrobiota; class Verrucomicrobiia; order Verrucomicrobiales; family Verrucomicrobiaceae; genus Prosthecobacter. The sequence continues at coordinate 3,284 of JAIXZA010000009.1, forward strand.
AAATTTTCAATTATTAACCCCTCGGGAACGTGAAAGCCTGATTCATCGGTTGACGAACTGAATGAGTCGGCTATTATCGCCCCCCTTTTTTTCACCCCAACACACCAGCACCTTATGGCCAAAGTTTGTCAAGTTTCCGGAGTCGGCGTCACACGCGGACATCACATTCATCGTAGCGGTAAAGCCAAGAAAGAAGGCGGTATCGGTAAGCACATCACCAAGCGTGTGAAGCGCGTGATCTTCCCGAACCTTCGCACCAAGCGTATTTGGGTGGCCGAACTCAATAAGTTCGTGACCGTCAAACTCACGGCTCGTGCCTTGAAGACCGTGAACAAAAACGGTGCTTACAGTGTGCTGAAGACCGCTGGTCTGATCTAATTTCGTTGTTCCTGGTGTTTGAAAGGGCAGGCCTGAAACGGCCTGCCCTTTTTTCGTCTTTTTGCATCACCTTTCGTCTTTTGTGTCTTTAAAGACCTAGCTTGCGTTTCTAAATCAGCGCTGCAAAGGAAGTCTCCTCACCCGCGATATGGCTATGTGCTTCATTCCGTGAAGCCGCTTTTAATCCCCCAACCCAACCTATTTGACCCAACGATGAATCTGACAAAAACCGCTTACGGCACCTGGAGTGGTGGCCGCTTCATGCATTATGGTGAGCAACTGACTGAAGAGCACTACAAAGAGCTCATGCGTCTCTCCTTTGAAAAAGGCATCCGCACCTTTGTCACAGCTGACGTCTATGGCGCAGGCCGTGCCGATGCCCTGCTGGGAGAAGCACTAAAAGGCATTCCTCGGGATGAATACTGTCTGGTCGGCATCATCGGCCATGATTTCTACGATGGCCTGCGTAATGGCTCCCGTGGCTACCCGCGCTTCACCGATCCCGCCCTGCGCGGCCCCGAAGGCTATGCGGACTATTTGAAAATGGCGACCGAGAAGTCTCTGGAGCGCTGCCAGACCTCCAAGTTCGATCTACTCATGCTGCACAATCCAGACAGCATCGCCTACACGAGTGAAAAAGTTTGGGACGACTTCACCGCGCTCAAAGACGCCGGACTCACGGATCGCCTCGGCATCGCCCCAGGCCCGGCCAATGGCTTCACCTTGGACATGATCGACTGCTTTGAAAAATTCGGTGATCGCATGGACTGGGCCATGATCATCCTGAATCCCTTTGAACCATGGCCAGGCCAACATGTGCTGGCCGCAGCCGCCAAGAACCAGGTGGACATCATGGCCCGAGTCGTGGACTACGGCGGCGTCTTCCACGATGACGTGCGCGCAGGGCATCATTTTCGCGATGGCGACCACCGCACGCACCGCCCGGCCGGCTGGATTGAGCACGCGGTCGAGAAGCTTGAAAAAATCCGCCCGATCGCTGAAAAACACGGCCTGACCATGCTGCAACTGGCCTGCCAGTGGACCCTGGCCAATACCGCTGTGAAATGCGTGGTGCCAACCATGATCCAGGAACATGGCGAAGGTGCCCGGAGCATCGAGAGCAAGCTCGACGATCTTGCCGCGCTGCCAGAGCAGTGCCTGACGCCTGAGGAAGTGGAAACCATCCGCCAAGTCGGTGACAATACCGGCTGCATGGCTCTCAAAGGAGCCAGCGCACGCCACGCTGGCCAGGAACCACGCCCTGACGAGTGGGCGATGCGTGACGAACTGCTAGAAACCGCCAAACGCTGGGATCTAACGCTGGATTGGTGATCTGATACACCTCCGCTCTTGCCAGCGGCCTTGAGCTTTTCATGATTTACAATCCATGAAAGCTCTTGTCCTCACCGCACCCTCCGAATTTAATTACGACCTCGGTTTCCCAGACCCCGTGCCGTCAGCTGGTGAAGTGCTAGTGAAGATCAAGGCCTGCGGTATCTGCGGCAGTGACATTCATGGCATGGACGGCCGCAGCGGTCGCCGTCAAATGCCCATCGTCATGGGTCATGAAGCCGCAGGAGAAATCATCGAAGTCGGGGCAGGCGTAACCGAATGGAAGGTCGGTCAGCGTGTCACTTTCGACTCGACTGAATACTGCGGAGAGTGCGAGGAATGTGAAGCGGGTTATGTCAATCTTTGCCCGAAACGCAAGGTGCTGGGAGTCTCCCCAGGCGAATATCGCCGCCATGGCTGCTTTGCCGAAAAAATCGTGCTGCCGACCCGCATCCTGTACTCGATCCCAGACACACTGAGCTATGAAAAAGCAGCCTTTGCCGAGCCGGTCTCCATCGCTCTACACGCCGTGAATTTGGCTGATGGGATCGAAGTCGGAGAAGCCTTTGATCCAGTCGAAGAAGAACCCGAAGCCACCGGCTGTGGCCATGGTTGCGAATGCCATGCTGAAGAAACTCGTGGCGGCACGGCTGTAGTCGTCGGTGCAGGTCTGATCGGCCTGCTCGTTGTTCAGGCCCTGAAGGCACGGGGCTGGGACCGCGTCATCGCCATCGATCTGGATGAAAAACGGCTGGCTTTGGCCAAAGAACTGGGTGCCTCTGACGCCTTCCATGCCAAGCAAGAAGGACTGGCCATGCATCTGCGCGAGATCTGCGGCGGCGATGGTGCCGATGCCAGCTTTGAAGTCGTCGGCGCTGCCGCACCACTGGATCTAGCGATCCGCTGCGTTCGCAAGGGTGGGCAGGTCATCCTCATTGGCAATTTGCAGCCGAATACTCCCTTCCCGCTCCAGGAAGTCGTCACCCGTCAGTTGACCATCCGTGGCTCATGCTCCTGCGCCGGTGAATACCCTGAAGCGATCCGCCGGATTGAAGATGGCAGCATCCAAGTCGGACCTTTGCTCAGTGCCGTGGCTCCATTGGCAGAAGGCGGAGACTGGTTCAAACGTCTGTATGACAACAAAGAAGGCCTGCTCAAGGTCGTGCTGACGCCAGCTTGATGCCAGATAGGAGATATCTAAAAATGAGGTAGCCCAAGGTTTGCTTTTAAGCCGACGGCCTCTAATCTGCCACTATGTCCGCACCCATCACAGAGCCGCGTATCGAGCCGGCGACCATCGAAGACCTACCGCAACTCGTAGAGTTGCTGGTCGCGCTGTTCAGTGAGGAAGCGGACTTTGATCCGAACAAGGCCAAGCAAGAACATGGCCTGCGAATGATCCTAGAGCAGCCAAATCGGGGGCGTATCTTTGTGCTGCGCACCGACCACCAGGTCATCGGCATGGTGAACCTGCTTTTCACCATCAGTACAGCCGAGGGTGGGCTCGTCGTGCTCATGGAGGACGTGATCGTTCACCCGCAGCACCGCCGACAAGGCTACGGAGGAATGCTGCTCAAACACGCGATCCACTTTGCCCGCGACAAGCACTTCCGGCGCATCACCCTGCTCACAGACCGTATCAGCGCTCAGTCCCAGGCCTTTTTTGCCAATCATGGTTTTGCCTTCTCAAGCATGATCCCGATGCGGCTGGTCTTTGATCTAGAATCGTAAAGTCCTGCGGCCATGCCCACCTTCCTCGCCTTTCCCACTTTCATGCAGCGTCCTGAATTTGGGATGTATGCAGAGAATACGGATGCCATGGACCTCTTTGTCTTGGCCACACTAGCCTGCCTTTTCCTGATGTTCGGATTCTTTGCTGGCTGTGGCTGGGCCATCTGGCGGCGCACGATGAAACCAAAGCCACACATGCAATTGATCATGGAATTGCAGGAGGAAGAGACCGACTTCCAAGAAAAGCCGGCATCGCAGCATCCGACTGATCCATCCGCGCCTTGGGAGCGTGAGTCAGATTGGTGGAAAAAATAATCTCTTCAATCTACATGGCTCACTCATGATCAAAGGCTGGCGCACAACTCTGCATTACTGGTCCAGGCGAGGAGATTTCCTGAAAAAGGCCGCCTGCATCATGGTTCTCACCAGCTTTGCACTTTCGTGGTTGATCATAGCCCTCATGCCGAAGGAACCAGCTTCCATCACGATGGATCCTTTGGAACAAAAGATCCGGCAGGACTGGCAGGAGCTGAGAAATGCCCAGTTAAGTCAGCCTAGAGTTCTTTCCAAGTGGTTGCGCCTCTTGTTACCAAACCTCCATGACATCGCCGAGGCCCTGGCCGTCACCGCGACCACGCTGCCTGAATATGAAAAAAGTGGGGATCTACTGACCTATGCCGTCAGGCCGCTGATCACTCAGCACGCGACCTCAGCCGAGTCAAAAAAGCTACTGGAAGACTACATCACCGCCTATCTCGGAGACAAAACTGCCCCAGCCCTGCAAGCCACTCAAAACCTGCAAGAAAAAGCCCAGCAGCCATCTCCGCCTGCCTTGGCCAATGAACTCTATGCAAGCCTACTCTTACGTGAGAAAGATGAAGTGGGCGCCATGGCCGCTTTCATGCGTGAAGGCACTCAGTTTCAAGAGGCCCAACAAGCACGTGAAAAGGCCTGCACTTTGGCCTTAAAGCTGAAGGACAATACGACCCTGAAAGTTATGGTCAAGTCGGGTTGGCCCGCAGAGCTACCAGGCTATCTCGAACACCGTATCGGTGCACAAACTCGCGATCTGGCCATGGAATGGCGCGGACTGCTCAGAGATCGACTCGACACGCTGCGCTATCATGAACTGGCACTCGCGCTGCTATCGGCCCTGCTTTGGTACTTCATTCTAGTGCAGCACATCCCCGCCAATCACTGGCGCTGGCTTTATCCCGTACTGCCTCTCCTCGCAGGCATCGCCAGTATCTGGCCGACGATATCCCTGGTGATCTGGCAAAAGAACTTCATGGGCATCACCGATGATGTCCCCTTCCCCTATGATGTATGGCATCTCATCATCGGTGTAGGTCTACGAGAAGAAGTCTGCAAGTTGGCACTGGCGGCACTCTTCATGCCTTGGCTAGTTTGGAAGAGATTGCCTGGAATAGCCCTCATGACAGGTGCCTTTGTCGGCCTCGGTTTTGCACTGGAGGAAAATCTAAGTTATTACGAGAAAGCCGAGGCCGGAGGTGGTATTGCCCTGGTGCGTTTTCTCACCGCAAATTTCATGCATGTCGCCATGACTGGACTGACTACCCACGCGCTGTATGACATGTTGAGGTCACGCTTTCATCGGGCAGAACAATTCCTCACCACGTTCTTTTCCATAGTGGTGGCACACGCCGTATATGATTACGACTTTGATCTGCCAGGGATGCAGGAGTTTGCAGGTTACGTCCCAATCATCATTCTGGGCTTCATGGCCTGGCGTTTTTGGGATCAGGTAGAAATCGAGATGCCACACTCACGCCAGCTTATTTCTCCAAGTGCCGTCTTCTTGCTCGGCACTGCCTTGATCATCTCCTGCAGTTTCCTCCTCATAACCTACACGCCAGCCAGCCATGAGGCTTTGATCAAGTCAGCCATGTCTTGTGTCTCAGTTCTGACGGTGACGATTATTTATTGGAAACGTTTTGAAAATCATCTGACACGCAGATGATACTTTGCCTCTTGGGTGATCCTCAGGATGACAAATCGCTCAGCCGGAGTACGATCATGGCCATTCATGGATCTCCCACCTGTCGCGCCCATCCTCTATCGTCCCAATGTCGCCGCCATTTTGATGGATGCCGAAGATCGTCTCTTTGTGGCTGAACGGATCAATATCAAAGGAGCCTGGCAGTTCCCCCAAGGCGGGATCGATGAAGGTGAAGACGCTGAAACGGCGCTCTTTCGTGAACTGGCAGAAGAGATCGGTGTGACACGGGAAAAGGTGGAAATCATCAGCCAACGCGGCGGCTACCAATACGCATTTCCAAAACACCGCCTGAAATACGGTATCTATGGGGGCCAGGAGCAGACCTATTTTTTGTGTCGCTTTTTAGGCACGGATTCAGACATCAATCTAGCCGCCACGCATCAGGAGTTTGCCAGCTGGAGCTGGATCAAGCCTGCGGATTTTAAGATAAGCTGGGTGCCGCGCTTCAAGCGGGCCGTGTATCGTCAGGTCTTCCTGGATTTTTTCCAGACCGAGCTTGAGATGCCACGTAACTAAAGCGCCGACGCCTGATTAAATTGCGGCTCATGAAACCCTCACGCGATGACTCCAAAGCGCCGGCGAAAAAGCCCGCCCGCTGGATCTCGCCCTGGAGCTTTGATGACGAGTGGGAGCGTGAATACGCCAAGTCCTCTCACGCGATCAAGTCTTCATCAGAAGATCAAACAATCGAAGTCACGAAACTAGAAGCTGAACCGATTCAAGACACCAAACCGGTCAGCGTCTTTGCCAAGTCCTCTGAGCCGCCCAGCAAAACCATATCCGAGAGCCGCTCAAAATCCTTTGAAGAATTTGGCTCCTTTGCGGTAATTCAAGAGCCTGAGCCACCGCCTGCTGCACCGGCTGAACCGGTTAAAAAAGCAGATCTGGATCTCTCACGCTTCCGCACACCTGATCTCAAAGAGCCTGAAGCAGCTGTAGCACCAAGACTCAGCCTGCCACCAAAACCGCAAGTGCCCACTGAGCCAGCGAAAGCAGCCATCAACGAGCCTTTAGCAGCACCCATACCCGCCAAGCCATCACCTCAGACAAAAGCAGAACCTGTCGAGACCAGTCTACCGACACTGACTCCTCAGCGCCGCCCGGCAGCAGTTCCGACGAGTACGATGAGAAGGCCAGAGCTCAAGTCATCTTGGGGCAGCACCATCATCCTCTGCCTAGGCATGTTAGGTTTTGTCATGTTAGCGTGGATCTATCTCACCGATGTCAAACTCGGCTCTGATGAAGATTTGCGCCTGCAAATCCCCGTTGATCAAACACCCAAAATTGCGGCGCCCGAGCGGCTGCTGACATTTCTGAATGCGGTCATGAAAATCGAAACCATGGACCAGGCCCGCCAGCCCGTGTGGAATTGGGATCCAGTGATACTCGATAGCTTCGTTAAAGCCAACAGCTCCAATAACGTCTTTGATAATCTGCTGGATCTTCTCGAGGACTTTGACTGGCATCCCCATCACGCAGCCTGGCATAGCGAAGATCTGGGAGAACATGCATCCTGGCCACATGTTCGTATTTTGCTCCAGGCACGTTCCATCTATCTCCTCCGCCACGGAGATGAAGCTGCCGCCTTTGCCGCAGCCATCGACATCGCCGAGATGAGCCGCCGGATGCAGGAGCTTTGGGCCTGGCCCAGTTACATGCAGCGCTCTCAAGAAATGCACATGGCCGCCGTCCAGACCATGGCCGAGCTACTCCAGAAGACTCTGCTCAATAGCGCTGCCCTGAAAACCTATCAGGACGAGTTCATGCAATGTGAGCCTTCAGACTCGATTCTTCAGGATGCTTTTAGAGGCTTCTACATTCATGAGAAATCACTCATGTTCGGCGAAAAAGCAGGTGTCCCCCTAGACACCCTTCCTCGTGGCATCACTCAGGAAAGACCCGCACGCCTCTTTTTCAAAAAGAACGAAACACTCAGTCTCTTTGCCGACGTCTTCCGACAACTGCGCAATGAGATTGTTATGCCACCCTTTTCCGTCTTTGGGCCTACCGCGCAGAGTGCCGCCTACAGTGGCCGCAATCGCTCGTTTTCCTTTCTGCCAAATGGTGCTGGCCAAGCCTACTTCGCCGATAGAATCGACACCTATATCGACATCCCCACGCGCCACACCTTAGCCAAGGCTCGGCATCATTTGGTCGTCGCCCTATTTGCGACTCGACGTTTCATTGCAGATCAGCAGAGACTGCCTACCGGCCTGAGTGAGCTCAAGCCCAGCTACCTCATGGAAGTGCCCTCTGATGTGTTTTCCGGAGAACACCTCTGCTATGATGCGATCAAAGGCCTCATCTTTTCAGTCGGCAATGACTTCCGAGATGAGGGCGGCAAAGTCACTCAACCTCCTCTGCTAGACCCCGCCGAACCCACCGTAGAAATCGGCATCAAAGTCGCCGCCCCAGTTCCCGCAAAACAATAGCCGACCTTTCATGAAATACAGCTACACCGAGCTCGCCAAAATGATCGACCATGCACTTCTGCATCCGACCATGACGGATGCTGAAGCCGTCGCTGGCTGCGAGATGGCCGTGAACTATGGGATCGCCACCGTCTGTGTGAAACCCTACTGGGTGCCGCGTGCTGCCGAGATTTTAAAAGGCCAGGACGTCATCGTCAGCTGTGTGGTCGGCTTCCCTGCGGGCAATAGCGCCACCGAAGTCAAACGCTATGAAACCGAGATCGCCTGCCTAGCCGGAGCACGTGAAATCGACATGGTTATCAACGTCGCCAAAGCCCTGGAAGGCGATTGGGACTATATCGAAAATGAAATCCGCGTCATTGCAGAGCAGGCCCACAAGCAAGAGGCCAAACTCAAAGTCATCTTTGAAAATGACTATCTGCCCAACGACAACATCAAGATCAAGCTTTGTGAAATCAGTGCTAGAGCAGGGGCCGATTGGGTAAAGACCTCGACTGGCTTTGGCCTCGTCAAACAGTCAGATGGTCAAATGCTAACCAAAGGTGCGACTGAGCACGATCTACGACTCATGCGTCAACACAGCCCAGCCCAAATGCAGGTGAAGGCGAGCGGTGGTATCCGTGATCTAGACGGACTCATCCTCGTTCGCGACCTTGGTTGCACACGCCTCGGCACCAGCGCTACAAAAGCGATTTTAGATGAATACAAGCGGCGCGCGGCCAATGGCGAAATCTCAAGCTCCAGCGCCCACATTGGTGCAGGCGGCTATTGATTAGGCAGCTTTTGAACGTGGCTCATCACGATGCACCTGACGCACTGCAAAGCTCTCGGCAGGCGGCACATCCCACACAAGGTAACGTGAAAGCATGCGCATCAGAGAACGGCTGTAGCCAGAGCGAGTCCAACCTCCCGATGCCATGCTGGCAATGTGGGCAGTCGAATGACGCTCCATCCGGCTCGCTAAATTGAAAGGGGAGGGCTTCATCGCCAAATTTTTTCCAGCCAGATGAATGCGGAAGATCCGCCCATCATAGAAATACTTCACCAACTCCTGCCAAGCATGATGCCACTCAACAATGCGTCGATCATAGCGAACCAGCGCACGTTCCAGCGACTCCGGTTTCTTTAAGATCTCCACCCCCTGAGAAAACACGCAATCAGCCAGCTGACGCGCGCCTTCCAGCGACATGAAAAGTCCAGGAGACAGCATCGGATCCACAAAACCAAACGCATCTCCTAGCAGCACCCAGCCAGGACCGTGGCCACGATCGGAGAGCAGCTGATAATTGGTGTAAGTCATCACCGGCGTCACCCGCCGTGCACGCATGGCTTTCTCTGCCAACAAAGGTTCCTGGCGGATGGCATTTTCCAGCCGCTCCTCAGCCGTGGCTCCCAGAGTTTTGGCATGTTCTTTAGAAACAACCACACCAACGGACAGGCGACCTGGCAAGGGGATACGCCAGCTCCAGCCTGCACGCAGCACCGAGATGATGACCTGCCCATCCTCCACGTCATCATGGTCAAAGTCCTCAAAATGCGCAAAGTAGGCCACGTCATCGCGGTCTCCCTTTTTGGCAGGGATGTCCATCAACCGAGAAAAAGTTCGCGCTCGACCCGAGGCATCCACCAGCAGTGGTTCAGCCTCAGCGCTGAGCCCTGCCACCTCTCGACTGCGCTCACTAAGCCGAATGGAGGGCTGACCGTCTTTGATGCAAGGCTCCAATTCTGCGCGCGCATGCACAAATTTCGCCCCCAACTCTTCAGCACGCACCCTAAGTAGATTATCCAGCTCAGGCCGTGGTGAATTATAAGAGTAGGGAGGCAGATGGCTTTCCACATTCTTGAAAGTGAAATGCAGACGCGGGCCACCATCCGTCACAAAAAAAGATGCTCCCGGCTTCCGCGTGGACATCTGCGCCACACGATCCTCCACCCCCAGTTGGCGGAATACCGGAACCACGCCGGGAATCAATGACTCACCAACTAACAATCCCGGACGCTTATCATCATCGAAAACCAAACAATCAATCCCACGCTGCGCCAACAAACCAGCTAGCGTGCAGCCTGCTGGACCTGCGCCGACGATGACCACTGGAGGTGAAGTTTGGGACATGCTGAAAGGATGAAAGCCTATGGTAGCCCTTATCAGCCGCTTTTAAACGTCAATTTCACGCTACCGACCCCAATCATACGCGCTCCAGTTTAATCGGGTATGTCTGAAAGGCATTCCATTGGCAAACAATCAGATCTCCATTTTCCAAAACGCAGACATCGTGACCGTGATCAAAGACGCGCTCAGCCTGCATCAGTGGCTGTAATTGGCCATTTTCATAGACCGGCTCGGTTCCCCCTGGGGCACTGATGACTTTGTTTTCAGCACTTAGTACCACTGTGAAACCACTAGGATTTTGCGGCAGCTTATTGATCTCTGGCGTGCTGGACCAGCAGACGCCTGCATAAAGCTCCTGCCCCGAAATCACCGGACGACAGATCATCGCTCCAGGCACCTCAATCGTCTCTAGGTATTTTCCCTCCAAGGTGAAACGCCGGAAACACTTGTCGGCTCGTGACGTCGCGATCACCGTCGCCTTATCCGCGCCCTGCCGAGTATCAATGGCGATACCATGAGCATTGTTCAGTCTCTCACCTTCTGGCACTCCTTCTTTGCCTCCAAAGCGGCTGAGGAACTTGCCATTCCGATCATATCTCAGCACATAATTTGAGCCATAGCCATCCACCACATAAATGTCCCCGTTCGGTGCCACAGCCACCTCCGTAGGATTAAAATTCATCGTGGATTCATAGGCTCCAACCAGCATTGGATGGCTCAGACTAAAGATCTCCTTTCCCTTCAGGTCCATCTTCGTCACACGTCCCGTTTGCCGGTAAGAAGCACCACCGCTTTTCCACAAGCCACTATCCGTGAGAAACAGAAACTCCTCTCCATTCTCCACACTCAGCGTCAGGCCATGCCCGCCAGGCCAAGCACTGCCCCAAGACTCTAAAATAGTGCCATCCGGCTTAAAAACCAGCATCTGATTGTCCCAATGATCGCCCACCATGAACAGTCGTCCATCCTTCACCTGGACCATCTCATGACAATTCAGGATCGGATGAAATCTCCCCTGCCCCGTCGCCACCCACTCCTTATTCACGCGGTAACGGTGGGTACCATGGCCAATAACCGTATCCTTTTTCGGATCAGGCGCAGCCCGCAGGCTTTGAGTCCAAGTAGCAGCCACAGCCGTGCTGAGACCTGAAAGAAAATGACGACGAGTTTGGGACATACTTCAGAGCATGCGAAGAATCGGCGAAACAGACAAGATCAAAGAGCTGTCATATCCTGCTGTCCCGCCCGGCAATATCCGAAAGCATTCCTACTTGCGTGAGCATTTGATCAGCGGTTCATCAGGTCATGCCTCAGGACTTCATCCGCGTGCGTGGTGCGCGGCAGCACAATCTCAAAAATGTGGACGTGGATATTCCACGGCACCGCTTGGTGGTGCTCACGGGTGTGAGCGGCAGTGGCAAGTCGTCGCTGGCTTTTGACACGCTCTATGCGGAGGGTCAGCGGCGCTATGTACAAAGTCTTTCCGCTTACGCTCGGCAGTTCCTGGATCAGCTGGAAAAGCCAGACGTGGATTTTATCGAAGGACTTTCCCCAGCGGTCGCCATCGAGCAAGTTCACAGCACGCCAAACCCACGCAGCACCATTGCGACGGTGACGGAAATTTACGATTACCTGCGAGTGCTCTATGCCGTGGCGGGACAGCCACATGATCCTGCAACAGGTGAGGCTCTGATAAAAAACACGCCTGCCGAAATTGGTGCGCGAGTCCTAGAGCTGAAGGAAGGCACGCGCTGTGTGGTGCTAGCTCCATTGGAAGCCCAGGATGGACCCACCCTAAAAGGCAGCTTTGAGAAACTACGCCGCCAAGGCTACGTGCGTGTGCGTGTGGATGGACTGATCTGCGAACTGGATGATGGCCTGCAACCCGAACGCGGCATGGAGCATCAGATCGAAGTCGTGGTGGATCGACTGGTCATCCGAGACGGCATCCGACAGCGACTGATGGAAAGCATCGAGGCTGCGCTGAAATGGAATGAGCGTGAGGTGCAGTTCCTCGTCGGCAGCGACGCAGAGGAGGAAGTACTGACCTTTACCACCGCCTACGCGAATCCGCGCACAGGCTACTTGATGGAAAAGCTAACCCCGCAGCATTTTTCGTTCAACACGCATGTGGGTGCCTGCCCCACCTGTGAAGGTGTCGGTTCACTGATGGCTCCTGATCCGGGACTGATCGTGCCGGATCCAAGCCTTTCTCTCAAAGACGGTGCCGTGAAGTCTTGGTGGTCCAAAAACCCGAAGCTGAAACAAATCCAGCAACTCGGAATCGAAGCACTGGCCAAGCATTTTGGCGCAGCCTTAGATGCTCCGTTCAAAACGCTCCCATCGTCCTTTCAAGACGCGCTTTTTTATGGCACCGGCCAAGAGAGTGTTACCACGGGCTGGCCCACCAGCGCCACCAAACGTAGCCTGGCAAAGCCCTTTGAAGGTTTATTGAATGAGGCCCAACGCCTGCATCTCAATGCGGAAAGCGACTCCCTGCGCACTCAGTTAACACGATTCATGAATCCACAGACTTGCCCAGCCTGTCACGGATGCAGGCTGCGTAAGGAATCACTGGCCGTGAAGCTAAGTTCGTTATTCTTGGTTCCTGATTCATCGTTACCCAAACCCAAGAACCAAGAACCAACAACAAAGAACCTCTCCATCCACGATTTCTGCGCACTCCCCATCCGCGATGCGCTATCATGGATGAAAGCCCTGGAAGTCACCGAGCATCAGCGCGCGTATGTGCATGAGCTGCAAAAGGAGATCCTCAAGCGACTCGAATTCCTGGAGCAGGTAGGCCTCGGCTATCTGGGCCTGAATCGCGAAAGCGGCACTCTCTCGGGAGGAGAAATGCAGCGCATCCGTTTAGCGACCCAGATTGGTGCGGGTTTAGCGGGTGTGCTTTATGTGCTGGATGAGCCCAGTATCGGCCTGCACCCCTCAGACACCGAGAGACTCATTCAGACGCTTTTGCGACTGCGTGACCTTGGCAACACGGTTCTCGTCGTCGAGCATGATGAAGCCATGATGCGTGCTGCCGATCATGTGATCGAGCTAGGACCAGCCGCAGGAGTGCATGGTGGCAAGATCACTGCCCAAGGCACACCCGCTGAAGTCATGGCACTCAAGGAAAGCCTAACAGGGGCGTATCTGAGCGAGACGCTGCGGATCAAAGCACCATCAGGTAGAGTGGCCCCATCCACTGATCTCCTTTCTCGCAGCAGCGAGCCCAAGTCCCTCATCATTCACCAAGCCAGAGAGCACAATCTACGCTCTGTGACGGCTGCCTTCCCAGTAGGCTGCTTCACCTGTGTCACTGGAGCTTCAGGCAGCGGCAAATCCACCCTAGTGAATAAGGTTCTCATGCGGGCGCTCCAGCGGCATTTTTATCGCGCCAAAGACGAGCCAGGAAAACATGAATCCATCACTGGCCTGGATGCCTTTGATAAGGTGGTCGTCATTGATCAATCCCCTATTGGTCGCAGTCCACGCAGCAATCCGGCCACCTACACAGGTGCCTTCACAGCCATCCGTGAGCTCTTTGCGCAGCTGCCGCTCGCGCGTGTTCGTGGTTATGACTCCGGTCGCTTCAGCTTCAATACGCCAGGAGGGCGCTGTGAGAAATGCCAGGGCGACGGTCAGATCAAAATTGACATGCATTTTCTTGCGGATGTCTATGTCACTTGTGATCACTGCCAGGGAAAACGCTACAATGCAGAGACCTTGGAGATCACTTTTAAAGGCACCAACATCGCCGAGGTTCTAGCCATGACCGTGACGGAAGCCGCACGTTTTTTTGGCAAGGCTAGCCACATCTCCGCCAAACTACTAACGCTGGAGGAATGTGGCTTGGGCTACATCTGCCTGGGACAAGCCGGCAACACCCTTTCAGGGGGTGAAGCCCAACGCATCAAGTTGTCTGCCGAACTGGCCCGCAAAGCCACCGGTCGCACACTCTATGTGTTGGATGAACCAACGACTGGTCTTCACTTTGCCGATATTCAGACTCTGCTCGGCGTGCTCTTTCGACTGCGTGATGCAGGCAATACACTCATCGTGATTGAGCATCATCTTGATGTCATCCGCTGTGCAGACTGGATCATCGACCTCGGCCCAGGCGGCGGCAATGAGGGTGGCTACATTGTCGCCACGGGCACGCCCGAAGACCTCATGAAGGTGCCTGAAAGCGTCACTGGACAGTTTCTCAAAATGTAGTTTCACATGGTTCGTCACTTCATCTTTTGCATGACCGTTTTGGCAGGAACTCAGCTCTTGGCCCAGCACATCGAATGGCAGAAGATCACGCCGGATCTGATTGTTCCGGCCATCACCGAAGGACCGCCCGCAGCCGGTCAGCGTGTCAGGCAAACCACGGCAGGCTGGGAAACCACTCAGGTGCATCATTTACTTTATCTACCGCCAGACTGGCAGCCTAACGCCAAACTGCCTGTGCTGATTGAATACGCAGGCAATGGCCCCTTCAAAAATGCGCTGGGAGATAGCAGTGATGGCACGGTGGAGAGTTGTCTCCTTGGATATGGTATCAGCGCTGGGAGTGGTTTCATCTGGGCCTGCCTGCCCTTCATCGAAAACGCCAATGGCACTCAGCGCAATGCCCTGAAGTGGTGGGGAGATCTTCAAGAATCCAAAAACTACACTCTGAAAACGGTGGCCGATCTTTGCCATCGTTTCGGCGGTGATCCTGATCGTGTCATTCTCTGCGGCTTCTCTCGCGGCAGCATCGCCTGCAATTTCATTGGGTTGCATGATGATGAAATCGCCAAGCTCTGGTGCGGCTTTATTTGTCATAGCCATTACGACGGAGTCCGTGCCTGGCCTTATGACGGTGCTGATCAGGTTTCTGCCACCAACAGACTTCGCCGACTAGGCAACCGCCCGCAATGGATCAGCCATGAAAACACGACCTCTGCGACTGAGGCCTGGCTTAAAAGCACCATGATTCAGGGGAACTGGACCTTTACCTCCATGCCATTCCCCAACCACACCGCTGCTTGGGTGCTGCGAGATCTACCAGAAAGACAAAAGCTACGTGAATGGGTCAAGCAGTCGCTTGCATCCGCAAGACTTCGTCACTAGCTCATTTTTCATCCAGAACAGCCGCCACGGCTCCCTCAAGAGGCCGAGAGCCATCACCGCCGAGAGCCTCATCAAGAGCTTCTAACCGCTGAATCAAATCTGCCAAATGCTTGCGCGGATACATACCGCCAGCAGCCTCGCAAAAATGCGTCCGACATCCAAAAGGACGATGCGCATACACCGTGCAGCGCCCGTCTCTACCCAACAATGGACAAGCACCTTCGGGATGAGGCTTCAAGACTTTCCGACCACTGCCACGCACCCCGATGGCTAGATAAAGCGCTTCTCCACGAGTCAGCAGTGGCGTTTTGCCCGTGAGACGAAAATGACAGCAGCGCGTGCGCATCTGGCAGTCGCGCGGCAGCGGGCGAGCCTCAATCTCGGCGTAAATTGACTGGATTTCCTGTTTGAATTCAGGGTTTGGTTTTTTCCGATCTCGCGCAGATTTCACAAAAGAGATTAAATCAGGCTGCCCATGAAATCTGGATTTTTTCACCATGCTGCTCATGCGCAGGATTCAGCGCCCGCATTTCCAACTCCAGACTGTCGGATGTAGCTCGAGCTATCACCCAGCCGTTTGGACGTGACTGATTAAACACATAGGCCACGGGCGGCAAATTAATCAAATGTAGGCCTGTGGCCTCATGCAGTTTATGTTCCCAGGTGTGAGTATGACCATAGATCAGCGCTTTCACTTTCTTATGCCTCGCCAGCACCTTGAAAAGCGCCTCACTGTCCAACAAACCCGTGGCTTTTTTACCCTCAGGAATCGGACCTTGAGGATTATGATGCATCATGACGACTGTCGGCTTGTCCGCGGCCGCAGCTAGACTACGATCCAGCCATCCAAGCTGCGCCTCACCGAGTTCCCCCGGAGTGTGATTGATCTCAAAAAGCGAGTCTAAGAGAATCCAATTCATGGTCGCGCTGCTGAGGATCTCCACATGTTTTCCTTCTACAGGATGAGGATCCTGAGGACTGGTCATGGCGCCAATAAAATGCTTCCGATCATCATGATTGCCGAGCGTGCAGTGAACTTGAATTGCGTTCTCACGCAGAGGCGCAATCAAATTCAAAAAAGTCGCATAATCTGCCTGCTGACCATCCAAATAAGCCACATCACCATTGAGGAGTACCCCGAAAGGTTTTTGCCCCAGTTTGAGCACCTGATTCACACAACGCGCCAAATTTTCTCCCATTACAGCACCCCGCGCCTCAAGTTTCTCATCTGCAGCAATGTGCGTATCCGAAAAAAGCACCCAAGTCTCTGCATTCCCAGCCTCTGCGGCCTCTGACATAGAAGACACAAAGGCAGCTGCAAGGCTACCTTTGATCCAACGGCGACGTGAGATAGGAGGAAGTGTGATCGGCATAGTCTTGAGCAATAAACGTCATGAAGACACCAGAACAATCAGCACCAGTCACGCAAAGCACGCATTTTGACATGCGCAGCACCGCGATCTAACAGCGACTCTGCTAAAACTTTACCCGCATGCATGTCAGAAGCTTTACCTGTGATGACGAAGCCAGCAGCCGCATTCAGTACCGCGATGTCACGCTTAGCGCCTTTGATTGTGCCACTGAGGATGCCCTCGATAATGGCTGCGTTTGCCGTTGCATCACCACCCACGAGCTCGTCTAAATCTGACTTTGCAAATCCAAGACTGGCTGGATCAAGTTTTTCTTCGATGAGCTGATCGCCAGCGAGCTTGCAGATATGATTAGAGCCCAGAGTGGAAAGTTCATCCATACCGCCACCACTTTTGACCTTACCATGAACGATCCAGGCCCCCTTACGACCCAATGTCACTAAAATTTCTCCAAAGGTGCGCGTTAACGCCGGATCAAAGACACCAATAAGTTGATAGTCTGGACGCGCTGGATTCAGCAGAGGGCCGAGCAAATTAAAAATGGAACGACTACCCTCAGCTGCTAGGATTTTACGTGCACCAACCACGGCTTTGAAAGCAGGATGATAAAGCGGCGCAAAAAAGAACCCCAGTCCCAAAGTCTCGATCCCCCGGGCCACTCGGTCGACTGGCAGATCTATGCGAATGCCCAGTGCCTCTAAAACATCGGCTCCACCCGCCTTGCTGGTGACACCACGACTGCCGTGCTTTGTCACACAGACACCGCCTGCTGCCAAAATGAACATCGCTGTCGTCGATACATTAAAAAGATGGAGCTTATCCCCACCCGTTCCGACCACATCCAGCATCGGTCCCGGAAGCTTGCTACGATCCAGCCCAGGATCGACTGCGAGTTTCAAAAATTCCTGCACAAAAGCGGCAATCTCTTCATGAGTCTCACCCTTTTTTGCCAGGGCACGAAGGAAGTCTGCTTTTAACTCAGCCGATTCGTGTTCATCCACTAAAAAGGCAGCCGCTTCCCGCACTTCGGCGGGGCTCAGGCTTTTTCCGGCTGATAAAGTAGAAAGGAGTGTCTGCATGGAAGCGAAAGTCTGCCAGACCTCAGTGCTTTTGGCAAACAGACTCCATGAAACTTCCTGTCACGCGAGGGTTAGCTCTTTATCCTTGGCGTTTTATCCTTCATCTTCACTCATGTCACTTATTCTCGGAATCGACCTCGGCACGACCAACTCTCTGGTAGGGGTGGTCGATAGCGGTTTCCCCATCTTATTAGCTAATGAAGAAGGTCAGCGTCTGACGCCCTCAGCCGTTAATTATGCAGCCGATGGCAGCTGCATCGTCGGTGCAGCAGCTTTGAGAAAACGGGCACTCGATCCAAAACGCACAGTCACCAGTGTGAAGCGTCTGATTGGACGCCGATCCGGCGAAGGCGACTGGCAGCCACCTTATCAGCTCAGTGAGATTGGGACCACACCCGTGCAAGTATCCGCTGAAATTTTAAAACTGCTAAAAGCAATCGCTGAGCGTGCACTGGAACAACCCGTGAACCGAGCCGTCATCACCGTGCCGGCCTACTTCAATGATGCTCAGCGCAACGCTACCAAGCAAGCAGGCGAGCTGGCGGGACTGACTGTGGAACGCATCGTCAGCGAGCCCACCGCAGCGGCCTTGGCCTATGGTTTGGACAAGCTCAGTGAGCGACAAAAAATCGCTGTGTATGACCTCGGTGGCGGCACTTTTGACATCAGCGTGCTAGAGATGCGTGAAGGCATCTTCCAAGTCCTCAGCACCGCAGGTGACACCCAGCTCGGAGGAGACGACATTGATCGTGCGATTGCCGAAAGCATCTGCCCAACCGGAGCGGACCCTGCGCAGTTCGTCGAAGCTGCTGAAGCTGCTAAAAAACGGCTCTCCACAGAAGACAGCACTCGCATTGATCTCCCCTTTTATGATGGCAGCATAAGCCTAAGTCACGAAATCAATCGCAACGACTTTGAAAAGCTGGTGCGTCCTCTCATTGAGCGCACACGCACCCATTGCCTACGGGCTTTAAGTGATGCCGGCGTGAAGCCCGATGAGTTGGATGCCGTCATCCTTGTCGGCGGCAGCACGCGCATTCCCATGGTGCGCCGCTATGTCGCTGAGATCTTTGGGCGGGAGCCCGATATCTCCCAAAATCCGGATGAAGCCGTGGCCCTCGGCGCAGTGATTCAGGCAGGCATTTTAAGTGGCTCGCTCAAAAATGTGCTGCTGTTAGATGTGACCCCACTTTCTCTGGGCATTGAGACGTTTGGCGGACTCATGAACACCATTATTCCGCGTAACACCACCATTCCCTGCAAAGCCGGTGAGATGTTTACCAACGCTGTCACCAATCAGCAGGACATGCTTATCCGTGTGCTTCAAGGCGAGCGTGAACTGGCCAAAGACAACTGGGAACTCGGACGCATTGTCCTGCCCTTTCCAGCCGGTGCCAAGGGCAGTGCCCGGGTGGGCGTACAATTCACCATTGATGCCAATGGCATCCTGCAAGTACTGGCGCGCGACACCGCAACTCAAACGGACACGGTGTTAGAAATTCAAAACACCGCGGTCGATGTGGATGATGATCGCGTGGAGCAGATGATTGCCGAGAGTGTTGAATACGCTTTCGAAGACATGAACGAGCGCGTCTGGACTGAGGCCAAGCTCAAAGCTGAGGAATTGCTGCCAGCCGTCGATGCTGCGCTGATGCAATTTGGCGATGCGGTCAGTGATGACGAGCGCTCAGCCATCATGACCGCCGCAGTAAAGGTGCGCACAAGCCTGAATGCTCCAGAGCACGACGCCAAAGCACTCAAAATGGCAAATCAAGAGCTTGATGATGCCACTCAGGAGTTGGCTGTCCGACTCGTTGAGCGCGCCATGGAAGAGTCACTGCTGAGGCGCGGACTCGTTTGATACTAAGTCTTAACTCCAGTCTTCCTCACCTTTAATCAAACAACATGAAATCCATCTGGCGCATCCACGGCATTGATCACGACCTCAGCAAGCGCGGCATGGTCATGGGCATTGTTAATGTCACGCCAGACAGCTTTTCAGATGGCGGACGCTTTCTAGATACGGGACGCGCGGTGGAACATGCGCTGAAACTGATCAGTGAAGGTGCTGACATCCTGGACATCGGCGGTGAATCAACCCGACCCGGTGCTGAACCTGTGGAAGCTGCAGAGGAACTTCGTCGTGTGCTGCCAGTCATTCGCGCCGTGCGTTCAGAAACAAAAACGCTCATTTCCATTGATACGATGAAGGCCAGCGTCGCCCGTGCCGCCGTGGATGCAGGCGCAAATATCATTAATGACGTCACTGGTCTGCGTGGAGATCCTGCCATGCTGCGCGTCGCCTCAGAATGTGATGCGGGGCTGATCATCATGCACATGATCGGCACTCCACAAACGATGCAAACGCTCACTCACTACGACAATGTGGTTCTTGAAGTGCAGCATTATTTTGAAGCTCGCCTGGAAAGCTTAAAACAGGCAGGTATTTCTCCAGAAAGAATCGTCTTTGACCCCGGTTTCGGTTTTGGAAAGACGCTAGAACACAATATCTCGCTCATGCGCTCTTTGCCAGAACTTGCCGTAAGTGAAAGGCCATTACTCGTGGGCGTATCACGAAAAAGCATGATCGGCCGTTTGCTGGAATCAGAAGAACTCGAAGACCGCGATTGGCCAACCGTAGCACTCACGGCTCATGCCCGTGAATTGGGTGCAAGGATAGTGCGGGTTCACGATGTGAAACCCAATGTCCAGGCCATGCGCATGATCGAGGCGATCTTAGGCTAACCGCGTCCCCCAAAAATCGCACTACCGACACGGACGATCGTGGCACCTTCTTCAATGGCGACCTCAAAGTCGTGGCTCATGCCCATGGAAAGCTGCGGCAATGGTGCACCGCCGCGCTTTTCTAAATCATCTCTGAGTTCGCGCAGATTGACGAAATAAGGACGCACTTTTTCAAGCGCCAGATCAAAGGGCGGGATACACATCACACCTTGAATGTAGAGCCGATCGAGCTCGTAGAGTGCCTCCAAGTCTTCGCGAATCTGATCTGGACTGAATCCATGCTTCGACGACTCAGCCGCCACATTGATCTCGATCAGCACTTTTGGATGCAGCCCGAGCTCTCCTGCGATGCGATTGATGTCTTTAGCGATAGCGAGGCTATCGACAGCGTGGATCATCTCCACCAGCGGCAGCACTTTGCGCACCTTATTGGATTGCAGCGGACCGATCAGATGCCAGCGCAGCTTGCTGGGTAATTGAGGGTGTTTAAGAAGAATTTCCTGCACTCTATTTTCCCCAAAAGCTAGTTGTCCAGCCTCAACCGCTTCTTGCAAAATTTCCACAGGCTTTGTCTTAGAGACAGCCAATAGCTCCACGTCAGCCGCAGCACGACCTGATCGTTTGGCCGCAGCTGAAATACGCTCACGTATGGCTTCTAAATTTATCTGAATCTCACTCATGCTAGCAGATACGCCTTTCACCTCTTACTCGAACACAAAAGGCAATCCTTGCGCCTTCATCAAATCCCGTTCCTTGGCCAAGAATTGATCCGCAAGCTTTGCGAAGATTCCGTCTTTTTTCATGCGAGCCAGAGTTGCATTGACCTTAGCTTTGAGCTCGTCGTTGCCTTTTTTCAAACCCACTGCCCAGAACTCCTCACGCAGCGGTGCCAATAAAGCCCGCGTGCGATCAGCGTGTTTGGCATGATAATTCATGACGCTTACTTGATCATAAATCCAGGCATCAACCTTTCCATTAACGACCTCCAGCACACAGGCAGCATCCGTATCCAGAGCCACGAGCTTGGCTTCAGGCAGCTCCTTCCGACACCATTGCTCACCCGTGGTCGCAATCCGCACCGCCAGTTTTCGACCAGGCGCCTTCAAATCTGCGGCTGACATGACCGCGGAGTCCTTAGCGGCCAAAATAGACAAGCCCGTCTTCACATACGGGTCTGAAAAATCAATCGACTTACGCCGGACTTCATTGGCCGTGAGTGAAGAAATGATGAGATCAATCTGCCCACTTTGCAATGCAGGGATCAATCCATCAAAGTTGATGTTACGAAATTCCACCGGCTTCCCCAGTTCGATACTGATCTCTTTGGCAATGGCCGCGCTCACCCCTGAGATCTGACCTTTTTCATCCACAAATTCAAAGGGTGGATACGTGGCATCAACCCCAACGACGAGCACATCACGCCTTGCGCAACCGAGGATAAGAAGGGAGAAAAAGCAAAAAAGACGCAGCAAGAACATGACCCTTAATTTGCAAGGCGATCCACCAAAGGAAAGCGTCATCACACGCTAGCCAGCACTTTCTCCATACGCTTTCTAAAAGCCGCTGCCTTGCGCTCCTCACTCTGATTTTCCAGCAAGGCCACGTAGTCCAGCCCCACGGCTTCGTAGCTGCGTGCCTCATCTTTGATATGCAATTCCAGAATCCGCAGACTTTGTTCAAAGTCTAACATCGCCGCAGTGTTCTCGCCGAGCTCATGTTTAGCCGTGGCAATATTGCAAAGCGACTGGGCAACATCAGGATCGTCAGGCCCAAGAATTTTTTGGCGGATGGCCAGACCTTCAGAAAACATTTCTTTGGCCTGATCGGGAAAACCGGCCGTGTAGTAGAGGCTGCCGAGATTGTTATAAACACTACCGACCTCCTCTGAATCACGCCCAAGTTCCAGTTCCATCACTTCCAGACAGCGGAGATAGTGCTGCTCCGCCAGGGCATATTTGCCGAGCCCCTTGTAAATCATGGCCAAGTTATTGCGAAGCTGCGCTGCCGAAAAATCATCCGCTGGGGTCAATGCTTCATAATCCGTGATCGCCTGCTCATACAATGGCACTGCTAGACCTTCACGCTGACTGAAGTCAAACAGTGTGGCCAACTGCGTGCGCAGACGCGCTTTCTCCACTGGAGCGATGTCACTGTATCCTGCAATCTCCAGAGCCTCGTTGTAGCTGGCTTCAGCAGATGCGACTTCACCCGCCTCACGCTGCACGTCTCCCAGGACTTGGAGTGCTGCGAAAAGCTTGATCCCATCCGATTCCTCACGCAGATCCGTGACGATTCGAGTGGCTGTATTCAGAGCTTCCTCCAACATTCCTCGGCGAAGAAATGAAAGGGCTGGATTCTCGGGCTGAGAAGCGGGGCTCGGAAGGCTGTCAGGCACGTTTTGAAAGGCTGGGTTGGTTGAGCCTCTAGCTTCACGGCATATCCCTTCTCTCATCAAGCAAAATCATTGACTGAATTCAGCCAATTTTCCCGTGCTGGCCGATCCACTCCAGCACCTGCCGACGCTGCACCGGCAGTCGCTGATGAAAATTTTCTTCAATCGCGCGGGCCGATTCACCCACAGAAACAGCCTTTTCTCCCACTAAACCCAGGTCCTCGGCCAATCGTAATTCAAACCTTTCCACAAAGGCACGACTCGGATCATGATCGTTGAGATAATCTAGGGCCTTCGTCAAAAGCTCATAAATCGCCAAGATCGGTGCATGAGGCTCTACCACCAAAGCAATAAGCTTGACCAAGTATGTCGCCGCTAAAACTCGACCGTAACTATGCCGCAGTCCTAAACGCGGATTCGTCCAGCGTGCCTCAGCCAGCGTGTGCAGATCTCCTGATTTAGCTCGAGTAAAGCGTATATCGACCGTGAGAAACAAATCCAACGCCCCTGCAAAAGGTGACTTTGGACGCAGCGCACCTTTGGCAATCGTGCGAAACAATCCCATCTCAGGACAGCACCAGTGGACGATCAATGTCGTCTCCGAGTATCGACTGCGCCCGATAATGATGGCTTCCGTTTTGTCCATGTTTAAGTAAGTCAGCAACTCCGATTTCAGCTGATAAAACGATGATTCACCACGCAATTAACAGCCCGCTTGGTCCAAGGACGATGTTGTTTGTTGTTGGACTCAATTTGATCTTCCGTACACCCTCTGAAAGTCGAGCCCCCCAAACTGTAGCATTGCGATCGTGATCCATGGAGACAGCGATGCCATTGGTCGCCACAAAAAGACGAGTGGCAGGAAGATCAGGCGGAGGGTCAGCACCGCCTACTGAATACAAATGACCCTCTTCGTTAAATACAATCGCCCCGTCTCCCATAGGGCTAACCTCATCTCCTGTGCTAGACTGCTGCTGCCAGCCGCCATAACGCAGATCTAACCGCCAAAGTTGACCCGCAGCCATCCAGACTGTCATGGATGCAGTAAGTATGGCTTGCCTTACATTCACTCCCGGTGGTGCGGCTATGAGTTTGCCACTACTTGGCCTGTTTAAATCAAGCACGACGAGTTCACCTACGGCGGTCTTCACCAAAGTTTTTCCAGCATGACTTGAAGAATAGATGTCATGACAGTTATCCCGCAATCGATCAAACCTAGATTCGCCTCTCGTCGCGATACGCCAAACTTGATTTTTCTGATCCAGACCGATGGCCACCTGCGGCGTTCCTTTGAGTTGTGTGAGTTTTGAATCAATCTTCATCTCAAACAACGCACCTGGAACCGAGACATCCCACGTCACTAAACCTCCAGATTCCAGTGATACAACACCGCCACTGTTGGTCAAATGAGCGTATTTCCATGACTGCTGCATTAGATCAGCTGGCGGCAATTGCCCGTCCTCTTGAGGTAGAAGTTCATACACTTGCACAATGGATGCACCTAGATTAGTCAGGACGCTTGTTGACGTCAGCGGAGAGGACAACCCACTTGCATTTTGGCTCAAAGATGGTGATCCCGACTCAGCATCACCGACAGGTGTTGTCGAACTATGATCTAGCTGAGCACTACCAACCGGAGGGCTTGAAATCGCTGAGGCAACAGATCCTGCCTGTGCTTCGGAGTCGTTCATGAGATCAACCCCGAAAGCTTTTGATTTCTTGGCTGAATTGGACTGAGGATTTAGATCTGGTCGAGCCTGCTGCGCGAACCACATCCATAACCCAACACCAAGCGCCCCAATGAAAACACCGCTTATCAATGCATAAAAAAAGGTTTGGTTACGATGACTGGACATGATGAGAACCAACACACACGATAGGATTTAGTCAATCCTTAGACCTGATTGATAGCCCAAGGTAAAAATTGAATCTTTCAGCTCAAGGCTGGAAGTTCACCTTCTTGGGATCACCTCCAGCCTCAATGAAAGCTAGCAGATCCAGAATTTGCTCAGCTTTGAGTGAATTGAACAATCCCTGAGGCATGGGCGAAACTTCGGAGACACTGCGCTCGATGATCAGGCTTTTACCGACCTCGACCGTCTCGGGACTAAGCGGATTAGGCTTGAGAACCACACGTTCATCATCCTCACTTTCTAGGCTGCCCATGACCGTGCTGCCATCAGCGCGTTTAATCGTCACAAAGCGGAATTTTTCATCAACGACTTTGGACGGGTTCAAGATGTGATCCAATAAATCACGTCGTCCGAAACGCGCTGAGACCTGCACGAGTTCCGGGCCAAACAACCCCGCAGGCAGGCTGCGATCCGTGCTCATCGTGTGGCAGAACACACACTGCGTAGCGATGGCTGCGGCCTTACCCTTTTCAAAGGAGCGACCGCGTGCCACCTCGGCGAGTCGAGGCTCGAGATCCTCGATTTTCCAAACCCGATACGTGTGTCCAGGCATCGCATGAGGCGAGAGTGCGACAGGTTTTGGCGGGTGGATGACATCCGCCAGTTTCAACAATTCCTCAGGCTTCAAGGCTGCTGCCAGTTCACTGCGCGTGTCAGACAGGCATTTGAAGTAGGTGCTGGCTCCGTTCAGCTTCTCCGCGCGATTAAGTGCATCAAAAACGATGCGACGATCCTCCGACGACCAGCCTTCTTTGAGGTAGCGCAGATACATGGGGTAAAAGAGCAAGTCCTCGCTGGCCTCTGCCTCACGCAATAGAGCCACGCACTTTGGCAGCACCTCAGTCGAGCCCAGTCGAATGAGTAAGCGACAAAGCTCCTGATTCATCTCTCGTGAACTCGCAGGGAAAAGCGGCTGCAGCCAACTTAGCAGCTTGAGCTTTTCCTCAGGCAGAGGATCTCCCAGCCTAGTCAAGGTTACGCTCAACGTTCTTAAAACCGCGAGGTGCTGCGACTCGGTCAGGTCACGCCAGGAAAGTGAATTCAGCCGCGCCAAGATACCAGAGCGATCTGCCTCTATTCCTACTCTCGCCAAGGCTAGGCAACCCAGAATGCCTGTCCATCCGCGTGACTCACCGACGATTTCCTTTTTCCAATACTGAGTGGGAATCCGCTCCAGTGCCACGCGCGCGGCAAAACGAATGTGCTCATCCTTATGCGAAAGCTGTGCGAGTACGCCGAAGACTTCCTTGGCATCGCTTGGCTTCGAAGCTTCCAATTCACGTCGCAGCGCACGCAGATCCTTGGACCGTTGACTCTTTTTCTGTTCCGTCACTTGCATTTCACCACGGTAACTGACGCGATACAATCCGCTCTGTGTCCCACGACCGCCCGTGATGAACCACAGTGCACCATCTGGTCCCACACTGGCATCGGTCACATTCAGAGGCCGACCTGAGACAAACGTTTCCTGTTGAGCAACATAACTGGCTCCCTTTGCCTCAAGGGAAACCGCAATGATACGCCCGTAACTCCAATCGAGGATGAATAGGGACTCTTCATATTTCTTGGGAACCTTAGCTCCATACCCAAAGCAGATCCCCGTGGGTGATGACAGCCCGATATCCAAAATACTGGGCAAGGTATCTGGATACCAAGCCGGAAAACGTCCCGTGCCTCTGCGCCAGCCAAAGTCTGCACCCGGCACCACATGCAGCACCCGAGTCGGCATGTACCATGGCGCACCCACATCACGTTCCATATCGGCATCAAAAGTGAAAAGCTCACCATCGCGATTAAAGGCGATATCGAGCGGATTACGCAACCCACCCGCAATCAGTTCCGTGCGGCCATCCTTAGGATCATAGGCGATCACATGACCTGCCGGCAGCTCGACGTTGCCGTCAAACATGCTGCTATCCCATGGGTTCGGCAGCACCTGATCATTGGCCACATTTTTCAACGGCGAATCCTCAGCAAGAGGACTTGGTAGCAAGACATTGTTTCCATGCGCGATCCAAATACGCCCGTCTGGGCCCAACTTGATGTGATTTCGCCCATGCCCTACACCGCCTTCACTGTGCATCAGCTCCTCTTTTCCCTCAAAGACGCCATCCCCATCTGCATCTCGCAGACGATAGAGACCCTTGCTGTTGTTGGCATTCGAATAAAGAACTCCGTGTGCATACAGCAAGCCTCGGCATTCTAGCAGCGAGCCTTCGATCTCGCTCATAGCTCCCGACTCTGAATCATAGCGCAGTAGCCCCTTCTTCTCCTTGGCCAAGGTGACTCTGCCTTCTGGATCAAAAGCCATCGACACCCAGGAATCTTCTCCAGGCTGAGCCGACCGCAACAGTTCCACTTTAAATCCTGGCAACAGGGTAAAAGAGGATGGATCAGTCGCCTGACTCTGCGCCCCAGGTTTGGCCAACTGCCAGGAATTGTAAGCATCAAAAGTCTTCTTCAGATCGAAAGGATTCTTTGCCTCGTCAAGATCCACCCGCCCTACGACAGCCACCTTCCCTTTTGGAGAGGTCCAGGTTTCATCCGTCGGAATCCAGCGCACCTGCGCCAAATCCCCATTCAATTCCAACCGCGCCGCGACACGTGGAGAAGCTGAGGTGACCGAGAGCACATTAGAGCCTTGCTTGATCAAAGACGTCAGGTCGATGCTCGTGGCAATCCCACCGACCATGGGTCCTACCTTTGGCATCGGACGTTCATTCACTCGAACCTCCGCAGAGCCTTCGGCGGCCAATAGAAGGATGGCTTTCAAAAGGGCCCCTTTTTGCTCGAATCGCACCTCCACCGTCTCCTGGGGACCCTCCAATTCAAGCCATTGTGGCACAGGCGGCTGATTGGCCATTTGTGCATGGCAAAAGCCGACTCCAAAGACCCAGAGCATAAAAAAGCGTTTCATATCTCATAAGATCAGTCCAGCAGCAGCATTCCTTTCAAAACTCAACTTAGCTTCACCTCCAGACCGAAACTACTTTCGGAAAAGCGCTTGGCGCGCATCTTCCCTTGCACATGCTTTCTGCTGTCATTCCCATCATCCAAAAACTCCGTTCCGCTGGCCATGAAGCCTTGCTCGCCGGAGGCTGTGTTCGCGATCATTTGTTAGGACGCGAGCCCAAAGACTATGATGTCGCCACCAGCGCGACGCCGCAGCAGGTGATCGCTTTATTTCCTGGGGCACTGACTGTCGGGGCTCATTTTGGCGTCGTGATTGTTCGACAGGGAAGTGAACAGATCGAAGTGGCGACCTTCCGCACAGACGGAAGTTACAAAGATGGCAGGCACCCAGAGAGCGTGACTTTTTCTACCGCTGAAGAAGATGCTCAACGCCGCGACTTCACCGTGAATGGCTTGTTCCATGATCCGATCTCGGGTGATATCATCGACTTCGTAGGCGGTCAGAGCGACTTAGAAAAACGCCTCTTGCGCGCCATCGGCGATCCATCAAAGCGATTCGATGAAGACAAACTGCGCCTGCTGCGCGCCGTCCGTTTTGCCACAACACTCGGTTTTGAGATCGATCCTCTCACCTGGCAGGCGGTTTGCGAGCACGCGCCTGCCATTCAATCCGTCAGCGCTGAGCGGATCCGTGATGAACTCATCAAAATCTTCCTGCATCCGAACCGTGTGCGTGGCTTTGATCTGCTCGTGGATAGCGGCCTGATGGCGCAAGTGCTGCCAGAAATCCTAGTGTTGAAAGGAGTGGAGCAGCCGCCGCAATGGCATCCCGAGGGCGATGTATTCATCCACACAAGACTCATGATTAGCCTGCTGCCAGAAGTGGTTTCTGAGCCGCTCGTGCTCAGTGTGCTCCTGCATGATATCGCCAAACCAGCCACCTTTACCGTCGATGAAACAGGCCGCATCCGATTCAATGGCCACGACAAACTCGGCGCTGAGATGACTGGCGAGATCCTACGCCGCCTGAAATTCCCCAATGATGTCATCGAGCCTACTCAGGTGGCTGTGGAACATCACATGGTGTTTAAGGACGTTAAAAAAATGAAGAAGAGCACGCTGAAACGCATGATGGCTCGTCCGACTTGGGCAGATGAGTTGGCGCTGCACCGAATCGATTGTCTGGGCTCAAATGGACTGCTGGACAATTATGAATTCATGCAGGCCAAAGCCGAAGAATTCTCTCACGAACCGCTCATTCCACAGCCATTGATCAATGGTCGCGATCTCATGGCCTTGGGCTGGCAGGCAGGCAAACAACTCGGCGCTGTTTTGACGGAGGTGCAAAACGCCCAACTTGAAGGTATCATCAGCACTAAGGACGAAGCATTGACTTGGCTAAGAACGAACCACGCCCAACCCTGATGCCACCTCATGCAAG
This sequence comes from Verrucomicrobiaceae bacterium, assembly GCA_027489965.1. Taxonomy (GTDB): domain Bacteria; phylum Verrucomicrobiota; class Verrucomicrobiia; order Verrucomicrobiales; family Verrucomicrobiaceae; genus Prosthecobacter. The sequence continues at coordinate 32,243 of JAIXZA010000009.1, forward strand.
TCGAGCGTGAAAAGATTCAAATTCCCAGCGGACATTCTTTTCGCTTGTTACGCTGGTCACGCTCAGTCCGTGACGTGGAGTGCGTTGTGGCTCCCGGAAAGATCGAAAAGATCGTCGGTGAGGGCACGCGCTGGCATTTCCACGCGGAGATGGAGCTCACGCTATTCGCAGAGGGCAGTGGCTCACGCTTTGTTGGCGACCATATTGGTTCCTTTGAGGCAGGTGATCTTGTCCTACTTGGAAGCAAATTGCCGCACTACTGGCATACGAAAGGCAACTCCTGCGGCATTTCCGTTCAATGGCATTTCCCAGAGGGGCACCCCTTCTGGGCTTTCCCCGAAAATTTAGCGCTGCGAGAGCTTTTTGAGCAGGCGGGCCGCGGGCTGAGACTGAGCGGATCAACTGCAGCCCGCATTTCGATTTTGCTTCATGAAATGAGGCAGACCCAGGGAGTCGAACAACTGGCGCTTTTACTGCGCACCCTGGCCCTGATCGCCTCGGCCCCCGAAACAGATCGTTTATTTCTTTCCGTCCGCTCCTTTGCCTTAGCAGCAGAATCCCACTATCAACAGTCGATCTCAAAAGCCATGCGCCACCTGATCGCCCATTTTCGTGAGGAGGTTAGGCTGGAGGATATTTTAGTTCTCACGGACCTGAGCCGCCCCACGTTTGCACGCCAGTTTAAAAAACACGCCGGCCGCACGATGAGCGAGTTTCTCAATCATCTGCGCCTCCAAGCAGCCTGCCGCGAGCTTTTGGAAAGCAATCGTAGCGTGCTAGAGATCGCCTTAAGCTGCGGATTCACCCAAATCTCCTTCTTCAATCGCCTCTTCCGCCGTCTGCAAAAATGCAGCCCCACCGAGTATCGCGCTCGGCAGGAACGTGCAAACGGACGTCAAAAGGCAGCATTTTGACGACTCCACTCATCAGCCGGAGACGTTGCTTCTTTTTAGCGGCAAGTTTGACAATGCCTGCCGACACTCTTTCATTACCACCATGTCCCAATCTTCATCCGATTTCCCCACCATGATTTCTCCGCCCTCTAACTTCATCGTCCCGATGGTGATCGAGAGTGAAGGGCGCATGGAGCGCTCTTACGATATCTATTCCCGCCTATTGAAGGATCGCATCATCTTCCTCGGCAGCGACGTGAATGATCAAGTGGCCAATGTCATCATCGCCCAGTTCCTATTCCTTCAGATGCAGGACCCGAAGAAAGACATTCATTTTTACATCAACAGCCCTGGTGGTTCTGTCACTGCTGGCCTAGCCATCTATGACACGATGCAGTTCGTCACCTGTGACGTGAACACCTATTGCATCGGTATCTGCGCCAGCATGGGCGCTGTCCTATTAGCCGCAGGCACGAAAGGCAAACGTTTCGCTCTGCCAAACAGCGACATCATGATCCATCAGGTCTCTGGTGGTGCCCGCGGAACGGCCAGTGATGTGGAGCGCACCGTGGACTTCATGTACAAACTGAAGCGCCGGTTGAACCGCATCCTGGCTCTTCATTGCGGTAAAACCCCTGAAGTGATCGAAAAAGATGCCGACCGTGACAACTACATGAGCGCCGAAGAAGCCGCCGCCTATGGTCTTGTGGACAAGGTCTTGGTGAGCAACCGCGATCTGGCTGCGAAAGAGTAGTCCGAAACTTCACCCCATTTGAGCAGGCGGGCCGAGAGGTCCGCCTGTTTTGTATGAGAAAGGGATTCAAGCCCAGTCACTCATCACGGCAACGGCGTATCGCGATGTAGGACTTTGGCAGAAAAGGCAAAAGATACTCCGTGTGAATTTCGCAGTCTGGAAAAAGGATGTTCATTTCCTTCCGTGTAATCAGTCTTGTCGTTTCGACCATCTCTTCGATTTCCGCTTTGGAAGGGCGAGTCATCCACCCCCAAAACGTAAAATGACGAAGCATCTTCCGCTGTACGGACCGTGGCAACCAGTGCACAAAAGGTGTTAAGTAATGAGGCTCAATCGGACACTCAAATGCAGGCGTCTGACACCAGACTGAGCGACCTACACGGCAGAGTTCTTGCGCGAACTGAATTTGATCTTCCCACGTTCCGACATGCTCAATCACACTATTACTGTAAGCAATGTCGTAGCTCTGATTGGTAAACGTCAGCTGACAGCCATTGCCAACCAAAGTCCGAATGGAATGCAAAGGAAAGTCCTCCTGTTTGAATGCCACCTCGTGCACATTCAAAGTATCAATTCGGCCGACGACAGGCTCCTGATTCGTCCATGTGCCAGGGTACCCACCTACGTCTAGTAGCGATGCTGTGCGCAGTGGTTTAAGCCGCTGAACAAAAAGTTTAAACCGCTTTGCTCTCCAGATTTTAAAGATCTGTTGGTACACCGTGCTGATTTTGAAGGCCATACCTGGTTAAGTCCTATTTTTGATATCTGTGCGCCAGCTGAATATTGCCTAGCCCTGTGTGAAAACCAGAAGTGCACCACCATCTGCATCAGCCAATTTCAAATCCATCACCGACCAAAAGGTCTATCATAAAAAGGCGAGAGGTCGATTAAACCTCTCGCCGCGTTTGTTATGATTATTTGATATGTGACCTTGCTGTATCGGCAGTCTTTTTAGCAGCGTCGGCCATGAATGTATCCACGGTCTGAGAAGCAGCTATTCCGCCTCCAAGGCCCCAGCTATTTTTGTCAGCTTTGAGGGTATGCAGAACTGCACCGCTAGCGCCGTCTGAGAGGCGGATAGTAGCGTCAAAATAACTGCTGCCCGCACCCATACCCACGAGCAGTCTAAGGGCAGCATTACCTTCCACAAAGCGTGTAACCTCACCACCAATCACGAGTGTGTTGGCATCAGCCTTACCTTGACGTGCGATCAGTGTGCCAGGCTTGTTGCTGGTGATTGCAGAGGCAATTACGCCTGCAAATTTCGATCCCACAGCAGCATCTGCCCCAGAATCTGGACCTGCCGTGAAGTCTTGGATTAAAACCTTGGAATACGATTTAGAGGCGACTCCAACTGCAGCTGGACTGACTTTTGGAGATGTATCAGATACTGAACCACACGATGAGAGGGCTAGGCTTAAAAGCAGGAGAGAGGAAGTGCGGACGAGGCGTTTCATAGCAAGTAGATAAGATTGATTTAGCGCATGATTTAAGCGTTACTGCTGAATGGCATCAGCAACTTAGCATCCATCTTAAATAGGTATTGTGATTAACGCAAGGAAACAACTATCACGCAAACACATCCATCACAGCTTTCCCTTTCCCATCCTCAGTGACGTAGAAGGGGCGGCCTTCGATGCTGAACTCAGTCTTGGGGCTGATGCCCAGGGCGGTCATGATGGTGGCATGTAGATCCATGACGCTGACGGGGTTCTTGGTGGCGATGAGGGGACGCTCATCCGCGGTTTCTCCGTAGAGATGGCCTTTTTTGACACCTCCGCCAAACATGACAACGCTTGTGCCGCCGGTGAAGTGACGGTGCAGGCCGTAGTGCTTCATTTCGGTCAAGGTATCCACTTTAAACGTGGTCTGATCATTCGCCGTAGAGCCCGGTTTTCCCTCCATGAGCGCGTCCCGGCTGAACTCGCTAGCGATGACGATGAGCGTGCGATCCAGCAGCCCTTTGGCCTCAAGGTCACGGACGAGCTGGGCGATGGGTAGATCGATTTCTTTATGGAGCTTATCGACTGTGCTGTGGCCATCCTTATGCGTGTCCCATTGGAAGAAGGGCACGTACTCTGTGGTCACTTCCACAAAGCGAGTACCAGCCTCGATCAGCCGCCGCGCCAACAAGCAACCGCGTCCAAAGCGGCCCGTGTCATATTTGGCGTAGCTCTCTTTCGGCTCCAGGGTGATGTCAAAGGCGTCACGCTCCTTGGCACTTAGCAAGCGGTAGGCATTGTCCATGCTGCGAAGCATGGATTGCTGCTGGTAGTCGCTCATGATCTCACGATTCGGGCTTTGATCGACGAGCTTACGAAAGAGCTTATCCCGATTGGCAAAGCGTTGAGCGTCCATGCCTTTCGGCGGCTTCACGGACTGTGCGGCCTCTTCTGGATAAGGCAGATTCATCGGCCCGAATTCGCTGCCAAAAAATCCTGCCGTGGTGAAGGCCTTCAATTCTTCGCTTTCACCCACCCCTTCAAGTCGCTGACCGATATTGACAAAAGCTGGCATCACCGAGTTACGTGGGCCGAGCACTTTCGCCATCCAGGCTCCTATATGCGGACAGGCGACCGTCTGTGGCGGTACATAACCCGTATGCCAGTGATACTGATGACGACTGTGCAAAATGCTTCCTAGATCCGGCTGCACGGCACTGCGGATGAGTGTTCCGCGATCCATCACTTGGGCGATGTTTTCCAGACCTTGGCAGATTTTGATCCCATCGACCGATGTCTGAATCGCCGGAAATGTGCTGAGCATCTTTTTCACCTCCAGCCCCTTTTCAAAAGGCAGGTAGCCTTTGGGATCAAAGGTGTCTGGTGCAGCCATACCGCCCGCCATCCATAGCAAGATGCAGGCATCAGCTTTGGCTGGTGGATGCGTGACAGATTCGCCCGTCTTCCCCCAAATGGCACGAGGCTCACCCGTCATCCAAGCAGCTGTGCTGGCAGCTGCGAGTTTTTTGATAAAGTCGCGACGAACGATGTGCTCAGGCAGTGAAGGATCGATTTCCATGTCTGAGAAATAACGTGATGATCTGTCAAAACCTTACCAAAAGAGAAGGTTCATGCACCCAGACTCAGATACTCACGCACGGTGTGATTCATGGCGCGTCGAGCAGGCGGAAAGGCACTTGCGACATGTGTGAGCGTATCGTCTAGCGCAAATTCACCCGCCAGTGCATGTCGGCCTGCTGCTTCGAGATGACTGACGACGACTTGCTCATAATACTCCACATCCGGTGCGCCACGGCGCTCTGCGCGATGATGCAAAAAATCAGGATACAGGCTGGTCAAAACGAGAAACTGATTGGCGCATTGCACATGGATGAAGAAGCGCTCATGAGGACCTGCATGTTCCAGTGCTGAGATGTAGTCGATACTGTAAAGACTATCCAAGCGGTGTGCAGGAAGCTTTTGTTCAGCCGTAGCAGGCAGGCCAAAATCCGCACAGACGACCGCCATGTAGTCAGCCACTTCCAGGTCGTCCACGCCAGCGCGCTTCAAGGTGTGGCGGACGAGCACAAAGAAAAACAGCTCAGGGGAAAGCATGCCTGCCTTTCGATTCACGAGCATAGCCTCAAAAAGCTTCGGGTGATCCAGGATCATCTTCACCGCCTCTGGATCATCAAGTAAAGAGACGATGCCATCACGATCCTTTTGAGTCAGAGCCAGCGCGTCGCGGATGAACTGCCAATCGGTGGCAGTGAAACGATACCAACAACCAGGCCGAGGAAAACGAGTCATCATAGTTTTGGATTGGGTTACCTATGAAGCCTTAAAGCATGGGTCATGCCAGAAAGCATCACGGTTACTCTGATGCCGTTTAGTTTAGCCATGTTCGAAAACATTTTCTGAAGCTTTAATTTGAAAGAAAACCTTCTGTTAAAAAATCGATTCTGTTAGTCTCTGGATATGAAATCCATTTTCATCCTCTTGCCGTCCGCACTTTTAGTGATCAGCGCCTGCGAAGCCCCGCCATCGTCGGGTTACAATCCGATTAGGACCAGCAACCGAAAAACTCAAGAGCGCGACACCGGATCAGCTGGCATTTACTCGATGGGCGGATTCAGTGCAGCCAATCCACCGATGAAGGCAGGCGAGACATCCAACGCCTACCGTGAGCGAATGGACCGCCAGCAACGCGATAGCTTGCCGGACGCCCAAGTCCTCTATCAAAACAGCGCCTCAGATGCCTTCGGCCGCAACACGCAAACTGGCGTCATTCAACAAAGCGGCGGCGTGACAAGAGAAGTCTTCATTGGTAATCAGCCCGTTTATCCAGGTCAGTCGATCTACCCGCCTAATCAATACAACGGCACACTCCAACCCGGCTACGTCCCAACAGGAACGACCGCTGTCTATGATCCAGTCACTGGCCGAGTTATCCCTGTGCGCAGGCGATGAATGGTTCTATTCATCAATCTTTCAAAGTGACCCAGCATTGACAAGCCAAGCTAAAGCCGTTTTTAGAGACCATGCCCGAACTACGCGATTGGTATGATACACCACTCTATTACGACATTATCTTTGATGCAGACACCCCCAAAGAAGGTGCCTTTCTGGATGCTCTTCATGAGCGTTATGGTCGGGCAGGAAAATCGCGCCATTTGCTGGAGCCTGCCTGTGGTAGCGGTCGACTAGTTTCAGAAATGGCTAGGCGCGGATGGAAAGTCAGCGGCTTTGATGGCAATGCACGAATGCTGGACTTCGCCAAAGAGCGCCTCCAACAGCAAGGTCTGAAGGCGAAGATTTGGGAAGACTGGATGCAGAGCTTTGAATTGCCGAAGCTCCAGACTTTTGACTTGGCTCACTGTCTCGTTAGCACCTTCAAATACCTGCTCAAAGAACAAGACGCCGTCGCCTGCCTTCAACGTGTCGCTTCTGCACTTAAACCCGGCGCCATCTTTGCACTGGGGGTGCATCTTACGGATTACAGTTCCATCAAAGAAGAGCATGAACGCTGGGTCGCTGAGCGAGACGGCATTAAGGTCACTTGCAATACCCACACCTGGCCTGCTGACCGAAAAAAACGGCTCGAAGACCTGCGCACACGCCTGACCATCCTGGACTCGGGCCGCCGACATGTGCAAGAGACCCGCTGGCAGTTCCGCACCTACAATGCTAAACAAATGCGCGCACTTTTGGCTAAGGTGCCTGCCTTTGAACTGGTTGCCTGTTATGACTTCACCTATAACCTGCTGTCCCCACGTGAACTGGACGACAGCTATGCAGACGTGGTGCTGGTCTTGAAGAAAAGCTAGTCATCGCCAGCATCGACATTGTAGAACTTCGGGATAAATGCTGATTCACGGCTGCCTGGAAGAAAACAAGTGACAGCTTTGGGCTTTTTATAATGAACACCTGCTATCCATGAAACAATCCTTTTTCTGCGGTCTTCTCCTTCTTGGGATAACCTCTTATCTTTTATCTGCTGAAATCAAAGAAGGCGAGATGGCAGGCTATCTCTTTGGGCCAGCTGAAAAAGTACCGGAGGATTTTAATGGAGGCTTCTCACTCTATGCGGCGGCTTGGCCACTGGTAGAGACATACCCAGGACACAAATTTCAAACAGGCCTCTGCGGCACTTGGATGCATCCTCAGTATGAAGAAGGACAAAAACCGAAGGAGAAATGCTACACAGACATTGAAGGTGGACTCGGTTGGTGGCGTGACACGCATTTCCCCAGCACGACGCCGAAGTTCATCATGGGTGGTGTTGGCGCAAACTTTAGTCTGATTGCCAACGGCCCGGGCTATGGCGCTGGCACTTGGGAAAAGCCGCGCGGCCAATATGGCGTGGCGCAGTTGAGTCCTTGGCTCTTGTTTCCTTTAGATGGTCTCAATTTAAAGCAAGGCACCAGCGGCGAGCTTTTTGGCTATGGCTACCTGCCACTACCGCTGACCAACCAAAAAACAACCACCGCAAACAAGAAATTGCTCACTGGCAACCATAGCTGGACACTCTTTCTCAATACCGCCAATTTCAAAGGGCCAGCCACCTTTTTCACCCCTTTCTTCTGGTCGCAGGCTGCACTCGAACATCCTGAATGGGCAGGCAAGCTTCTCGATTCACGTCCCGCTGAACCTAACAAAGCCATTCAAATGGAAACACAACATGTGCCTGCCATTTTGACCCAGGATGAAGCAGGCAAAGCATTCGCGCGTGTCGCACCGACAAGGTTCCCTATTGGGTCCGATGGCACATCCACCGTACTGCATCGCCTGACAGCCTACAAAAAGGCGGCGTTATGGGATGATGTGGAAAAATGGTTCGCTGGTGGAGTTCCGACAGATGGCACCATCAAAGCGGATTCCTCAGCCGTGCATACTTTTCGTGAGGGCGGCGGATCAAATTGGAGTATCTATCCCCCTGGCACCAAGCGCGAACAAAAAGTGCCTTTAGCCTGGAAGTCTTTTGCCACCTCGTTCACCCCAGACCCAATCACCTTCAGCTACAAATGGAACGAGCAACTCACCATCATCAGTAACTCTCTCGTAACTCTGCCCGAATACTACACGCTGGACACCGATGGCAAGAAGCCACTCTGGACAGTCATACAGCCAAAGGACATAGCCACCAATCTAGGACTTACGAAGCATCAGTTTGCCACGCCAGAAGAAAAGCCACAGGAACCTCGCACCACGCCAGATGAGACCGACAGCTGCTGGAAAAAACCCGGACCTGTTGCAGGTCCATTTAAAGCCAAACTCGGCGATGGCAGCACTGTCACCTACTACTGGTATCGATTTGCTGATCAGCCCGCCATGCTCAATGCGGATCTGACCATGGAGGAGCGTGAGCAAGTGCAAACCCGAGTCGAAAAACTACATCGCACATGGACCAAAGATCGTAATTACCTGACTCCGCCAGATCACGGTACGCTTGCCAGCATTGATCCCGCTTTGATCCTTACTCCGCCCAAAGGTTTTGAGATCGGCTATGTTCCCATCGCCACGCGTCAAGAGATCGAGAAGTAGGTGCCTCAAACCCCTATGAAACCGCTGGTTTCCATTTTCGCCTTAATGGCACTAACCGTTGGTCAAGCTGCTACAGCCAAACCCAATATCGTCTTGATCCTAGCCGACGATCTAGGTTACGGCGATGTGCGCTGCTACAACGAACAATCGAAAGTGCCTACGCCAAACATCGATCGTCTTGCAGCTGAGGGCATGAGGTTCACGGATGCACACAGTCCTGCCACCGTTTGCACGCCATCGCGATACAGCCTTATGACTGGCCAAATGGCATTTCGTGTTCCGAATGGTGGCACAATTTTTCAAGGTGTTGGTGGGCCTTCCTTGATCGCACCGAGCCGCCTGACTCTTCCAGCCATGTTAAAAAAACAAGGCTACGCCACTGCCGCCATCGGCAAATGGCATGTGGGACTGACCTTTCGTGATAAGGCTGGAAAAGAGATCCACAGCGGAAAATCGGAGGATGTCTTGCGCATTGATTATTCACGTCGGATTGAGGGTGGCCCTCAAGATCATGGCTTTGATCACTTCTTTGGAACAGCCTGCTGTCCGGGTACTGATTGGCTTTATGCCTTCATCAACGGTGATCTCATCCCCGTGCCACCGAATGGCCCCATCGATAAGTCAAAACTACCCAGACATCCGTATGCAAACGATTGCCGCTCAGGTTACATCGCGCCTGATTTTTCGATCGAGGAAGTGGACATGATCTTTCTCAAGAAAAGTCGTGAGTTCATGGAGCAGCATCAGCGCACTTCGCCAAACAAACCCTTCTTTCTTTATCATGCCACTCACGCGGTGCATCTCCCGTCCTTTGCCGCGCCGGAGTTCAAAAACAAAACACAAGCCGGTCCTCATGGCGACTTTATCCATGAATTCGATCACATTGTTGGCGAGTTGATGAACGACCTTAGACGACTCGGCATTGCCGACAACACGATCGTCCTACTTTCCAGCGACAACGGACCAGAGACAACAAGCGTCATTCATATGCGAGCAGATCATGCTCATGACGGAGCAAGACCCTGGCGTGGCGTAAAACGAGATTCTTGGGAAGGCGGACATCGTGTGCCGTTCATCGTTCGTTGGCCTGGCAAAGTGAAACCCGGCACCATCAGCGCACAACTCATGAGTCTCACCGACATCATGGCCACCGTCGCCAGCATCATTGGCAGTGAACTCCCCAAAGAAGCTGCAGAAGACAGCTTCAATATGCTTCCCGCATGGCTCGGCGAGGATGCATCCCCCATCCGCCCCTACCTCCTCGTGCAAGCCTTCGCAGGAAAACGAACGCTTTCCATTCGCAGCAGTCAGTGGAAATACCTCGACCACACCGGCTCTGGCGGAAACGACTACGACGAAGGCGAGCTTAAATCCTTCTCCTTACCCGAAACCGGACCCAAGACCGCAGGACAACTTTACAACCTTGAAACCGATCCTGGTGAAGCAACCAATCTGTATTTTAAACATCCTGAAATCGTTACCGAACTCAAGGCTTTGCTCGACAAGTCAATAAACGAAGGACGTAGTGTCAGCCTCAAGCACCCATGACACCCGTTTCCATCTTCAATGACGTCATCGGGCCCGTGATGCGCGGCCCTTCCAGTTCCCACTGTGCTGCCGCGCTTCGCATCGGAAGACTCGCAAGAGATTTGATGGACGGTGAGATCACTGAGGTCCTTGTCGAATTTGATCGTAAAGGCTCCTTACCGACAACTCACGATAGTCAGGGCAGCGACATGGGCCTCTTTGGAGGGTTACTCGGCTGGGAAGCCGATGATGAGAGGTTGCCAAACTCCGCTCAAGCACTCACAGCAGCTGGGATCGACCTCCGCATCGAAACCGTTGATGTGAGTGATCCACATCCAAACACCTATCGACTCACATTACGCAACAAATGTGAAACACACTCAATCATCGCCATCTCCACCGGCGGAGGCATGATGGAGGTGCTTAGCATTGACGGAGTCTCGATGCACATGGATGGAGGGTATCATGAAACTTTGATCTCTTTGCCTAAAGACATCATGGTCCGTTTCGAGGCCGATGAAGTCATCCAACACAATCGAGGTGACACCACTCTTTGGCAGATCAAATCCAACACATTCGTTCCACCAGAGTCATTAGATTTATTGAGTCCGATTTCAGTCAAGCGGCTCTTCCCAGTCCTCCCGGTGCCCTCTCGTCAAGACATACGCGTGCCCTTTACGAACTGTTCAGAAATGCTGCAATATGACAGCGACAAAAACACGCCTCTGTGGCAACTCGCTATCGAGTATGAGATGGCTCGTGGTAATTTCTCTGAACGTGAAGTCATCGACAAGATGATCGCCATCATCCGCATCCTGCGTAAGTCAATCGCCAGCGGTATTGCAGGCACCAGCTACGCAGATCGTGTGCTCGGCCATCAAAGCGGGCGCTTCGCTGAACTCATGAATGCAGGTCGCTTGCTCGATGGTGGAGCACTAAATCGTATGGTTCTCTATGTCACCGCCTTGATGGAAGTGAAGAGTAGCATGGGCGTCATCGTCGCCGCTCCGACGGCTGGCGCTTGCGCAGCACTGCCAGGAGCCGTGATTGCGATGGCAGAGGTCATGAACCATGATGAAGAAGCCATGGCCAAAGCCATGCTCGCTGCGGGATTGATCGGCGTGTTCATTGCCACACGCTGGACCTTCGCCGCAGAAGTCGGTGGCTGTCAGGCAGAGGGTGGCTCAGCAGCCAGCATGGCCGCAGCTGCCCTCATCACTCTTGCTGCTGGCACGCGCGATCAAGGCATCGCCGCAGCCTCCATGGCCTTCCAAAGCATGCTTGGCCTGATTTGTGATCCCATCGCTAATCGTGTCGAAGCTCCCTGCTTGGGCAAGAACGTTATGGCCGCCAGCAATGCCCTCTCCTGTGCCAACATGGCCCTCGCTGACTTTGACCCGCTCATCCCACTCGATGAAGTCATCGACGCAGCTAAAAACGTATCCAGCATGATGCCCCGCGAGCACCGTTGCACCTCCCTCGGCGGTCTGGCCATCACGCCAACATCCCTAGAGATTGAACGCAAACTTGCTGGAATGAAGACCAAAGGCTGTGGCAGCTGCGCCTGTCTTACATGATAAAGCTGGCGCTCAACTGGATGTGGAATCTCTGCAATAAAAAATGAATGAACAAGCTAGCAGTCTCTGTTCATGTCTGCTGATGAAGTACTTTACCATCTTTCTTCTTTCCGTCCTCTCCACGCAACTCTACGCCGAAAAAGTGGGCCCGTGGGATATAGATGGATTAAAAAACAAGGTGCCGACAGTGAATTGGATCGACCAAACAAAACCGATTCATTCACTCACTTATGAAGGAGAAAAGTACAAAGACCATTATTCGGAGGTCTTTGCCTTTTATGCTTCACCGATCACCCTCGGAGCCGCCAAGCCTGGATGTAAGTTTCCAGGCATTGTCTGCATTCATGGCGGCGGCGGGACAGCCTTTGCTGAATGGGTGCAGCTTTGGGCAAAGCGAGGCTATGCAGCCATCGCTATGGATCTAAATGGTTCACGTCCACCCGAACCTATTTTTGATACCCAAGGATTAGCCGCGGGCAATGGACACCGAGGCGTCCGCGTCCGTTTATCAAAAGGTGGCCCACCCCATGGCCATCTCGAAAAATTTGACAGCATCGGTGGCGATACCAGCGATGACTGGCCGTACCATGCTGCGGCGAGCGTGATGCGTGCGCATACTTTACTGCGTAGCTTCGCTGAAGTGGATGCAGATAATACAGCGGTCACTGGTATCAGCTGGGGTGGTTACACGACTTGCCTTGTGGCCTCACTAGATGATCGGTTCAAGGCGGCGGTGCCCGTTTATGGCTGCGGTTTTCTGCACGAAGGCGAGTCGGTACAAAAGCCTAGTATCGACAAACTCGGCGACCGTAAAGCAGCCTGGGTCAAAGAGTACGATCCAGGCAGTCTGCTGCCGCGCTGCAATGTGCCAATCTTTTTTGTGAACGGAACCAATGACATTCATTACGTTCTCGACAGCTACATGAAAAGTTATGCCGTGGTGCCTGGCGAGAAGCAAATGCGTATCCAGGTGAACATGCCGCATGGTCATCAACCAGGCTGGGCACCCAATGAGATCGGTCTTTTCATCGATTCCAAATGTCGTGGAGGAAAAGCACTGCCAATTCCTGGCGATCCGACCATTAAAGGTGATCAAGTCGAAGTCATCTGCAAAACCGTCACCGCACTCAAATCAGCCGCCATGAACTATACGACCGACGCCGGGCCACGCTCTAAACGCAAGTGGAATACTGTCCCAGCGACCATCAGTGGAGATGTCGTGATAGCCTCAAAACCACCCGTAGAAGCCAACACATGGTTTATCAGCATCACCGATGAGCGCGGCGCGATGGTGACCACGCCTGTAAAAATTCTTCCCTGATTCACCTCTTCACCAAGGGCATCAACTCGATCTTTCTGAACCACACCGGTTGTCCTTCTGCCTGTAAGGCAATGTGGCCGTAGCTGAGCATGAGATTGCCACCTGCTTCGATCTGATCAGTTGCAGGGGCATTGTTGTTCGTTGGATCAAGTTGTGGGCGTTGGTAGCGCAGCACCTCGATGCCATTGATGCGATGGATGATCTCCTCATTTCCTCTGACTTCGACTTCTGCCCGCACCCATTCATCGGCTGGAAAGGTAGGCGCACTGGATTTGACGATGTGTTTCGTCACCAGCAAGCCACCCATTTCCACATGCGTGCCGGGCGTGCAGAGATTCCCGGTAGAGCGCGCACCCTTGCCTTCATCGGCCAAAAATTGCATCTCCAGGCTTGCGGGAAATCCCTGATCAAATCGCATGCTCTGTGGCGGCTGTGCATGCAGCATGACACCGCTGTTTAAATTCACATAATTTGGCGCATCGGCCATCATCGTGCCTGTGAAACGATACTCCATACGCAGGATGTAGTGTGAGTAAGCTAGGTTAGTGAACAGATGACCATACTGCTGATCAAACTTGTCGTAACCCGCATAACTCACTTTTAAGATGCCGTCCTCGACACGGAATGTATCCGCAAAGTTCTCTCCCAGTGGACGCTTAGCAATCTTGATCGTCCATCCACTTAAATCTTTTCCATTGAACAAGGACACCCATTTGGACTCCTCTGCCTGTGCCAAAGTGGCTAAGCTGCTGATAAAACCAACGGAGACGAGGCGAATGAGATGGAACATAAAATCAGTCTTATGTAGATCATGACTGATTCCAAGATCGAAACGCATCTGGACGACAACAAAACGATCTTTCCTTTTCTGCACCAAATTCATTTAGCACATTCTTCATGAAAACAGCCACCAACCCCATCCCAAAGCGCACCTCTTTAGCAGTGGATGCAGCGATATGTCTGCGAGAGTGCATGCACCGTGGAGATTGGGCAAAGTATTTGCCAGGGGAGATGAGCCTTGCGCGGGATCTTCAAGTCGGACGAAATACGGTTCGTGCGGCGTTAGCAATTTTAGAGAAGGAGGGCTTAATTCATACGGTCATGGGTCGGAGGCGGGAGTTGATTGGACCAGTGAAGATGGCGGAAGCCCCCTTGAAAAAGGTTGCGGTGATATTGATGCCAGCGCCATGGCACACGCTGGCTCCCTCCACCTTGCTTTGGATGGATGCGTTACGGTCCATATTAACCAGTGCTGGATGGCATTTGCAGATGGCGGTTGATGCATCTGCATTTCGCCGAACTCCAACTGGCGCGCTAGATTCATTATTGGCTCAGCATCCAGCTACCGTGTGGATCCTTTTTAGATCCACTAAGGCAATGCAAAGTTGGTTTGAGAAGCAGGAAGTTTCCACCGTGGTGGCAGGCTCTTGCCATGCTGGCGTTAGACTTCCGCAGATCGATACTGACTTTCGAGCGACTTCACGTCATGCAGCAGCGCGGTTCTTGGGTTTGGGGCATCGCCATTTGGCAGTTTTAGCTCCTGCGGTGTCCTTCGCCGGCGATGACGAAAGTCTTGCGGGGTTTCGGGAAGGTGCGGGTAATGCAAACTTTAAGGTACATCTTTGCCATGATTCGAAGATCAGCGTGATCAAGACCCTGCGAACCCTCTTGTCCGCCACACAACGTCCCACGGCACTCTTTGTACTCCAAGCCGGTCATGCGGCGACCGCGCTGACGTATCTGTCTCAGCAGGGCGTGCATGTGCCTGCGCAGATGTCGCTCCTATCACGTGATCATGAGCCTTTCCTCACGCACCTCGTACCTGAACTTGCCCGATACGAGCGCCAGCCGGAATTTTTCGCCAAGAAGCTTGCCCATCTCGTCACTGCGCTTGGAGATAACGCGCCACCCAAGAAAGTGCAGCAACTACTCATGCCTACTTTTGTGCGCGGCGAGACATTGGGAACAGCACCTGTTCTCAAAAAGAACAGGTAGATCGTTGGCATGGTTTTATCAGGTTCGGCGTTAATGTCGTTACAAGCATGACTACAAACCGCATCCAAGGCCTCGTCGCCGCCACCCACACGCCGTTTCACGCAGACGGATCACTCAATCTCGCCATCGTCGAAAAGCAGGCGGAGCATTTGCAGACAACTGGCGTTAGCCATGCTTTTATTGGAGGCACGACAGGTGAGTGCAGTTCGCTCACACTGGAAGAGCGGCGGGCGCTCTCGATGCGGTGGTTTGAAGTCACACGTGGAGCCGCGCTCAAGGTCATCGTGCATGTTGGCTCAAACTGCCTCGCTGACTCGCGCAACCTAGCAGCACAGGCGCAGGAACTCGACGCGGCGGCGGTCGGTGCGCTGGCACCTTCGTATTTCAAACCGGGCAATATCGCCACTCTGGTCGAGAGCATGGCACAGATCGCATCGGCCTCGCCGGAACTGCCGTTCTACTACTACGAAATTCCGACGATGACGGGCATCTCCCTGTCTCCGTCTGAGTTCTTGGCTCAAGCAGCCGATCGGATCCCGAACCTCGCAGGCATCAAGTTCACCAGCAGCAATCTGATGGAGTATCAGCTCTGCCGTACCTCGCATGAGGGACGGTTCGACATCCCGTTCGGCTTTGATGAGATGATGCTGGGGGCTCTAGCTCTCGGAGCCACCGGGGCAGTCGGAAGCTCATTCAATTTTGCCGCCCCGATCTATAATCGCCTCATCGCCGCATTCCAACGTGGCGATCTCATCGCGGCACGCGAAGAGCAGATGCGATCGGTCCGCACGATTCAAAAGCTAGCGGCACGCGGCTACATGGGCGCGGCAAAGGCGACCATGACGATGCTCGGTGTCGATGTTGGTCCACCGCGATTGCCTTGTATGGCCCTAGATTCGAATCAAACCAAGGCCCTGCATTCAGAGCTGGAGCAAATCGGTTTCTTTGAATGGGTCAAACCTTAACCATTACAGACCATGCTACCCCACTCAGACCTCCTTCAACTCAAACGCTGGAATACGCCCACCATCTACAATGGCTGGGAACAGATCACCAAGCTTGATCCCGCTGCTGATGCCTTCAATCTCGAAGAAACCCGCGATTTCATGCCGCAGATGGGACCGATGGTGGGTTATGCAGTCACCGTCGTCATCGAGCCAAGCAACAAGGCGCACCGCGAGGCCGATGCGAATGCTTGGAGTGAGTACCGCCGCTACGTGGCCAGTATTCCAGGGCCGAAGATCGTCTGTGTTCAGGATCTCGATAAACCACGCACGATTGGTTCCTTTTGGGGTGAGGTGAACAGCAACATGCATCGTGCTCTTGGCTGCGTCGGCACCATCGTTGATGGCGCGATTCGCGATGTCGATGAAATGACCAATGCGGGCTTTAAGGCCCTAGCTCGTCGTTTCTGCGTCGGTCATGCGCATGTGCATCCGGTGCGTTGGAATTGCGAAGTGGAGGTTTTTGGCCGTAAGGTAAGCCCAGGAGATCTCATTCATGCAGACAAGCATGGATTCATCGTCATCGAACCGGAAGCACAGCCGCATATTCTGCAAGCCGCACGTTTCATGGATGCCAATGAATGCCAAACAGTCATCCCTGCTGCACGAGACAGTTCTGGTCTTAGCACGGATCAAATCCTCGCCAATCTGGCCGAAGCGGGCGCTCAGTTCGGCAAAAACGCTAAAGTTCAATTTCAACGGCAAGGAGAATGGTAATCATGAAGCAGATCTCATTCCTCATCATCATTCTCAGTGGCCTACTAAGTGCCGCTGAGCCGTTCATCAACAAACAAGACCTCTTCATCGTTGGCGAAAATCCCGCCTACAGTCTCTACCACATCCCCGGTGTCGTCGTGACGGCCAAAGGCACCGTGTTGACTTGGTGCGAGGCCCGCAAGCGCGCGGCAGGTGTCAGCGATTGGGATGACATTCGCATTTTACTCCGCCGCAGCACCGATGATGGCAAGACATGGAGCGCCCCAAAAAGCATCGCGAACGTGGAAGGCCAGAAGGCCAAGAACCCCTTGGCCCTCAAGATGAAGAACGTCGATCCCAATGACGTGACCTACAACAACCCCGTTCTCATTGCTGACAAAGACGGCACCGTCCACATGCTCTTCTGCCTGGAATACGAACGCGTTTTTTATCAGCACAGCGATGATGATGGACTTACTTTTAGCCAGCCCACCGAGATCACCAACGCGTTTGAAGACTTCAAAAAAGACTACGACTGGAAAGTGCTAGCAACAGGCCCGAACCACAGCATCCAGCTCAAAACGGGGCGTCTCGTCGTACCCGTCTGGCTTTCCACTGGCACAGGCGGCAACGCGCATCGACCCAGCGTTACGGCCACTATTTACAGCGATAATCAAGGCAAGACTTGGCACGCGGGCCACATCGCTGTACCCTGCACCGACGAATGGATCAATCCGAATGAAACCGTCGCCATCGAGCTCAATGATGGCCGCGTCCTGCTTAATGTGCGCAGTGAATCGAAAGTACATCGCCGCCTCGTGGTGACCAGCCCCGATGGTGCGATGAAATGGAGTACGCCGAAATTCGACGACGCGTTGCTTGAACCTATCTGCATGGGCGGCATCGTTCGCTACAATCACGATGGCAAGAGCCTCATCCTCTTTTCCAACCCGCACAATCTGGAAAAGGCCAAAGGTAAGGCAGAGCCTGGTAAAAATCGAGATCGCAAGAACGTCAGCGTTAAGATCAGCCGTGATGAAGCTCAAACCTGGCCGGTCAACAAACTCATCGAAGACGGCCCCAGCATGTACTCCGACATAGCCGTGACACCCAAAGGCACAATCCTTTGCTTCTACGGTCGCAGTGGCGACAGCCAAGGCGTCGCCGCTTTTGCCGGAGGACGGCTAACGCTAGCACGGTTTAACTTGGAGTGGCTGGAGCAGTAGATAATGAGGGATTACCGGATCGGTGCATTCCTGCCCCGATACTTTAATTCCCGCCGCCCATGGCTTTGTGGATGCGGACCCAGGCGGCGGTGGCGCGGGTGCGGCTAAGCACGATGTCGTTTTGGGCGCTAAGAGCGACGCGTTCGGCGTCGAGGAAGGTGAGGAAGTCGGCGATACCGTCTTGATAGCTTTGTCTTGCCAAGGTGGCTGCTTCACGGGCGCTGGCGGCGCTGGCTTCGAGGTGACGGAGGCGCTGGCGCTCGCGGTCGTAGCTGGTGAGTGCGTTTTCGACTTCTTCGAGGGCAAGGAGCACCGTTTGCTCATAGGTCGAGAGCGCGGCATCGGCGCGATGTCCGGCAGCTTTGATCTGCTGCCGCACACGACCAAGGTTCAGGAAAGCCCAACTGATGCGCGGACCAAAGTTATAAGCATTCGAGCCATATTGGCTGAGGCTTGCGAGACTTTGGCCTTCGAGGTTGAGACGCCCGCCGAATGTAACTCGCGGAAACAAGTCGGCGGTGGCGATGCCGACTTGGGCAGTGGCGGCAGCGAGGGCGTTTTCGGCGATGCGGATGTCGGGGCGGAGACGGAGCAACTCAGCGGGTTTGGCAATGGCGATGCTGGCGGGCACAGCGGGCTGTTTGAGAGCTTTTTGGAGCTGTGAGCGCAGTTCGGAGGGATTGCGACCGCAGAGCACAGCGATGCGATGGATCGCTTTGGCGACACTTTCTTCGTAAGTGGGGATTTGGGCCTGTGTAGCATTCAAGAGAGCGTTGGCACGGGCGACGTCGAGCTGCGTGCCTCGTCCGCCTTTGAGCGAAGCTTCGGCGATACGCAGGGCTTCGGATTGATTGCCGGCGTTTTCTTGCGCGACATTGAGTTGAGCCTGGGCACCGCGAAGTTCGAGATAGTTGATAGTGACCTCGGCCTGGAGCGTGATGAGCATATCCTGCACGTTGGCCTCAGCAGCAGCGCTGGTGGCTTTGGCGGCCTTCACGGAACTCCGCACGCGTCCAAAAAGGTCGAGTTCGTAATCAGCATCAAAGCCAGTGCGCCAGGTTTCGACAGTGCGACCGCGGAAGGCGGCATTCATAGAGCTACCAAGAAAGGCCGTGTCATAAGTGCCGCTGGCGGTGACGGTTGGCGCGAAGTCGAACTGCGCCTCGCGCCACAAAGCACGGGCCTCAAGCAGTCTCGATTTGGCGACGGCGAGGTCTTTATTTTGCTCGGTGGCTTGTGTGATGAGGTTGTTCAGCGTGCTGTCGTTGAGCCTGCGCCACCAAGTCGAGGAAACAGCTGTGGCGTTGGACGATTTGGAAGCGTAGTCCACAGGCATCTTCGGCTGCGGCTTGAGGAACTTGGGGCCGACGGTGCAGCTGGATAGCAAGCAAAGAACCAGCGGAAGTATTTTAGTGAGCTGCATGGACGATAGAAGGCAGAGCTTTGGCCTGTCGACGTTCGACGATGGCGCGGAGAATGACGTAGAAGACAGGCGTGAAGAGCAGGCCGAAGATCGTAACGCCGATCATGCCGTAGAACACGGCAGTTCCAAGGGCCTGGCGCATCTCGGCTCCAGCGCCGGTGGCGAGGACGAGCGGGAGCACACCGAGGATGAAGGCGAAGCTGGTCATCAAAATGGGTCGCAAACGCAGGCGGCTGGCTTCGACAGCGGCTTTCACGCGATCCATGCCGTCGTCCTGAAGCTGCTTGGCGAATTCGACAATGAGGATGGCGTTCTTCGCGGCGAGACCGACGAGCACGACGAGTCCGATCTGCGTGAAGATGTTGTTGTCGAGCCCGCGCAGCCACACGCCGCCGATGGCGGAGAGGAGGCACATGGGAACGATGAGGATGATGGCGATGGGCATGCTCCAGCTTTCATACTGCGCGGAGAGCACGAGGAAAACGAAGATGACGCACAGCGGGAAAATGTACATCAACGTGTCTCCGGCGAGGATCTGCTGGTAGGTGAGATCCGTCCACTCAATGGCGAATCCGGCGGGCAGGTGCTCCTTGGCGAGGCGCTCGATCTTTTCGATCATCTGACTGGAGCTGATGCCGGGCAGCGTGTTGCCATTGATGTCGGCGGAGTAGTAGAGGTTATAGCGCTGCACGCGATCGGCACCGCCGGTCTTGATGACTTTGACAAGGGCTCCCAGCGGCACCATGCCGCCGTTTTGATTGCGGATCTTGATGCGGGAGACGTCGGCGGGGTCTTTGCGGAATTCGTGATCGGCCTGCGCAGTGACCTGGTAGGTGCGACCGAACAAATTGAAGTCGTTCACATAGACGGAGCCGAGATAGACCTGCAGCGCCTCATTTAAATCAGCGAGCGAGACGCCCATGGTTTTCGCCTGAGCGCGGTTGATTTCGAGTTTGAACTGCGGTGTTCGGGCGCGGAAGCCGGTGACGAGTGAGATGAAACCCGGCTCGTTTTGCGCAGCTGCAAGGAGCTTCTGCGTGGCAGCTTCGAGGGCGTCGAGTCCGGCATTGTTAAGGTCCTGCACCTGGATTTTGAAGCCACCGGCATTGCCGAGACCACGCAGCGGTGGTGGTGGCAACACGAGCACGCGACCTTCTTGAATGGTGGCGAATTTTTCGCGAATGCTGGCGAGCAAACGATCTCCCTTCATTTCTGGCGAGGTGCGTTTCGCGAAGTCATCGAAGACGAGGAAGGCCGCGCCGACGTTGGGCTGGTTCGCCTGCAAAACGGAGCTGTAACCGGAGATGGCGAAGGTGTGCGCGATGCCGGGGATCTGCTGCGCCATGCGGTCCATCTTGCGCACGACGGCGTCGGTGCGATCAAAGGCCGACGCGTCTGGTAGTTGCACGAGCACGATGGCATAACCCATGTCCTGCGAGGGGATGTAGCCGCCGGGCACAGTATTGAAGACCTTTTGCGTGAGGAAGAGTAGCCCGACGTAGCCAAGGATCACGAACAGCGCGAGGCGGATGAGTTTGCGCACGAGCCCAGCGTAGAGGCTAGAGCTGAAGTCGAAGACCTTGTTAAAAAGTCGAAAGAACCAGCCGAAGATGAAATTGATGAGCTTCGTGAGCCAGTCGGTCTTCGCTCCGTGTGGTTGCAGCAGGATGGCGCAGAGAGCAGGGCTAAGAGTAAGCGAATTGAAGGCCGAGATGACCGTGGAGACAGCGATGGTGAGCGCGAACTGTTTATAAAATTGACCGGTGATGCCGCTGACAAAAGCGGTCGGCACAAACACGGCGCAAAGCACGAGCGCGACCGCGATAACAGCCCCGCTCACCTCCTTCATGGCCTGGATGGCGGCCTCACGCGGTGCGAGACCTTTGGCAATGTTTCGCTCGACGTTTTCGACCACCACGATGGCGTCATCGACGACGATGCCGATGGCGAGCACGAGGCCGAAAAGGCTCAGATTGTTCAACGAGAAGCCGAAGGCCTGCATGACTGCGAGCGTGCCAATGAGCGACACCGGAACAGCGAGCAGCGGGATGATGGAGGCACGCCAGCTTTGCAGGAACAGGATGACGACGAAGACGACGAGCAGCAAGGCCTCGACAAGTGTGGTGAGCACGGATTTGATCGAGGCGCGGACGAACTTGGTGGTGTCGTAATTGATGCGGTAGTCGATGCCGGGCGGGAAGCGCTCCTTGAGCTGCGCAAGGCGTGCATACACAGCGTCGGCGGTCTTGATGGCGTTGCTGCCGGGGAGCTGGAACACGCGCAGCGAGACGGCGTTGTAACCGTCCATGTAGGTCTTGCTGGAGTAGTCGCGGGAGCCGAGTTCGATGCGTGCGACATCGCGCAGGCGCACGACATCGCCGATGGTGCCGGTTTTAAGGACGATATCACCAAACTCTTCCGCTTTCTTCAAACGGCCCGGCGCGGTGAGCGTGTATTGAAACTCCAAACCTTTTGCCGCTGGCGGCTGGCCAAGTGATCCGGCGGCAACTTGCACATTTTGTTCGCGAATGGCGCGCACGACATCCCCGGCAGTGAGTCCGACTCCGGCGACTTTTTCGGGATCGAGCCACACACGCATCGAATAGTCGAGTCCTCCGAGTGAGGACGCCTCGGCGACGCCAGGAAGACGGGCGATTTCATTCTGAATCTGAAGCGTGACATAGTTGCTGAGGTAGCCGACCTCGCGGGAGCCATCCGGGCTGTAAAACTGCGCGGCGAGCGTGAGGTCGGGAGAGCGTTTATTCACGATGACGCCGAGACGACGCACCTCCTCCGGCAAACGTGCCACAGCGGCGTTCACGCGGTTTTGCACGAGCACCTGCGCCTTGTCCAAATCCGTGCCGAGACGAAAGGTGACAGTGATTTGCACACGGCCATCGCTCGTCGATGACGACGAGAGGTAGATCATGTCCTCCACGCCATTGATCTCCTGCTCCAGAGGCGTCGAGACGGTCTCGGCGAGCGTGCGGGCATCGGCGCCTGGATAGGTAGCGGAAACGACGACGGTGGGCGGGATGACCTCAGGATACTGCGCGACGGGCAACGAAAAGTAGGCCAGAGCGCCGAGCAACGTGATGACGATGCTCAGCACCGCCGCGAAGATCGGGCGGTCCACGAAGATGCGGGCGAAGTTCATGGCTGCTTGTCCTTCGCGGGTTGAGTGAGCGCCATATCAGTGAGCGCTGGCTTCACTTGGTTGCCATTCCGCACGCTCATGAGACCGAGAATGACAACGCGTTCATCGGCCTTCAATCCATCACGCACAACGCGTAGACCATCGACGAGCGGGCCGAGCTTGATGGGGCGATACACGGCCTTGTCCTCCGCATCGATCACCCAAACGTAGCTGCTACCTTGATCATCACCGACGGCGGCATCACGGATGAGCAGGCCGTCGTATTCTCCGCTGCCGGGGATGCGCACTTTGGCAAAGAAGCCGGGCGACATGAGACGGTCTTTGTTGGGAAAAAGGCCGCGTGCGCGAATGGTGCCGGTCTCGGGGTTGATTTGATTATCCACGAAGTCGATCTCGCCTTTGTGCGGCCAGCCTTCCTGGTTCACGAGCGCCATTTCCGCTGGGATGCGCTGGAAGAGCGCACTCTCGCGTTCGCCCGATTTGTGCATCTCGCGGTATTTGAGCGCAGAACGCTCATCGACCTCAATGTCGCAATAGATCGGGTCAAGCTCGACGATGGTGGTAAGCAAGGTTGCATCTCTAGTGCCACCAGTGACTAGATTGCCTTCCGTTACTCGCGCATCGCTGATACGGCCACTGATCGGCGCACGAATCTGAGCGAATTCGAGATCGAGCTTTGCTGAGCTGACCATGGCCTCAGCTGCGCGTACGGCGGCCTGCTCACCAATTGCGCTTTTAAAACGGCGTTCGGATTCCTCGGTCGAAATGACCTGCCCCTGACGCAGCATGGTGGCGTTCTTTGCCTCGATATTCGCAAGATCAGCGTTCGTTTTCGCCTGTGCCAGCACGGCCTCGGCACGCTGCACGATGGCCTCGTAGGGACGCGGGTCGATGGTGAAAAGCAGATCGCCTTCCTTCACCTCCGTACCTTCTTTGAAATGCACCTTGGTGAGGTAGCCGGACACACGGGCGCGGATTTCGACTTTCTCACGGGCGATGAGACGACCGGTGAACTCGTCCCAGTCGGTGAGTCGTCTGGCGATGGGTTTGGCGACGGTGACATCCGGCATTCCAGCCTTCGGCGGACCTGCGGGGCCTTTGGCGATGGGTTTGCATCCGGAAACAACGAGCGCCACCGCTAACAAAGGCATGGCGTAGCGCGAAAAGCGAGAAAGAGGACTCATGAGGTTAAATACGGGCCAAGAGGCCACTTCAACAGTACAGATTCAACATAGCGCTTATACACTTGCTGCATGACAAATCTGAATGATCTCCAACAAATCCGCGAGTTCGTGTAAATCGCCGAATCGGGCAGCATTTCGGCCGCCGCGAAGATTTTGAGCATGGGGCAGTGCTCTTGACTCTACAAATCAGTTTCTGGGCTTGTGTGCCTGCCTTAACCTCTGTTACAAAGCAGAATGAATGGCAGCTCTGCCGTAGCTTCGATGGCAATCAAAGCCAAACGTCCTCAAACCCTTCGATTGCCAATCGAATCACCACATGAACCGCCGCCACTTCATTGCACTCACCGCCGCCGCGCCGCTTGCGACAGCGGAACCACGTCGCAAAGCGCCCTTCCGTGTGATCTACAGCAACGACCTCACAAACATCACTTCGTGCGTGAGTCCCTTTCACGCCGCACGCGAACCGTTTCGGCCGGAAATGCTCGATGCTACCGTCGATGAAGTCACGGGCTTAGTGGACGCACACTTTTTGCAGCCTGGTCTTGGTGTGGTGCCGATGTGGCCGAGCAGGGTGATCGATCTGAAGCAGCACTTCGCGTGGATCAAACAGCGCTACGGGCAGAAGCCGGATTCGTTCAGCCAATTTGTTCTGAACGGCGGTGACATCGTGCAGCGCTTCATCGAACGCTGCCGCGCGAAGGGTCAGGCGGCCTTCATCTCGCTGCGGATGAACGACGCGCATCACAAGGAATTCGTCGACCCAAAACTGGGAGACAAACCGGGCAGCAGCATCGGGATGAGTGTCACTCGCTGGTATGCCGAACATCCCGAGCATCGCATCAAACCAGGCTCGCTGCGCGGTGCGGACCTCGTTTTGAACTGGGCGGAGCCGGAAGTGCGGGCACAGAAGCTCGCGATGCTCCGCGAGCTGTGTGAGAACTACAACCTGGACGGCCTCGAACTCGATTTCCTGCGCTTCTACAGCTACTTCCGCCCCGAAACACCACTGGAGCAACGCCGCGCCATCATGACGAACTTTGTCCATGACGTGCGAAAACTTCTCGGGCCAAAAAAATGGCTCTGCGCCCGTGTGCCGTGCTATTTCACCGCTTTGGACGAACTCGGCCTCGACTTGAAAGCACTCGTTGCCGCCGGTCTCGACATGGTGAACGCCTCCGCGCATTATTTCACGACCCAGCAGCACGACCTCGCCGCTATTCGCCAATTGACGACCGATGCCACGCTCTACTTCGAGCTCTGTCACACAATTTGGAAAGGCGACAAAGTGCAGCCCGGTTACGACGTCTTTCCCTTCCGTCGCGCCACCCGCGAGCATCTGCACACCTCCGCGCATCTCGCCTATGCACGCGGCGCGGACGGCATCAGCCTCTTCAACTTCGCCTACTACCGCCAGCACGGTCAGGGAGAAGGCCGCGGCGAATTCGGCGAGCCGCCATTTGAGGCGCTCAATGCGCTGCGTGATCCGCAAATCCTCGCAAAAAGCCCGCAGCACTGGTTCATCGCGAGTGGTTGGAGATCCCCCGGTGCGAAGCCGTTGCCCGTGCCGAGAAAACTGGAACTGAACAAGCCTGCGAAGTTCAACTTCGATCTCGCATCGCCTCGTGGTGATGCCCGCGTGCGCATTCAGACAGATCAGACAGATCAGACAGATCTAGTGGCTGACTTCAACGGCGAAGCCATTTCCCCAACCGATGATGTCTCCGAGCCATTCGCCGTGCCTTATCCATCCATGCTCGCCAAACCCGAAGAACTGCGTGCGTGGCTCATTCCGTCCCGGTTGCTCCGCGAAGGCAAAAACAGCCTCGAAGTCACATTGAAGTCGGGCCAGCCCACGACCGTTCTATTCGTCGATCTCGCCTGCTGATCTCATGAAACGACTCCTCTGCCTACTTCTAATAGCCACGAGCTTGGCAGCGGCCCCAGACGGTCTGCTTCTTGATCTCGTCGTGCCGCCGATTGAGAAGGATCGCTTCCAACATGCGGAGTTTTCCTGCTGGATCGCAGATGCGTCAAAGCCTGTCAAAGCAGTCATCATTCATCAGCATGGTTGCACGAATGCCTCGCCGGACAATCATCCGCCCATCACGAGTGACTGGCATTGGCGAGCGCTGGCGCGAAAACATGACGCGGCACTCCTTGTGCCGATGTATCAAGTGAGCGGCAACTGCTCCGATTGGAACGATCCTGAAAGCGGCTCCGAACGTGCTTTGTTTACAGCTTTGGATGATTTCTCGCGCCGCTCCGGTCGTGCGGAGATGAAAGACGCGCCGTGGGTGCTGTGGGGACACTCAGGTGGCTCCAGTTGGTCCGCACAGATGATCACGCGGCACCCGAAACGAGTACTCGCAGCCTCGTTTCGTGGCGGATGTCACAAGCAGTTCGGTAAACCCGAGTTTCGGGCAAAGTTTGGTCCCATCGCACGCGAGTTACCGCTACTCTTCGTTTGGGGAAAACGCGAGTCGGTGCCCACTTCCAGCCACTTCGTATCATGGGAGCCGATGAACACGATGTTCCGTGAGTTGCGCAGCATAGGAGGCAAGGTTTGTCGTATCATTGATCCGCGCTCTGAGCATGGTTGCGATGATTCGAGGCTGATGAGCATCCCGTTCTTTGATGCTGTGCTTTCAGGCAAAGCCACAACCCAGGCAGTCGTTGATGCAGAGACATCTTGGTTTCCAGACGAGTCGTTTGCAGCGCACTGGCGCGAGTTTTCCGAGCATGGAACGCTGAAGCCAATCCATCCCGATCTTACTGCGCCGAAACTCACCGTCACGCAGGATTCAATGGGACACACCAGACTGAGTTGGTGCGTCATTCCTGAACTCTCGGGTGGCCTACGGGCTCTGCGGTTTTATCGCGATGGAAAGCTTTGGAAAGAACTTGGCCTGAAGCCGACTGACTTCCTCGCTACCAGTCGCGACTCGGCGCCTGAAGTTTTGCGGCTTCAGGAGCTCATTGATAATTCACCAGCCCCGCACTCCTACAAACTCACCTTTCTCGACACAGCAGGTAACGAATCCCCGTAACATCCCATTCCTATGATCCGCCTCTTCACGTCTTTGCTTCTCTTTTCGCTCTGCGGCAGTCTCGCCGCCGCAAATCCGCTGTTTGAAAAAACCGATGTCTTTCCGCCAGGATTGAACGGCATCGCCAGGTATCGCATTCCCGGCATCGTCGTGACGCAAAAAGGCACAGTGCTCGCCTATGCCGAAGCACGGAAGAACAGCAGCTCCGACTGGGGCGAGATTGAGATTCATCTGCGCCGCTCCACCGATGGTGGAAAGACTTGGGAGGCAGCACAGCACATCGCGCATCTAGGAACACGCTTGGAAGGCAACCCACACAAAAAAGAAGGCGGTGAGAACGAGCAAACCGTGAACAATCCCGTCGCCATTGTAGATCGGGAGACAGGAGCCATTGATTTTCTCTACTGCATCAACTATGCTCGCTGCTATTCCATGCGCAGTCTAGATGATGGACTCACGTGGAGCACGCCGGTGGACATCACGGCGACATTTGAGCCGTTCAGGAAGCACTACGACTGGAAAGTGATCGCCACAGGTCCTGGGCATGGCGTTCAAATCAAAAGTGGCCGTCTGGTCGTGCCGATCTGGATTGCCTACGGTAAAGAAGGTGATCACGGACCTTCTGCGGCTGCCACGATCTTTAGCGACGATCACGGCAAGACTTGGCAAGCTGGAGATCTATGCCTGCCAAATCAAGGCGACTTCAGCAATCCCAACGAAACCATGATCACCGAGCTGTCCGATGGCCGCGTGATGCTCGTTGCACGCAGCGTATCGAAAGCCAATCGAAAGATTGTCACCACCAGTCCTGATGGCGCACGTAACTGGACCGCACCCGCCTTCCATGATCAACTCTGGGAACCCGTCTGCATGGCTAGCATCATTGCGCATCCATCGAAACCCGGTACTTTGATCTTCTCCAATCCGCACACGCTCAAGCTCGACAAAGATGGCAAAGAAGTTCCCGCCGGAAGAGGCAAACGCGAGAATCTCAGCATCAAATTAAGCCACGACGACGGTCAAACTTGGCCGGTGAACAAGACGCTCGATGCAGGCCCCAGCGCCTACTCTGATCTTGCCGTTCTGCCAGATGGAACCGTGTTGTGTTTGTATGAAGGAAAGGCAGACATCCAAATCGCTCGCTTTAATCTTGAATGGATCGCTGATCATCAAACGATTTCACGGTGAAGTCCTATTGTGTATGACTTGGCAAACCCAGACTGTGCGCTAAGGATGATGGATGTTCGATATTCGTGAAAAGGCTGAACAAGTTCAGCGCGCCTTCCTTGTGGGAGCTTATTTTAATCGCCGCCATGCGGATGAGGCCAGAGAGCTGCTCATTGAGCTCAAGGATCTTGTGGAGACACTCAGCATCACTGTGGTGAGCACGGAGCTGGTTTTTGCCAGGGAACACACAGCTCGGCACCTGATCGGAAAAGGCAAAGCAGCTGAGCTCATAGCAAAGGCCAAGGAAATGGAGGCTGACTGCATCATTTTCGACAATCAGCTATCCCCTGGGCAGCAGCGTGCCTGGGAAGGTGATGCAAATCTCAGCGTGATTGATCGACATGAGGTCATTCTCGACATCTTCAATCTGCGCGCCAAGACAAGAGAAGCGCGTCTGCAGGTGGAGCTTGCTCGCTTGGCCTATTCCATTCCAAGATTGACGCGAATGTGGGCCCATTTAGACCGTCAAGGAGGTGGCTCAGGAGGCAGCACAGGCGGCGGCAGTGGAGCTGGCGGTGGTGGCGGCGCTGCACGTGGTGAGGGTGAAACCCAGCTCGAAGTGGACCGCCGACTGGTGGACAAACGCGTAGACAAGCTGAAAGCCGATTTAGAAGAAGTCAAAAAACAACGTGAGACCATGCGTAAAGAGCGCGGGCGCGTGGACCTACCCCATTCAGCGATTGTTGGTTATACCAATTCCGGCAAATCTTCCCTGCTCAACAAGCTGGCCAATTCAGATGTGCTGGCTGAAGACAAACTCTTTGCGACCTTGGATACCACCACGCGCAAGCTCGACCTTCCTGATGGCACCTCCATGCTGCTCACAGACACAGTCGGCTTCATCCGCAACCTGCCCCATGATTTAGTGCAGAGTTTCCGCGCCACCCTCGAAGAGTCTGTACTCGCTGATTTCCTCATTCACGTCATTGATGCCAGTTCGTCTCAGGCTTTGGAGTTTTACCAAACGACAACCAAAGTCCTGGCGGAGCTTGGCGCAGGAGAAAAACGAGCTTTGCTGGTCTTAAACAAAACGGATCTTATTGATGACACACGTCAGTTAGAACTCAGACGCGAGTTCCCTGAAGCCATCTTCATTTCCGTTAAAACAGGTCAGGGCATTGAAGAGCTGCTCCACCGGATGCATGACATGCTGATTGACCGCGTTGTGCGTTTGGATCTCAGCATCCCGATGCATCGCATGGATCTTGTGGCACTGGCTCATGAGAATGGAAAAGTGCTCTCAGAGGATTACCAGCGTGGCGTGGCCGACATCACCATTGTGATCCCCAAAAGAATCGAATCGCGTTTCATTGAGTTTCTAGTGCCCCAAAAAGGGAAAAAAGTGAAGAAATAGCATTCCACCATCAAAATGACACTCTCTACCATTCTGACCTGCCTTGGCATTGGCATCATCTCTGGCATTGTAGCCGCGCTTTGTGGCGTCGGCGGCGGAGTGATCATGGTGCCAGCGTTTGTGTTCTTTCTGGCCATGCCCCAGAAGATGGCTGTGGCGACTAGCCTAGCCATCATCATTCCCACCGCACTGATGGCGACGACGCAGAATGCCCGCAATGATCTGGTAAATTGGAAGGTCGCAGCAATAACCGCCTTATCGGCTTCCATCCTGGCCTATTACGGCGCGGGTTGGTTGAAGAGTCTGAGTGATCAATCACTGACACGGATCTTTGGCACAGTACTGATTATCTTTGGCTTGAAAATGCTGCTTCAAGGCAAGACTTGAAGCGCTAAGCCTAGATCCGAGAATGAAAAATCGTTGAGTTGCGCCAGGGCTTGATTTCACAAGGCTTCTTCGACTCGAAGCGACTATGTCTTGGGTGATACTGCCCGAGAGGCGGATAGCCTTGTGGAATCAATGACGGATGCAAATCAGAGGTCAGCCGTTCCCGTTTTCAATTCACCGCTCTAACTCGCAGCTGTCGCAAAGTAAACAAAGATCCTTCCGCTTCCTTCAACCGGCGCGCTCCATTTTTCCTTTTCGGTCCGAATCGATCTCGATGCTCCGTGAAAACATTCTCCACGAACTCTTGGCTTCCCAGCACAAGGCCATCGCTGAAGTAACGCACTCTCAACCGCACGAGCTCCAGCACGCTTAATTTGCCCTTTTCTCTGAGCACTCTTCGCGCCTCGTCTGCTGTTACGCCTTGGCGCACCACATTCCTATTTTGGGCATCTTTGATCTCTACCCCTGTGGAAAAAAGCAGGCAGCGATACGCATCCGCTCCGCCCTTTTCCCAACCGTCCACCGGTGTGCCTGTGACCTTGCTCAGCCCGCGTTGCGCCTTTCTGATGCCACTGGTAGCTTCAGCGTATCCACACCATCGATAATCCTTCGGATCATTCACCAGCCCGGCACGCACTGGATTGAGATCAATGTAAGCTGCCATCGTATGCAGAGGCTCGCCTTTGCCCTCCACCAACACACTTTTATAGCGATCCATCCACAGCGTGCCCTTACGCTCTCGGCGCTTATTAAACCAGCGACTGAAGCGCTCCTTAACTTCCTTCATGTAGATCGAAAGATCGCAGAATCGCTTCTTAATCCCCTCTAACTTTGTCTGCACTAGCGCCTCAAGCCCCATCTTACGCAGTTCAGCAATTTCTGACTTTAAATAGTCCACGTAAGCCTTGCTGTAAAGCGCTCGCAGATGATCCAGCAAACGTGCCTCACCCGTCGGGCCAGCGAACCGCTCCAGCCAAATCTCCCGTTTCGGCACCTCCACGAGTGCATGGAAATGGTTGCCCATGATGCAGTAGGTGATCAGCTTCACCCCAGAGAACTCCGCTAGCCGCCACATGACACGTTTAAGCGCCTCCTTTTCAACGCCATCGAAGAAGACCTCACCGCCGCAAGTGCGGGACATGACATGGTAAGTGTAACTCTCCAGCGCCCCCTTCCCCAGTATCCGCCTCCGACCGCCCGACCAAGAACGCGCCGCCGTGTAAGGCATCGTCTTCGCGTTAATCCCAACAAGTTGAGTTTCCTCAGATTCCCCCTCAAGATCAGATAATTGCGTCATAAACAGGGTGTCATTTTCGGGCAGAAACGAGGAAAAGCAAGCTGAAATTCACACTGTATGCCTGGCATCTTTTCCCTTTTCCGTCTTTTCCGCCATCGGGTGCGAATCGGAGGCGAAGCCGAGATAGACAACGAGGAACGAGTTGCCCGAAGGGCGAGATGAGCGAAGCGAACGAGTCGTATCAGTCAAACCTAGCACCGTTGGAAGGTCGTAGTGTGTAAACGTCGTAGCAGCCAAGTTACGGCACTAATGCTTACAGCTGATTCAACACCACCACTCAAACGCGACGTTCTCGGACGCGTGACTTTGCCCGCAGCTCAACGTGAGGCCTTCCTCGATGAATTTGAGCGTAGCGGTTTGATGGGGAGGCCTTTTGCAAAGCTTTTAGGTGTCAATTACCCGACTTTTGCTTCGTGGATTCAAAAGCGTCGCAGAGCTCGTGGCGACTATGCGGCTCTGGCGAAACCGCCAACGCCACTCACTGAGGTTCGGCCACCGCAGAGACCTCTTCCAAACGCAACGCTGCGCTTGGTGGAAGTGGTGACGACTCCACCAGATCCGCTTGCTGCTTCCGAGCTTCCTATAGCACCTCAAGCCGCAGCACCAGCGCTTGAAGTGAGGTTGCCTGGTGGTGCCGTGATGGTTGTGTCTAATGCGGCGCAGGTGGAACTGGCTGCTCAAATTCTCCGCCATCTCCGCACATCATGCTGAGCTTCTCTGGCAGTCTTAAAATCTTCATCGCGCTGGATGCTTGTGATATGCGTGCTGGGGTCAATACGCTGCATGCATTGGTGACGGATAAGCTCAAGGAAGAGTCCAGCAGTGGCGCGCTCTTTGTTTTTACCAATAAGAGTCGTCGTCTCATCAAGGTGCTCTATTGGGATGGCACGGGTATGTGGCTGATGTGTAAACGCTTGGAAAAAGGCACCTTCTTTTGGCCGCGCGCAGTGGCCGAGGGACAAACGAAATTGGAATTACGTCCAGAGGCCTTTACGATGCTCACGGATGGCATCGATATGCATGGGGCAAAGCCGCGTGCTTGGTATGAACGCAAGTAAAAAAGTCACTCAATGTTAGGCTTGGGGATATTGGTTTGAAAAGTTGGTACGGCTTTTGCTCTATGCTCAATCATGATGATGACACCACAAGAAGCCGCTTTTCTCCGTGAGGAGAATGCGCTTTTGCGTGAAACCATCAAGACGCTGCAAGCACAGATCGCCACCCTGATGCAGGACTATGCGCAGCTCAAACAAGACAACGCCGTGCTGCGCCTGAAGATCGATACGATGGCGCGCAAGCTCTTTGGCAAAAGCAGCGAGACGCTCGATCCCGAGCAGCTGCAAC
The DNA here is from genome assembly GCA_027489965.1 of Verrucomicrobiaceae bacterium. Classification (GTDB taxonomy): domain Bacteria; phylum Verrucomicrobiota; class Verrucomicrobiia; order Verrucomicrobiales; family Verrucomicrobiaceae; genus Prosthecobacter. The sequence goes on from JAIXZA010000009.1 coordinate 64,642, forward strand.
TCGTCTTTGATGCCCTGCAAAAAGGCGATCCAAACAGTGAGCTAAAAAAGCCCGAAGCCTCCGATACAAGCGCAGACAACTCGGAGGCTGATGAAGCCGCTGCAACCATAGCCACAACCAAGGCGACGAAGCGCAAAAAGCGCAGCCTTGACGAACTCATCGAAGGCTTACCTGTAATCGATGTCATCATCGAGCCAGAGGCCGTGAAGGCCGATCCAGAAGTCTGGCGGTGCATGGGAGAGGAAGTCACCAAGCTCATTGATTACACCCCAGGTCGATTTAACTGCGAGCGCATCATCCGCCGTAAGTATGTGCGCATTGAAGCTGCCCATGAGGCACCCATCATCGCCCCACTGCACACACTGCAAGAGCGCTGTATTGCCACACCGAAGCTCATCGCCAACGCCCTGAGCAATCGTTTCGAGCTACACCTGCCCTATTACCGGATCGAGCAAAGGTATGCCCGCCAGGGCGTAGCCATCCCTCGGCAGACACTCTGCGGATGGACCGGCATGGCCCATGATGCCAGCACCCTCATCATGAAAGCCATCAGGCGCGAAGTCTTCGCAGATGGCTATGTGCAGATAGATGAAACGCCAGTGAAGTATCAAGACCCCGAGCGCCAAGGCGTCTGCGGCACCGGCTACCTATGGGTCGTGCATAATCCCGTGCGCAACCTCAGCTACATGGAATGGCACACAGGGCGTGGAGCCGTGTGTCTTGAGAGACTCGTGCCTGCCGACTACACCGGCATCATCCAGTGCGATGGCTACGGCGTCTATCACACCTTCATCCAAAGCAAGACACGCAGCGCCGATACCATCACCCTCGCAGGCTGC
>JAIXZA010000084.1 GCA_027489965.1 Verrucomicrobiaceae bacterium
GACGGCCTGCCCGCCACCGCCTTCCACACCCACTGGCCCGTCGATCCCGACCTCGGCGACAATTTTGCTAAAGGCTGCACCTGGACCAGCAGCGACAAAAACACCTACGGCTGGGACACCGGCCTCACCGACGGCTCCTGGGCCTCCTTCGCGCCAAACTGCTACGCCACTAGCAACAGCGACCAATTTCCGAAGCACGTCACCATCGACCTCAAGCAGTCGCGCATGCTGAATCTCATCGTCCTTGGCGCTCCCGAGATCGGTTCCACCAAAACCGTCGCCATCTCCGTCAGCACCGATGGTAAAACCTTCCGCGAAGTCGGCCAACACGAATTCCCGCTCGCCAAATCCACCCGCGCCTCCATCAGCTTCCCCGACACCGAAGCCCAACACATCCGCCTCACTTACCTCGACCACCACGCTCAGTTAGCGGGCGGTTTTCCGAATACCTTTGGCTTCACGACCGAGGTGGAAGCTTATCGGGTTAGATAAGCGAAGAAGTCCTTCAAGTCAGTGTCGCTCATGCCGGTGGTGAGGCCTTCGGGCATGAGTGAGATGGGGGAGGCTTCGAGTTGGTCGATGTCGGCTTGCTTGATGGCCGTTTTATTGCCAGCCATGTCTTTGATGACTATGCCGTTGGTGTTTTGTGCCTCCATGAGGCCGCTGAGAATCTGGCCGCTTTTGGTTTTCACAATATAGGTGCCGAAGCCTTCGCGGATTTCGAGGCTGGGGGTGAAGAGGTTGTCGAGCCAGAAGTCGGCGTTGCTGCGATCGTAGCCGGTGAGCTCAGGGCCGATGGCACCACCTTCGCCGAAGAGCTTGTGGCAAATGGCACATCGGGCGGTGAATTGCAGTTTGCCCTTTTCGGCATCGCCAAGGCCGGTTTTGAGGACGGCTTTGATGCGCTCGGCTTCCTTTTTCTTCTCGGGCGTGGGTCCGGTGGCGAGCAGGCCTTTCCAGTGCTTTTCGATGCTGGCATCAATGTCGGCATCTTTGTGGAGGCTGAGCTGGCGGACGATGTCGATGGTGAAATGCTTGGCGGGCACTTTCCATTCGTTGACGAAGTTCATCAAAATCTGCGCCCATTCTTTGCGACCGGCCATGACGCGGAGCGCGTCCTCGCGCAGGGCTTTGTCTCCGGCGATTTGTCCTTCCCAACCGAGCAGGAGAGCCTCGGGGATGCGTTTGTCGTCAAACTTGGCCGCAGCTTGGAGAATGCCGCGTTTGAGGCTGGGAGCCGCACTGGACTTCAAAATGGCCACCATGGGCATTACGGCCTCTCGCTTGCCGAGTTCCGCCAAGGTCTTCGCGATGGCGATGCGGGCGGTGTTGGTGGCCTTTTTGTTCTCAAGCAACTTCAGAGCATCTTTAAGAGCCTCTCGGCTGCCGCTGCGAAGCGCAAGGGTGAGGTCGCCGCCGCTTTGCTTCGCCATGTGGTCGTTGAGCGCCTTGGTGAGCGAGTCTGGCAGCTTCGGTATCTCCGCGCCTTCAAAGGCGGAGGCGATGCCTGCGATGAACTTGCCACGCAGGGCCTCATCGTTGGTGAGGGCGAGAAGATCGGCGCAGGATTGGAGGTTTTCTTCACCACCGGCCAGAGCGTAGCGTTTCGCGAGCTTTTCGGCGAGGTGGTCGCGGAAGAGTTTGGTGGCAAGGAAAGGGGAGTCGGATTTGAGGAAGGTGAAGACGGCTGCGCGTTCTTTTTCGGCCTTCGATTCGAGTGCCCACCAAGCGAGGAGCTGGAGGTGTCCGCTTTCGTCTTCAGACTCACCGCTCCAGAGTAATGGAAGAGCCAGGTTGGCGGGTAGGCGCTTGGCGGTGGCTAGCATCTGGGCGCAGACTTCGAGATGTTTTTCCTCCTGAGCCAAGTGGACAAGAGTGTCCGAGCTCCCTTCATGCCCTTCGCCGATCATCTTGACGGCCCAGCGACGGATGTAGGGATCGTTTGAGGTGATTGGAAGCTCTTTGATGGCTCCGAGCGCATCGAGGGACCATAGCGACTCCAGTGACTCAGGTGCCTGGGAGAGTTTGGGAGCCAGGTCTTGCAGGTTACGCCACCCAATCTCCAGCACTGCCTGCTTCCTGAACCATTCATTCGGATGGCTGAGATACCCGAGTAGCTCCTCACCACTCGCTTTGCTCAAATCAAACGGCTTCAACTTTGGGGCACCGCTGTCAGGGCGCACACGGTAGATGCGACCGCTGGTTTTATGCCAGTCATCGACAGGGCTGACGTGGCTGAGGCGAGTGTCATACCAGTCGAGCATGTAGAAACCGCCGTCGGGTCCGACACCGCTCCAGACGGGGCGGAACCAGCGGTCGGTGGTAGTGACGAGCTGTTCTTCGTCTTTATTGCTAAAGGTGGAGCCATCTGGGAGCAGTTGACTGACATAGACAAGATTGTGGAGGGAATTCGGCGCGATGATTTTGCCTTCGTAGGCGCTGCCGAGCAGGCCGCCTTCATAGATGGTGAATGCTTGGGAGAAGCGTTTATTGTCGCCTTCCAGCTTCATGTGCTCGAACCAGCCGAAGGCATACGGATTGGTGAGCGGGCCGTGTTTGCCCCAGCCTTTGATGCCGTAGCTGCCTTGCTCGTAGTGCATGCCGCGCGTGGCGTTGTTGGTGCCGGAGAATATCCGGCCTTTGCTGTCGATGTCGAGACTGAAGGTATTACCGCCGCCTTCGGCGTAGATTTCGAAGGTCTTTTTCTTCGGATGATAGCGCCAGATGCACTGGCCTTCCCATTTCACATTCTTGGAGTTGGCGCTGCTGACGTTGCCGGTTGTCGTGCTGCCGTTGGCTCCGTAAAGCCAGCCGTCCATGCCCCATTGCAGGCTCGTGGCGACGCTGTGGGTGTCCTCGAGGCCGAAGCCGCTGAGCTCGATTTCGGGATCGCCATCCGGTTTGGCGTCGAAATCGGCATCGGGATAACTCAGGAGGTAAGGCGGATTCAGTACCCAGATGCGGCCCATGCCGTGCAGCGCGGCGCTGGCGATGTTTAGGCCGGTGATGACGTCCTCGTGCTTGTCGAAGAAGCCGTCGCCATCGGTGTCTTCGAAGACAGTGATCTTGTCCGCGCCTTTTTCGCCACGCGGCGGTGGCAGCGGCACTTTGTCGAATTTCGCACGGAGATGCTGGTCGTAGCTGACGATCTTTAAGCCAGCGGGGAACTGGTATTGGCGATACATGGTGACCCACATGCGCCCTTTGCTGTCCCAACTCGCATAAAGAGGCTGCTCGACATTGGGTTCGGAGGCCATGAGGTCGATGGCGATATCGCTGCGGTGCTTGAACTGCTTTACAGCTTCAGCGGCGGGCGTGGGCGGTGTGTCATCGCGCATGACACCGCGGCCGGCTCGCGTTTCGATGATCTTTTTGACCGCTTCATTGCCTGCGACCTCCGTTTGGGCAGAGGCAGGAAGGACTGCAAGGACTAAAAGGACAGAAAGGACGCGGAACATGTCTGGACTAAACGGCCCAGGGATGGCATTTTGTCCGAGGCTTGTTGCAGGAACAGATATTCCTGTGACCGATGGTTGATCAGCAGGCTTGCTTTTATCATGCAGATCCCTTTTTCTTGGCAACTCTCTTGTGACTTCTGATTCTCCCCACTCTCCGCAGGCTTCTCCATTTTGGCTTTGGTTGCATCTTCTTAGCCTTGAAGCGCCGCTAGTGGCGGTGGCCTGGGCCTGGGGTTTGGCGCATTTTCATCATTTATCCATCATGCCTGGGGTATTGCCAGGATTAGGTCTATGCGTTTGGATTGTTTATGTGCTGGATCGGCTGATAGATGGCGTTGGGCAGTCGAAAGAGGGTTTGGATCGCAGGCATGCTTTTCACCTGCGCTGGCGTTGGGTGCTCATGATTCTAGTCGTGGTAGCCTCAGTTTGGGCGGGTTGGCTGGCTTTATGGACCGTGCCTAGCGGACTTTTATGGCAGTGTGCGTCACTGGGAGTTTTGATGCTGCTTTATCTGATCCTTTTTCCGGCGGCGGGTGGCGGGCGGTTTCGCTGGATAGTCATGCCGTTGACTTGTCTGGGGACTATGTGCCTCGCTCATGCCTTGCCGTTTTCTCCTGTCTTTCAGCTGTTGATGATCGTCTTATCGGTGGGCATTTTGGCTTTATTGATTTTCCGAAGTCTTCATCAGCGGTTGATGACGGCGCTTTCCAAAGACGTGGTGGGCGGACTGCTTTTTGCCCTTGGTTGCTTGGCTTGGACTCGCTTTAGCTTGGAAGGTGGAGAGGCTTTGTCTGGGACCATTGAACTGTTATTGCTCAGTGTTCTCTTCATCAGCAATCTGACGGGTATTTCTTCTCGTGAATCTCAGGGCCGCTGGCTGGCTTTGGGTTTTGGAACGGTGGGCGGTGTTTTAATGTTGGTATTCACTGGCCGCATTTCGGGATCTTTGGGAGTTTTGGCTGGGGCGACTGCAGGTGGCTTGGTCTTGTTAGTCCTATTAAACCGAAAACGTGAGACGATGTCTGCGGATGCTTACCGAGTGTGGGCGGATTTGGCAGTGCTAGTTCCTGTTCTTGGTCTCCTGATTCGGGCATGAAAAAGGCCGGAGCACTTTCGCACTCCGGCCTCAGATTCAGTCAGGGACTACCTGATTCCAATTAATGTTCGTAACCAGCTTCGTCGTGGTCAGAGAGATCGAGACCGATGGACTCTTCTTCTGGTGATGGACGGAGACCGACGATCAGCTTGACGATGATCGTGATGATCACTGTAGCAACAATGCTCAGGACGATGGTCAAGGCGCATGCTTTCAACTGATTCATGAGGATACCACCGGTGCCACCTGCATCCACGATCAGCTTGGCCATGTCTTTGTTCACATAGGCGTTCACGGTGGTGAGGTTACCGTTGATGCTGTTGTTAGCGAAGATACCGGTGACGAGAGCACCCATGGTGCCACCGACGCCGTGGATACCGAAGGTATCAAGAGCATCGTCGTAGCCGAGCTTGCTCTTCGCGAAGACGACTGCGAAGTAAGGAACCACAGCGGCGAGGACGCCGATGATCATGGCAGCTTTGGCATCGACGAAACCAGCGGCAGGAGTGATGACGACCAGACCAGCAACAGCGCCGGAGCAGAAACCAAGGATGGAAGGCTTGCCTTTGTGGAGTTTTTCGATCAGAGCCCATACAAAGCAGGCTGTAGCAGCAGCCAAGGTGGTGGTCATGAAAGCGTTGGCAGCGAGACCGTCAGCAGCAAGAGCAGAACCGGCGTTGAAGCCATACCAACCGACCCAGAGCATGCCGGTGCCGACCATGCAAAGAACCATGCTGTGAGGGGACATCTTTTCTTTGCCGAAGCCCTGGCGTTTGCCAAGCATGATGCAAAGAACAAGAGCGGACCAGCCGGAGGACATGTGAACCACGGTACCACCAGCGAAGTCGATCGCAGGAAGAGCTGAAGCGCTGTTCCATACACCGTTCATGAGGCCGTCGAAGCCCCAAACCATGTGAGCGAGAGGGAAGTAAACCACGAACATCCAGATGGCGACGAAGAGCATCACTGCGGAGAACTTCATGCGCTCAGCGATAGCACCCACGATCAGAGCCGGAGTGATGATCGCGAACATGAGCTGATACATGGAGAACACGGATTGGCTAGGCCAGCCAGCGTAGTTGGTGTTTGGTGCGGAGCCTACGCCTTCAAGGAAGAAGTATTTGAAGCTTCCGAGGTATGGCGACCACCAAGGAGCGCCTTCTGCTGGATGCTCACCGAAGACGAATGAGTAGCCAACGAAATACCAGAGGATCGTCACGAGACCGGCGATGCCCAAGCATTGAGCGAGAACGCTGAGAACATTCTTCGAGCGGACCAGGCCACCGTAGAATAGAGCCAGACCTGGGAGGGTCATGAAGAGCACGAGGGCCGCGCAGATCATCAGGAAACCGTTGTGACCAGGGCCAGAAAGGTTTGCGAGCTTGCCGTCGGCGGCAGGGGCCATGTTATTGAAGTATTGCTCGACGTCTGCGATCCGCTTCTCAAGGGCCTCAGTTGTTGGGGCGGCAGGAGCAGCTTCAGCCGCAGGGGCTGCTGCGGCAGGTTCAGGGGCGGGTGCTGGAGCTGCGGCAGCGGCCGGAGCCGGAGCAGCAGGAGCAGGTGCCGCCGCATCTTGCGCCCAGGATGAACTGGTGCTGAATGCGATGGCAGTGGTGGCGACGACCGCAGCGGAGAGTAAGCTGCGCCAGTTACTGGAGTGGTTGATTTTGAGCATATTGTGTTACGAAGTGGATTGGCTCCGCAAAGAGTCATTAAGCACCCCGCGTGCCAAGTCTGCCCAACTTTTTTCCGATCTAGGTTCCCACCCAGTAAAATGGGCTTTAAATTTTTCGCCAAAGCATGGCCAAAAAGAGCGGAAACTCTTTTCGGGCATGGTTTTCAGCCCGGGCACGCGGTCCAGGTTGGCTTTCTTTGTGCGAATGCCACTCGCTGAGACCGATCATGGCCATACCTGCGGCAAATCCGGCTTTGCTCAGTGATTCTAGACTGCGGTGAAAGGAGGTGGTGCTCTCGCTGTTTGCTTTTCCAGGGTGCATCAGAATGGGGATGCTGAGCGTGCTACTGTAAGCATCGACACGTCGATATTGAGCCGAATGATCCTTGGCAAACTCCCAGCTCGTCTGTTTCGGGATGCGAAAGGCGGGGTGATTGAGCACCCAAAGCATCCGAGCACCCGGTTTTAACACGCTGGCCACAGAGGCGCAGACTTTTTCCAAATGCTCCATGTTTTGCAGGCAAAGGATGGCAGAGGCCGCATCAAATTCGCCAATGCCTGCGAGATTAGCGGCATCCCGATCAAAATAACGAATGGGCGTGCGGCTCCTGTAAGTGCGTGCTTTTTCGATCAATGTCGGTGCGGCATCCACACCAGTGACTTGAGCTCCACTTTCTGAGATGGCGCGGGAGAAGACGCCCTGTCCGCAGCCTAAATCCAAAATGCGCTCACCCTTTTGTGGGGCCAGCATGGCCAGAGCATTTGGGATGACGACGGCTTGATAAAGTTCTGATCCGCGCTCGCCCAAAATGCGGTCATACCAATCGGCTGACTTTTCCCAAGACGTGCCGCCTTGGCTGCGATCCTGAGCTGGGCGTGGTGTTGGACGCCCGTATTTGCGAGCTGGCGGACGCTGCTGAGAAAAGTGCTGAGGCGTGCGTGAACCGGTCGGTTTGCGTGGGCGATCTGGAGTCATGGTGTTCTTATATGCCTCAGGCCCGTGTCATCTGCCACTGAGGAATGTGAGATGAGGAGAGTTTTAAACCGCTAATGAACGCTTATGAACGCTAATGTCAGAACAGAGAAATGGTAGAGTTTGAGGCCTTTCTATTAGCGTTCATTGCTGGTTATTAGCAGTCAAAAACCCGCTTTCACTGGCCTAACCAGTCACGCATTTCATAAAGCTTGGGGTCACGCACAGGCGGCCTGCCCACGCGCATGATTTTTTTGACCTGAGAGAACAGTGCGTCGGCTTCGCCACCCTCTTCCATGCCACCAAACTCGGACTCTAGCTTCTCGGGGTCTTCGCCTGATTCCAGGCGGCGCACCATTTCACGGAGTTCAGGAGGTGTCTTATCACCCATCATATCGGTCATTTTACGCATGAAATGGCCGAGCTGCCGTGGATCCGGATTGTCGGTGTCCATTGCGCTCATATCACCCTCCATGTCAGCCATGAGGCTTTCCATTTGGGCATCGTCGATCCCGGCAAAGGGATCGTTAGCGATTTCCTCTTTTGCACGCCCAATGACCGCGAACTGGGAGACGCGTTTTTCCAGCTTAAAAGCGGCATTATCAGGGCAAGTCGGCACTCTGTCCCGATAGGCTAAACTGCGGGCCAGGAATTGGTAGAGTGTGTTGTTTTCCTGGCAGTAGAATTCGTAAATGGGCATGGTGACGGTGAGGTTGAGTTGTCATGACCAAACGAAACTCTGCTGCGATGGCAAGGGCTATCTGGTCAGTGGATAAACCTGCACTTGAACGCCCGTCGAGCCGATGACGTGATCGGGTGGCCGTTTTGGCACGGCGTAACCATTAATGCGGAAGAGATTAGCATCCCAGTTCTTCAGTTCGACTTCCGCTAGCGGATAGGGAGCGTGATGGACGCGTCCGCACCGCAAGCCGCTTGGAGTTTGGGTAAAAAGCAGGTAGCGCTCTGCCAGGAAAAACTCGAGAGATCCAGGCTCTGCGAGATGGGTCTCTGGCTTGATTCGATAGGCAAACTCAGACGTCACTGTATCACCTCGGCGCTGGGAGTGGTAGTGGATCATGCCTGCTGGCGTCTTGGTGGCAGACATCTGAGCATTCTGGTACGGCAAATGAAACAGCGTGCGCGCAGTCCACACGGCCAGGGATTGATTGCAGTCCAGGCAATCAAACCACACGCCGGGGCGGCCCTGATCATCATGGACATAGGTGCGGAGATTCATTTCCAGGAAGTTACTCAGGCCAGGCACCGCAGGGCAGAATCGCGGGCGGATGCCTTTCATGAAAAATGGTACGATGGCGATCCAGCCTTTCCCATCAAAGGTATCCACATGCAGTCCTGGGGGCAGCCTTTTTTGGATCTCGGCAGGATCCCAGGCCCAGTGAAGAAACAGCAGATCCTCCCAGCGCTGCCGCATGACCACGGGCTGATCAGGGACTTCGCGCATGGCTTGGCGTTGGGCATCGGTGGGGCGTGGCATCGTCTTTGATACGCTTGGAAGAGCTCCGTGGTGTCTTCCGCTGAGAAACGTCCAGCACCTAGCAAGCAAGGTCCAAGCTCATTGCTGCCCAGCCTCATTTCAGTCTTGGGAGTCCCTTGTTTGATATTGGATATTCAAACCCTCCAGATTCCACCTCTAATATGCCATAGGGGTAAGCTTATTTTTCTAATATTACTAGGCTTTAGTTGTAAAATGGACGGTTTGGGCTAATAGCGCTGGTCGCTTCTGCCATGAAAGCTCAGAAGGCGTCAGGGGCTGACTCCTTGCGGATGGGGCAAGCTTTGAGTCTCCACACATTCCGCTTTTGGGAAGGTCTTGTTACATCATGCGCTGTTTTTCCACTCTTATTCAGCAGGCCGTTTGGGCTGTGGTTATTGGCTCCACGGTTTGGCTGTCTCCGCTGATTCAGGCAGCCCCAGGGGATGCGGAGCTTGGCTTCCCGAACGTGGAGCTAGTTAATCCTGGCATGGACATCGTCGTGAACTCCACCGTCCGGCAGCCGGATGGCAAGATCATCATCGGTGGCCAATGGCACACCGTGAGTGGCACCATCTGGAGTGGCATCACGAGGCTGAACACCGATGGCACGCGGGACGTGACTTTCAAAAGCCGCGTCAGTGGCACCGTCTCAGGCATGGCCTTGCAGCCAGATGGAAAGCTCCTCATCTGGGGTGGCTTCAGTAGCGTGATTTCCCCTGCGCCAATCTTCAGTGAGACGCTGAGGAACAGCATCGCACGGCTGAATAGTGATGGGTCAGTGGACACGACCTTTGAAGTCACGTTTCCCGGCTTTGCTTCCATCTATGCCGCAGCGGTTCAGGCGGACGGGAAGATTGTGTTCTCTGGCTATTTCACGCAAGTGAATGGCATAGCTCGCACGGGGCTGGCGCGGGTGAGCAGCACGGGCGTGCTGGATGCGGCCTTCAATCCTGTGCTGACCCAGCCCTTCTGCTTTGGCCTGCTCGTGCAGCCAGATCAGCAGATCATGATCTGGGGAAACTTCGGAGCCGTCGGTGGAGTGGCACGCAGTGGCCCTGCTCGGCTCACCAGCACTGGCGCACTGGATACCACTTTTGATGCCGTGGGGCAGAGCAATGTGCGGGCGCTACTCCGGCAGGCAGACGGCCAATACATCCTCTGCTGTGGTCCCAATCAGCAACCAGGTCGTTTGGTGAGACGCGTCAGTGCCACGGGTGTCGCGGATGCGAGCTATGCGCCGGTGTTTGATACCACAAACGGCACCGTCGCGGACAACGCCACCCTCCAGGCAGATGGCAAGGTGATCGTCGGTGGGCAGTTCAGCACCATCAACGGCGCTGCCCGCAATGGTGTGGCGCGACTCAATGCCGACGGCACGCTTGACACCAGCTTTGTGGTCAGTGGCACCACGCGCGTGCACAGCGTAATGCTGCAAGAGGATGGTCGAGTGCTCATCGGTGGCTTTCACGGACTGAAGCGCGTGGAGAACAACGCTGTCACTGAGTCACTCACCGCACCCAACGCCACCAGCGTTCGCTGGATGCGTAGCGGCCCTCTGCCCGAAGTCATCAGCGTCAGCTTCCAGCAGAGCACTGATGCTGGCGCGACCTGGAGCACACTTGGTGCTGGCACCCGCATCAGCGATGGATGGGAACTCACAGGCACTAGCACCAGCAATGGATTGCTCCGTGCTACAGGCCTGACGCAGGGCGGGATGAACTCAGCTTCAAGCGCAGCCATCATCGCGGTCGAAGCGAATCCTGCACTAACGCCAGACATCGCGGTGGAGCAGCCTGCGGCTACTGACTTGGTGAATGGAGCAGCCAGTTTTGATCTTGGCTCATTCGAACTCGGCTCATCCAGTGCGCCCATGACCTTCACCTTGCGCAATGCAGGCAGCGGTTCGCTGAAGTATGTGCTGGCCAGCATCACGGGTGCCCATGCAGCGGACTTCTCCACGCCGCAGCTCTCGCAGAACACGCTCGCGGCTGGTACCAGCGGCACGCTGGATTTGACCTTTACGCCAAAGGCAGTCGGTCCGCGCTCGGCAGTGCTGCACTTCACTAGCAACGACCCAGATGAAGCAGACTTCACCGTTGCGCTCACCGGCACGGGCTTGCTCTCATCCAATGCGAACCTTAGCTCGCTGACCATGACCTCCAGCGTCATGACGCCAGGTTTTGCCAACAACATCATCAGTTACACGGCGAGTGTGCAGTCCCACGTGGCCAGCATCAACGTCACGCCCACGCTCGTGGAAGTGAATGCCACCATCAGCATCAATGGCACCAGCGCCACCTCTGGCGCAGCCAGTGCAGTAAGTCTCGCGGTGGGTGTGAATGTGCTCAACATTGTAGTCACTGCGCAGAACGGCATCAGCACCAAGACCTACACGCTCACCGTGACTCGCGCTGCGACGGCCCAGCCAGGCGACCTTGATCCCACCTTCAACATCGCCAGTCTCGATAACAGTTTCCGTGCCTGTGCCACGCAGCCGGATGGCAAGCTGCTGCTTGGCGGCTTCTTCAGCAGTGACCCCGGACATCAGGGCATCCTACGCCTCAATCCGGACCAGACCTTGGACACCAGCTTCAATGCGAGCCTCGATGGTTATCTGAACTGCCTGATGGTGCTAGAGTCCGGGAAAATCCTCATCGCAGGAAGCTTCACCGGCATCCGCCAAGGAGGCTCTGGTGCTTACACCCCACGCGACAACATTGCCCTGCTCAACGCGGATGGCACCTTGGACACCACTTTCAATGCGAGTGTTACCATCACTCCCGCTGGAAATTCCTACCCAGGCCAAGTCGAGTGCATGGCCTTGCAGCCAGATGGGAAGATCCTCGTCGGAGGCTACATCAATCGCGTCGGAGCCACCGCGCGCCGAGGCATCGCCCGGCTCACCGCTGCTGGCGCACTTGATACCACCTTCAATGCAGGGGCCATCACCAATAGCGTCGATGATGACCAGACGGCAGTGAACAGCATCGTCGTGCAGGCAGATGGCAAGATCGTCTTCGGCGGGTGGATGACTTCCATCGGAGCCACACCGCGCGCAGGTATCGCCCGCGTCACCAGCACAGGCGCACTGGATGCTACCTTCAATCCCGGACTGCTCAGCGGCACCTCGCTCATCCGACTGCTGCCAGATCAGCGACTCTTGGTCAGCGCCACCTCCGCCGACAATCTGCATTATGGGCTCGTGCTGATCAGCAGCGCGGGCGTGATCGATGCCAGCTACACAGCCGGCCTTAATGGCGAGGCCACCTCTTTGACTCTGCAAACGGATGGCAATGTGCTGTTCAGCGGCCAGTTCAGCACGATCTACGACGGCTCCACTCCCGGCCCCACCCGTATGTCCCTCGCTCGGCTAAGCCCGACGGGCGTGCTCGATGCTGCCTTCTCTCCGCGTGCCACCTTCGCGGGCGGTATGTCCCAGACGCAGAGCCTCTTGGTGCAGGACAATGGACGGATCCTCGTCAGTGGCGACTTTGATGCCATCGACTTGTTCCCTCGCATGAGGTATGCGCGGCTCATGAACAGCGCTGTCACGCAGAGCATCACAAACATTGGCTTCACCACCGTGGAGTGGACACGCGGAGGTGCTTTGCCAGAGGCGGAGGGAGATGTCAGCTTTGAGCTCTCCACTGACGGCGGTACAACCTTCACCGTGCTTGGCGATGGCACACGCGTCAGTGGTGGATGGCAGCTCACAGGTCAAAACTTGCCCGTCACTGGCGGCATCCTGCGCGCACGTGCCCGTGTCCTCAGCGGCTATCACAACAGCAGCGCTGGATGGAGTGTCTTCGAGCAAGCCTTTGCACCTGCTGCTCCCAAGATTGATGTCGAGCAACCGGTGAACGATGACCTGGCGGATGGCGATACGATCAATCTCGGCACGCTGGGAATCAATGTGCTGGTGCCCACCGTCTTCACCATTCGCAATGCCGGTGGACAGAATCTGACGCTTAGCAACGTGACCATCACAGGCACGAATGCGAACCAGTTCAGCATTATTGACCAGCCCGAGCTATCGGTGGCTCCGCTGGAAAGCACGACATTCACGGTGCAGGCCAGAGTTACCAGTGCAGGGGCCAAGACGGCGACGCTGAACATCGCCAGTAATGACACGACGGCTACGCCTTTTAATATCGTGCTCAATGTCACGGGGGCCACAGCGGTGCCGCCAGTGGCCACCACGGTAGCTGCCACGGGGTTGGACTTTGATGGCGCGGCCGTGAATGCCATGAGGGCGACTTTGAATGGATCAGTGGATGCCAATGGCCAGCCGCGTGAGGTCAGCTTTGAGTATGGGCTGACAACGGCCTATGGCTCGACGATCACGCTGCCGGGTACTTTTGACTCGGCGAATCCTGTGTCCGTATCCACACAGCTCACGGGACTGACCCCACACACGACCTACAACTTCCGTGTCCGTGTGGATGGGGATCTGGGTAATGCGCTGGGAGCAAATCGCACCTTCACCACGGCCAATCGTGCGCCCATCGCCAATCCTGACACGGCCGAGGCCTTGCCAAGTGTGGGCACGACCATTGCGGTGCTCGATGATGACGTAGATGCTGATGGTGACACACTGAGCATTAGCACCCGAACCGCCGTCACCCCCAGCACGGCTGGCACGGTGGCCATTGTCGGTAGAAATTTAGTTTTTACGGCCAGTGCTGCTTTTGGCACAGGAGTCAATGCAACGGCAACCTTTGGCTATCGTGTCATTGATGGTGAAGGCGGGTTTGATGATGAAACGGTCACGGTCAGTCTTGGTTCCGCTACTTTGGACTTACTGGCAAAAAACATCAGCTCAGAAGGCACGGCTTTTGAGACACCTAGCAGTTATCCAGTAAACATCCAGACGACAGGTTCATGGGCTGTCACTGAGGCGCTTACCTGGGCCTTTGTTTCACCGCCGAGTGGACGCGGTAATACCGTTGTCAACATCACGGTGCAGCCAAATACGGCCACTGCTGCACGCACTGGCGTTATCAAGATCGGTGGCGTTTCCCACACGATCACGCAGGCTGGCGTCTTGAAACCAACGCTAGGGCCGCTGGCAGGGTCTTCCTTCAATGCCATTGTCGGTGGCGCTTTTGAGTTAGTCATCCCGACGGTGAATGCCCCAGTGACTTACACAGTGACAGGGATGCCTCCTGGACTCACTCTCAGCAATACGACAGGCATGATCACAGGCCGACCTACCATGACGGGGACGGCACCCACGACTTACAACGTGACCGTGAGAGCTAGCAATGCCTCCGGTCCAACTGCCGCTGACACGGCAGGGAAAGCTGCGGCGACGGTGAGCTTTACCATCAATGTCATCCCACTTCCAGCAGGTGTCGTCGGCACCTTTCATGGACTGATTGAGCGCAGCAGCACAGTGAATGTCGGCACGATACCCAATCTCGGTGCCCGCTGGGAGATGACGGTCACTCCGCTGGGTGCCGTCAGTGGGAAGATCGTCGAAGGTGTGACTTCACGCAGCTTCACGAGTAAACTGGAAGTCACAGCCGATACGGCCAATACACCCACAATCTCCGCAGCCATCACAGGCACAGCTTTGAGTCTAGATCTGAAGCTGAATGCGTTGACGGATAGCCTGAGTAGCGGAGTCGGCGAGAATGTGCTGCGTAATGCTGGCAATACGCAAAGCAGCATCGTCACCGGCTGGGGAAATGCCTGGAGCACGACTGCACCGATCAAAAGAGCCACGCAGTTCAGAGGCCCCTACAGCTTTGCCATCATCAATCCCGCGACGATAACCACAACCAATACTGCAGCACCAGATGGCTTCGGTTTCGGCAGCTTCATCGTCAGTGAAACAAACGGCGCACTGAGAATCACGGGTGATCTACCAGACGGCAGCAAGATCTTGTGCGACACTTTCATCGGTCAAAATGGGGAGGTGTTGCTCTATGCGCCGCTGCATGGAAATAAAGGCAGCATCCACGGCCAACTCACCGTCACACCCGTCAATGCACCAACCGATAACACCGTGGTGGGTCCTATCACTTGGCTGAAGCCTACCCTTCTCGCGACGGATAAAGACAAGGCTTATCAGTCCGGCTTTGGCCCGCTAATGCTGGACGCCAAAGGCAGCACCTACCTACCACCAGCCAAGGGCCTGCGCGTGCTCGGCCTGCCAGCGCCTGCCGTCACTCCGACGACGGCCACGAATGCCAAGCTGGCCTTTACTCTCGGTGGCTTGGACCTCGCCACACCGAACAGTCTGGCCTTCAATCAGCTTATTCGCGTTAGCAATCCCAGCGCGGCAGGCCTAACGAACACCGCCACTGTCGTCCCCTTCAATGCCACGACCCTGACCAATCCGAATAAAGTGGCGATCACCACCTTCACCGCACCGACGGGTGCTTTTGCAGGCAACTTTACCCTCCCCGGCACCCCAGCCCGAGTCGGCCCTTTTACGGGTCAGATCGTCCGCATCATTGGCGTTAACATCACGACGCAGGGCTACGGCTACTTCCTGCTTCCTACGGGTGTGCCCAATGTGATCACATCGCCCAAATACAGTGGTCGTGTGGAACTGACGGTACCGTAACTCAATCAAACCATCATCCCCAGCAACAGCAATCCCGCAGCAATCCAGTCACGCACTCCCAATCGGTCGGCATCTCCGGTGAAGCGGATGAGTTTGAAGAGGGCACCAGTGGGGCAGGCGTATTTGCAGTAGGCGAGGGGCTGGAAAAGCGATGCGATCAGGCCGGTGATGGCGATGGCTAGACTGGCCCAGCCCGCGACGCGGAAGACGTAGGCGTCAAAGGGCTCCAGCGAATTCAGGTTGATGCCCCAACCCATGACAAGACTCATCAAAATGAATGAGAGCAACAGGAAGGGGATCTGAGTCAGCCAGCGTTCGAGCTTGGCTGGCGCACGCCATTGCCAGGGTAGCCGGCGAGCAAGTAGCTGCTGCAAAGCGCCATGTGGGCAGATGTGATGACAATAAAGCTGCTTGCTGGTGAAGATCGGCCCGAGCAGAGAGATGGCTGCAAGCATGAGCAGACCGGGGGCGCTTTGCCAAGGCGTGCCGTGTGCGGCCCAGCCAGTCAGTAAGCCCTGTGAGAGTAGCTCACTGGCGATGAAACCGCCGTAAATGACTAGCCAAACATGATGCACATGCCGCGCCCAGGAGATGCCACGCAGCTTGCTGAAGGCCATAATCAAAGCGGCGATGAGCGTGATGGCGTGTCCAGTGTCTTGCCAGCGCCAGTGGATTTTTCTCAGCCAACCAGTCGGGCGCGATTCCAGCAGATTCTTGGCACGCATTTTCAGGCCTTCGGCGATGGAGTAGCTGGTCTCAGTGGCTCCTGAGACGCCTTCGATCTTGGCCTGCTTAAAGTCCAGATCAGCTAGCTTTTCCAGCGTCATGTCATTGAAGAGCTTTTGGAAATAGTCGTCACCGGTGACATAGGCTACGTAGCGTTTGGTATCGTAGCTTTTGCGCAGAGACATGCGTTTTAACATCTGGCCGCTGGCGTCTAACAGCATCAGCGAATCCGTCGGCCCTTTGTAACCGACGAGGGTGTCCGTCACGGGTGATGTGCGGGTAGCGATGCCGATAAGGATGCCCTTGGCGTCTAGAACGTCCTGGCCACCATGATGTTGTTTTGAAGGCTGTAAGTTGGTGGCTTTAGGCTCTAACATCTTCACCTCTGCCAGCGTGATTTCGTCTGGGAAGCGCAGAGAAGTGCCTGCGGCCTGACCAAGTTTGGCCAGCACGCCCTGAGCGATAGCTGTACTGGTCAAAGTGGCTCCTGTGACGACATGCAGCGGTTTGGCCTCATCAGGTTTCTTCATCTGCTCGGGGAATTGAGCAAAAAAAGCCCGGTCTGCCACGACTTCGGCCACGTGATCCGAGGTGTCGTGACTTTTGATGAGGCGCACACGAGTCAGCGCACCTTTGGCATCAAAAACGAGCAAGCTGTTGGTCGGGCCAGAGTAGCCGATGAAAGCATTCGATTCAGGAGCGGTCGTGGTGACATAGCCTAGGGTCTCCCCTTCACTGCCCAGCACAGCGCGCCAGCCGCTGGTGGCGTTTAGCGGACCTAGGCTGTGGATTTGGGGGAAGTCTCCCCGTAGGCGCTCAGGCTGGAGGGCTGCGGCCGCCTCTTCCAGATTCCGCAGGCTGGCAGTCTCTCTGATCAACAGCACCGCAGACACCAGCAGCCCCAGCCGCCAGAGGCGGATGAGGTATGGACGCAGTTTCTTCAGCAGCATCCGCCCATGGTGGCAGGAAGACCGCCGCTGTCACGCGCATCCTACATTCAAGATAAAGCCGTGGCTTGCCATGGCGCTTCGGCACGCTATGACTGGCAAGCCGTCACCCCGACCCACGTCGGATAAATGGCCCTCTAACTATGTCTATCTCACCCGTAAGTCCCGTAGCCGTCCTTTGCAGTGGCGGTGATGCCCCTGGAATGAATGCCTTTTTGCGCGCGATGGTGCGTTTGGGCCTGAATCGCCACGAAACGCCTGTTTATGGTATCCGCGATGGCTATCGCGGACTCGTCCGTGCTGCTCGTCAGGCTAATGGTGATTCCGAAGCAATCGTCCGCTTGAAGCTGGAAATTGAGCGTAATACAGGTCACCGCGGCTTGATCGACGGGCAGCAAAACATCATTCAAATGGATCATGCCAGCGTTTCCGGCATCATGGGCAAAGGCGGAACCATTCTGGGTTCGGCGCGCTGCCTGGATTTTCATAAGCCTGAGGTCCGCCGAGAAGTCATCACCCTTTTAGAAAAGCTAGGCGTGCGCGCACTCGTCGTCAGTGGCGGTGACGGCTCGCTCACGGGCGCACGCCTACTGGCAGAGGAGAGTAACTTGCGGATTATTGGCGTGCCAGCCACGATTGATAATGACCTCCAATTCACTGAAATGGCGTTGGGTGTCGATACGGCAGTGCACACGCTTGTTTGGGCTGTGGATCACTTCATCGACACCGCCCGCAGTCATCGCCGCGTCATGGTTTTGGAAACGATGGGCCGTGAAAGCGGAGATCTAGCCCGAATGGCGGCATTAGCATCTGGAGCGGAAATGGTGATCACACCCGAAGGTGGCCCGATGACTGAGACTAGCATGGCTGCCTTAGCTGAGAAGATCGAAGGAGCCATGACGCGCGGCCGTGGTCACGCCATCATTTTGATTGCCGAAGGCGTGCGTTTTGAGCCACCTCAGTCTCGCAATGGTGCCTACATTCTGCGGGATGCTTTCCAAAAATACTTCCAGCGTGAAGGTGCGCCATTCCAGGACCTAGAGGTGCGTCCTTCCGTGCTCGGGCACTTGCAGCGCGGTGGACATACCACCCCTGGAGATTGCATTCTGGCGGCTCGCTTTGCCGAGGAAGCCTGGAAAGCGCTGCTTGATCCAAATGGCATCAATGGCATCACGGCACTCCGCTACAATAAGGTGGAGATCGTGCCTTTCGGCTGTCCTGATCTTCCAGAGCGCGCTATCCATTCGCGTGCGATGGAGCATTTGCATGATGATTTAAGTAGCTGGTAGTGCCTTAAATCTCCGATGAAACGTGACACATCATTTGGCAGAAACAGTGGAATCGCTCTGGTGCTCCTGCTTTCACTGACCAGCTGTGTCACGTCACCGTTCTACGATCCTGTCCCAAAGCAGCCTGCGGCACTCAGGCAGCACATCGTGGATCGGATCGCCATGATCGTAACTCTGCCCCCTCAGCAGGCGGCTAAGCTCATGCGTCAGTCGAGCCTGAATTCATCTCAGCCCGTCTCTGTGAGCACCGCCACGCCAATCGGCCCAAATGGCCTGCTACTGACGGCTGCACACGGGGTGAAAGGCATGAGTCCAAATGATGTCACCCTGGTTTATTATTCCCCGACAAGGCACAATCGCCGAGGCCAAGCACGAGTACTGTGGAGGGACGAGCGTGCGGATTTGGCGCTCATTCAGGTCTCATTTCCCACGCCCTCTTATTACTCATGGACACCCCGTGATCGCACCCTGCCAGCCGGCACCCGCGTGATCCACGGCGGACTGGCGACAGGTCCAAAAGCGCAGGTCGGCCAGCTGCTAGAATCACTGGCAGGCACAGGCCATTTTGCGCGCCCTTGGGTTCGGCATAGTCTGCGCCTCCAGCCGGGTGACAGCGGAGGCCCGCTTCTGGCTACAAGCGGCGAACTCATTGGCATCAATCGTGCGGTAGGCTACGTCGGAGTCATGGATACCAGCTTTTTCACCGAATCCCAAAGCACCCGGCCTGATCCGGCAAAAATCAACTCGCTGATCGCGGGGATGTCTGCTCATTGAGAAAACTCGACATGCATCCCTTCCTCAAAAAATTGCCACTCCTCCTAGCGGTCTGGTGGACGCTCACCAGCTGCCAGGTTTCTCGGGACGCCTTTGAGCTAGGGGCCACCCAAGCCAACTCAAATGGCCTCATGTCTGTACGCTCAGCACCGCCTACGATTGGCTTTCGCCGCTTGCAGGCATATTCGGGATTGAATCCAGCGATCAAAGTCTTCGTGCAAGCCAAGGGCTATCCTGATTTCATCATCGAGCAGCGGAAGCTGGGGAAAATGGCGATGGTGTGTTTTTATCCCAAAAAAAATCAGGCCTACATGATCCAGACACTGCTGAATCTTCCTGAAGAGACCCAAGTGCTTGGCCCCGAGCCCATCGGTGAAAAAGACAAACGTCTCTTTAAAGCCATCCGCGAGGTGGAAAATGCGGCATCAGCTTATGGGCAATAAGCAGCTGGGCCTGTGAATGATTTTTTCTGTTGGGTTGCAGACTTTCTAGAGAAAAAGGTCTTACAGGATCTGATTGACCTATTCTGACTTGCCAAATACGGAACCTTTCCAGACATTACCGGATCTCGACAGACGTACTCTTTTGCCGTCATGCGCTTCATTCTTCCCGCGATTCTTCTCAGTATCTGCTGCCAAGCACAGATTGTAGAGAATCCATCGGCACGGACGACGATCTCAGATCTACTCAAAACCCAACAAAGCGTGCAGTCGCAGCTATCGCGCGTGCGGCCAGCCGTCGTCGCCATTCAGACGAATGATGGCACGGCCAGTGGGGTCATCATTTCTGAAGATGGCCTGATCCTCACCGCGGCTCATGTGGCGGAGAAGCCGGGTCGCCAAATGCGTGTCATTTTGCAGGATGGTAAGCGCGTGATCGCCACCACACTGGGACTGGATAAATCTGCCGATGCTGCCCTGATGCAGCTCAATGACAACGACCTCAAATGGCCCTGCGTCAAAGTGAGTCGCGAAGTCCTGAAAACAAAGTCAGGGCAGTGGTGCTTCGCCCTCGGTCATCCGGGCGGTTATGACAAAGAACGCGGCGTGGTTTTACGTGTCGGGAAAATCGTCAAACAAACCGCCAACTCCCTGCAAAGTGACTGCGTGCTCATGGGCGGAGATTCCGGCGGACCCCTTTTTAATCTCGAAGGTGAAGTCATCGGCATTCACAGCCAAATCTGGGAGGAGCGGGATCAAAACATGCATGTCTCCATGGCACCTTTTTTCCGCTCCTGGGATGATTTAAAAAGCAGCCAAATCATCCACGTCTGGGGCACTGGTAGTGGCGGATATCTAGGTGTCGAAATTGGCTCGGAAAAAGATGCGGCAGGCATCAAAGTGAATCGAGTGGCCAAAGGCAGCGCTGCTGAACGTGCTGGTCTTCAGCTAGGAGACGTCATCCTCAGCCTAGACGGCGAGTCGGTGCAATCAGAGGCCCAGTTTTTGAATGCCGTGCGTGCCCGAGCTGCGGGCACTCAAATTCAAATCCAAGTCCAGCGCTCGGGTAACCAGATCGACCTGAAAGCCATGCTCGGTAGCTTACCCAAGGAGGATGCTGCATGAGCTGGCGAATCACCCTTTTGATGTGTGCTACACTAAGTTCGGCAAAGGCTGACTTGCGCGCCCCCTTGACTGCCTCAGAGCGCACCAACGGTGCTCAAACTTTGGCTGCTGTCTCAGCTCTCGAGAAGCGGATTCAGATCATGGCAGCTCCGGTGATCGATGCAGAAGGACTCACCCTTAGCACGGCCTCATGGGTCGGTTCAGAAGGATACTTCCTCACCAAAGCCAGCGACACCCCGAAACTAGAAGAGTGTAAAGTCCTCATCAGTCCCAGCGTCACTGTCGCGATTCGCGAGATCCATCGCTCAGCCGCTCATGATCTCGTTTTAGCTCAGGCGGTGGGAGTAAGCGGACTGCCAACGCTTATCTTTGAACCCAAAGCCTGCCCCACTCGCTATGGCCAGTGGCTAGCGGCACCGGTTAAAGGCGGCAAAGCCGTGCGTATCGGTGTCATTAGTGCTCAGCGTCGAAAGATCCCTGGTGGCGGTGCAGCCATGGGGGTGCGCATGGATGAAAAAACCAATAGCAAAGGCGTGCGCATTGCCGGAATCGCTGAGGACAGCCCTGCGGCGGCCGCCGGTCTCTTGGAAGACGATGTGCTGCTTTCTCTGGATGGACAAACACTCAATTCCTATCAAAGTGTGCACGATCTTGTCCGTGATCGCCAGCCCGGTGAGCAGATCGAGATCATCTATCGCCGTTCAGGAAAGGTGGCCAAAGTGCAACTCCGTCTGGCCAGCCGCAGCAAGATCCTGCAAAATTGGGAAGGCGAAGATTTTGCCAACGGAGGCATCTCCATTCGCACGGACAACTTTGCTCAAGTCATCCAGCATGACTTGCCTCTCTCTCCTCAGGACATGGGCAGCCCCTTGTTTGATCTTGAGGGTCACTTGCTTGGCATCAACATCGCCCGTGTCGATCGCATCACTACCTTTGCTTTACCAACGGAAATCTTTTGGCCTTCCTTCCTTCCGCATCTTGAGGCCGACCGACATCCGCCCAAAGCGGTGAAGGCCAAGTGAGTCCTATCTTTTAAAGCGCGGACCCATTGAGCGGCTTGGATCAAGATTTGCTGTTGGATTTCAAAGCGTCGCTATTTACTTGGAAGCAATCGTTGAGTTTATTCGAGCTTCGTCCTCTCCAGCGCTTGATTCCAACCTGCGGTCAGCGCTTTTCTCTGCGAAGCTTTCATGCTGGGCAGGAAGCGGCGTTCAGCTTGCCATTGAGTGGCAATGTCAGACGGGTTTTTCCAGTAACCGATGCCCAATCCAGCGAGATAAGCCGCCCCAAGCGCCGTGGTTTCTGTGACGACGGGCCTAACCACCGGCACGCCAAGGAGATCAGCCTGAAATTGCATGAGCAGGTTGTTGTTGCTAGCACCGCCATCGACACGCAATTCCCGAAGTTTCACCCCTGCGTCGGCCTGCATGGCGGTGAGGATGTCGGTCACTTGGTAAGCGATTCCTTCCAATGCCGCTCGGGCGATGTGGGCCTTGGTGGTGCCACGGGTGATGCCAGACATCAGTGCCCGTGCGTGTGGATCCCAATGCGGGGCACCGAGCCCTGCAAAAGCGGGCACGAGATACACGCCGCCCGTATCGGGCACTTGCGCTGCTAGCGGCTCGATCTCAGAGGAATGCTTGATGATTCCCAGGCCATCTCTCAGCCATTGAACAACGGCTCCGGCGATGAAAACACTGCCTTCCACGGCATATTCAAGAGGACCGTCTCCGAGTTGCCAAGCCACGGTGGTGAGTAACTTGTTTTTCGAGGTGATCTTCTTGGTGCCCGTGTGCATGAGCATGAAGCACCCTGTGCCATAGGTGTTTTTGACCATGCCGGGCTTGGTGCAGACTTGGCCAAACAACGCTGCCTGCTGATCTCCGGCCATGCCAGCAATGGGGATTCGGCCGCCGAGAAGCGTAGTCTCTCCAAAGAAACCGCTGGAAGGTTTCACTTCAGGTAAGGTGCTGGCGGGTATGCCGATGAGCTTCATGAGCTCCTTATCCCAGCGACCTTCCGTGATGTTAAACAGCATGGTTCGTGAAGCATTGCTGACATCGGTGGCATGGACGAGACCGCGCGTTAGATTCCACAGCAGCCAGGAGTCAATGGTGCCAAAGGCTAGCTGTCCTGATTTAGCCAGAGTCTTGGCTTCAGGATTGTTTTGGAGAAACCAGCGCATTTTCGTGGCCGAAAAGTAGGCATCCACGACCAGACCCGTTTTCTCGGCAATCATCGCAGCGGCGCCTTTAGCCTTCAATTGATCACAGAAGCCAGCCGTGCGCCGATCCTGCCAAACGATGGCCTTGCCGACTGGTTTTCCCGTCTTCTTATCCCAAGCAACGGTGGTTTCCCGCTGGTTCGTGATGCCAATAGCAGCAATGTCCTTGGCCGTGAGTTTGGCCTTTTTCAGCACTTCTTTGGCCGTTCGGAGCTGTGTCTGCCAGATTTCCTCCGCATCATGCTCTACCCAGCTGGGTTTCGGATAATGCTGGGTAAACTCCCGCTGCGCCGTTGCGACGACCCTCCCCGCCTGATCAAAGATAATGCTGCGGCTGCTCGTCGTGCCCTGATCCAATGCGAGGATGTATTTCATGCCGCCGATTCTTCACATCAACGCGGGGATGACAAGCTGGATTGCAATGGGAACAATCAAGTGATCCACAAAACAGCAGGATTGTGAATCACTTGGATGCTGGGTCGATCTCGAATTAGATCAAGCACTCAGCGATCTGAACCGCATTCAGCGCGGCACCCTTGAGGAGCTGATCGCCGACGATCCAGAAGGACAGGCCATTATCCAAGGCACAGTCGAGGCGGAGGCGGCCGACTGCACAGTTATCACGGCCCGCGATGTCGAGGGCGAGAGGATACTGCTTGTTGGCTGGATCGTCGATGACGTCCAGACCGGGAGCCTTGCTGAGGATCTCGCGGGCGGTGGCCAAATCGACGGGCTTTTCAAACTCGGCGCTGATGGCGATGCTGTGAGCGCGGAAGACGGGAATACGAACGCAGGTGACGCTGGCGCGGAAGTCCGGGTGGTGCATGATCTTGCGCCCTTCGTTTTCCATCTTCATTTCTTCCTTCGTGTAGCCGCTATCCAGGAACGAATCCACATGCGGGATGGCATTGAAGGCGATCTGATGCGGATAGACGGTCGGCTTGGAGTCCAGCTTCGCGGCATCCCAGGCGCGGTTTTCACTGGCCCATTCGCGGGACTGTTTGGCGAGTTCCTCGATGGCTTGTGCGCCTGTGCCCGAAACGGCCTGGTAGCTGCTGGCGATGATGCGTTTCACCCCAAAGGCCTGATGCAGGGGATAGAGCGCCATGAGGGAGATGGCGGTGGTACAGTTTGGATTGGCAATGATGCCCTGATGGTTTTTGACGTCAGCCCCATTGATTTCAGGCACCACGAGCGGGACCGTTGGGTCCTGGCGGAAGTAGGAGGAATTATCCACCACTACGGCACCAGCTTTCACTGCATGGGGGGCGAAATCACGCGAGATACCGCCACCGGCACTGAACAGAGCAATGTCCACACCGGCGAAGCTGTCGGCTGTCAGTTCCTTGATGGTCACGTCTTCACCTTTGAATTTCATCGTCTTGCCAGCGCTGCGGGCACTGGCGAGAAGGGTGAGCTGGCCGACGGGGAATCCGCGCTCTTCGAGGCAGCGCAGCATTTCCACTCCCACCGCTCCGGTGGCACCGACGACGGCGACGTGTTTCAGGTTACTCATGGTTGTATTGGTTCTTAGTTGGGGAAAAAGGGCGCGCAAAGTAGGGGGGATCTGTGGGAATGCAAGGGGCTCAGTCTTCTTCTGCCGCTAGTTTTCTTCCTTGAAAAGCCACCTCACGCCAGTAAAGAACCAGCCCGTGCGCTGGGCCGCCTCTCGCGCTGCATAATATCCATCACGCACTTCGCCTTACAATCTCTCATGAATAAAGCCCTCCTCGCTCAAGCTGCCAATGAAGCCCGTGGTCTCGCCATGGATGCCGTTCACAAGTGCTCCTCAGGTCATCTCGGCCTTCCTCTCGGCTCGGCTGAGATCGGTGCCGTTCTTTTTGGTGAAAGCCTCCAGTGTGACCCAGCCGATCCGAAATGGCTGAATCGTGACCGTTTCATCCTGAGCGCAGGTCACGGCTCCATGTTCATCTATTCTTGGCTGCACCTGAGTGGTTACGCCGTGAGTATTGATGATGTCTCAAAGTTCCGTGTCCTCCACAGCATCACCCCAGGTCACCCAGAGTTCCATGAAACCCCAGGCGTGGAATCCACTACTGGCCCACTCGGTCAGGGCATTGGCAATGCAGCTGGTTATGCGCTTTCTGGCAAAATGGCAGCCGCCAAATACAATACGGCTGACCACACGATCATCGACAATCACATCATCGCTCTTGCTGGCGACGGCTGCCTTCAGGAAGGTGTGGCCCGTGAGGCGATTGCCTTTGCTGCTCACAACCAGCTCGATAATCTCATCGTCATCTATGACTCCAATGATGTGACTTTGGATGCCATGGCCAAAGTGACTCAGAGTGAGGACGCACAAGCTCTTTACACAGCTCTCGGCTGGGAAACCGTGACCATCGACGGTCACGATCTGGAGGCCGTCAGTGCCGCCGTCGCCGCAGCTAAAAAGAATGACAATGGCAAGCCAAAGATGATCATCGCCAAGACGATCATCGGTAAAGGCATCCCCGAAGTCGCTGGCACCGCCAAAGGCCACGGAGAAGGTGGCGCTAAGTTCGTCGATTCAGCTAAAAAGGGTCTGGGTATCCCTGAAGGCACTCATTTCTATGTCAGCGACGCGGTGAAAACCTACTTCGCCGACCTTAAAGCCAAGCGTGCTGCCGCTCATGCGGAATGGAAAGTTACCTTTGCTGCCTGGAGCGCTGCCAATGCAGGCCTGGCCGCTGAACTGGACGCCGCCCGCAATGGCAGCCTGAAGGCCGAAGATCTCCTCAAGGTGATCCCTGAATATCCAGCCGAAGGCAAAGCCGCGACTCGTAACAGCGGTGGCGAGATCATCAATCATCTGGCCAAAGCGGTGCCAAATCTGATCACTGGCAGTGCCGACCTCTTTGGTTCCACGAAAAACTACATCACGGGTGGTGGTGACTTCAGTGCAACCAATCGCACGGGTCGTAATATTTGGTTCGGCATCCGCGAGCACGCCATGGGAGCTATCTGCAACGGGATCGCTTACGACGGTCTTTTCCTCGGCAGCTGCGCCACTTTCTTGGTTTTTGCTGACTACTGCCGTCCAAGCATTCGCTTAGCTGCCTTGGCCAAACTCCCAGTCACCTACATCTTCACGCATGACAGCGTCGGCGTCGGTGAAGATGGCCCGACTCATCAACCGGTCGAGACCGTCAGTGGTCTGCGCGTGATTCCGAACCTCGACGTCATCCGCCCTGCTGATGCCGAGGAAACTGCCGGTGCTTTTGCGGCTGCCTTCAGCCGCGCTGATGGCCCGACCCTGCTCGCGCTTAGCCGCCAGGATCTGCCTCATCAGGGTGGAGCCAGCGCAACGGCGCGCCGTGAAGGCACGCTCAAAGGCGGCTACATCCTCGTTAAGGAAACGGCTGCTCTTGAAGCCATCGTCATCGCTACCGGATCGGAAGTTCAGTGGGCTGTCGAAGGTGCCAAAGGTAAGCCCAGCGTCCGCGTCGTCAGCCTTCCATGCTTCGAGCGTTTTGATCGCCAGGACGCTGCTTATCGCGAGTCCGTCTTACCAGTAGCCTGCACCAAGCGCGTTGCCATTGAAGCCGGCGTCTCCGGCCTCTGGTGGAAATACGTTGGTACCCAGGGTCAGATCATCGGTATTGATCGCTTCGGCATCAGCGCCCCAGGAAACACCGTCTTCAAGGAGCTTGGTATCACCGCCGAAGCTGTGGCGAAGGCGCTGGCCTGATTCATCGCTTAGATCTCCAAGGATCTCATCAAAACCTCCCGTCGCCCAAAAGCACGGGAGGTTTTTTGTGATGAACTCGCTAGGCTGTGGAGTTTGCTTTGACGTCCCCTATCCCCAAGTTCTGGCGAACGAAGCTAAGGCGGGCGAAGATCTAAAGGAAAGACTGGAGACTTGGCGGACTTTGGGTATTACCTGCGTTCCCCAAATGCATACAGACGATTCGAACGACACAACACTCCCTGGCAGCTACGATGCTGAGGTGGTTGAAAGTGTGTGGCAATCGGCTCAGGTTGTGCCTGGGAACGATCCGCAAGTTTGGCGGAAAGATGAATTTGGTGCATGGATTCACCGGCGGGATTACCGTCGGCGGCACAGTGAATTCGGTTGGGAGATCGCTGACTATGGCTATCGAATGCGGGCTACAGGCCTCACATCACTGCGGCCCATGCAGTGGCAGAATCATGTGGACTTTCAGGTGGCCGCACGGCATCAGGCCGTGATTAGTGCCGATGGCCTACGCAATGCTCGAAGGCTAGTCTAAAACGTCTTTAATTCCAGATCACCACAGTCTCTGCAGCGTGCTGTGGGATCACGAAACTGGGCAGAACACTGTGGACAGTAAGCCATGGAGCCAGCCTGTTTTTCTGGGATCTCTAGCATCTGCTCTTCGCCTATATTTTGGGCTTGGAGAAAGGCTGCCAGGGCACGCTTTTGCAGGGCTGTGGATTGAGCAGTTGAGTGTTGTAGAGATTTCCAGAAGAGGCGCAGTAACTTCAGTTTTTCAGCATCGCCCATTTCGGAGATGGCTGCCAAAGGATGCGCTTCGGGGGACAGGGCTTCACAAAGGTGATCTGCTGCCCGCATGGCATGTTGCGGAAGAAAGGCGCAGGCCACCATTTTCCAGAACCGATGCTTTAAAGGATGGGCTAGGCGTCCACTAGCTCGCCAAAAAAGCGCTGCTTGAATCCACTGAAGGCTGATCAAAGCCGCCGCAGCATAGAGTACTTCGTGGCCATCTCCATAGCGGCGATAAATCACGGTGATGACGCCAAAACAGGTGACGAAAATAATCGTCCCAAAAAGTCTCAGCAGGCGCGTCTGATTGGAAACCTGCTTCATGACAGCGCTTAGTGCTGCGCTGTTGAGGCTGTTTGTCGTCAGTTTTAGAAAGTCCTTTTCCCTGGCGGCTTCAGGCGACTTTTTCCAGCGCTGCAGCCGTTCTAGCCAGGCTTTGGCGCTGCTCTGATTGATGCAGTGCAGTTGATGCCCGGTGGTCAGGATCAGCATTGTGCCATCTAAAGTGGGCTGAACACTCTCCCACGGCAAGATTTGGTGATTGGAGTTTTGCTGATCCAAAAGCTCCAGACCATCAGAACAGGGCGCGAGCTCCCAACAACGCAGATTTCCAAAAGCCTGTAAAGGCGGCAGGATGGGGAGTAGAATCAAATGTCTGCCTGCAAAATTGAGAGGTAAAAAGGGTCTGCTTAGCCCGCTGCGGGATGTCCATAACCAAGCGGACTTGGGCTGGAGTCTGAGACTCTCGACCAAATATAGGAGCAAAAAAAGAGTGAACAGCCACTGCCCGTCGGTCATGGCAGATTAGGGTTCTTTGGTGCAGAACAGCTTGGTGAAGAGTGACTTAAGGCCAGCACCAATCGCGACGATCACCACGATGATTCCTTTGCCCAACTTAGCAATCAGACCGCCAAGTTTGGCAAATAGGCCCATCTTTCCAGCAGCGACAGCCGCGCCGCCTGCAACAAGGGCGGTAAGTCCGTATTTTGCCACTTTATCACCTTCACGATACTCGGCGTAAGTATTGCCAGCCAGGTATTGGAAGTCAGCCATGATGGCTTGGTATTGTGGCAGCAGAGTCTGCATTTCATCGGGCGCACAGACCAGTTCAATCTCCATCACGCCGCTGCGGCCAAGAAGTCGGGTGTTGTAGTTGATGGATTCACCGCCGTCTTCAGAACCAATGCGCAGAGCCCACTCCAAATTTTTGGTTTGATCATTGAAACGTGGCGGGAGCGCCCAGCCGAGTACATGCAAAGCACCGAGTCCCTGTTCCTTGCGGTACTGATTGCTAGCCTCCTGGCCTTCTTGGTGGCCTTTGAGCAGTTCATCCGCGTTGAGGTCATTTTTTTCATCGTCTTTAACGTAGCCCGTTTCATTGAACTGAAAAATAACCCAAGGGCCCATGCCTTCAGTGGTCAGTAGTCCCAGTTCTTCACCGCTCGGGATATTATCAAACATTTTCAGCATATCTCCCGTGCCCTTTGTCGCGGTGAAACGCCAGCCTTTCGGTATGTTTACCTCAGCTAAGCTGCCAAGCTTGGCTTTGCCTTCGCGGGTCCAGCCAAAGGTCTCAATTTTATCCAGCATCGCCTTTCGACGGGTGGCGATTTCCTCCTC
This sequence comes from Verrucomicrobiaceae bacterium, assembly GCA_027489965.1. Classification (GTDB taxonomy): domain Bacteria; phylum Verrucomicrobiota; class Verrucomicrobiia; order Verrucomicrobiales; family Verrucomicrobiaceae; genus Prosthecobacter. The sequence continues at coordinate 28,903 of JAIXZA010000084.1, forward strand.
CGTCGGTTTGGCTGGGGAGGGCGCCGAGGGAGCGACCTCCTGAGCAGAAATGAAAGATAGGGAGATCAGACCCAAAAGAAGGCCTGCCAATGCACGTGAGTTTGGCTTTTTCATAGAATCTCCCTGTAGGAGTGAGCTTCAGCCTATCGGCAAGAAACAGCTTGGGTCAAGCCTCTTGGTTTCTTACCCTGAAGAAATCCGTGGAGCTGGTGCGTCAGCTGCGTCATCTTTTAGCATGGCTGATTCAGCGCTCACTTCTCCAGCAAATGTACGATCCTCTTCGGGTTGTCTGCGCTGGGTGGCGTTGGGGCTGCTGAGTTTGTTTCTGATCTTCGCAGGGGTAGCTTTTTTCTTTTTCAGCACCCTGAAAGAGGCTGCGGCTTGGCTCAGTGAGCTGTCGACTCGACTGGTTCAGCAGGAGATCAGCACGACGTTTCGCCAGTCGATCACTGAGATTGCCTCGACTAAAGGAGACATTTTAGAAGTGGCGACGATGCAGACCGATGAGACGGTGACAAAATTTGACATGAAGAGTGCCTTCAATCAGGCGGTTTATCTGGGTACGACGGTGTCGGAGATCCGTACCCCGGTGGTCTATCGCTACCACATCAAGCTCTCTGACCCATGGCAGCTCAGTCTTGACGAGGGTGTCTGTACCGTTCGAGGCCCCGCTTTGAGGCCGACTTTGCCACCTGCAATCCGCACTGAGGGCATGGAAAAAAAGTCCGAAGCTGGCTGGCTGCGCTTCAATGCAGCTGAGAATCTAGCCGCTTTGGAAAAGGAGCTCACCCCCACACTGGAAAAGCGCGCTGGCAATAAAGCCCACCTCGATCTGGTGCGGGAGGCAGCGCGAAAGTCTGTGGCTGAATTTGTGAAAGCCTGGCTCCTCAAAGAAGGCAAGCCTCACCAGGAAGAGGTCCGATCCATCACCGTTATCTTCCCTGACGAACCACAAACTGGCCCCGTGCCCCTGCCGCCGACCTTGCAGATTCAGTGAGCAGTTAGACTGGGATGCTTTGAGGCATGGCTACCCTGCCAATGAAGGTCAAGGCCGATGAAACCATGCAAGATGCTAATGAACAGAACAAGCCAACCAAAAGCGATCTGTACAAGAGCATTAGCACTACGTTGGAAGAGTGAGACGGCGATCTGTTCTCTGACCCCAATCCCCCCAACGCCAATGGGGAGAAGCACCGCCAGATTTAACAAGCAGGTGTAAATTCCAATCTGCCACCAAGAGTCACTGCTTCCACAAATTCGGAGATTTTTATATTCTAACTGATTTAATCAGGATTAAGTTCAGCCTCTGAAGCGCTAGGATTTCATCACTTATCCCTGAATGTTCAGGCTAGGTTAAAGAAGGCACTTTTACGTAGCCGCTTTATTTATTGACCGTATCTCGGATTTCTGGAGTGACCGGTGGGTCACTCACCGGTAGTAACTCAAAGAGCACGAGACCGCCAGCCTCAGCGATAGGTTTGCAAAGCGCCTTCACACTTTTGGGCAGTTTATCGTCTGGCGTTTCCAGTAAGTGGCGGATGCCCAGCTTTCTAGCCAATCGAATCGACCAAGTGAAGGCTTTTTCTCCCGGCTCAGGCGGCAGCCAAACAAGGGGAATATTGAATGCCTGGGCTGAAAAGAAGATCGACGCACGCTGATCAATGGGATTGAGGCGCACGATACGCGACTCCAAATGCCCGCCTAGCATAGCGTGTTTAGATATCCACCAGGGACGATCCTGCAAAGAGAAATAGCCGAGAGGCTGACCTTCGAGGTGTTGCCGAATAGTGGCTATGTGTGCCATGTTCCAGGGTTCTGGGTCACGTCGTAGGGCTGGCCTTAGGATAGTTTGGCAGCCCATCGCCACAGCTGCCGCTAGCAGGCTGATGGCTACTAGGCGGGGCCATTTTGAAGATGAAAGGGCCATCCCCAAAAGGCCACAGGCCCCCACGGGCATCACTAGCACGGCGTGCGTCATGAGCACGACGTGAAAACGATCCGCTAGGGTCATGGCATGAAGAGCAACGCATGCTCCCGCTAAACCGCACAGGCTCAACCAGCCGAGCATCTTTGTTTGGTGCGTGGATTTTGGTGCCTTGCCACGAATGAAGAAAAAAACACCAACCATCAAAATGGCGGACAGCAGCAATGTCACCACTGAATCCAGCGCGCCAAATTTGACAGCATCAAAAAGTTTCTGGACGGTGATCAAAGACACGCCATTACCGGTACTAAGAGGCAAGCTGGCCTGAAAGATAAAATGTACGGTGGCCCAGCCCGCAAGCGCCGTAGTGACGGCCAAAGCACCTGTTTTAAACATACTAGCATCACGCCGCAGCAGGCCAAGCAGCGCTAATGGGGCTGCTGAAACCCCAACAACCGCCACCGTATGCGGAGCACTGCATGCCGCAACGTAGATCATTCCCAGCGCCAGTGCAGACCGCTGAGACTGCCACAGTGCCAGCGATGTAAAAACAAGAATTCCCTCGAATTTATACGGCAAAGTGAGTGCCACAGGCACACGCAGGTGATGGAAATTATCGAACGGTAGCCAGTGCATGAGCAGATCCATCAGCGCAGCCGATCTCAAAACGTTCACGGCAGTAATCATCGCCCCGCCCATCAACAGCGCGCGGAGGGTGGAAAGCCGGAGTACGCTGCTAGCCAGAGCTCCGGCGCTGATGATCAGGAGGAAGTTCAGCACTGAATTTGTCACCACCATCAGCGCTTGTACGGCAGATAAAAACGTTACTGAGCGAATACCTACAGCCAAAAACAAACTTCCCCAATGATACCAGACATCTTGCACGCCAATGGCCTCAGTGGTTTGATTTCCCATGAAGATAGACCAGGCATTGGCCGCTTTGGACTCAGGTAGAGCCACGACCATGTCCACAAAGTAGCCCATGTCTTCATGCATACGAAAGATCTGACCTTCACCGTCAGTGTAGCGGAATGGCAGATGGAAAAATAACAGCAGCAGGCCACTCACAAAGGCCAAGCCAGCGATCTCTCGCCTTGTCCATTGCTCAGTCACTAGGACCGACTCGCTGAGCGCTCGGCGGCTGCGGAACCAAGCCGCGAGAAACAATTGACAGAGCGACAGCCACGCAAAATAGCTCATGCGCTGGAAGCAAACCGTGGCGATGAAGCCTTGCGCAAAAACCATTCCGCTAGTCAACATCACGGCCAGTCGGAGCATCTTTGGGCCTGGTAACAGCGTCCGCGGCACCAGCAGCCATCCCAGCATGATAAAGACACCGAGAGTGGCAAGAATGATCATGGGCGCTGCTAGGCCATCACGAAGGGTGTGTAGCAGATGAAATAGGGTGTCCAACATGATCAATGAAACTGTAACGATTTTTTTAAATGCAGCGTGCTTCAATGGGTACGCCTTTTTGAGTCTCTACAAAGATTCCGACCTTCGTTTCATCGCCAATCTGGAAGCCGTAAAGATTGACCAGATCTGGTTGAAAAATCTGTATACGGTCTCCTTGGATAACTGTTGAGGCGATGGGCATTGGAGGAAGACATTAACTGTAAATCACACCATTAAAACGAATATTTTACAATTATTTACATTTTCTGTAATTTTGATACAGATTGACTAAGCTTTTCTCAAGTCGAATCCCTGTGCTACCTGACTGGATCATGTCCTATCATGTCCTAAAAGGCGTGCTAATCGGGTTTTCACCACAAAGGCGCGCGGGTAGGATCTTGTATTTGACAAGATTCCGATTCCTAAAATGGTTATGGCTGTGGCTGGAATCTTCTACCTCGGATTTGGGTGTCTAATTGCTTCCTTTGGGTTAGTTCCTCCATTGCTTACAGTAATAGTAGATTCTGTAAAAACCATTTTCAAAGGCACAGAACTGATTCTCTGCCAGACTGAACCATCTGAATCTTTGCCTAAACCCCATCATTGATCGTTAACGGTTCTCCTCTGCGGAATTGGCTCCAAAAAAGTGCTTTCAGGGCCAATTGGGGTAAACTCTCTTCTTGCCAAAAGGCAGAATGACTCGACTATTCCGACCCTTTTGTCCGGCAGCCCTCTGGTTGTGCGGGACATCAGCCCGCCTTGATCCTCCGGAGTGGAAGATGATGAGCGGTTCACCCACCAACACTCCCAACCCAACAAAAGCATGAGCGCACAAACACTCTCGGAAATGATCGCCGCATCATTCCGTGAACTCCACGAAGGATCGATCGTCAAAGGTCGCATTCTTGAAATCAAACCGCAGGTCGTCCTCGTTGACATCGGTTACAAATCCGAAGGAGCCATCCCCTCCAACGAATTCGAAGATGAAGACATCCAAGTCGGTGACGAGATCGAGGTACTCCTCGAGAAACTCGAAAACGATGAAGGCATGGTCGTTCTCTCCAAAGAGAAGGCTGCCTACAAACAAAACTGGGAAAAGATCGCTTCCGTGTTCCGCGATGGCGGACTCGTCAAAGGCAAGGTCAAGTCTGTCGTCAAAGGTGGCCTTATGGTCAACGTCGGCGTCGAAGCCTTCCTTCCTGGCAGCCAGATCGACATCATTCCACCGAAGGACCTCAACGAATACGTTGGCAAGGTCTTCGAATTCAAGATCGTCAAAATCAACGACGACCGCAAAAACATTGTCCTCTCCCGCCGCGAAGTTATCGAGGCAGAGCGCGCCGAGCAACGCCAGAAATTCCTCGAATCCGTTAACGCGGGTGACAAGGTTATCGGCGTGGTCAAGAACATCACCGACTTCGGTGTCTTCGTGGACCTCAATGGCATGGACGGTCTCCTCCACATCACGGATATGTCGTGGGGCCGCCTGAACCACCCAACGGAATTGGTCGGTATCGGCCAGCGTCTGGAAGTGCAGATCTTGGAAGTGAACCGCGAGAAAGAGCGTGTTTCCCTTGGCCTGAAACAACTCCAGAACAACCCATGGGAAAACATCGAAGGCCGCTACCCAGTGGGCCAAAACGTCAAGGGCAAGGTCACCAAGCTCGTCGCTTACGGTGCCTTCTGTGAGATCGAAGAAGGGGTCGAAGGCCTCATCCACGTCTCCGAACTGTCCTGGACTAAGCGTATCGCTCGCCCATCTGACGTTCTCACTGTCGGTCAGGAAATCAATGCCGTCGTTCTTGGCATCAACAAGGATGAGCGCAAGATCAGCCTTGGCGTTCGTCAGCTCGACACCAATCCTTGGGATGACATCGACGTCCGCTACCCAGTGGGCACCCAGATCTCTCGCCCAGTCCGCAACCTCACCGCTTACGGTGCCTTTGTGGAACTGGAAGAAGGTATCGACGGCATGATTCACGTTTCTGACCTCAGCTGGACACGCAAGATCAATCACCCATCCGAAATGCTCAAAAAGGGCCAGGATGTGGAAGCTACCGTTCTCGGTATCGACAAAGCCAATCAGCGCATCAGCCTCGGCATGAAGCAGCTCGATACCGACCCATGGTCGATCATCGACAACCGCTTCAAAGTCGGTGATGTCGTGAAGGGTAAAGTCGCCAAGATCGCCAGCTTCGGTGCCTTTGTGGAACTGGAAGGCGATATCGACGGTCTCGTCCATATCTCCCAGCTCAGCGAAGATCACGTGGCCAAGGTCAAGGACATCATCAACGTCGGCGACGACGTCGAAGCTCGCGTCATCAAAGTGGACAAAGTGGAGCGCCGCATCGGCCTTTCCATCAAGGCCATGAACTACAGCGAAGCCGACATCCAGAAAGAAAGCCAAGCTTTCGAAGCCCTCCGCCCAAGCACCGACCTCGTCGGACTCGAGCAGGCCTTCAAGTTCGCCAGCGAAGAATGGCGTCCAGGCGAATAAGCCTAGACATCCTGATTCATCTCAGATCCCCGGAGGGGCACCGCAAGGTGCCCCTCTTTTTTATGGGTGCATTGCATTGATCGTCATGATCTGTCGCTCAAGATTTTCTTGCAGCGCAGGCTCTTAGAGTCCAGGCGGATGGCGTAAAACGTAACCTTTGATTGGGCGGGAGCGGGTAGACCATTTGGGGCCTTCATTTTGGCCGTTGTAACCGGTATCCAGTCGCAGGCCGGCGATTTCAATAAAGGTATGGCCGTTTTTAGCATAAACGGTGATGTACCTGCCAGGCCCTGACCGGCCATACTTGCGCAGGCTGTCTGAGGTGCCGACAGAACCGATCAATCCTGCCCCATGCAAAGCATAGGAGACGGTGCCAGAGCAATCGTAACCCGTGTCATTGAATGAGGCATGGCCACCACCGTATTTGTAAGGCTTGCCGACGATCTCATTGGCAGCACTGATGGCCTGCATCACTTTTTTGGGCAAACCTGCGGGCGGCACGGCTTTTCCACCGACGATCACGGCGGTCTTTCCACGGACATAGTGATACTCCCAACGCTTGGGCTTGGAAGAACAACTGCTCAGAAAGATGATGGCGGCGATGAAGCAGATGTGTTTTGAAGTCATGATTTTTGAGCGAGTTTAGAAAGCAGACTAACCTCAACCTGCAACCTAGGTATCGTTCAGCAAGTTTTTCTGAATAAGCCTGTCTGTTCAGGGATCATTGGCCATCGCTCAATCTGTGTTTAGAATGTCGAATGCGAATCTCAGAAATTTTTTATTCAGTCCAGGGTGAGGGGGGGCTAACTGGCGTGCCTTCCGTGTTTGTGCGCACCTCCGGCTGCAATCTTCGCTGTGCCTGGTGTGATACGCCCTATGCCTCATGGTCGCCAGAGGGGCCTGAGATGAGTCTGAGCCAGATTGTGGAGGCTGTTTCGCAGTATTCTGCGAGGCATGTCGTGGTCACGGGTGGAGAGCCGATGGTGGCCAAGGAAATTCGTGAATTGATCGCCCTTTTTCAAGATCAAGGAAAGCATGTGACTGTGGAGACGGCGGGGACCGTTTCTCCCGACGGCTTAACTGTCGATTTGGCTTCATTGAGTCCAAAGTTAGCGAATTCGACACCAAGCCTAGAAAAAGCCGGAGCTGCCTGGGTGCAGCGCCATGAGCAGACGCGCCTCCAGCCAGACGTGCTACGGGCTTGGATCGAGTCCTCTCGAGACTACCAGTTGAAATTCGTGATCTCTTCAGAGGTTGATTTGATCGAGGCCCAGAGCGTGGTGGCAAGCCTTGGCATTCCGATCCTGCCAGAGAAGATCCTGCTCATGCCTGAAGGCGTCTCGATGGAGATGATGCGCACACGATACCCACTTTTGATCAAGGCATGTCTGAGCCATGGCTATAGGCTCAGTCCACGTCTGCACATTGAACTGTTTGGAAACAAGCGTGGGACTTGAGTGGTCAGAATTGGTTCCTTAGTCGTTGAGAATGGCTAAAAATGGTTCCTTTCACGCATTTGTGAAAGCACAGTCGTGACAGCGAAAGGCTAAGGCGCTTTAACTGGGCGTCTTTACAAGATCATGCCAAAGCTATCATTTGCCATCCTTCTAGCCTCCACGCTAGCCGCTGCCCAAGAGCCTACATCGCCCACAGAGACGACTGAAAAACTTCCTGAAATGGTGATCACCGCCACTCGTGGTCAGACAGACCTTTTGAAAGTGCCTTCCGTGGTCCGCACATTGACCGCTGAGCAACTCCAAGAACGTCAGGTGCGTACGTTGCCAGAAGCACTGCGCGAAGTGCCCGGCGTGAATGTGCAAAAAACCTCCAACGGCCAAGGTTCACCCTTCATTCGTGGATTCACGGGTTTCAGAAATCTGGCTCTCATTGATGGCATTCGTTTTAACAACTCGACTTTCCGTGAGGGGCCTAACCAATACTGGAATACCATCGACTCGTATGCCATTGACCGCATTGAATTAGTGCCAGGTCAGGGGAGTGTGCTTTATGGCAGTGATGCGATTGGCGGCACGTTGAACCTGTTCACGAAAAGTTCGGGTTATCTCACGGAGCAGCCTGGCTTTTTCTTCCATGGACTGACTTCCTACCGTGGCTCTACGGCTGAGGAGAGTAACGTAGCGCACCAAGAGATCCAATTCGGAGAAGGTGGGAAATGGGGCTTCCATCTCGGTGCCAGTCTGAAATCTTTTGGAGATGTGCATGATGCGAAGCTGGGTGATCAACCTCACACAGGTTATGATGAATGGGCTTATGATGCCAAATTAGAAGTATCACTTGATCCGAACTGGACTCTGACAGCCGTCCATCAGCAGTTACGTCAAAATGATGTCTGGCGCACTCATGCCACGATTTATGGCATCAGCTATGAAGGCAGCACCATTGGAACGGATCTCAAACGCAGCTTTGATCAAGAACGTTCTCTATCCTACCTCCGCTTGGCTGGGAAAGAATTAGACGGTTTTATCGACAGTGTCAGCTTCACGGTCTCTCTGCAAACATCGAGTGAGGATGAGGATCGTATCCGTCGTCGAGCCGACAACCGCGTGGACTACAATCAGACGCGCCTTTCTACGCTTGGTTTTGATCTGCAATTTCAAAGTCAGACACCCTTGGGCCGTTTAACGTATGGAGCGGACTATTTCCGTGACTCCGTGAATAGTGCCAGTCAGCGCTATCGTCTAAATGGCTCACTTCACTCGATCGGCATTCAAGGACCTGTGGGCGATGACTCCACCTATCATCTGCTGGGCTTGTATCTCCAAGATGAGATCGACCTTGGTGACCGTGTTCACCTCTTTGTCGGAGGACGCTACACCTACGCCAAAGCCAGTGTTGGGATCTATGATGATCGTAGTACGGCGATCAGAAATGATAGCGCCAAAGATGACTGGAGAAATTATTCTGGCAGTGCGCGGGTGACGGTGGATCTGGATGAAAAGGATCAATACCGCTTTTATGCAGGAGTTTCGCAGGGATTCCGGGCACCGAATCTTTCCGATTTAAGTCGCCTAGACATTGCGCGTTCTGGAGAGCAAGAAGTGCCATCTAACGGGTTAAGCCCAGAGGAATATGTGAATTTTGAATTAGGTCTCAAAGCCGATACTGAACACTTCAGCGGTAACTTGGGCTACTTCTATACCCTGATTGATGATATGATTATTCGCCGTGAAACGGGTGAGGTTCTTGGTGGTAATCGCGTGGTGGAAAAGCGCAATGGCGGCAATGGTTACATGCAAGGCATCGAGCTGAGTGGACAGTATCGATTCAACCCGAGTTGGTCAGTTTTTGGCCACATGACCTGGACGGAGGGCCGCGTCGATCAGTTCATTGGCACGACGTCACAACAGCAGGTGCAGCCACTTAGCCGAGTCGTGCCATTGATGTGGCGTGCGGGCGTGCGCTGGCAGACGGTGGATCGCCGCTACTGGACTGAATTGGTAGCTTTGGGGCAGTCGGATTCAGATCGCCTCAATGCGGGTGATCGCCTCGACACGCAGCGCATCCCGCCGAATGGCAATCCAGGCTTCGTCTGGCTGACTTTACGTGGTGGGGTGCAAGTCACCCAAAATCTCGATGTCACCGTTGCTCTGGAGAATCTGCTGGATCGTCAGATCCGCTACGCTGGTTCTGGATCCAATGAGGCCGGTTTTGGCGCTGTTCTTGGTGCCACGGTGAAGTGGTAACCGCTTCTCAGGAATTATAGATAACCTCTTTCACAGCAAGCTCCGAGTCGTAATTTTGACTCGGAGCTTTTTGTTGTTCGAACAATGCGTGGGTTTATCTTTGATTGCTTGATCCCAAGCCACGGAGGCCTCTTAAGCGACTGACAAGCGATTTCGAAGTTTGGTTGTTCGGCACCTGTTTCATTGAGTGATCTTCATGCTGCCGCTGAGGATGGGGGAGGTGAGAATTGTCTGTCCTGCTAGTGGCTTTTGTGGCAGTAAAAAATAGCCTTTTGCAATGACGTTGCCACTGTCGAAACGAATGATCATGCCCTGATAGGTCACGGCGCGGGTGAGCGCTGGACTGTTGTCAATCAAGCTGAATGTCCCGCTGATGGCTCCGCTGTTCTTGTTGATCGTGAGTGTGGTCTTGCCGGGGTTGTTGCCACTGGCGAAGGTGGGTGCGGTGACGGTGTTAATGCTGCTGTAGGTGAATGGGATGTCGGAATTGGTCGCTGAGGGCGTGGTTCCAGCTTCGGTAAAGTCAAGTGCAGCGCTACCTGTGTCAGGCAACCCAAGGATGACGCTTGTCGTGTTGCTTGCGAGATATTTGCCATACACATTGAGATTGATGGGACCGAAAGAGGTCTTGTAGGTGCGCGTCATGGTTGTGGGTTTGAACCACGTGAGTGTGCCGCTGCATGTGTTGTCCATAAACGATCCGAGCGCATCTTCCGCGAGTGTGAGCTTGCCCATTATGGAGCCGAGATTTGCGTAGAGCGGAGTGTAAATGGCAATCTCGCCGTTCGGCCCGATGAAGCCTCCACTGGTGATCGCTGAGCCATCGGCGGCTTTGCCTGCAAGGGTGAGAGCGCCCGTGTTTGCCACGATGAAGCTTGCATACCCACTGCCTTGAGGAATACCGGCCTGCCCGATGTCGACGCTATCAGCAAGGTCAATGCCGATGCTGTAGTAACCAATATGATTGATCGCGGGATTGATTGCGTTCCATGTCGAGCGCCAGCCATTCACTGCCGCTGCCCCATGAGTGCCCGTGATGAGATCGTTGCTGAGCGCGAGCGACAACATGGCACCACCGATGGTGATGCTGATCTGCGGTGCACTCTCATTCAGGTAGCCAATCGGTGTGGCCAGAGTGGTCGCTCCCTTCGTGATTTTGGCGGTGTAGCTGCCAGTGGATGTCGTGGTTAGGGTTAGTCGAGCGCCCAGTCCTGCGTTTGCGGTGGCATCGCGTGCGATGATGCCAGTGAAGCTGCCAATGAGTTTAGCAGGCAAGGCTTTGACAATGAGTACTGCTCTGGCGACGGGGCTGGTGCCTGCGCTGTTACTTGCTTTGACTTGCACCGTAAAGACACCGCTCACACTTGCACGGCCACTGATGATGCCGGTCGTTTTGTTCGCCGTGATGCCAGCGGGCAGGCCAGTGACAATGAACGATTTTGGTTGATTCGTTGCCGTGAGCACTGTGCTGAATGCTGCACCGATGGTCGTAGTGCCTAGCGTGAAGGCATTGACACTAGGCACTTGATAGGCGGTGTAGACACTGATGCTGAGGTTTTTTACAGCGACGATGCTGGCGCTGTCGGCGAGTTTGACAGTGAAGCTGTAAACTCCCGGGAGGGTTGGTTTGCCAGTAATGCTACCCGCACTGCTGAGAGTGAGCCCTGGCGGCAGGGTTCCGCTATAGACCGACCATGCGGCAGGCGCTGTGGCTCCGGTCGCGGTCAGTGTTTGGGTGTAAGACACGGCTTTGACGCCTGCGCTTAGCGATGTCGTGGTGATGGTGATCGGTGATGTGGCAATGATCATTGCGAAGGCGTGAGTATCGGTGAGGCCAGCACCGTCATTGACTCGCGCGTTGAAATGATAGGTGCCTGCACTGGTCGGAATGCCGCTAAGAACGCCTGCACTGCTGAGTGTGAGCCCGGGCGGCAGTCTGCCGACGTTGATGCTCCAGTTGAACGGCGCGGTGCCTCCGGTTTCGATGAGCGTTTGCGTAAAGGGTGCACGCGTCATGCCATTGTTGATCAAGCTGGTGGTGATGCTGGGGGCATTGGCGCTTGTGGGCGTGGCTTCGCCAGGACTTGGCGTAGCAGTGGTCCAGCTGGTGAAATCATTCCCATAGCTGTTGAGTGAGATCTTGTTCAGTGATGGGCCGGTGCCTGCGGCTGCGGTCGGCCATGGAGCGCTGGATAAATAACTGACACGATCTAAGCGAGCATATTGGCGGACATTAAGCGCATCGACTCCGCCAGGGCGCGAGAGCTGAATTTGTTCTCCGAGATTGCTCAGGCGGCCACTGGTCCATTGATAAACGAGGGTGTCGTTCGGCACGTTGTAATTGGCATTGAGCTGGGCAATACTGCGCGTGAGCACGATGCGTTGATTCGGCTGCATCGTCAGCGGTGCAGTGCTGGGGAAGTCAAAGAGAATGCCGTCGGTCATGCGCCACGGCGCTGCTTTCGCTGCATCATAGAGCGTCACGGGTGATGCCGAGATATTCATCAGTTCGATGAACTCCGCGTCCGCCGAAAGGTTCGCGTTCGGTTGATAATGAATCTCGGTGATGATGATGGGGCCCCCGCGCGCGCCACTATTCACGGTGCCTGGTGTGGCACTCTCAAGCGGCACAAAGTTATAGGTGTCCGTACTAGCCTTATAGATGTTGCCAATGGTTTCGCCTTCCAGAGTGGGGCCGTAAGTTTCTTGGGTGCGATAGTCGGTGAGCACGTTGTTTACCGCAGAGCTGAGATAAACGGTTTCGCCGACGTCGCTCAGGCCAAACCCGACAAGGCGTCCAGGATCAGTGCTTAGCGGGCCGAAGTTCGCATTCTCATAAAATACGACGTAACCACTAGCGGGTAAAATGGTGCCAGTGGGAATGCGGTACTTTTGCAAGTTTGTGCCGTCATCGCTGAGGAACCAACCGCCGATGTCGATTGCTGCATCAGTGCGGTTGTGTAGTTCAATCCAGTCCGGTTCGGTGGTGCCGGAGTTGGTGAGCATCTCTTCAATGACCACAGTTTGGTTCAGTGTGAAGGGGTAGTCATTCGCGCTGTAGGTATACATCGCACCGATGTCTGCGCGCGTGCCATCAGGATCGAGTGCATGTGCGGGATTGCCCGCGTCGATAGCTGGCGAGATCGGTTGTAGTTGGTAATTAAAGACGTTGATGTCAACGAACTGCGGATCGGCGAGGAGATTGCCTGTGCCAGTCAAAGCGGTGGTGTCAGACAAGGAATAGCCAACAGTCGCAACGGAGAGTGCATCGGCTTTAAAGTTAATGGGGCACTTCGAGAAGATGCAGTTCTCGGCATGAACAGTTCCCCCGCCGGCACCAAAGTTTTTCTCATAAACTTCAATGCCTCCGGCGCAATGAACGAAGGTGTTCTGATCAACGGTAACGGTTGAGCCTTTGTCTTTACAACCAACGCCAAGACCGCAATTAACAATGAGATTCTTCCGCATTGTGACGGTGGAACCTTGGCCGCAGGATACGGCTTTGTCGGAGTTCTCCATGATGACATTGCTCTCGATGAGGATATTCTGTGCTGCTTCGCCAATGTCGATGGCATCGCTATTGAGGCCAAGGAAGTGGAAGATGTGATTGCTGCTGACGATGCAGTTAGTACCACCGTTGAAGTCAATGCCGTCGCTGTCTGCTGCGTTATTGCCGAGGATGAGGTTGTTACGCAATTCTGCATAGCCTCCATTGATGTTGATCCCATCGCCTGTGACAGTGAGGTGTAAGCGGCTGTTGCGAATAATCGCGGAGCCGCCCTTGGTGTAGATGGGGTTCTCGCTGTCATCGATATCGAGCCCATCCATCCTGATCGTGGCGTTCACAGCGGAAATGGCATATGGGTAACGAACCAGGTCCGCACCGTGCGAAGCGCCGCGCACAGTGAGATGATTGATCGCGCAGGGAGCCGTGGGAGATTCTATGCTCAAGCCACCCCAGCGTGCTCCGTTGTGCCCCCGCATCTGCACCGGCCGCGCGACTGTGCCGTTGACTTGGAGTGCACCTTGCACACGAATGTTGCGGCCTGCTGGTAGATTGATAGTGACGCCTGAGCCGATCGTGAGTGTGATGTTTGGCGGCACGATGAGGTCGCTGCTGAGGCTGTAGGACGCGTTGGTAAGCGTGGTGTTGGAACTGAGTGTGCCACCGATGTTGGTCTCGCCAGATGGTGCAAAATTGGCCGTGATGGTGCCCGATCCGGTTAGCGTGACAATGGTTCCAGAGGCGCCTGTAAACCCGGTGAAAAAATACCCTGGTGCAGGCTCGGCTTTGATGTCAAAGGCGATGTTGGGGAACATCTTCATCACTCCCGCACCCACAGGCACTCCGGCGATAACGACGCGGCCGCCATTCGAGGGGTTGACGTTGAGCGTAAGGTTCACGGGTTCGGCGAGACTGAGTTCGTTCTGCAATTCAGCATGCACGTTGCCATCGCGTTGAGCCATGAAGTCCTTCACGTCTTGCACACCCGCATTGTGAGCTGTAATGGTGGTGCCACCAACCGCTGACCATCGCGTTTCATGGCGAGCAAGCTCGCCGTCCACTTCCGCTGCGAGTGTGTCAATGATGCCGCCAATACGCGTGGGTTTGAACGTGGATGCGATGTGCGCGGCGAAGCGTTGAGCGAGTCGATTCATAAACTGCGGGCTGGTTTTCAACAAGACCAACGCGTCCTCGCTCCCGAGCATTTGATTGAGGATGTTGGAGCCAATATTGCCTGCTTGGAAAGTGCGGTCCATGTCGGGCAGGAACCAATGCCACTTGCCTCCGGCCTTGCGATCACGCCAGAATTCCCGGTTGTGTGGCCAGGAGATGTTGTTGGCATACGACTCGGCAACAACGAAATCGATGTAACTGTCGATGTCGATGCGACCTTCCACAAGGGCCCAGTTGGTGGGCACACTGAGGTCGTGCGTGCTCATGAAAGTCAGCAGATCGAGCCAGTCTTTGGTGTCGCCCTGTTGCGCGCCAAGCGTGATTGCATTGGAGCTGAGGTGGCCATAGATGAGGTGATCGATGTCTGACACATTGAGTCGCTTGTGCTCGAAGAACCATTGGGCATCCCAGCGTGCCCGTAGGTCATGAATGCCCCAATAGACGCCGTTGATGAAAACAACGCTGGGTCGATAATCGGAAGTGTCCGCCGTCATCTGACCGCGTGTGATGCTGGCCCACATCGCATCTCGCAGCATGTCCGCGCTCCACGCATCTCCACCCTCACGCAGCGTGATACCAGTATGTAGGATTGCTCCTGTGCCGGGGAAGAGGTCGTATTTGATCGCATCATCGCCGAAGGAGCTGTTAAGCACGAAGTTCATCGCGCGCTGACTGTGATCGAACCAGTTGTTCTCACCTCCCATTCGAATACCGCCGCGCACGCGGAAGCCCAAGGTGCCGCCCGGTGCATAGTATTCGATGCTGCCTGGTGCGGCTTTGTTTTTGTATTCATCATGCAAGCCCCAGCCGCCAGAGACTTGTTCGTGCTGGTTGTAATAGATGCCGATCTGGTCATCAAACAATGTCTTCGGATCAGCTACGACGGAGACAAACGGCACCGTTCCCTGGGTCTCGCCAATGAAATAGGTGCGTGTCTCGATAGGTCCTAGTGGCTTTCCAGCTTCGAAGACGCGAGCGCGCAAGACTTTGCTCGAACTGATCTCGATGGGTGCAGAGTAAAGTGTCGATGTCGGTGATGGCGTGCTGCCATCGAGCGTGTAGCGGATCTGTCCGGACGGTGAAGTGAGTGTCACGTTCTGCGTAGAGGCATAGAATCCACCATTGAGCGAGAGTGTCACGGAAGCACCACGATCACGCACGTTGTTCACCAGCAAGGTGCTGTTTGACGCTTCGGGGGTTGGCACGGTGAATTGCACCCAGATGCTTGGGTTAGCCGGGTCACGACCCATTGAAACATCGGCGATTTGTTGCGTGTAGCTCACGCTGTCGGCAGTGCTGAAGGCGCTGACGCCAGTGGCATCGAGTCCTAGATCAAAGCCTAGATCGGAACTCGCGGGTCCATTTTGATGAACCTCAACGGTGATGATGTTGTTGCCCGTGACAAGGTTTGTCGTTGGTAGCGTGTAAGTCGTGTAGTCGGATTCATCGGTGCCAGAGATCGCGTTTGGAGCTGTGGTGAGGTAAGTGATTTCGCCAGCGGGGATATTGTTGCGTAGGACTTCGACGCCATTGAGGTAAATGACAGCACCATCATCGACGAGAAGGCGTAGTATCAAGGAGGAGACGGCTGTAGGGTTGGGAACCGTGAAGACTTTGCGGAAGTAAGTGGTGATGGGCTTGTTGTTGGCATCAGGGCCAAAAGGAACGGTCGTTGTGATCCATGGATCGCCATAGCCTAAGGGGCCCATGCCCGAAGACCAAGCGGAGTCATCGAAGTTCAAAACGCGCCATTGCGCACTCTGATCGGAACCGTCGGCCAAGTATTTCCATGTCGCAGATGATTGAGCAATGAGTGTCGTTGTGCTCACTCCCGTTGCTTGAGTAAGCACCACGGCTCCACCCTCCGGTGCGAGCTTGAAACTGGCATGATGTGCTTCTGTGGTGAAGTCACGCCAGGGCCAGTAGCCTCGCGGAAACGTCTGGCCCACCGCTGCATTGTGGCCGTCAGCCCAGATGCGAAGGAAGCCATTTGCCGGAATGGACGCAGAGGCTGGGATCTGCCACTTTAGAGGCTTTTTGGCATCATCACTGAGGAAGTAGCCGTTCAAGCTCACAGGAGAACTGGTGGTGTTTTGTAATTCAATCCAATCCGGGTAATCCTCGAAGTCCACGATGTCAGGAACCGACTGTACGTTCTCTGCCATGAACTCGCTGAGTCGCACAGATTGGGCCTGGGCCGCCATGGCAAGAAGACAAAGGAGGAGTGTGAGAAGGCGAGCAAACATGAATGTCCGAGGCTATCTTTTTGAGACAAAAGTGTCACGGAAAAAGGAAGTCACATGAACTCCTGTGAGTGCGGGCACATGACTGAGGAGATTTTGCATCGTGTTCGACCGCACGGAAGGGAAGTGCGATTGCAGCGGCATGTTCAGGTGGTGCCGCGCTAGTTCCTGAATCACTTCAACGCGGCTGTTCACGCTATTAGAATCTTTGGTCATGAGTGAGCCTGACCAATGGATAAAAAAATGCCAACGCAGACTGCGTTGGCATTTAAGTTTAAAGAAATAAGAGGGAAGTTACTTTTTCTCCTCTGCCTTTGCTGTGGTTGGAGTCTTGGTGGACAGCTCCAAGAAGTCACGGAGGATGTTAACAGTTTCGAACTTCACAGGCTCGATGCCGTAAGGGAACTGGGAACCTTCTGGCTCGGCGTCTTCATCGTCGGACTTTTTGGCCATTCTCATGCCAGTGCTTTGCTCGCGGCTGAAGGCGGACTCAGGGACGAGGTCGGCTTTGTCCACGTTATCTAAAGTGAGGTGATAGGTCTTAAAGCCGCCGTCTTTGATCTTAGCCGTGATTTCTTTGGCGCGTGCTTCTCTTTCGGCTTCTTGTTTTTCGCGGCGCTGTTTGGCTTCTTTGGAGTCCTTTTCACGCTCTGCCAAATTCAGGCTGAGGGTGTTTCTGTCGATGCGTTCCTTGAGACGCTTCGATTCGTCGATGACGTTTTGGAATTCTGGATTGGCTTTGATCCGCTCTTCCATGCGCTTGCGGAGCTCTTCAATGGGAAGTGGGTTTTTGGTGAAGAGATTGTATTTCTGCGCTGGTATGGTGTCGTATGGCAGTGGATTCTCAGCAGAGCCTTCTCCGATGTCGAGGACGTCGCGGATGGACGGAAGCACCAATTCTGGTTCCACACCTTTAAGCTGTGTCGATCCACCAGCGATGCGGTAGAATTTCTGAATGGTGACTTTCAAGTTTCCAGCGCGGTCTTTTTTGGCAAAGAAGGGCATGAAACGCTCGACTGGCAGGATGGTCTGAACGGTGCCTTTACCAAAGGTGGACTTGTCACCCACGATGAGGGCGCGGTGGTAGTCCTGGAGGGCGGCGGCTAGAATTTCAGAGGCTGAAGCGCTGGTCTTGTCGGTAAGGACGATCATTGGGCCGCTGTAGAAGGCTTTTTCATTCTCGCACTCACGGAAGGAGATGGTTCCACGCCAGTCTTTGGCTTGAACGACCGGGCCGGAGGGGACAAAGAGACCGGTGAGACGGATGGCTTCTTCCAGTGAACCACCACCGTTACCACGCAGATCGAGTACAAGTCCGTCGATGCTTTCCTTCATGAGACGGCTGAGCAAACGCTGGACGTCGTCAGTGGTGGAGACGGTGCCATCTTCCATGTCAGCATAGAAGGAGGAGAGATTGATCCAACCCACTTTCAGGGGCTTACCCAATTCAGATGGGGTGAGGAGGAGTTCGGCATTGGCCAATTTCTCTTTCAGCTCGACTGGACCGCGAGTGATGGTGACGATTTTGGTCGTGGTCGGGTCGGCCGCTGGATTGACGCGCATGCGGACGATGGAACCTTCTTTGCCGCGGATCATATCGACGATCTTTTGCAGCTTCATGTATTTGGTTTCCACAAACTCAGCATCTCCTTGGGCGACACCAGTGATTTTGTCATTCAGAGTGAGATCACCTTGCTTGTCGGCTGGGCCACCGACAACGATCCCCTGAATTTGGGCTACGTCATCAACCACTCCGAGGAGCGCGCCGATGCCTACCAGCTTGTGCTTCATCTGGATATTGAAGCTATCTGTTTCCTGGACGCTCATGTACTCTGTATGCGGATCATAGGCAGAGGAGAGGCAGGAGAGGAAATAATCGACGACGGTCTCTTGATCGTTCTCATTGATGCTTTCGATGAGGCGGTCGTAGTCCTTCATGACACGTTGCTGAGGCGTGAGGTCTTTTTCTTTGTCTTCATTGGCGACTTCTTTTTTCACTTCGCCTTCTGGCTTTTTCGCGGCGCTATCCGCTGGCTTCTCAGCGGCTTTTTTGGCGGCTTTCTCGGCCTTCTTCTTGGCTTCTTCGGCCTTGGCTTCGTCAATGAGCTTTTCCTGAAGCATGTTGTCTTCCAGGATGTCTAGCCAGAGCTTGTCCTGCTCTGCAACGTTTTTTGGATAAGGGGCTTTGTCACGCTTGAGCTCGACTTTGCGATCTGAATCAAAGGTAAACTTGTGGCTATCCAGAGTCTTTTTGATGAAGGCGATGCGCTCTTCGACACGTTTTTTGTAGATGTCGTAGATCTCGATAGCGGGGCTGATGTTACGCATCAGGACTTGATCGTCGAGTGTGGTCTCGTAGTTGGCTTTGAAGCCATCGACGTCTTCCTGAGTAAAGAAAACGTGTTTAAAGTCGAGCAGGTTCAGGTAGTTCTGCAGCAGCTTGGCTGACAGTTCGTCATCAAAGTCGCGGTGAGAGTAATGCTGGCTCTGAAGCATGTAGGCGACATGCATGGCGACCTGGCCGAAATTGGTGTCACTGGCGGCCGGGGCAGCGGTGAGTGTTACGGCAGCGAGTGATGCGGCCAGAATGGACAAAGGTTTACGGATCATATAAAAAGGCTTATCCTTATAACGCTGCGTGCAGAGGTATTCGTTAATGATTTTGTGGTTTGCTGGTTGAATTGTCCAACGGTTTCCCACACTAAGAGGCACTATGGCTGATATTTCCACATATACGGGCGGCATCGCTCAGACCAATGGCTACCTTTTTACTCTCCCAGGGGGCACGATTCTGGTGGATGCGCCAGATGGGGTGGCGGCTTGGCTCAAAAAGCGCGGGGTGAAGGTGGATGCACTTTTGCTGACACATCAGCATTTTGATCATGTGATGGACGCGGCGGCGGTCAAGGAGCAGCAGGGATGTCAGGTATATGCCTGGTCCACACTGTCGAAGGAATTAACCCTGGAGGCGCTCTTTGGTGCCTCAAGGGGTAGTGCGTACGCAGTGCCTGAGTTTGTGGTGGATGTGGTGCTGGCGGGTCTGCCTGAGGTGGCTGTGCTGGGCGCAAACTTTGAGCTGATGCATGTGCCGGGGCATTCTCCAGATAGCCTTTGTTTTTATTTGGCTGAGGCCAAGTGGCTATTTGGCGGTGATGTGCTTTTCTTGGATGGAGTTGGCCGTACGGACTTCCCGGGTGGTTCCTTTGAGCAGCTGGCGGCGGGGATTGAAACCAAGCTGTGGCCTCTACCGGCGGTGACCACGGTCTGGTCGGGGCACGGTGATGAGACGACGATCGGACGGGAAAAAGCAGAGAATCCGTTTGTCGGTCAGGCTTGATCCATGGCCAGTCTGGTCATGGCGCTCTGAACATCTCCACGGTGTGGCATTCCCTCTTGAGCCCCCAGCTGGAGAGTCGATAGAGCGGCGGCAACATTGGCCCACTTGACCGATTCATTGATGGAGACGCCTTCGGCAAAATGCGCCGTAAATGCTCCAGCAAAGGCATCTCCGGCACCGGTCGTATCTACGGGTGTGATAGGATGGGCTGGCGCTTCACTGAGAGTGATTTTAGAGAGGCATAGAGTGGGTTTAGGACCTCGGGTGATGATGAGTTGGCGGATGCCTTTGCTGCTCAGTTGTCCTTGAATTCCGGCGGGGTCGGTGATCCCAAAGATCTGAGCGGCTTCCTTTTCGTTAACGATGAGGACGTCAATCGTCACCTCTCCCCACGGGAAGTCTGCGCGGATGGGGGAAGCGTTAAGAATAGCAGGGACAGAGGTTTCATTGGCGATGCCAATGGCTGCCAACACTGTATCGAGAGGGATCTCCATCTGCACGAGCATGGCTTTAGAAACAGCAATGCGTGAGCGCTGCATTTTCACCGAGGGTGCGGTAAGGGCGGTATTGGCTCCGGGTATGACGATGATTTGGTTTTCTCCCTGAGCATCCACGCTGATAAAAGCGGAGCCTGTGCTGCCGCGAATGGTGTTCAGGGAGCTGCAATTGATGTTTTCTCGCCTGAGATGATTGCGGTAATCGCGGCCCTCTGGATCATCGCCGAGACAGGCAATGATGTTCACCTGAGCTCCTTGACGAGCGGCGGCGAGCGCTTGATTGCCGCCTTTGCCGCCGAAGCGTTTTTCTAATTTCGAGGCCAGCACAGTTTCACCCGCTGTGGGCAAGTGCGTCACCTGCGCGATGAGGTCCACGTTGAGTGAGCCGAGAACGACGATGTTTGCTGCATTGGATCTTGCCATGCGATGGAATACAGAGGCTGTGGAGCTGATCTAGCCTATTACTTCAGCTTAATGAGCCGATCTTTAGTCCAGGCGAGCCCTTGCTGAATGACTTCGTCACCAGGACTGACGGCAGCAAGTTGCTCCCATTTCTGAGCGCCTTTAGTGAAGGCTTCTTTGGCTTCCGCTTTTTTAGAGAGTGACTGGCTTGTGTGTCCTAGCACGCCATACATTTGGGCGAGCTGGATCTCCCACTGTCGGCGTTCGGGTGAGGTGGCTGTTTGCTGATCTTTGGCTAAAAGTGCCTCCATGGCCTCGATGGCTTGTTTGACAATGGGGAGCCCGGAGTTGGGTTTCCCTAGATCGGACATCAGTTCCGCATACTCACCGCGCATTTTCGCAAGGAGCGCACCATAGCGAATGTTGTCCTTTTCATCAGCTAGGATTTCATTGAGCAGCTCAATGCCGTCTTGCTTCTTTTTGACTGCATCGCCTGGAGTTCCTGCATCCCGATCTAGCAGGGAGATATCGCCATAATTGCGCGCCATGAGGTACTTTACATCAGCCCATTCTGGCAAAAGACGATTCAGTTCCAGGAGGATCGGAATGGCTTGTTGATGAGCTTCACGGGCCTCTTTGGCACCGATATTCTTGCTGATGAGTTCAGCAAGCTCGGTGTAAGCTTCCGCCAAAAGCAGCGCCTGTTCCTGATTGCGAGGAGACGAGTTCATGACCAGCTGACCCATCTCTGTCACGGCATCAATGAGTGTGGTCAGGGCATCCTGAAGTCGCCCGGCTTCCCGCTGGGCCTGGCCTTTAGCAAACTTGGCTCTGGCGAGCAGGAAGTTCTCATCAGCAATCAATTCAGCACCAATGATCGCTGGATCTAGCACCTCGGGCACCTTGGCCAAGGCTTTTTCGGCTTCGGTTAAATCACCTGATTGAAGAGTCCGACGTCCGTATTCCATCCAGGCGCGTGCGGATTCATTCCTGGCGAGCCGATTCTTTGGATCGGCACTCAGGCCCTCGGTCAATGCCGATGTGGCTCCTTTGAGAAGAGTTAAGGAGGCTGCCCGCTCGCCACGATGATCATGAATGTCTGAAAGCAGCAGGCTGTAGCGGCCCAGCCATTGTTGATAGAGTGGGCCTTGAGGTGTGGTGCCAGCACTCTGTAAAAGTAGCGCCGCCTGATCTCGTGCTTTTTGCAGATAGGTCAAAGCCTGGGTGTGGTCACGCAGGCGCAGGTAAATTTGGCCAATATTGCCATAGGCCCGCAAGCGCTCGACGCCAAGAGCTGGATTCGCCTCTAAAGCGGGAAGTCCAGCGGTGCAGAAGCTGAGGGCCTCTTTAAGTTGGCCTTTGGAGAACTCGACATCGAGCTGATTGTTCGTTGGTGTTTGCAGGAGCTGCGTGAGGAACTGATCCACGGCATTCTGGGAATGCTGAAGATTCATATCCGCCGTCTTTTTCTCGTTGATGGCGGTATCACGCTGCTGGGTCAGTAAGCCGATTTTATCATCGCGCACTTTTTTCTCCTGGGCCAAAACGCTGTCTTGCTGGGAAATGATGACCTCATCTTTTTGAGCCCGACGCAACTGGGAAAAGCCATAGATAATGCTGAGCGTCAGGCCTGTGGCCAAAGCAATCCCAATCGCCATCAGAGTGCGGACTTTGATGGCCTGCTTTTTCCGTTCCTGAACGGTCTGCTCACGCGACTCTTCGAGGAGGTAGTCAGATTCCAGGACCTCAAACTCGCGGACCACTTCCCGCAGATCGGACCAGCGGGCAGCAGGATTCAGGTCCAGGGCGCGCTCAATGATGTTTCGGCGGCGTTCGTCCCATTTGGAATGGGGCATAGTTGGCCAGCTGATTTTTGGCTGTGCTCGGACGGCGCTCACCAGCGCGCTACTATCAATACCATAGGCTAGTCCAGAGGCAGCCTTCGTTTGCACCAGATTCAGCTGATCCTGCCATGCCTGCGCAGCGCGTGGGAACTTACCCGTCAGAAGGCGATAAGACAAAACACCAAAGCTATAAACGTCCCAAGAAGGGCCATAACCTGCGAAGACCCCGTCTGGGTTCTCTGCCTGTTCGGGGCAAAGATGCACAAAATGGTCTGTCAGTTCCAAATGATGAATGCCACCTACCCAACCTTGGGCGATGTCCGTGAGGCGAATGCTAGACTCGGCATCATCCTCCAGCAGGACATTGCAGGGGCGCAGATTGCCATGCGGGATGCCGTGCTTGTGCAGCCAGGAGAGAGCATCCGCGACCTGATAAATATAACTCCAAGCGCTCTCGGCAGGGATTCCATTGCAGACGGACTCCAAGGTTGGCGACTGCCACTGGCGGCGGCCCTGACTATCCTTTGTCATGACGCCCACCAATGGTGTGGCTAGGTAATAAGGACTCCTATCAAAATTGTAATCTTCAATCGCTAAAATACCGCGATGATGCGGCATCTGCTGCATCGCCTGGATAGCCGTGCTGAGCGACTTGCGATTGATCGCCATTGAAGAGAAAATCTTCACGGCACAGGACTTTCCACCTGCACTAGCGCGATACACAGCTCCACAGCGGCCACTGCCGATCAAATCCAACAACTCATGTCCAGCAATCTCGGGGAGACTCATGCAGCGGGCTCTAGGTTGATTGTCATGGTAGGTGGTTCAGTGCCAACTGGCTGAGCTGGCACTAAGCGAAAAGATGCAGCATTTGCCCAAAGGAATCAAGCCGCGCCTTAAACTTGAGAAAGAAAGTCTTTCTTTAATCTAGCTCTAAATAAAGGCTGCTGCGCAGGCGCTCGGCTTCAATCAAGGTGCGGAATTTTGCCTCATCACTCTCCCTGGTGTCGCTGATCAGGCAGTAGCGGTAGTCACGCCAATGCTTCATTTCCGCCTCCGCATTCACCATGCGTAATTCCACGACTTCGGCGCTGTCGGTACCCCGTCCAGATAAGCGATTACGCAGTTCATTCAGACTGGGTGGCATGACAAAAATGTCTGTTAGGCAATGGCGCACTAGGTCATCTTCGCAGCCTCGCACCTGGTTGGCTCCCTGAACATCGATGTCCATAAACACGTCCACCCCACGACGGAGATTGTCAAAAACGTAGCTCTTGAGCGTCCCATACCAGCGATTGTGCACTCGGGCGTATTCAAAGAGCTCGCCACGGTCCACCCTGGCTAAAAAGTCAGCTTCATCCAAAAAGAAATAATCCTTTCCATCCACCTCGCCCGGCCTAGGTGGGCGAGTCGTGCAGGAGACAGAAAAGACGGACGAAGTGCCATCACAGACCTTCCGGCAGAGCGTGGTCTTGCCTGTCCCTGAAGGGCCGGAGACGACGATCAGCATACCAAGGCGGGGTGTGTTTGGAGTCATAGATATGCGTTTACCCATGCCCATCCTTCACGCAACCGCTTTGGCAAAGTAGCTCACCCTCGAAAGGCAGATTCGCAAGAAGGTTGCCAGTCGTCATTCGCGGTTTAGCATGAGGCCGTGATGCGTCTCTCTCTTGTTTTGATTATCACTGGGATCTGTCTGGCTGCCCAGGCCCAAGATACCGGTCCGAAAGGCAATGCTGTCAATGTGCCTACGGATCGCAACAAGATCCTGCAACTTCAGATCTTCATGGATAAGCATCTCTTTGGCCCTGGGAAGCTGGACGGAGCTATCGGCGAGTTCACCTACAAAGCCATCGTGAATTACAACTTTGCTCGTGGACACAAGGACATTTACAATTGGTCGTATGCCCTAGCCGAAGCTGAGCGTGAGGTGCCAGTTGTTTTTGCTGCCTTTAAAATCCGCTCTGACCTCATGCGCTACGTGGCCCCAGATTTGCCGATGGATCCAGAGGACCAGGTCAAATTCCCCTACATGGCTTATCGCAGTATGTTGGAACTCGTCGCCGAACGCTTTCACACGGAGGAGGAATTTCTCATCAAAATCAATCCTGATAAAAACCTGGCCAAACTCAAGGCCAACAGTTTGATCGTTGTGCCCAATGTCAGTTCCTTTCGGATTGAGGACGTGAAGTCCATGGCCAGCTTCAAGGCCGATCCTGCTCTTAGCAAAAACACCATCGTGGTTGATACGACTGAGCGTATCGCCGTGGTTTACAGCCCGACGGAAAAGCTGCTCGCCGCCTTCCCCATCACGCCAGGCAAGCCTGAATTCATTCCCGTGGGCAGTTGGAAACTCATGACCATGATGACCACGCCAACCTTCCGCTACGACAAGCAATTCCTGGAAGAAGGCGTGCGTGGCAAGGAGGCCTTCCAGCTACCACCCGGCCCGAACAGCCCCATCGGCATCATTTGGAATGGCATTAGCAAATCAGGCATCGGACTCCACGGGACGGCTTCCCCAAAGACCATCGGCCGCAGTCAAAGCGCTGGTTGCGTCCGCTTTGCCAATTGGGACGCCATTCGTCTGCCCAGTCTCGTGCGGCCAGGGGCTAAGGTGATCGTGAGATAACCACGTCTGAATTTTTCGATTCAGGCGTGACCGATTCCATCGGGTGCTGGTGGAAGGATCGCAAATTTGATTGCATTTTTCAGGTGAGTTTTTGAATCTTCGGATCTAGTTTGGTGCCATGACGTCAACCAACAATCCTCATTACCTGCGCTTTTTCAGTGCTGTGGGAGTGATTTGTGTTTTTGGGGTTCTCGGCTGTACAGCGCTAAAACTACCCGGCAAGGCTCCAAAGAAAACGGATGCTGCTGCGAATGTCGAAAAACCTGAGAAGGACAAGGACAAAGCCGAGTCAAAGATCGCTGATGCGGCGTCATCGGTAGATCTGAGTTTTCTCCTGACGATGAATTATTCTGAGGCCAAGGCGATATCGGCCCAGACGATGGAACTCCCACATGGGGTGCGGATTGCAGCGGATAGCATTGAGGTTCTAAAAATGGACAAGGAGAACAATCCCAAGCGTATCCGCGCCAAGGGAAAGGTTTACATTGAAAGTGGTGAGGGACAGGATTCTTCCAAGGCGCTTTGTCAGGAGGCGCTCATTACCTTTGATGAAATCATTCTCCGGGGAAAACCCATCCTCCAGCGTGGTGGCAGCATTGTCGAGGGGCTGAATGATCAAACGGTCGCTTACATGCTGGGAACTCGACTGCGCGTCATTGGGCTTCACCGTTTGACCAATCAAGACACCATGGTGGCCATGTTACCGGATTTAGGCCCCTGGGCGTCTGGGCCAAATCTCTTGCTTCCAGCTTTGGCAGAGGACTCGGTGCCCAATAATATTCGTGAAGAAATGCTCAAGGCCGCAGAGGCGGAGGCTGTGTTACAATACAATCGTTCCGAAGCCCAGAGCCAACCGGATGCTCCACCGGCACCTTGGGTGAAAGGTGTTGAGGGTAAGCCAGAATCGACTCCTTTGAAATCAGCTGCGCCTGCCGTCAAAGCGAACGAAGGCAGGCGTAGTTCTGCTAAACCTAGTGTTCGCAAGGCGGCCTAATCCAAAGGGTGGTCTTGTGCCTTGTATAAAAGGTGAAGCTCGATTGACGAAAGAGGCGTTATGAAGCGGGCGTTTCTTCGCGCACCTTTCTTTTCATGCGTTTTTTACTCCTCTTCCTCTTGGCTGCTGCTGCTCTTTCTTTGAACGCTGCGGACAAAGCTCAATCCGCAGCTGCTGATCTCGGATCGGTTAAAGTCATCATGCTAAAGACCATGACCGCTCAGATGAAGTATGACGAGAATGAGATCATTGTCCGCCCAGGTGAAAAAGTAAAAATCGTCTTTGAAAATGGTGACGATCTTCCGCATAACCTCGTTTTTTGTCAGCCCGGCACTGATACGATGACGATGGCCATGAAGCAGATGGAAAAGCCTGAGGAGGCTATCAAGCGCAACTGGTTGCCCGACGATAAAAGCATCTGGCTGCATTCCAAAATGCTCAATCCGCACGAAAAAGAGGAGCTCATTTTCACCGCTCCAGCGAAGACAGGTGACTATCCTTATGTCTGCACTTTCCCAGGCCATGCCTTAACCATGAACGGTAAATTGAAGGTCATACCAATGGGTCAGGGGCTGAAGGAATTGAAGTTCGCTTTGTTCCTTGGGAATTGGAAGAGGTTGCCTGATTTTTCAAAACTTAAACCGCATCGTGAAGGGCTTGTTCCAGACAATTTGATCGACATCAAATTGGACGATTACAAAAATGAGTTTGGTGTGGTTTTCACCGGTAAGATTCATGCGCCACGCAAGGGTAGCTATCGCTTCTACATCGCGGGTGATGATGGTGTGCGTCTTTTGATTGATGGGAAGAAAGTTGTTGAATATGACGGTATTCACCCGGCGGGGACGATTAAAGAGGAATCCGTTCAGCTGAATGAAGGCGATCACGAGTTCCGCTTTGAATATTTTCAGGCTGGCGGTCAGATCGCTGTCTTTGCGGCCTGGAAGGGAGCCAACTTTGACGTCACGCCGTTATCTGCGTGGCGGCCGGATGGCTGGGAGAAAGGCGCTAAGGCCAAGAAGAAAGCCGACTACGCCCCCATCCCCATCTTGGTCGCTGGAGAGCCAGTGATTTATCGCAACTTTATTCAAGGAGCTGGTAATCGTGCGATCGGAGTAGGTTATCCTGGGGGGATTAATATCGCGTGGAGCGCAGAGAGTATGAATCTAGCGCTGCTTTGGAAGGGGGCGTTCATGGATGCGTCACTGCACTGGAATTCCCGTGGCGGCGGCTACCAGGCGCCTATGGGATATGATGTCTTAAAGCCTACAGGTGAAGTGACTCCAGCTTTCTTCGTTGCTGAGAAACCTGATGCTGTATGGCCTGTTTGGGAAAAGACCAAACGTTACGAAGGCTTTGCCTGGAAGGGGTACACCTTGGATGCCAAGCGCAGTCCGACCTTTCGCTATAGCTGGCAGGGCGCGGAGATCGAAGAAAGCTTCTCAGCCAGTGGTGATGGAAATAAGCCCGGAGGTAATCCAACACTGATTCGCAGCATTAAGATCACAGGTAGCCTGCCTGCAAACGCCTGGTATCGCCTTGGTGCAGGCGCTTTTGAAGAGAAAGAGGGTCGCTTTGTGGCTAAAGACCGCTTGCCATACAGTATCATCGCAGAAGGCGCACAGATGGCGGGCCAAAACCTTGTTATCCCTGCCAAAGCGGGAACCCTGACGATCACTTACCAGTGGGCTCAATAATTCTCTGCCATCGCATTTTCATGAAACCTTTTTCGCTCTTTTTTGCTCTTTGCTCATCGCTATTGGCTGCCGATCCAGTCGAGTCTGATTTTTACAAGATCACCACGTTTGAGACACCGAAGGAAACCGCCCTAGAAGTCGGCTCCATCGACTTGCTGCCAGATGGCAGGCTCATCATGGGCACACGTCGTGGTGAAATCTGGACGGTTAGTGGAGCTGGCAGCACTGACCCATCGGCGGTCAGTTACAAGCTCTATGCCAGTGGTTTGCATGAGGTGCTCGGAATTGCTTACAACCCGAAGGATAAAAACATTTATGCGACCACACGCTATGAGGTCACTCGATTGCGGGATGTGGATGGTGATGGCCGTGCTGATGTCTTTGATAACGTCAGTGATGCCTGGGGAGTCTCAGGTGACTATCATGAATACGCCATTGGCTCACGTTTCGATAAAGCAGGGGATCTATGGGTGACACTCTGCCTGACGGGTTCATTCAGCAGCGTGACCCCGTTTCGTGGTTGGGCGCTACGAATCAAACCAGACGGCACCATGGTGCCTACCTGCAGTGGTATTCGCAGCCCAGGTGGTCTTGGTTTTGATGCCGAAGGAGAAGTTTATTATGCAGACAATCAGGGCCCATGGCATGGCTCATGCACCCTACAGCACCTTGTCCCAGGCTCATTTCAAGGTCATCCAGGTGGCAATGAATGGTATGCGCTGGCGCCCAATATGGGACCAAGACCAATTGATCCCAGCCCGGAAAATTACCAGGGTGATCATAAACGCGGAGAGGCGCGCGTGGGTGGAGATCCAGGCCGCATGGTCAAAGAGCGTGAGCGCATCAAGCAACTGCTGCCACCAGCCGTGTATCTGGTGCATGGAAAGATCGGGAACTCAGCCTCCGCCATTATTTGTGATACCAGTGCCGGGAAATTCGGTCCTTTCATGAATCAGCTTTTTATCGCTGATCAATCTCATAGCAATCTGAGTCGTGTCTTTTTAGAAACTGTTAATGGTATCAAACAGGGGGTTGTCTTTCCCTTTCGCTTAGGTTTTGCCAGCGGTCTCATTGGTGGGCGTATGGATGGAGAAGGTCGCATCTTTGCGGGCGGCAGTGATCGCGGCTGGGGGGCTCGTGGTGGTAAGCCTTATTGCTTTGAAAAATGTGAATGGACCGGTAAGACACCCTTTGAGGTACATGAAATGCGCGCAAAACCGGACGGCTTTGAACTGACCTTCACCCAGCCGATCGATGCAAAAACGGCAGGTGATCTGAAAAGCTACTCCATGCGCGAGTTTACCTATGCCTACCGGGAAGCCTATGGTGGTGATGAGATCGATGAAATCCTGCCAACCATCACCGCTGCCGAAGTCGGCGCTGATGGTCGATCGGTACGCCTCAAGATTTCACCGCTCACCAAGGGCCACATCCACGAACTGCATTTTGAAGGTGTCAAAAACACAGCTGGTCATCCATTGCTGCACACGGTCGGCTATTACACGCTGAATGAGATTCCAGGGAAGTAACGGCATCAGGTTCCACAGAAAGTTTGATAGCCACATGAGCCTGATTCAGCTGGGCGGCTGTATTCCGGAATGCTTAAGGTGTGATCAAAGGGCTTACCTAGCACTTCGAGCAGGCGGTGCATGACACTGAGGTCTGCTTTGTCTGACGCAGCTGAGAGGGCTTCTTCGACTTTGTGATTCCTAGGGATGTAGACCGGATTGTGTTTCTGCATCAATTGCAAAGAGTCACTCATGGATTGCTGCTGGTGACTGAGGCGCTTGATCCAGCGCTGATACCACGATGTAAATTCGGGTTCTTCACTGACTGGCTTTCCCTGGCTCAAAGTTACAAAGGTGGTGGTATAGTCGGCTTGGGAGGCTTGCATCCATTCTAGCAGTGCTTGAATCAGTGCGCTGTCTTCGGCTTCTTCGGTGAAGAGTCCTAATTTGGATCTCATGCCTGCCAACCAATGCTTCTGAAAACGGCTTTGAAAGCTATGAATGGCTTCGTTAGCTCTCTCGATCGCCTTTTTTTCATTTTCATCCAGAAGGGGTAACAAGGCTTCGGCTAGGCGAGCTAGATTCCATTGGGCAATGTGTGGCTGATTGCCGTAGGCATAGCGGCCATTGCGGTCAATGGAGCTGAAGACGGTCTCTGGATCATAGACATCCATGAAGGCGCAGGGGCCATAGTCGATGGTTTCCCCGCAGATGGCCATGTTATCTGTGTTCATGACGCCATGAATGAATCCGACATGCATCCATTTGGCGATCAATGCCGCTTGTCGTTCCATGATGGATTCAAAGAAGCGCAGATAGATTTGTTCGACACCTGCCACTTCTGGGTAGTGACGCTGGATGGTGTAGTCTGCTAAGGCTTGAAGCTCTTCTTTGCTGCCTCTTGCTGCAGCCCATTCAAAGGTGCCGACTCGGATGTGGCTGGCTGCCACGCGTGTCAGGACAGCTCCTGGGAGCGGTTCCATTCTACGAACGATTTCTCCCGTGGTAGCTACGGCAAGGCTGCGCGTTGTTGGGATGCCGAGAGCATGCATCGCCTCACTAATGATGTACTCCCGCAGCATCGGGCCTAATCCAGCGCGCCCGTCGCCACTGCGTGAAAAGGGCGTCGGTCCTGAGCCTTTGAGCTGAATGTCAAAACGTTCGCCTTTGGGAGTGATCTGTTCACCCAGAAGAATTGCGCGGCCATCGCCCAGCGCCGTAAAGTGCCCATATTGATGTCCAGCATAGGCTTGGGCCAGCGGTGCTGATCCCGTCGGTAGCATGTTCCCCACAAACAAGGAGGCATTCTCTTTTAATACCTCAGCCTTGAGCCCGAGTTCCATGGCCAGCGGCTGATTGAAAATCACGAAATTGGCCTGTCGAACAGGAACCGGCAGAGTGGATCGGTGAAAGAGCTTGGGCAATCCAGCATACGAATGCTCCAGATTCCAACCTGCTGTTTCATGAAAGTTGTCTGAGAGAATCGACATGCAATGGATGAGGTGCGGGCGGACTAGGCCTGAGCTTGCAGGGCAAAGGCATGAATCGTCCGCAGCATGCTACTCAGGCCAGATTGACGTGAGGGCGATAAAAGCTGTGCCACCCCACTATGCGCCAGTTCTTGTGGATCAAAGGCCAAGATTTCGGCAGGGGTCGCATTCTGATAAAAATCACAGATCAGGGCTGCCACGCCTTTAGAGATCAGGGCTTCGGCATCCATGTGGAAGTGGGCGTGGCCCTCCCGCAGTTCGGGTTTTACCCAGAGACGTGAGATGCACCCGGCGAGCAGGTTTTCTTCCACTCGAAATTCTTCAGGCATCGCGGGATAACGGCGTCCTAGGTTCATGAGGTGCATGAGGCGCTCCTCAGCATTGGGCAATAGCTCAAATGTTTCTTTTAACTCTGCGGACTTGGCGTAGAGGCGTGTGGATTGGCTGTCAGGAGTCATTTCAATCAAGGAAGCGTCTGTTTTAGCATCCAATTACGCTTCTAGCCAGTAGTCCTGTTTGTTTTTGAATAGAATAACATCGCGAGAACTTCGTCCTGAACGTAAAAAGAAATGTGTCCGCCGAATCGCCTTGTAGTCTGAATCTGCACAATTATGCCAAGCATGATATTATGCCGTGTTCGTTATGTGAGGACACTTTCGTCTGTCTCTGCAACCGCGCTGCTGATTGTCCCTGTGCCCAGGTGAATCTGTCTCGGGATGAAGCCGAGTGGATTGGCTGGCAGACGGATGGTGAATGCATCTGCATTGCCTGTTTATTAAGGCTCCGCAGCGAAGCTCGCGAGAAGCTGGGTGCTTGATCATGAAAAAATCGCAGTTGCAGGTTGGCTTAGCTGCGTGCTTGATCCAGTAATCATGACTGCTCCGACTCACGAAACTCCCATCATTCTTCCTTCTCTGTTGGCCGCCGACTGGTCAAACGTGGGCGGCGAGGTCGCCAAAGCTGAAAGGGCAGGGGCTAAGTGGCTGCATCTGGACGTGATGGATGGTGCCTTTGTTGATAACATTTCATTCGGCCCGCAGATGATTCAGACGGTCAGAAAGTGCACCGACATGTATCTTGATGTGCACCTCATGATGCATCGCGCAGATCATTATCTGGAGCGCTTTTTGAAAGCCGGTGCTGATAACATCACGATTCATGTGGAGGCCAATTATGACAGTTCCGTGATTGAGACCCTGAAGCGCATCCGCGCTGCGGGCAAGCACTGCGGCATCGCCCTGCACCCAAGCACGCCATTTGAGGCAGCCCTACCTTATGTTCATGACATTGATCTACTACTTGTCATGACCGTCGTGCCAGGATTTGGCGGTCAACCTTTCATGGAAAAGGAAACCATGCCAAAGCTAGCTGCTGCCCGTGATTATCGTGATCAGCATGGCCTGAAATATCACCTGGAAGTGGATGGCGGCATCTATGTCCACACCGCTCCCATTGCGAAACAACATGGTGCCAACCTCTTTGTCTGCGGTACCTCATTCTTCGGGCCTGAGAATACGGAGAATGCAATGCAGCAGTTAAAAGACGCAGTGGTCTGAAATTCTGGCTCGATAACAAGCTATAAAAATACCGGAAGGAGTCATGCTTGAGCGGGAGCAGCGAGTGAACAGGACGTTGGTGTTTCTATGCTGAGATTGTTTACTTCTTTGGCGTTTTTTGATCTCCTGTTGTTGACCCTGTCTGTCTCTGCGCAGCCAGCGGATGGTCTTGTGTCAAAAACCATTCATGCGGCTGCCTATGGGCCGACAAAGAATGCCGTGAGGGTGGATCCCGCGAAGGATTTGCCGCGTTATCCTGCGGTAGAGCCAAAGGATGCGGTCAAAACGTGGCAAGTGAAGAAAGGATTTAAGCTGAAGATCGCTGCCAGCGAGCCGCAGGTGCGTGACCCGATTGCGCTTTGTTTTGATGAACGCGGGCGGATGTTTGTTTGTGAAATGATCGACTACTCGGAGATGCGGGATGTTACGCCACATCTCGGCCGTATTTCAGTGCTGGAAGATGTGGATGGTGATGGGCACTTTGAAAAGAGCCAAGTCTTTGCCGACGATCTTCCTTGGCCAACAGGTCTGATTTGGGTCAACGGTGGACTTTATGTGGGTGCCACACCCGATGTTTGGCGTTTTGAAGATCGGGATGGCGATGGCAAGGCTGAGGTTCGTGATAAGGTATTCACGGGATTTGGCACAGGTCTGAAAATACTGAATGTGCAGGGGCTCATGAATAGTTTTCAGTGGGGCCAGGACAATCGCGTGCATGTGCTGGCAGGGGGCGGTAATCGCGGTGTGATCACCTGCTTGAAGCGCCCTGATTTGAAAGGGATCGAACTCGGCGGGAAAGATTTTTGGTTCGATCCTTTAACTCATGAATTTGGTCTGGAAGCAGGCGGAGCTCAGTATGGGATGAGCTTTGACAACTATGGCCGGAAGTTCGCCTGCTCGAACTCGGACCACCTGCAATACTGGGTCTATGATGAACGCCTAGGTGCAACCAACCCCTATTACACGATGCCGCCTTCGCGGCAGAGTATCGCCGTGGATGGCGGTGCTGCGGAGGTTTTTCGTATTAGTCCAGATGAGCCTTGGCGCATTATCCGCACGCGCTGGCGGATTGCCGGAGTGGTGAAGGGAGCCGTCGAAGGAGGTGGTCGAGTGAGTGGTTATTTCACTGGTGCTACGGGCACGACCATCTATCGCGGTGATGCTTATGGACCCGACTTTGTAAACAACAGCTTTACCGGCGATGCCGGAGGACAGTTGATTCATCGAAAGGTGATTCGCTATGCAGAAGACGGTATTAATTTAGTCGGTGAACGTCCACTGGACGAGCGCGGCTTTGAGTTTGCGGCTAGCAAGGATACTTGGGTGCGTGTGGTCAATTTTGCCAATGCTCCTGACGGCTGTCTTTATGTCTGTGACATGTATCGTGAAGTGATCGAGCATCCTTGGAGTGTGCCAGATGAGATCAAACAGCATCTGGATCTCAATAGCGGCAATGATCGTGGAAGGATCTATCGGATTGTGCCAGATCAAGGTGCCCAGCGCATTGGGCAGAAGGTCGGGCTGGATAAAGCCAGCACAGAGGAGCTGGTGAAGACACTCAGTCACTCGAACGGTTGGCATCGGGATACGGCATCGCGCTTGCTTTATGAAAAGCAGGACAAGGCAGTTGTCTCGTCCCTGAAGGAGGTGCTAAAGACAGGGGGGCTGCCTCTGGCGAAAATTCATGCACTCAATGTATTGCTTGGACTTAAGGCATTGGAGGCTGAGGCCATCACACAGGCCATGGCTGATGAGGACGCTTTTGTGCGCGAACGTGCCTTGATCTTGGCCGCACAGACTGAGCCGCTGATGTTTTCAAAATCCATGCCAAGCCTCGTCGCTGATCCTGCACCACGGGTGAGGTTCGTCTATGCAATGCTGCTCTCCAAGCATGCAGATGCTGCCGCTCAGCAGATAGCTTTAGCGCAATCTGGTGCAGCGGATCCATGGATGATTGCTGCGGTTTTACAGGGTGTGGGTGACCATGCGGGCAAGGTGCTTGAAGGCGCTCTGAGTAGGCAACATCTGCACATTGGGGGTGGATTCATCGAATCACTGTTCGGAATAATCGGTGAGCAGCGTGATCCTAAAGCCACTGAATATGCGTTGGCAGTATTGTCAGCGGAGAGCACTCCTGCCACACTGAGTAAAGGCGGCATCAAGGCCTTTGTCAGGGGGCTCCGTCGTACTGGTACACCCTTAGCTAAAGTCGATACTGAGGGCAAACTGGCTGCGGTTTTTTCTAAAGCTGCTGCGATGGCAGTGGATGTCCGAGTGTCCGAAGCTACGAAGCTTGATGCGATTGAGCTGCTGGCATTGGCGACCAAGGATCAGGCGGGTGCTGCCTTGCGGGCTTGTTTGAATGCGGAAAAGATGGAGAATGTGCAGGCGGCTGCGGTAAAGGCGTTAAATGAAGTGGACGGTAAGGAAATGGGGGAGATGCTTTCTGTGTGGACGGACTTGAAGCCTAAAGCTCGTAAGGTGTTGCTCGAAACGCTGCTGGCTCGTGATGTTGGCGCATTGTCATTGCTAGCCGAGATGGGCGCAGGCCGAGGTAGACCAATACCTAGTGATCTTGCAGCTTCTCAAGTGCAGACTTTGGTGAACAACAAGAATGCCAAAATAGCTAGCTTGGCGAAGACGGTTCTGGCCAGTGTGATCCCGCCCTCTCGTGAGGAGGTGTTAAAGACGTTTCAGCCGGCGCTATCGGCCCGAGGTAACGCCGTTGCTGGTGAACAGGTGTTTCTTTCGCGCTGCCTCGCCTGCCATGTAGCGGATGGTCAGGGCATTGAAGTCGGGCCGAACCTGGTCACGGTGAAAACCAAAGGTCGGGAAGGTTTGCTCACTGCGGTTCTGGAACCGCATAAAGAAGTGGCCTCCCAATACATCTCCTACACCATCCAGACCAAAGATGGGCAGACGCTTACCGGTCTTATATCTCAGGATGATGCGAGCAGCATGACGATTAAAATGATGGGTGGCGCTCTAATCACGGTTCAGCGCTCCAACATCCAAGGCAGTAGCTCG
This sequence comes from Verrucomicrobiaceae bacterium, assembly GCA_027489965.1. Classification (GTDB taxonomy): domain Bacteria; phylum Verrucomicrobiota; class Verrucomicrobiia; order Verrucomicrobiales; family Verrucomicrobiaceae; genus Prosthecobacter. The sequence goes on from JAIXZA010000084.1 coordinate 64,328, forward strand.
ACAGGACAGAGCCTCATGCCTGAGGGCATCGAACAAGGCATGACCGTTGAGGACATGGCTGATTTGCTCACCTTCATCGAACAACTCAAATAACTCCTCCTCACCATGAAACACTTCTCCTGCATTTTATTCGTTGTCTTGAGCCTGTGTGGCTCGGGTTTATCCGAAGAATCGGTGCGTCTGGCCACCTTTGATGTGGATGCGACTCCGCCTCTCGGGGCACCGATGGCCTATGATGTGGTCAAGCGATTGGACGAGCTCACGCTACGCTGTCGTGGCATTGTGATTCTTGGAGCAGGGAAGCCCGTGGTGCTTTGTGCCGTGGATTGGATTGGCATCGCCAATGAAAGTCATGATGCTTTCCGTGAAGCTCTGGCTAAGGCTGCGGGCACTGAGCCAGGAAGAGTTGCCGTGCACAGTCTGCATCAGCATGACGCGCCTGGCTCGGACTTTACGGCGGAAAAGATCATGCATGAATTTGGCATTCAGGGTTTTGATCGATTTGAGGGCAGCTTTCAGCGGCAAGTGATTCAGCGTGCTGCTGACGCCATCCGCACAGCCTTGCCGCTGGCGCAAACGGTCACGCATTATGGCTATGCCGATGCGGCTGTTAAAGAGGTGGCTTCGAATCGGCGGGTGGAGCGTTTAGCCGGTGGACGCATTGGCCGCATGAGGGGCAGCAGCAACAAGATCCCTGAACTCACCGCCTTGCCAGAAGGGTTGATTGATCCCAAAGTCTCTGTCTTGGTCTTCTGGAACGCTGAAAAGCCGATTGCGGTTCTCAGTGCCTACGCCTGCCATCCACAAAGCTATTACAGGCTCGGCATCCCTAGCCCAGACTTTCCAGGGATTGCCCGTTTTATCAGGGGGCAGGATGTGAATGCAGCGCTGCATGTTCACTTTAATGGAGCTGGCGGCAATGTCGCTGCGGGGAAATACAATGACGGCTCGCAGTCAAATCGCATGCTGCTGGCCACACGCCTGGCCGCTGGCATGAGAGAGGCTTATGAAAAAGCTCCGCACTTGCCGGTTACTCCGGCTGATATTGGATGGTCTAGCATTCCGGTCAGTCTGCCGCCAGCGCCACATCTTGATGAGGCAGATCTTGTCGCCAAACTGAAAACAGCTCCTGGAAAACCTGGCTACATCTCGCTCGCGGATCAGTTGGCCTGGCTGCGCCGTGCTAAAGGCGGACACCAGATTGACATCACCTGCCTCAAAATGGGCACAACTAGGATGCTGCATTTGCCCGGTGAACTTTTCGTTGAGTATCAGTTAGCGGCTAAAGCCATGAGACCTGACTTGAATGTTTTTATGGCGGCCTATGGCGACTACGGTCCCGGTTACATTGGCACGACCGTGGCCTACCCAGAAGGCGGCTACGAAACCAACCCAGCTGCATCGGGCGTAGCTCCGGAAGTCGAGCCAATTCTCATGGGAGCGATGAAAAAGCTCTTGGAAGCACCGTAGATAGATGGCCTGATTCACGCATGACATACAGCCGAACCCTTTTTCTTTGCTTAGCCGCAGCCATTCAGGCGAATGCGGAGATTTCTTTTAATCGGGATGTGCGTCCGATTTTGTCTGAGAACTGCTTTGCCTGTCATGGCTTTGATCCGAAGCACCGGGAAGGAGATCTGCGCTTGGACAACTTCGAGGGCGCTACGGCTGATCGTGATGGTTCGCGTGGCATTGTGCCTCATGACCTGAGCAAATCCGATGCCTGGCAGCGCATCATCAGCACTGACAAAGATGAGCTCATGCCGCCGCCAAAATCCCACAAACCTGCCCTTTCAGCCAAACAGCGGGACATCATCAAAACGTGGATCGAGCAAGGAGCTAAGTATGAGCGGCACTGGTCCTTTGAGCCGCCCAAACGCCAGCCTGATGGCAGCATTGATCACTTCATTCAAAAGCGTCTGGAGGAGGAGAAGCTCAAGCCATCGCCAGAAGCAGAGGCGGCTACCTTAATCCGGCGGGTCTCACTTGATCTGACAGGGCTGCCCCCGACTCCTGCGGACTTGTCTGATCTTTCTTCATGGTCACATAAAAAATACGAAGCCCTTGTGGATCGGCTGCTCGCCAGTCAACATTACGGCGAGCGCTGGGGCCGCTGGTGGCTGGATCAGGCGCGCTATGCCGATTCGAATGGTTACTCGATTGATGCGCCTCGCCAAATTTGGAAGTATCGCGATTGGGTGATCGATGCCCTGAATCGAGACATGCCCTTTGACCAATTCACCATTGAGCAGCTCGCCGGGGATCTTTTGCCCAAAGCGACAGAGGCGCAAAAAATCGCGACAGGATTTCATCGGAATACGCAAATCAACCAAGAGGGTGGTATCGACAAAGAACAGTTCCGCATCGATTCCGTTTTTGATCGCGTGGCGACGACTGGCACCGTTTGGCTGGGCCTGAGCATTGGCTGCGCGCAGTGCCATGATCATAAGTTTGATCCTATCGAACAAAAAGAATACTATCGGATGTTCGCTTTCTTCAACAATCAGGATGAGCCGACTCTGAAGGTCTATGATCCAAAAGCAGACATTGTCGGCATGACAGCCGAATTTAGGGAGATCGACGCCAAGCTCAAAGCGGCAGTCAAAAAGCGCTACGCAGAGATTGCAGCCTGGGAAAAAGGGTTGACCCCCGAATTTAAAAAGCGCCTTGCTGCCGATGTGCAAAAGGCTGTCGCCAAACCTTTGGCCAAGCGATCACTGGCTGACCATCTTGCCATGTTTGGCATCATTGCTCCACCGAGCGATCCCATCCGCATCCTGAATGATCGGTACAAAGAGCTCGATGCCTTACTGAATCAAGGCACCACCACCATGATCATGGCGGAGCTTCCGAAGCCACGCAAAACGACCGTTTTTATCAAAGGCGACTTCACGCGCCCAGCAGATGAAGTCACGCCGGGCACACTTAAAGTGCTGCACTCACTTCGATCTGCTGGCCCGCAGCCGAATCGCCTTGATCTGGCGCGTTGGATTGTGAGTCCGCAAAACCCTCTTACCGCTCGTGTCATGGTGAATCGCGTCTGGCAGCAGTATTTTGGGCGCGGCCTGGTCGAGACCGAAAACGACTTTGGCATGCAGGGCACGGCTCCATCGCACCCAGAGTTGCTTGATTGGTTGGCCACAGAGTTGCTTGCCAAAAAGTGGAGTCTGAAGGATCTGCATCGCCTCATCGTCACCTCCAAAACTTATCGTCAGAGCTCCGCCAATAGGCCTGATTTAATCGAGAAAGATCCGCAAAATGTCCTGCTCGCTCGTCAGACACGGTTGCGTTTGGATGCTGAAGTGGTGCGGGATGTTTGCCTCAGTGCCAGTGGTCTGCTTTCACCCAAGTTAGGCGGCCCACCTGTCTATCCACCAATTCCCGAAGGCGTCATGGGCGTGGGGCAGGTGAAGCGGATCTGGACCGTCAGTAAGGGGGCGGATAAATACCGGCGCGGCCTTTACACCTTTATCTATCGCGCCTCGCCACCGCCATCGCTGACTGTCTTTGATGCTCCCGAAGGCTTCAGTTCTTGTACTCGCCGCATTCGCAGTAACACACCGCTGCAGGCACTCACGTTGATGAATGACAGCGGCTTCTTTGAGTTTGCCCAGGCGTTGGAAAAGATCATTCAAAAGGAGGGACTGGAAACGGCCTTCAAGCGCTGCACCTCCCGTGTGCCCAAGTCGGATGAGCTTGCCGTCTTGAAAAAACTCGACTCCCTGAATGCCGCGCGCACACTGCTGAACCTCGACGAAACCGTGACTCGGGAATAACTGCTATGAATGATTTAATCCAATCAACACGTCGTCATTTCTTCAGCCAATGTGGCATCGGGGTGGGATCGCTGGCGCTGGGATCATTGATGGCTCGGGATGCGGCGTTGGCACCGAAGCGGACGCATTTTCCGGCGAAGGCGAAGAATGTTATCTTCCTCTTCATGGCAGGCGGTCCGTCGCAATTGGAGACCTTTGAGCATAAGCCGCTGCTCACAAAGCTGAATGGTCAGCCGATCCCTGAAAGCTATACCAAAGGCAAGCGCTTTGCGTTCATGGATAGCAGTCATCGCAGTGATCTTCTGGGGCCAAGAGTCCAGTTCAAGCAACACGGCAAGTCGGGGGCCTGGGTGAGTGATTATCTGCCGCATACAGCCAAGATTGTCGATGACATCAGCATCGTCACCACCTGCAAAACAGATCTCTTTAATCATGCCCCGGCCAAGCTCTACATGAACACGGGCAGCGGGCTCTTTGGCCGACCCAGCATGGGGGCATGGGTGACGTATGGTCTTGGCAGTGAGTGCGATGATCTGCCCGGATTTGTGGTGTTGCAAAGTGGGCCGCGCGGTCCTCGTGGCGGAGCCGTTTTATGGGGCAGCGGTGTTTTACCCACGACTTATCAAGGCGTGCCGCTGCGCAATCAAGGAGATCCCATCGTGAATCTGGCCACGCCCAAGGGAGTCAGTGTGGCTCAACAGCGAGAGCTGGTGGACGCTGTGCGTGATTTGAATAGCAAGCGTCTAGCGGTGACTGGAGATGATGAAATCTCTACACGGATCAATGCTTATGAAATGGCTTATCGGATGCAGACGAGTGCGCCTGACTTGATGGATACGAGTGGTGAATCTCAGGCCACCTTGGATATGTATGGGATCAAAGATGCTAAAGAGACAAGCTTTGCGCGGAACTGTCTGTTAGCACGTCGGCTGGTGGAGCGTGGTGTGCGCTTCGTGCAGCTTTACGATACGAATTGGGATCATCATGGTGGACCCACAGAGAATCTGGAAAAGCATATGCCATTCAAGTGCGCTGATGTTGATCAGGCTAGCGCTGCGCTGGTGAAGGATCTTAAGCAGCGCGGGCTGCTGGATGACACCATCGTCATTTGGGGCGGGGAATTCGGTCGCACCCCGATGGGTGAGGTGCGCGAATCAACGGGAAGAAATCATCACATCGACGCCTTCACGATGTGGTTTGCAGGTGGTGGCTTCAAGAGCGGCACTGTTTATGGACAGACTGACGAATTCGGTTTCGGAGCTGTCGAGAATCCTGTTCATGTTCACGACATCCACGCCACGATCCTGCACCAACTCGGACTTGATCATGAGCGACTCAGCATCCGCTCCCAAGGTCTGGATTTCAGGCTCACAGGAGTCGATCCAGCACGGGTGGTGAAGGGGATTTTAGCGTGATTTGTGATCTGTTTGGTGTGTGTTTGCTCTTGGGCTTCACGGCCACACATTGAGGCCTTCGGTCTTTGCAAGTTGGCGTTGTTTGCCATCAAAGCTCCAAAAGTCAGTGGCCCCTAGCATCTTTGCCGCAGCAACCTGGAGTATATCATAGGCGCGATTACCGCTTAATTCAGTGTGGTCAGCTGAGATGGTTTCAGCATTTTCGAACACCTGCGTAAGCTCGGCGGACTCGAAAATGATGACTCCTCGTGCTTTGTCGGCTTTGTAGTCCGCAAGGCATCGGTCGCTCATTGATGAGTCTATTTTCCCACGAAACACGAGCAGTCTCAAAGCATTCGCAAATTCAAATTCTGAAATGACATGCACGCTCAATGACTCGATGGAGACCATCAGCATACGCGCTTGCTCGCTATTCACATCATCGCCATAAAATGAAATTAGGAAGCTGGTGTCTGCGCAGATCATGAGTGGGATGACTCAATAGGTTCCACGCATATCCTCATACAGTTCATCGAGTTCCGCTTGCGAGATAGCTGGCTTTGGGGCGAGAGGACGGCGAAAGACGACACTTTTATTGATCACGCTTGGAGCCGATGCATGGGGCTTGCCTGAACGATCCAAATACACACGAGACTCATCAGGCGACAGGACTGCCACAGCAGGTTTTACGGCTGTGGCATGGTCTGATTTAACCACGACGTCCTCCCCAGCTTCAAGCCAGGAGAAGATCATCGGCAATCTTGTTTGAAGGTCGTGTATCGTCGCTGTTTTCACGAGACTAACTTTCTTTATCGCTATCGTTCTGTCAAAGCATGAGTTGGGCCTTCAAGAGCCACGTTCTGGCGAACGCAGCTACGCCCGTAGGCGCATCTCGCCAGAGTGCGGGATTGGAGGCGCGCGGATCCTTCCAAGATCCACGCCCTGACGGGCGCGGCTACTTCCACGTTCTGGCGAACGCGGCTACGCCTTGGCCGCTTCGTAGCCTTTGGCCACTTCTGCCCAGTTGACCACGTTCCACCAAGCGGAGATGTAGTCGGGGCGCTTGTTTTGGTATTTGAGGTAATAGGCGTGTTCCCAGACGTCCAGGCCAAGAATAGGAGTTCCGAGATCGGCGTCAGCGACGATGCCTTTCATGAGAGGGTTATCCTGATTTGGTGTGGAGGTGACAGCGAGCTTGCCATCTGGTTTGACGATCAGCCAGGCCCAGCCTGAGCCAAAGCGCTTGGTGCCGGCTTCACCGAAGAGCTTTTTGACGTCGTCGATGCTGGTGAAGGTGCTTTGGATGGCTTCTCCAAGTTTGCCTTCAGGGCCGGTCGGGCCGCTGCCAGCAGGAGCCATCCATTTCCAGAACCAGCTGTGATTGACATGACCGCCGCCATTGTTGCGGATGGCCATTTGCTGCTCAGCTGGAGCTTTGGAGAGATCGGTGATGAGGTCGATAACGTTGCCCGCAGGGATGCTGCCCGCTTTGAGCGCGTCTGTCAGCTTGGTGATGTAGGCTACGTGATGTTTGCCAAAGTGGATGTTCATCGTCAGCGCATCGATGTGCGGCTCCAGTGCCTCAGGCGGATAGGCCAAAGGTGCCTGCTCCAGCGTGATGGGAGCTAAAGCTGCCTGGGTGGATGTGGTGATGAGTGAGCCAGCGATGGCAGCTCCTGCAGTGGTGACGAATGTGCGGCGATTCATGGTAGGTAACGAGAAATACGTTCCGATAACGTGAATGTCACGGTTAAATCTCTCTGCAATTTCTGAAATCCTGCTTAAAGAATCCAGAGCAATGCCCGCCCTTTTCATTCCCCAAGACTATTTCAGTGAACTCCGCCTCGAGGAAATCTTTCCTGAAGCCACCCGTCCGTTGGAGGTGGAGCTAGGCTGTGGCGATGGCACATTCTTTCTTGGCATGGCCAAAGAGTATCCTGAGCGTGACTTCTTTGCCATGGAGCGGATGCGTGGTCGCGTGTCTAAAACCTGCCGCAAGATCCACGAGGCAGGCCTAACAAATGCTAAGGTCATGCGACTGGAGAGTGCCTACACCGTGGGTTGGGTGCTTCCCACCGCTAGTGTGTCGCGCCTGCATCTGCTCTGCCCCGATCCTTGGCCGAAAAAGAAGCACGCCGAGCGTCGCCTCGTCAATCAAGAGGAGTTTCTCACGGGACTCGCTCGTGTGCTAGTGCCGGGCGGTGAATTTTTGCTAAAAACGGACGACGCTGTTTATTTCGATGACGCGCTGATCAGCCTCGGCGCCCGCGCTGAGTTCGAGCGTCTGGACTGGCCAGCCGATGCCTTTTTTTATCCGATGACGGACTTTGAGGAGCACTGGCTTTCTCTCGGACGCACGATCAACCGCGCCCGCTGGCGGCGTCGGTGAGTTGTCTTGGATCAAAGCATGTTGCCTGTCAGATTGGTGTGATGCGGGTCTGAAGGCTCATCTTCTTCTACAGGCACTGGATTTAAAAGATCATCAATCAGCAGCTGACTGTCCTCCAGGAAAGTCTGCGCGGCACGACGCAGGAAGTCGGCTTCCTCAGCACGTGTATGGAGAAGGGTGATGACACACTCGCCTCTGAAAATAACCAGGGCATGACAGGTCTCGTAGCCGAACCAAAAGGTGTGCACATGGCGGTCTCCGCCACTGGCAAAGTGGTCGTGAGCATCATGCAGACTTTCCAGCAATCGCTCGGCACGGAAGTCCTCATAAGGCAGCAGATTTAAAAGCAACTGCCGCCGCCAGCCGAGCATGATGCCATTGATAGCTCCGCCATTTTTCAGGCGCTCGATAGCTGAGCGGATTGAAGGAGTGATTTGGGCAGCCATGGTTTAGAGATTTTGAGTGGTGACTTTGGTGAGGATATCGAAAAGCAGCGCCTTCTTGCTGATCATTGCGCCAGCGCCCGGATCATCGGGGCCGGTGCCTTCGCCAAAGTAGGCGTAGTTGACCGTGAGATCATCTTCCTGAGCTGTGCCAGTCCATGGCTCACCTAGATTCAGAGCTTCACCGATCTTGATGCCGAAATGGCGCAGCCCCTGAAAGTCCGCCGCAAACGCATCCACCAGATGCTGGCCTGAGGTGCTCTCGACGATGCCTTCTTTGAGGGTGAAAATAGTCAGGGGTGTGGGTGCGGTCGCGCTCATGGCTCTGTCGTCTCAAAAAAGCGCTCCTCTGGCAAGCTTAAACTCTGCCTTGCGTGAGATTGTGATGATCAAAGAACCAAGAACCACCGTCAACCACTGCAAACGGCTCCCACAGCCTACAGATCGAAGGACAAACCAAGAACCAAGAACAAAGCACCACGAATCCATTCTCCGTAGCAAGACTGCGAAGGATGAACAAAAGCCCTACCTCCTCCCATTGAGGATCATCTCATTCAGCTTCTGCCTCAGCGCCTCATTGTCGGCATCGGCAAACTACGAGTCCAGCGTGCTGATGCTGTAGGTGTTGTCGCTTGTGCCACTCATTTCGTGTCGAGAGTTTTTAGTCACAGGATTCACAAGAAAACAGGATTCACAGGAATGGGTCCTGACCTGTCAATCCTACCCTTTCTGTTTTCCTGTAAATGGGACCACACCTCAGTGAAGCGGGAACCGTTTGCGGTCGTTGGCAGTGGTTGACGATTGTTTGCCGTTGTTGTGAAGAGAGAAGTTCAGAAGTCAGAGGTTCTTCGTTCTTTGTTCTTTGTTCTTCGTTAGGCCCCACCTCAGGCAGAAACAAAGCACCAAGCACCAAGAACTAAGAACAACGATCCCTATCTCCTCCCATTCAGGATCATCTCATTCAGCTTCTGCCTCAGCGCCTCCATGTCGGGATCAGAAAAGCCAGTATCCAGGGTGCTAATGCCATTCGTGTTGGCGCTGGTGCCGCTGATGGCGCTGTCTAGCTGAGCTTGACTCACCTCTCCAGGTGGACCTTGAGCGCCCTGCGGTCCTTGAGGGCCATCGTTGCCCTGTGGACCTTGCGGACCCTGCGGGCCACCAGGATCACCCTGCGGACCGGTCGGGCCTTGAGGTCCCTGGGGACCTTCTGGTCCTTGAGGTCCTTGTGCGCCTTGAGGGCCATCGTTCCCTTGAGGACCTTGTGGCCCTCCGGGATCACCTTGCGGTCCAGGTGGTCCCTGCGGCCCCTCATTTCCCGGTGGGCCTTGACTGCCACTGTTTCCGTCATTCCCTCTTGGAATAGCGAAGTTGAAGCGCACGTTGCTGCCATCAAAACTTACGCCGACAGAGGCCGATTCCCAGGGATTCAGCGTCGTCACACTGTCCACCACGGCTTGCGCAAAAGGAGGCCCCACCGCTCCATCTTGCCCAGCTTGACCGGGCAGTCCTTCCTGACCTCGCGGGATTTCAAAAGTGAAGTGTAGGGTGTTGCCGATCACGCTCACGCTGGCATTCGCTGGGCTGCCCTGCGGCAGCGTGTTCGTGCTGTCCACCTGCGCGGCGGTCAGAGTCGGTACGGCATCAATGAGGGCCTTGAGGCCGTTGAGTTGCGCGCGCATCTGTGCGGATGAGCCATGCGTGCCATTGGCGGGTAAGTTGGGGTCGAACATAAGGATGAAGTATGAAGGTTGAAGAATGACCTGTCCTTCGGTCCGTTCTCCGTTCCATTCTCCGTAGCAAGACTGCGAAGGATGAAAGTTCAACGAGCGAAGGAGGAAGTTGGCGGAGGTTGGCGGTTGTTTGCGGTTGTTGCGAAGAAGCAGAGCGTTCTTTGTTCTTCGTGCTTGGTTCTTCGTCCGTAGTCTGGGGCCGTTTCAGGTAGGGCTGATGGTCCCCATCCGCCGTCTTCCAGACACGGCGCTTGGAGGACCAAGCGCCGCACCCTGATCCTTCCGCCTTCATCCTTTCTGATTACGTCACTGTCACCTGCACCTCTGGGCTTGGCGCAGCATTGCCGCCATCATTGGCAGCCACGACACGTAGTTTCACGACCTGACCTAGCGTGTAGCCTTTCAGCACCACTTCCAGGTCCTTGGCATTCAATTTCAGCTGCCATTCCGTGTCCACACCCACGATGAACTGCTCCACGCGGAAGCGGGTCGCCCGAGTGGCATACTCCGTGATCAGTTCGACCTTGCCATTGCCCAGGGCCGTGGCGGTGATGCTCTTCACCGGCTCCGGCGCACGCGGATTGGCGGGGATGTTCAGACCAAAGTCCTCCCAACGCGGATCATCATTCGGCAGCAGGATCGTCAGTTCGTCGATCAAGCCGCGCACACGTTTACGCAGCACGCCCACCGCCGCATCGCGGTTGCTAAGCGCCACCGTCTGTCGGCTTTCGGCCTGATCCACCTCACTTTGAGCATCCGTGATCGCCGCGTGCTGGGCCAGACACAGCGCAGCCGTGGCACCCATGTCCACGCTCTCGTCCGCAGGTTTGGCCGTGAAGTAATTTTTCAGCCCATCCAGCAGCGTCAGACGGGTGGGCGCATCATCTGGGATCGCCGTGGACTGGCTAGGGAAACCGGTCGGCTCCCAGTTCGCATTCCAGCGCTGACCATACAGTTTGGCTAGGCGCAGCTTGCAGTCCGTCAGCATGGAAAAACCGGCAATGTCGGCTGCTTGCAGAGCCGCATAGGCTATAGCCAGTTCTTTTTTACGTAGCCCGAGCGCCGTTTCCGCAGCAGAAAGCCCGGCATTGGCACCCAGCATGGTGGCCTCGGTGTTTTGTTTGATGCTGAGACTGAGCTCATGCATTTTACAGCCCTTAGCCATGCGTGTGCAGAGTGCACGCAGAATGTCTGGATCTTCAGGTGTTGGATTAGAGGACATAATTTTACGGTTTGTTTTTTTTACTTTTCCTATCACTACGGGCGTTTCATCCCCTGGATTATCCCAGGTAAACGAATCCCAAAAAGTCGTGTTTGAATCCCAAATCATTGGGCGGTGAGAGCCCTCCGTTGAGTGGTTAATTGCTTCCATTTCAACGGCTTGGCTCTAGATAGCCCACGGCCCCCTGAAACCCAAATCGGCGCAGCCTTTTCGCCATGCCGCAGCCCCACGCCAGATTCCGGCGCAGCAACCCAGAGAGTCCCCCACGTCACGCCGGATTCCGGCGTGGCGTTCCCGAGACTGCCGACCCAGCCGCCGGATTCCGGCGTGGCGTTCCCGAGACTGCCGACCCAACCGCCGGATTCCGGCGTGGCGTTCTCGAGACTACCGACCCTGCCGCCGGATTCCGGCGCGGCGTTCCTGAGACTGCCAACCCTGCCGCCGGATTTCGGCGCAGCGTTCTCGATACTACCGACCCAGCCGCCGGATTCCGGCGTGGCATACCCGAGACTGCCGACTGTGCCGCCGGATTTCGGCGCAGCGTTCTCGAGACTACCGACCCAGTCGCCGGATTCCGGCGTGGCATACCCGAGACTGCCGACTGTGCCGCCGGATTCCGGCGCGGTGTTCCCGAGACTGTCAACCCTGCTGCCAGATTCCGGCGTGGCGTTTCCGAGACTGCCGACCCAGCCGCCAGATTCCGGCGCACCGTTTCCTAGGCTGGTGCTGGTCAGTTGTAGATGCGGCGTAGCATTCATGGACAGAAAGTCCGCTACACCCCAAAGAAAAAAACCACGCTATAGCGAATCTTTGTCTGCGATCTTTTTCTCGGCCAACTGATCCAGCTTCCAGAGCTTCAGCCCAAAGGCCGCAGCCACACGGCTGACTAGGTGCGTGGTAAAGAATTTCTTCACCCGCAAGAACTCAGAGAGATGGCTTTCTGAGATATGCGCCCTTTCCGCCAGCACCCCGATGGGCCAGCCTGCAAGGCGCATCAGATCCATCACCGCCAGCACCTGGCCTGCGCAGATCAGTTCATGGCAGCTCTCCTGGCAGCGCTGGATCACCTGCTGAGGTGTCAGGCTAAAGACCGGCTTCCTAGGCGCTTTTTTCTCGGGCAACGACCCGCTAACATCCGCCTTTGGCTTTGGTTGACGACGCTTCCTCTTCATGGGGGTGGGTTGGTTGGACTACGCATTCCACTCAATCTCTCAAAGAAAAGGAAGTCTAAAATGTGGCCAACCCACAAAAACGCAGTCCCAGAATGCAAATCAGGCCACCCAGCATCCTGGGTGGCCTGATTAAAATAGAGAGTGCTTTTTAAGCCAGACGTGTCGGCGTAACGGACAGAAGCTGATTTGCACTTCATTACAAAAAAGCCGCCGGAGGGTTGCTCCGGCGGCTTTTAAAGAGCGCTTTTGTTGCTGGTGTCCACGCATGGCGAGGAGACAAACCTGTCAATTCAGGAGACAGCCTGCGCTGCTAACTTTGTCTTGATTCCAGCCGCCATCATGACTGAGGTAAATGACTTGGCAAGAGAAATATCAACCCTTAACATGGGCTTAATCAAAAGCAGACCATGGAATACCACCTTAAAACATCTCCATCAGCGAATTCTTCGTCTGATACTGTAAGCAAAAAGCCAGCAGACATCTCATTAGCTTTCGATGTGGGGCATAGCAGTATCGGATGGGCTGTACTGAAAAACCAGCCTGCGGGACCGGATATTCTCGGTTCTGGCGCTGTTACATTTCAGGCTGAAGACTGTTTAGCTTCCCAGCGCCGACTGTTCCGCCGACAGCGCCGACATGTGAGGAGCACGCGCCAGCGAATTGATCGCATGGAAAAGCTGCTGGCTTACCTCGGTGTTTTTACAGCTGAAGAATTGAAGAGTAAACACGCTCAAGGTCAGGGACATCCGGCACCTTGGTTGCTTGCCGCACGAGTGCTTTCTGCACGCGTAGCGAATATGGACACTAGTCCCTACCTTCTGAAATGGGACGAACTCTGGGATGTGCTCCGCTGGTACGCTCATAACCGAGGCTATGATAATAACCGTCTATGGGCTAGAGATGAAGCGGTGATGGCTGAAGATGCGGATAGCGACAATGAGAAGGTTGAGAATGCCCTGGAACTGATGAGGGAGCATGGCACTCACACCATGGCAGAGACGATCACTGCCGTGATGTTCGAACCGCATGGCAAGCTCAAGGCTTTGGATGTGGGGAACTCCAAGCTGCCATTCTTCACCAACAAGAGCCGCTACAAGGCGAAGAATGCAGCCTTTCCGCGTGACACTGTCGAGAAGGAAGTGAAGGCACTGCTCGAAGCGCATATTGGCCTGCTGGAGCATGTGACCAAAGATTTGATCGCTCTACTTGTTGAGGACACCAGCGATGCGGTTACTCGTTTGCGGCTGCGGGGAATGAACATCATGCTGCCGAGGCGGTTCCAGGGTGGACTCTTGTTCGGCCAACTACTGCCACGTTTTGACAATCGCATTATTAGCACCTGTCCAGTAAGTGGTGGCAAGGTATGCGCTAAATCTGCATCAGAGTTCCGGCTCTATCGCTGGCTGATGCAGGTGGCAAATGTGCGGGTGGTCCGCGCCAGCCCTGAGCAGCCCAATCAACTTAATAAAACTGAACGTGCAGCCCTGCATAGCAGAATGGTCGAAAGAGGGGCTTTAACTCCAGGGGAGTTCAAAGCAGCGGTCAAAGAGATCACTGGCTGTGCCACAAACAATCTTGAAACGATGCTCATGCATCCAGATGCGGACAAGGCACTTATACTTGATCCGGTTCGCAAGCTCATCCACTCAGACCGTGTGCAGTTTCTCTGGCCGCACTTTCCTGAAAGTATCTGCGAGCGCATTCAGAAACGAGCCGCAGGCAAGTGGCGTCAGGGGAAAGTTCTCACTTTAAATGACTTGCTTTCATGGTGCGACGAACTTGGCATTTCTTCTATAACCGTCTTGAAGGCGGCTAAGGACGCCATTACCGAAAAGACAGTAAAGAAGGCCAGTAAAGCTAAGCCGATCAACGAGGCTGAGCTACTCGCCACGCCATTGAAAATAGAGGCGATGAATGGGCGTGCTCCATTTGCGCGTCACATCTTAACGAAAGCGGGTGAGGAAGTGATGGCAGGCTATGATCCACGGAAGAAATGCCGAGCTAATGACCCTGCTGGTGGCGAGGACAAAATGGAGGACGGTTGTCTGGTAAGAGATAATTTGCAGGCAGCTAAGACCAGTCCATTCCCTGATTTCGCTGTATGGAAAGCGAAGTGGCTCAAGAAATCAGCGAATACGGCGCGCAGTGAGCAGGAGGCACTTGAAACTTACCAAAAGGCACAGGCTAGCGCCCTGCATGATGCGCAGACTAACAATCACTTGGTCCGCCATCGTCTCCTGATTCTTCAGAGACTTGTCACTGACATCATTGCAGATCCGTTGCTGTTGAATGGTGATGCATTAAGAATTACTGGCGTCGCCATCGAAGTGAACCGTGAACTAAAGGAGATGTCTGGGAAGGATAGCCAAAAATTGGAAAAGGCTCTCAATCTACGTTTAGGCAACTTCAAATCCGTGGTGAATAAACTGGAGGAGGCTGGGATTCTGCACCCTTCACCAGGACTCATTCGCAAGGCCCGAATCGCCGAAGATCTAGGGCGTATGTGTCCCTATTCGGGTCGCCATTACGACTGGCATGATTTGCTTAACCCAGACAGATGGGACAAAGACCACATCGTCCCTTACAGCGTGCGCCCATCCAACGGACTCGACTCGCTGGTGATCACCACGAAGGCGATTAACTTGGAAAAGAAGGCACGAACGGGGTTGGAATTCATCGAGTGGATGAATCAGCCTGAGAATCTGACGAGGCGGGACCAACTTGGAGTTTGTAGTGTGAAAGAGTACAAAGATTTCGTCAATGGTCTCGAATCTTGGAAGGGGCATGACGATGACGTGAAACGGAAGCGCCGCCGCAAACAGCTACTATTGCTGCCCAAGTGGGAGGAGAAGGATGCGAGCTTTCTTCCTCGCGATCTAACGGTCACTTCTCATCTCGTCCGTCTTGGAGCGCTTGTATTGCAACGCAGTTTGCCCCATCTTAAGCCGCACGAGATTACAAGCCTTCCAGGTTCTGTGACGGGTGCCATCCGTACAGGCTGGAAACTGTTAGGGTGCCTGTCATCGGCGAATGCCGGTGTCCTGGAAAAGAATGGTGATCTCAAGACCAAAACGGATATTCGTGGGGTCACACATCTTCATCATGCGCTGGACGCCATCGTGATTGGCCTGACACACCATTATTTCCCAAAAAGTGGCAGACTCTGGGAGGCGATGGTTCGCCGTGAGAAACAACGCAGCAAGGAGGATAATGAGTTGCTGCTTGCCACGGGACTCTTCCAAACGACGCAGTATGGAGTTGTCTTTGCCAAAGAGCCGCCAAAGAGCTTGCTTGAGCAGATACGTAGTTGTCTTACCGAAAGGCGTGTCGTACAGCATTTGCCTTCTGATATGAGCGGGATGCTGATCGAGCAGAATACGCGCGGCGTCGTGGGTATTGACGAGGACGGCACGGTTCATTTAAAACAAATCAAACGCGACGACAAAACGGGCAAGCTAAAAGTCAATTCTACGAAAGAGCATCCATCCAGGCTGATCGGGCTGCGGCCAGGCAAGCTCAGTGAGCAGAAAGGTGTTCGTGTCATTGATTCGAACTACGGGGTCGCCATTCTTGATGCGCCACCGCCAAAAGCCGACGGTACTGCGGGTAATTCGGATGATCGTTTCGTGGTCATCCCTTTTGCTGGTGTCTGGAAGCGAATGAAGGAGCTTCGCGAACTAAATAGAGGCAAGCGCCCAATTGTGCTGCGGCAGGGGACGCTCATTCAAGTGCCCAAGAAAGGGCGGCGGACAGATTTGCGCGGCGTGTGGATGGTGCGGGGGATTTCAAACAAAAAGCGTGATGGCATTATTCTGGAACTTTGTTGGCCTGATGTGATTGACTCCAGACAGACGGGTGTCGCCTGGGCGAAGCCAGATGCCTCTTTGCGAACCCTGATCAATGAATGTGAAATGACCCCTATTCGCAGCAAGCTGACGGGACTGCCTGCTTTTTCTAACAAGCGCTGATTGAAGAAGCGCAAGAACTCCGTGCCTGCTCCCCGTTACCATTCGTCGATGTCTGCTTGAGTAGGCTGAGGGGCTTTGGCTGGTAAACTTAGGCGGGGGTTGACAGATGGAGTTATATTAGGGTGCTTTAGGTGGCGTTCCTTATATGTCTTACCATATCGTCAGCATCGACAGTCCGCAATGCAGTCTGAGCTGCAAGGATGGCCAATTAACTTGCCGCGTGGATGGTGAGGAAGGACTACGTACAATCCCGCTGGAAGATGTGGCTAGCATCATCATCACTAGCTTTTCAGCCACAGTCCACAGTAGGCTCTTGATTGAGGCCGCACGACATGGGATTGCCCTGATCTTATGCGAGGCCTTTCAGCCAGTCAGCATTATGCTGCCAGCCAACCGCAGCACGGACACGCTGCTGACACGCGCCCAGCTGGACATCACAGGCAGGGAAAAGGAAACGCTGTGGCGGCGCACAGTGAATGCCAAGGTCAAGAATCAGCTCCTGCTGGCGGAGCATCTGGCCCCGAAGGATGCCAAGCTAGAGGAACTGCGGAAGATCGTGGCTGGCAGTCACGACCATAAGGAGGCCATGGCCGCGCGGACGCATTGGGGAATATTTGGGCGGGCGCTAGAGATACCGGACTTCACCCGCGAACGTGAGCTGGATGGTGTGAATGCTCTGCTCAATTATGGCTATGCTGTGCTGCTTTCCACCGTGCTGCAAAAACTCTTCGGCGTAGGTATGGACCCGACCTTTGGGATCTTTCATGCAACTCGGGAAAAGGCCACGCCGTTGGCCTATGATTTGATGGAACCCTTCCGCCCCTGCGTGGACTGGCGCGTGGCGCAGTGGGTGCGGAAATGCCAAAGGGAGACACCTGGAGCGCCCCCTATCCTTGAAGTGAGCAAAGCTTTCCGTGCCTGGGTGACGGCTTTTCCTTTGGAAAAGGTCGATTACCTGGACATGACCATTGAGATACGCGGCGTGATCGAAGGTGTGGTCCGATCCTTCCGCCGTGCTGTCCTAGAACACAAACCCACGCTGTACCGTCCGTGGACACCGAACTCTATAAAATGGGCTGGCTGCTAGTCACCTTCGACCTGCCAACTCTGACCAAGAAGGAGCGCAAAGCCGCGCACGACTTCCGCGAGTGGCTAAAGGACGACGGCTATTCCATGCTTCAGTGGAGCGTTTATGTGCGTGCTTGCGTGACCTTTGCCAGACAAGACACCCATATGGACCGGCTGAAATGCCACCTGCCGCCAGAGGGCAGCGTGCGGGCCGTCTTCGTGACACGAGCGCAGTGGGAGCGATCTTTTGTCATGCACGGTCAGCCAAGCAAGGAAGGGGAGGAGCCAGAAAAACTACCAGAGCAGATCCTGCTCTGGTAAAGTGGCTCGGGTTTTGCCTCCGGCTAAACTGCGCTTTGGGAGGGCGGGATGCCCACTAGGCGCAAAAATGCGAAACAGCATTTCGCGAGGTTTGAGGCCATACAACAGCTCAGAATATCAGATTTTCTGCGCTTCCTGCGGAGGCTGAAGCCCTTGAAAATCAAGGACTCCAGCCCCGCCGGAGGGCCAAGCCACGTTGCCGCCGCTTGGATTGGAATCAAGGCAAAGCTGGCCACGAGTGTGCCGAGGCCCGCAAGAGACGTTGCCGCCGCTTGGATTGGAATCAAGGCAAAGCGGCGGGCGGCTTCGGTGTCGTCAAGTTCGAACGTTGCCGCCGCTTGGATTGGAATCAAGGCAAAGCCTGTCATGTCAGTTAGCAGGCTTGCCACCTACGTTGCCGCCGCTTGGATTGGA
>JAIXZA010000141.1 GCA_027489965.1 Verrucomicrobiaceae bacterium
AAGGCCAAAGACAAATGGTTCCGCGGCATCGACCTCCTCACCGGCCCCGACGGCAACGTCTTCGTCGCCGACTGGTCCGACTCCGGCGAATGCCACGACAACGACGGCGTGCATCGGACAAGCGGGCGCATTTACAAGATCGTGTATGGAGAGTCGAAGAAGGCGAAGCCGATCAATGTGGCGGCGATGAAGGATGAGGAGCTTGAGGGTCTGATGGTGGGACAAAACAATTGGTGGGATCGCATGGCGCTCCAACAGCAGTTTGAACGTGGAATAAGTTTGAAACCCTCACGAAAGCCGCTGCCATCTATGGTCTTGGCAGAAAGCGATGAGGGTTTGGACCGATTGCATCTCGCAGTATCGCTTCAGCTTCATGAATTGAAAAACCGCTGGCCCATCGCCACGGCGTTGGCGCAGCATGAGGAAGACGCGAATGACCGTCAGCAGCCGCTCATGATTTGGTATGGCATCGAGCCCGCCGTCGTGGCGGATCCGATGAAGGGTGTGGAGTTCATCGCTAGTGCCAAAATCCCTACCGTGCGCCGACTCGTCGCCCGTCGCATCGCTGAGGACATCGAGAAGAATGCCGCCGCCGTGGATGCGTTGGTGGCCTTGATGACGAAGCACGCCGCGATTCAAGAAGACATCCTTACTGGCATGGCCGCGGGCCTGGAAGGCTTCTCCAAGGCTCAAAAACCCAAGGATTGGGATCAGCTCAAGGTCAGCGGTAAGCCCCAGGAGATCTATCAAACCTTATCCGCCCTATTCGGCACGGGTCGAGCCCTGGACGAACTCATCGCCATTGTCAAAAACGCCGAGGGCGATGCCAATGCACGGCGCAACGCCTTCACTAGCCTCACCCGAAGCGCGAATCCTGAGCTCTTGCCCGTCGTGCGCGGCCTGATCAATGACAAAGTCCTCGGCACCGCCGCGCGCAGTGCATTGGCGGCGTATGACGACCCGAACATTCCGAAAGCTCTGTTGAATCCCTGGCCGCAGCGCAGTGAAGAGCAGCAGGCGGCAACGGTGGCTACTCTGGTCAGTCGCCCTGCCTTTGCCCATGCGCTGCTCGATGCTGTGAAAGCGGGCATCGTTCCGCTGGCACTCATCACCCCGTATCAGGCTCGCGCCATCCGCAGCCTGAATAATGCCGACCTCACCACCAAACTTACCGCCGTCTGGGGCGAGCTGAGGGACACACCCGAGGCCAAAAAAGCCGAACTGGCCGATTGGACCCGGAAGCTCACCCCCGAGCGTCTGGCCAAAGGCGAAGCAGTCAAAGGCAAAGCCATCTTCACCGCCGTCTGTGCTGCCTGTCATAAACTTTACGGTGAGGGCGGCCTGATCGGCCCCGACCTTACTGGTGGAGATCGCCACAAGCTCACTTACCTGCTCGAAAACATTATCGACCCCAGCGCCATCGTGCCTGCTGATTACCGCATGAGTGTCTTCAAGCTTAAAGATGGCCGCACCATCACCGGCGTCATTCCTGCCCAGACAGACCGTGTCATGACCGTGCAGACACCAGCTGAAAAACTGACCATCGAGCGCAGCCAGATCGCCGAACAAGCCCAGCTTGCCATGTCATTGATGCCTGAGGGTCAGCTCACCGCGCTAGGAGAAGAGAATGTGGTGCATTTACTGCGCTATCTCATGAGCGAGGGACCTGTGAAATAGTTTCAATTAAAAAAGATTGGGAATAGCAAAGCTCTTCTTGTCTCCCACGTTTGTTCCTTCGTATCCATCACCATGAAAACGTCCCTTTTCCTTCTCAGCCTCGTATCCATTGTCTCCACCGCCTGTGCGGAGGACAAGCAACCTGCTAAATCTGATCAAGTCATGACCCAGCCCAAAATCGATCTCCCCGAATCCGAATGGAAAAAGCGTCTCACTGACGAGCAATATCGCGTGACCCGCACCGCTGGTACTGAACGCCCGAATGGAGCCGAATATGAAAAGTTTAACAAACAGGGCGACGGCATTTATTATTGTGTCTGCTGTGGGTTGGAGCTTTTCACTTCCAATGAAAAATTCCATTCCGGTTGCGGTTGGCCATCCTTTTATGATCAGTCAAAAGCCAACAACGTGAAGGAAACAGCTGATCCAGATGGCCATCGTGTAGAGGTCACCTGCAAGCGTTGTGATGCTCATCTTGGCCACGTTTTTGATGGAGAAGGCTTCAAAACCCCGACCAACCGTCGCTTCTGCATCAATGGCGTCGCTCTCAATCACGTGCCAGCCGGCGGACCTGCTCCGAAGCTTCTGGAACTCGGCAGCGCTGAGGTCGAAAAGAAAAAAGAGGAAGTGGCTAAAGAAGCTGGTGTCGAGGTGAAGAAGCCTTGATTCACATCTAGAACGAGTGTTTTCCCGAAGCTGGGAATAGGCTCTTCCAAAATGTTAGACCTGCGACTGATCGAGAGCGATCGCTCGCAGGTTTTTTATGTTCGGTGTGCGTGGAGTCGAAACCGGATCAAAACCAG
Organism: Verrucomicrobiaceae bacterium; assembly: GCA_027489965.1. Taxonomy (GTDB): domain Bacteria; phylum Verrucomicrobiota; class Verrucomicrobiia; order Verrucomicrobiales; family Verrucomicrobiaceae; genus Prosthecobacter. The sequence continues at coordinate 2,481 of JAIXZA010000141.1, forward strand.
ACTGGACAATCGGTGATCTGACTCTAGCATTTAAGCACATGACCGCCAGCAACACGGCTTTACTCCTCCTCACCCTGCGACTTACGCGAGGGTAGGCGGCCCGCGTTTGCTCGTCATGCTTTTGTCGTTACGACACGACAATCAAAAAACAGAAGTCCTTTTTGTCTCTGCACAAGTGCAGCCCAAGGACGCCTCTGGTAAAGTTTTTCACCTTGTTTATCCTTGAAAGAAAGTCCGTCATGTTAAAGAACCCAGCTACTAAATATCAGCCCTTTCCGCTGATCGATCTGCCGAACCGTCAATGGCCCACTCGCCACCTCACCCAGGCCCCATTGTGGTGCAGTGTGGATCTGCGTGATGGCAATCAGGCACTGGCGGTGCCGATGAATGTGAGTCAGAAACTGGAGATGTTTGACGCTCTGGTGAAGTGTGGCTTCAAGGAGATCGAAGTCGGTTTCCCTTCGGCGTCCAATACGGAATTCAGCTTCAATCGCCGCCTGATTGAAGAGAAACGCATCCCTGACGATGTCACCATTCAATGTCTGGTGCAGGCTCGTGAGGATTTGATCGAGAAGACGGTCGAGTCCCTGCTTGGCGCGAAAAAAGTGGTCATCCACATGTATAACAGCACCTCGCCAGCCCAGCGGAAGTATGTGTTTGGAAAGACGAAGGAAGAGATTGTCAAAATCGCTGTCAAAGGCGCGCAGATGATCAAAGACCGCCTGCATCGTCTGGAAGCCACGGGCACCCAAGTAACTTTGCAGTATTCGCCAGAGAGTTTCAGTGCCACGGAGGTGGAGTTTGCCAAGGAAATTAGCGAAGCCGTCATGGATGTCTGGCAGCCAACGCCTGAGCGGAAGATGATCTTGAATCTTCCGGATACGGTCGAGGTCGCCATGCCAAATGTCTATGCCGATCAGATCGAGTGGATCTGCACGCATATCAAAAATCGCGAAAGCCTCATCATCAGTTTGCACACGCACAATGATCGTGGAACAGGCACGGCAGCAACCGAGTTGGGTTTGTTGGCGGGGGCAGATCGCGTGGAAGGTACTCTGTTTGGCAATGGCGAGCGCACGGGCAATCTGGACATCATACAGGTCGCCATGAATCTTTACATGCACGGCATCTCACCTGGCCTGGATTTCAGTGACATGAGTGGCCTGATCCATATGTACGAGCGCACCACTGGCATGACCGTGGCGCCGCGTCATCCTTACAGCGGCGAGCTGGTCTTCACCGCCTTCAGTGGCAGCCATCAGGATGCGATCAAGAAAGGCCTCGCAGGCTACGAGGAACACAAAGCCGTCTGGGACGTGCCTTACCTCACCATCGATCCGAATGATATCGGCCGTGAATACCGTGAAGTGATCCGCGTGAATAGTCAGAGCGGCAAAGGTGGCGTGGCTTACTTATTGGAGAGCGAGTTCGGCATCGAACTGCCTAAAGACATGCAGCGCGAGTTTGGTCCTATTGCCAATGACCTCGTGGATAAGCTGGGTCGTGAAGTCACGGCGACGGAATTGAAGGCCATGTTCTGGAAAGAATACATTCAGGTGGAGCAGCCCTACGCTTTACACCACTTCCATGCCGATGGTGTGGATGGTGTCTTCACCTGCCGTTGTAGCCTCATGGTCAATGATCGCGAGCGTGGTGTTGTCGGCACAGGCAACGGTCCCATCGCCGCGTTTGTCAACGCCCTCGTCACTGACGCTGGAGCTCCTAGCTTTGAAATCGTCACCTACCGTGAGCAGAGCCTTAGCTCAGGCACCGAAGCCAGCGCCCTAGCCTACATTCAAATCAAAACCGCTGCCGGAAATCTGGTCTGGGGAGCTGGTGTGGATACCAACATTGAACTCGCCTCGATCAAAGCCGTCGTCAGTGCAGTGAATCGTGCGGGTTGATCCAATTACGGATCGGTCAGCTCGATGTTGAATTGCTCTTCCACTCGGCCTTTGAATTTCCAGGTGCCATCGATTTTGATGGCATCGTCAATTTCAAAGGTCAACAGGGTGCCATCCGCAGCGGCGAGATGCAGCTCCACGTCGTCATAGGCTGGTTCGGCTTCAGTCGCTTCGGAGTCAGTGTCGAGCTCTAATTCGGCGAGTTTTAACTGAGCTGGATCACCAGCGATTTTGGTGGCGAGAGCTCGTATTTGGCCGATGCGGTGCAGGGAATACTCCATGTCTCTTTCACGGCGTTTACGCTCTTTGTCGGCTTCTTTCTCTGCATTGATTTCTTTGTTGCTCAGGGCCGCCTCGGCCTGCTCTTCAGCCACTTTGATTTTAGCGAAAATCTCAGGCGTATGCCAGCAGGCGGAAATGGCTGCGTTGTCCTGAGCTTTGATGGCGGTCAGTAATGTTTCTGCCAGCGCCTGTAACTCTGGCGGCGCAGGCGTTTTGGGCTCTTCGCCTTTGAGGGTGGTCAATAAGCAGACAGTCAGACTGAGGAGGAGAGTTGTTTTCATGAGTTGGATACAAGTAAGCTGCCGCGGCAAAGGTCAACCAAAGGAAATGACACCTGGATCATTTAGCCCCCTTCAGAAGATCAAAGACGGTGACGATGCCTAATAGATGATTCTCGGCATCGACGACGACGGCTTTGCTAACACCAGTGCGCATGAGTGTCTGAACGAGCTCTGGGACAGGCATGTCCCCATGAACACAAAATGGAGTGGTTAGCGGTAAAGCATTTAACGGATCTTGGCAGGTGAGGCCATGATGCTTGAGCCAATCATAAGCCACCGATCGCCTTAACAAGCCGATGACTTTGCCGCTTTCCGTAACTGGGTAGGTGCTGTGCGGGTGGATCTGGAATTCTTCGACGGCTTTTTGGACCGAAAGGCTCGCTTCAAGAGCAGCGACGTTTTTAGTCATGACATCAGCGGCCGTCGCTTGTCGCGTGGCTTCTGAAATGGCATCCACCGTTTTCTGAATCTCTTCCGGCAGGTGATACTGCTGCGCAGTGGATTTAAACAGCGCCTCCAGCGAGCCGATGCTTTTCACGAGTGTCTTGAAGGTGCTGCCGTCGATGGCGACAAGCTCGCTGGATTCCTTGGCCGTGGCATCAAAGCGCCAGATGCCATCACCCATGAGCGCACGCTCGCCGAAGTGCTCACCTGCGACGGCCGATTTCACCAGTTGGCCCTGAGCATCGGTGATCTCCACACGGCCTTTTTTGACGGCATAGAGAGACTGGGCAGGTTCTCCACAGCGGAAGAGAGAATCCCCTGCCTCGAGATGCATTTCACCCAAAGGTGAAGTGAAGCTGGGCGTGAGTAGATTGATGTCGCGCGGGAAAAACATCTCGAAAGTCCATTCGCTCATCACTCGCAGTTTGCGATCTAGACCTGGCAATTTCATGAGGTAAACGCTGCGCCACATGAACCAAGCGATGAGACCCGAAAAACGCAGTCCCATGACCATCGCAACCGCTTTGCGATGTCCGATCGTGGCCAACTCACCAAGACCAGTAAATTTGAAAGGCTTTAGCGGTCGCTTACGAATGCTGGCCACGATGTTGTCGCCGATGAGCGCACCCTGACGCATGGCAAACTGAGCTGTTTCCGGACAGCAGCCGCCATCTGCTTTCGGGAAAACAGCGCAGTCCCCGGCGGACCAGACTTTTTCCAGCCCTTTGACCTGGCCGGTAGGCTCGACCATGAGTTTTCCGCGCTCGGTCGGCACGGCGCCGATTTCGCCGATGGCTTTGATGAGTGGATGCGGTGCATTACCGACGGTGCAGACGACCAGATGGGAGGTGATGGTTGTGCCATCATTGAGCTGCACAGTGCGGGCAGTGACCGCGCGGACGCGTTTGTTAAAGATGATGTTCACGCCCATCTTTGCCAAGCAAGCACCTGTATAGTCGCCTAAACGATCTCCTAACATGCCGAGTAGGCGCTCGCCGCTATGAATGAGAGTCACGCTGGCCTCGCCTTCGCCGATGTTATCGTAGTAACGGCGGACGCCGGCAATCAGATCCTGGATCTGTCCAGCAGTCTCCACGCCTGAGTAGCCGCCGCCGACGATGACAAAAGACAGCATTTCTTTTCTTGTCTGGGATTTGCTGATGAGGTTGGCCTCTTCCATGCGGCTGATAATGGCGGCACGCAGTTTCATGGCATCGCCAACGGTCCGCATAAGGTAAGCATGCTCCGACATACCGGGGATTCGGCTCAAATCCACGCCTGCACCTGGTGCTAACATGAGGTGGTCAAAGCTGATTTTCACGGCTGGTGTGAAGCGCCCACCATCCAAGGTCATGACACGTGCCATCATGTCGAGATGAGTGACGGTGGCTTTCAAGACATCCGCGCCATCACAGATCATGCGAATTGGATTCACCACATGCTGGGGGGAGAGTGATCCGCCGACGACCTCAGGCAGCATGGGTTGAAAAACCATGTGATTTTCGGCAGCGATGATGCCAAGGCGCAGTCGATCTTGCCCCAGTCGCTTCAGCACTTGTTGAGCGCAATAAACGCCTGCAAATCCTCCGCCAATGATGGCAATATCGAAATGGCGGCTAATAGAATCTTGCATAGTTGGTTATGAGTCGATCCGCCAAGACGCAGGCAACGGGCCATGATTATGGAAAAATGGCACTGGCTTGAAACCAGTGCCATTCATGCGTTGGGCTGATGCTGTGGATTTGCTGAAGGCGACTCAGAACGTATTCTGAATCACCACTTCCTCATAGGCGAGTTGACCGGGTTTTGGCCAGGCTGGCTGAGTGCCTTTACCCACAGCGATCATGAAGGAGATGACGTGATCGTCTGGTAGCTTGATGATTTTGGCCACGGCATCGAAGTCGAATCCATCCATGGGACAGGAGTCGTAGCCCATGGCTTTGGCTGCAAGCATGAGGGTCATGCCAGCGAGTCCACAGGATCGCATGCATTCATCCCGCTGCACTTGCTCTTTCCCTTCATAGTAGAGGCCGATGGCTGGGACGAGGAAGTCCTGCACGGGCTGTGGTGCATTTTTCCAGTAGCGGCCTGGTTCTTTTTTCCAGGCGTCTTTGTCTGCGCATAAGACGACGAGTAGGGAGGCATCAGTGACCTGGGCCTGATCCCAAGCATTGGCGCGGATTTGTTTTCTGATCTCTGGATCAGTGACGGTGACGAAACGCCAGTGCTGGATGTTAAAGGCTGTGGGTGCCTGCATGGCCGCTTCGAGTAGCTGGCGGATCTCTGCTTCGGTCATTTGATGAGCAGGATCATAATGCTTGATGGCACGGCGGGCTTGGATGGTTTCGAGGGTATTCATGGGAGATTATGGTTACGTTTAAGCGCAGCGAGTGGCTTGGATTTTGATATGAAGATGAATGTGATCATTAACGACATGTTTGCCGAGAAAGGCAAACAGCCTGCCAGATCCATATTGACTGCCGAATTGAGTTCGGTCGATTTCAAACTGCGCCTGGCCTGTAAGGTGGTCGTGATCTGCTGCAGCAATGACGGCGGGAAAGCTGAGGGGCTGAGTCACACCGCGCAATGTCATCCTTCCGTGCAACAGGTAATTGGGTGTGCCAAGGGTGGCGTTTGCCACTGGTTCGGCCGTATCGCAGATGAATTCTGCCGTTGGGAAACGATCCACGGCAAAGAAGTCCTCGTCACGAAGATGATGGATTAACATGCCATTGTAGGCACTGTCAGTGAGGTCATCAGAAGTGATGTGATTCATATCCAGGGTAAAACTGGCGGCTTGTAATGCGCCGTTTTGAACTTCGATTTTGCCTTTGGCTAACTTGACGCTGCCGTGATGATGATTGAAAAGGTTTCGGCCTGTCCAGCGGACGGTGCTTGTCGCGACGTCTAGCGCATACACGCCATCTGATTCATCGGCGCTGTTGATGTGGCCTGTTCCTTCGACCTTGCCGCCATTGTTTAACCATTCAGTGATCCCTCCGCGAAGATCGCGGACATTTGTGTAGCCTGCTTTGACAAGCTTTGCAGCGGCCACGGATGAGTCCAAAGAGGGTGCACCCGCGCCATAGACAACGATTTCGGTGCTTTGCTCGGGAACCAGTTCGGCGACCTTGGAAAGAAAAGCCATCTCATAAACACAGGCGTTGATGGCCTTGGGCAGGTGCTGCTCGGCATAATGTTCCTCAGGAAGGACATGAATAAAGACAGCCTTTGCGGTAAGGGCTAGAGCCTCAGCAGCAGTGATGGTTTTCATACGGAATAGCAGGTTGCAGCCAACAGAACTTCGTATTCATCTGCTGGCCAAGTGAACTTTGGTGAATTTGTCGCACACTTTTCGTTCGCAGATGGCCAATGCACCGCTATTCTCGTCCCCCTTATGCTCCAAGCTGGAATCGTCGGCCTCCCAAACGTAGGCAAATCAACTCTCTTCAATGCTGTCACTCGCACCCGCAAAGCGGAGGCGGCTAATTATCCTTTTTGCACCATCGAGCCTAATCAAGGTGTCGTGGTCGTTCCTGACGAGCGGTTGGCCGTTCTCTCGAAGCTCAGTGGCTCCCAGAAGCTGGTGCCCGCAGCGATTGAGTTTGTGGACATTGCCGGACTCGTCAAAGGTGCCAGTCGTGGTGAAGGTTTGGGCAATAAATTCCTGAGCCACATCCGCGAGGTAGACGCCATCGTGCATGTAGTGCGCTGCTTTGAAAATGGTGACATCACCCATGTCGATGGCACAGTGGATCCAATCCGCGACATCGAAGTGATCAACACCGAGCTCATTCTTGCCGACATGGACAGCGTGACGAAGCGCAAGTCTCGCACGGAAAAGGATGCCAAGCGTGGTATTAAAGAAGCTCAGGCTGAACACGCTTTGTGTGAAAAGCTGCTGCCGCATCTGGATGACATGAAGCCAGCGGTGACACTGGATCTTAATGATGATGAAAAGAAGCTTTTGAAGAGCTTCTTCCTGCTTAGTGGCAAGCCCTGCATCTACGCCTGCAATGTGGGTGAAGATGAGCTTGCCACAGCTTCTAAGAATCCAGACAACCACCCGCATGTTTCGAAAGTTCGTGATTACGTCAAGCACGCTCATGCTGCCAGCGCCTGCGTGGTCAGTGCCGCCATCGAGAGTGAACTGAGTGAGCTGCCCGAAGAAGATGCCAAGGCGTATCTTGCTGATCTAGGTGTTGATGACAGCGGCGTGAATCTTTTGATCAAGAGTGTGTATTCACTGCTCGGACTTCAGACTTATCTGACCACGGGTGAAAAAGAAACTCGTGCGTGGACGATCACGAAGGGCATGAAAGCCCCACAGGCCGCTGGTGTGATTCATGGTGACTTTGAGCGTGGTTTTATCGCGGCACAAATTGTCCACTTCGACGATCTGACTACACTTGGGTCCGAAGCCAAAGCCCGCGAGGCTGGAAAGCTACGCATCGAAGGCAAAGAATACGTCATGCGCGACGGTGACGTCGTCGAGTGGCGCTTCAATGTCTGATGCATTGCCACTGCCTGTTCTTTTTATAGCGAAGAGGGATGCTGTGGCATTTTCCAGGAGAAACTGCTGCTGCCTAGTCTGCGGACGATGAAGCTAGATCCGTAGGGGATGCTGGCTGTGCCTGCGTTTGTTGTTGCATCTGTCGAGCTGCGCCAGCCGCCGGCAGTGCTGTTGTAGTAATAGGTGGTGTAGGTGCTGCCGTTCCAGAGTTGCACTTGGTCGGAGCTGGCGGCGTCCGTTCCTGCGGCGACTCCGGTGGCGCTGTCACCTGTGTAAAGTCCGCTGCTGGCCAGTGTCATGCCTGCTCCGAAAGGATTGCCGATGTAGTTGTAGCCTTGACTGACGGTGACGACCGTTTGCCCTGTTTTAAGGGCACCGCTGATGATCACATTCAGGGTCGAGGATTGACCTCGTTTGATCACAACACCTGCCGTTGGCTCGATGAGTGTACTTCCAGCATCTGTGGATTGGTCGCCGGTTTGTCGCCAGCCTGTACCGCCGATGCCGCTTGTCTGATAATAGAAAGTCCGATGGCGGCTTCCATTCCAGAGTAGCACCTGATCTGCGGAACTGTTGGTGCCGCCTTGTAGCCCAGCTGAATTGTTGGCACCGAAGACACTGGCCAACGTCCAGTATTTCCGCACTCGATAGGTGAGGGGAAGACTGATGCCAGCCGCTAGATTATCGTTCAAGGTGATGGTTGCAGGCCCAATGCTTGTGTCGCTGATGCGATAGGTGGTGCCTGCTCCTGCGCCTGTCGCAGATCCGCCGCTGGTCACGATTTCTAGATAATAGACGCCATTGCTGCCATTGAAGGCATCCTCTACCCAGGAGCCTGTGCTGTCGATGATGGTATTGGTTCCGAGACCCGTGGCTGCACTTTGGTAGTCGATATTCGTTGTCAGGGAGAGTGAGTTTAAATTTAATCGCGTGCCGGTAGGATTGCCTTCGATCGGCACAGTGGTGAAGCCGACGATGTTACTGGTGCTGGAGACTTGTGCCTGGACGAGGCCCGATAAAAACAGTGCTGGAATCAGCAATTGTGTGTGGAATGAGATCATGGGGGCAGCGTGTTAAAGGTCGTCAATGATCATCTGGCCAGAGAGCTCGGGAGCCTTGGCTGCGGTTTGCTGCGCTAGCGGGATCTGTTTGAGTAAAAAGTAACCCATCGCGCGTGTCGTGCCAGATGAGCTGCGAATGATCATGCCGTAAAATTTAGAGGATCTGGAAAGTTTGACATCCAATAAGGAGAATCCGCCTGTTACGACTCCTGTCGTTGTGGTGATCGTTAATGTGGTTTTTGTAGAGTTCGTTGGCAGCACTGCCTTCAGGGCTTCTGTGAAGTTGGCATTGGTGACAGAAGGATTCTGTGCAGCCAGTACCAGGCCGGCATCACTAAAGTTCAGGGCAAAGGTGCCTGTTTCGGGCAGTCCGAGCACGATACCTTTAGTGTTAGCTGACATGTATTTGCCATAGGCATCCAGCTTTAGATCGGTGAATCCATCGGCATAAGTGAGTGTTTTTGTATTGAGTGGTTTGGTCCAGCTTAGAAGACCCGTGATCACGTTTTCATAAAAGAGTCCGTCTGGATCAGTCGCCAAGGTCAGCTTACCGACAACGGATCCAAGGTTCGTGTAGAGAGACTGATGTACAGCTATCTGTCCATTCGGTCCGATGAAGCCAGCGGTGGTGATGCTGTTATTGTCAGATGTTTTCCCACTCACAGTGACTTTGCCATCGACACCGACAATGAAGGACACGTAGCCCGTGCCTTGTGGAATGTTATTGCCTGTGATGACTTGAGTATTGCTGGCGGAAAGATCCAGTCCTGCTGTGTAGTAGCCGGCTTGATTATCGGCTGGATTGTTAGTGCTGTTCCAGGTCTGCCGCCAGCCATCAACGGCAGTATCTCGGGAGATCGAGCTGACTGTTGTAGAGATGGTTCCAGTAAGGGTGTTGGTCGTGGTATTGATCGTCAAAGCCAGACGCAATTCAGGAAGCTTGGTCCCGCGCGAGATCGTGGTGATGACTTGAGGGAAAGTACTGAGAGCTGTGGTTAGGCTGCTCGTCTTTGAGTAGGTTGTAGCACCAATCAGGACTTTAGCCGTGAAACTTCCGGTCGTGGTGGTGGTCAGGTCAATGCGGCCACCAAGCCCAGCCGTGACGAAATTTTCTCGTGTAAGGATGCCAATAAAGGAGCCGACGGCATTGGTCGTCAAGGCTTGCACTCTGAGTGTGGCGCTGATGGTCGCCCCAGTGCCTTTGGCGTTGGTGGCACTAATACGGACGGTGTAAGTGCCGGGCGTTGTGGGTTTGCCTTGGATGATGCGCTTGGTCGTGTCTAAGGCGAGGCCTGCCGGCAATCCGCTAACGGTGAAACTCTTTGGATAGTTGCTAGCACTAAGCGTGTGACTGAAGCTTGCACTCACGGTGGTATTGGCAAAGTTTGGCGGAGTCACAACTGGCAGGGCTAAGGTGGATTGTACAGTGATTGTCATGTCTTTGGTTAGCGCCAGATTGGCAGCATCCGTCACCCGGACCGTAAATGTGGAGGTGCCTGCGGTCGTTGGTTTTCCTGTGAGCACACCCGACGTGCCGAGCGCAATGCCTGTGGGCAAGTTGCCTGTGGCAATGGACCAAGTGTATGGCGCAGTGCCGCCAGTGGCGGTGAAGCTTTGGCCAATGTCGATGCCGACGACCGCATCTGGCAGGGTAGCCGCATTTTGAATGACAATCGGATTAGCCTGAATTTGCAAGGTGCAGGCAAGTGTGATTGTCAGGCCACCACTGTCTGCAAGACGCACGGTGAAGCTAGCATTGCTAGCCGCAGTCGGAGTGCCGCTAAGCAGACCAGCGCTGCTAAGCGACAATCCACCAGGTAGCGATCCACTGAGCACACTCCAGATATAGCCTGCGGTGCCGCCGCTGCCCATCAGCGCTTGTGAATAGGCCGCCCCCTGAGTGCCTCCAGGTAGCGTAGCGCTAGTCGTGATGGCTAGGGCTGTGTTAGCGACGATGAAGGTGTAGCTGCGCGTGCCATTCACGAGCAGTGAATCCTGCGCCTGAATGGTGAAATTAAAGGTGCCGGCACTTGTTGGTGTTCCAGATAAAAGCCCTGCATTGCTTAAAGTAAGGCCGTCAGGCAGAGCGCCAGCGCTGACACTCCAGCCGTATGGTCCCGTGCCGCCTGTTGCTGTAAGGCTCTGGCTGTAGGAAGTGGAAAGCACGCCTCCTGGTAAGTTTGTGGTGATGGCGGGCACATTGGCTATCTCAACGAGGCCAAAGTTCGACGCTGAAGTCGTGGTTGAAGTGCCAGTCGGGAAGGTTCCGACAATGACACTCGCTCCTGCGGCCAATGAACTCGTACCAGTAGTGAGATCAGTCAGATCGATCGTTGTGTCGCCTGGCGGGTTCTGAACAGGGAACTTCCAGCGTGCGCCTGGTGTGTCAGGCGTATTGTCGGGATTGGTCGTTGTGTCCGTGATGTTCCAAGAGAGAATCGCCTGCTGACTAGCCGCACTGACGGTTGCTGCATTCAGAATCCAAAGAAACATTTGTTTGCCAGCTAAATCCAGGCCTGTGCTACCCGTATCGGGAGAGCTAGCTGCGGAAAAATGACCTGCCAGACTGCCATTGAGTCCGTTGCCAATCGTGCTGGAGGCCGCCTCGATGAAGCTTGCCCCAAGGTTGTTGGGATTGCCCGCCAAAGATTGAATTTCAGAATCGGAGAGCTGAGCGCCTGTGCTAACATTTTTAAACCAGCCGATGCGTACCAAAGATCCTACAGGAACCTCACTGCCATTTGCCAGACTGAGGCCGTGGTTAATGCTTGCGGACCAGTTGACGGTCGCCGCCGATAAAGGCATCACGAGAGTGACGATGGCTGCGGCGAGAGTAAACAGGCGTTTCATAAAAAGGGGGAACTGGCATGACTATGACAAGCGCATGTGAAGATCAGATGAAGAATATCGAGAATTTTGTCAAAATAGCGTAAATTTGACTCAATGGATTGTAAGGCTCTTGAGAATCCTTTCTTCCCTTCGCTTCCAAGAGAATTTGTTGCAGTCGTTCGCCTCTTTCTAGCTAAAGCTTGGACCATTGCCAAGCAGAAATTCATTGTTTGATGCCCGGTTAAATTGTCGATGCAAAGTTGATGCTTGTTTTTGGTGTGGAGATTTTATCTGGAACTGGTGCGCTTTTTCTACACTATTCGACAAACGAAAATCTCATGAAGACAAGCATTGCATGGGCTTCATTTTGCCATGTGTTCGAAGTCAATCCGTGTCATGGCAATGAACAAGATCTGGTATTCGTGCTTCTAGGTTTACTCTCCGGTTGATTACCAGAGTCGAATAGCGGTGTGAATGGGCTGGATGCGTGGTGGTGGGCGCTCAGGCTTGATGGTTCACCGCATCGTCTTGATCACCTGCTGACCCAGCAAGAAATAGATGGAGGGAAGATTGAAACAGGGGTCGGTTGAGAGAAAGCCAATATCATGGCTCGTGTCGCCAGCTCCCTTGGCGGGCTGGCCTTGATAGCGGCCCGTGAATTCAAAGAGCTCGCTGGTGCCGATCTTGTAGCGATTGGTGATGCTCAAATCCGTGAGTCCTTGCTGCTGCTTCTGGGCGAGATAGAGCCTCTCTTCTTCGGCAGAATCGAAACGGGTGACGACATCGCCCGTGTGAATCGCGGGATTTAGCCACATCCAACCACAATACGCGAGCATGAGATTGTTATCGTCGATTGCGTTGACTCCGTCACCGAGAAAGGACCAAGTGTAGGAGCCATTGACGAAGCCCCGCCCCTGGCGTCCGTTAGGCATAGCATACTCGACCAGATGAACCTCTACGTCACCGTGTCCTAACAGGTCTAGTTGGTAGGTGCGCTTGTGACGAACGGACTGTGGAGGAACGCCAAATTCATTTGGGTGGGAGAGCCATTGAGCCATTTGGTCTTCGCAGGACATTGAGTTGGCTGACCAAGAGCTGGGCCCCGCAGTGATAGAGCCCAGCACCCCTTGATCTCGTGCGCTGCCCGGCAAGGGGGGCGGTGTGGCAGTCGAGCGCCGCCCTGGCACGCCCTCAATGCGGATTCCGCAAGGTTGGCACTGCGGGTGCGGCTGGAGCGTGAGCGGGGCATGACAATAAAGACATTCGTCGGTGCTCAGAGGGATCACGGTAGCTCGGCGCTCTTCATTGGTGAGTCCGGTAGGGCGTTTGAAAGTTCCGTAGAGCATCCAAAGCCAGATGCCACCGAAAATTGCGGTCATCCAATAAGTCATTTGGTCGGGCGAGCTTTGGGCCGGGCGGTCGAACCAGAGGGACCAAATCATGATCGGTAGTCCGATGAGGAGGGCATAGCGGAGCACAGGGCTCATTTTGGTTTCTGCTCTCGGATCCTCGCCGCAATGAGAGCATTTCCAGCGGTGCTTCGTGCCCAAAGGGATGAGCGGAATCCAGAAGATGTGGGCACAGTCAAAGGACTGCCAATGCTCGGCAACGCCTTCGTTTTTGCAGGAATTGCAAAAGTCGTTGCGGACGCCGACCTTTTTTCGGCCAAATCGATGAACTCCGTAGATGATGATCATAGCGGTAGGGGTTTATTTTAGCCTGGGGTTTACGCTGCGGATTGCAGGGGCGTCAGGTGACCTCGCACGGGTGCCTGTCGCATGGAAGGAGTGATTATTTGTTTGCCCAGCAGTACAGGCCAGGGCACCACGGCAAAGAGGCCATTCCTACGATGCACTAGCAGCGGCACAAAAGAACTGGGCAATCCGTCGTCCTCAAGATCGTTCATCGAAAGTCGCACATCCATCAGCGTGACCTCAAGATTACCCGTTTCCTTCTTGGGTAGCGGTCGTTGGCGCAACTGATGATATTTGTCGTCCGCAATGATCTTCGCACTTTTGGGCATGCCTCGGGAGACATTGCCTGCATACGCAATGGCCAGTTCCTTCGCGATTGAGGTCAAGCGCTTCAAGGCGGATGGATGTTGATTCCACGAGGTCACGACGGCGGCAGGGTAGCGCTTTTCGGGATTCCCACCGATGGCGTTGTTGCCTATCACGATGGCGGCAAAAAGTAGCTCGCCTTCGGTTGCGAGGCTCCGATAGCTTCTTTGGAGCATTGGTGTGCGCATGGTCCAAGATCCCCCGCTCAGGAGATTGAGAAAAGTCGTTCCGAGAAAGCCTTGATGCTCAGTCTGATAAACCTTATCGAAGTCTTGAGACACGACCCAATACCTGGCTCTCGACTCAAATGAGGGGCGTTGAGACTGCACTTGAGAAATCGTGTTCTCTGACAAGGCCTCACCGAAGAGATCGTCCAAGGAATGGGGTGTTGCAGCGGCAGCTTCTTCTACAGGCTTGTCGAAAATGGGGATCCGCACCTTTGACCACTGGCGCAGGGTCCAGATGATGGAGCACACGCCTGCCAGGCCGGCTGCCCATCGGTTGAAGAGCGGTATGCTCTGCGAGGGTACGATGCCTGAACTGCGCAAGATGAGGTCGCAAACAAGAAGTGCGGCCAGCGCAATAGCGGCGGCTACGGCCACTAATTTAATGATTTTTTCAATAATATTACAAATACTATACATAATATAATTTTCAGCCCAAGCTGGATGCTGTCAAGTACCTCTTGTCCTAGTGGCGCAGCCAAGATGCCCAGAAGGCGAAGAGACAGCTCCTGCAACAGTCCTGGCTGTCTTGCAGTAACTCTGAAGCTTGCCTTAATTTGTAGCTTTTTTCACGAGCTCATTACCTGACCTTTCACGTAGCCCAGCGACTCTGAGCTAGCTTATACCTGCTATAATAGCGATCAAAGGCCTCCTCAAGGCTGCCCTCCGCGTCTTTGAACAGCGACACTACAGTCATCGCCTTGCGCTGCTTTCCCTGTTCGTCACGATAGAGGATGGTGTAGCGATTACTGCCGCGGAAATCGAGACGAGCTTCTGACTCTACTGACTCGATCCGGCTGAGACGGATGGGCATCGGCTCTGTCGGCAGAGTCAATTGATCATGCTCCAGCACTGCGGCGGATCCGTCCTTATGCATAAACACTCGCATCGGGAAATGAGCTTCCACCTGCTCGACCTGTTCCTGCGTGGTGGGCATGGTGCGCCAAGCGATGTCCTTAGCCTGCACATTCTGAATCAATTCCTGCCGCTCTGCCCACATTGAGGCTTCGATCTCCGCAGCTTTCGGGATCGCGTTGTGCCAAGTCAGCTCGACAGGCGCCGACAAGGCCGGATCGGTGAGAGCAGAGAAGGTCGTGATCCCCAGGTTTTGCATCCGCAGCTTCAGCGTTGGATGCGAATCAAAGGGGTGCTGAACCTCACTGACGATCACTTGACTAGAACTGACGAAGCGTTCCATGAATTGCGGGAACCCTTGATCCAATTGCTCAGCGAGACGCAGCTCATTGTTCACCCTGCTTGAGTCAATCACGGCTTGTTCGGTTCGTGCTCGATACGCGCTGTAGCTGGTGACTTTGATCAGCGCGCGTACCATCGCGGCGGGTGAGGAAACGCTAGCAGCGATCTGATCGGCACGGAACTCGCGAGCGCGGGAGAGTTTGCCGAGCGAGAGCTGGTAGAGCTTCCAGAACGCTCCCAGGAAACCGCCCACTGCAACGCCTAGCCCATCGTCCAACGCAGTGAGGTAGGCATCAAACTTTCTGATCAGCGGAGCGATGCGCCTCGACCAAAACGTGTCGTCTCCACTGAAGTGCGCCAGCTCGTGTCCCAAGACACAGTCCGCCTCCTCGACCGTCATCTTCTTCAGCATGGGCAGGCTCAGATAAAGCATGCGTCCTGTTTCGATTCTGCCTGCCAGACGCACGGGATTCTCGGTGACATAAAAGCTCGCCTCGATGCCTACGACGATGAAATCAGGCGGCTCAGTGCCCAGATGCGCGGCCATCTGGCGGACACGCTGCCATACATGAGGTGCCTCGGCCTCCGTCAACTCCTCGCCTTCGACCTCGTTGGTCACGTCCACAGACTTGAACATTACCTTCAGAATCGAACCAATCATGATGACGACCGCAAGGCCCATAATACCAACGAACTTTGGCGAGAAACGCTCAAAGAAGTGAGCCGTCACCCAGAAGGACAAAAAGCCGATGAGGATGCCCTGGCCCAGCACTTCGATGAGTGCCGTGGTTTGTAGCACAGGTAATCCAAGCCTCAGAGACCAGTATTGAGATCGATTCGATTGGAACGCAAAGAGCAGGCACGTGCCGACCATGACTACGGCAACCAGCACCGTCACGAGGCAAACCCAGGCGATGACCAGATTCCAGCGAAAGATCGAGTAACTGGTGCTCACGTCGCTGAACTGATCTCTCAGACGCGCATTCTCCTCATCCTGTGTCACGAGCAATTGCGAGACTGGTTGGCGCTCCCATTGACTGATCAGCTTTAACCGTTGACCTGAGCTTAGCGAGGTATCCTGCATCACCTGTTTTCTGATTGTAGCAAGGATCTTCTCATCGTAGTCCCGCTCAATATAAGTAAAGAACCACAGCGAGAAGCAGGGAACCCAGAACACAGCTAGGAACGGCAGGAGATGACGCTTGGCGAAGTCGGAAAAAGAGGATGAGTCAGTCATGTGCCGTGAAAAGAAACATCCCGCCCCGACTTACTCGCAGCAAGCAAAAAGAGGGGGGATGGGAACTCAAGACTTCGCTCCGGTTCTTGCCCGCCTTTGGAAGTGGCGGCGAAGCCGCGTAGAGAAGAGGCAGACCATAGTGTCCGCGCTCCTCTCAGTCCTTTCATCGTC
The DNA here is from genome assembly GCA_027489965.1 of Verrucomicrobiaceae bacterium. Taxonomy (GTDB): domain Bacteria; phylum Verrucomicrobiota; class Verrucomicrobiia; order Verrucomicrobiales; family Verrucomicrobiaceae; genus Prosthecobacter. The sequence goes on from JAIXZA010000141.1 coordinate 18,684, forward strand.
GTTGCATTCAACCCAGCAGAAGGTGGTCGCAATTTGCGACTACTCTGGTCCATGCTTGGACGATCACAAGCACTCACAAAAAACGTCGGCAGAGCCAGTCACATTCTGTGACCACCTCTCAAATCGTCAGTTGATTTTTTACACCCTACTCCCGTTTCGCCTTTGTTTACTTATTGAACCCTTCGTGGTTCATGAATTCCCAAATGCGCCCCATCCAGGTGTAACTGCCTGTCTCCGGGGCGGCCTGCCTTTGGAAGCAGTGCCCGCGTCCGACCAGCGTGTGGAGATCCGACTGGATTCCCATCCGGCGAAGCTGCTCCCAGCATTTCACCGAATTCATTGGTGCCCAACCGTCTGCATCGCCGTGGATGAACAGGATTGGACACGTCGCGAGGTCGAACGAGAATTCAGGGACGAGCCTAGCGTCGTCCTCGTTGCCGCCCTTGGCGTTCGGGGATTCCGCGCCGTCGGTGAGCGCGTATGCCGGATAGATCGCGACCGCCCAACGGACGTTGCAGGGAAGCTTGTCAAGATTGTCGATCGGCGCGTAGGAACGGCGTTTCGAGCTGGTCGCGCCCATGAGTGTCAGGTGGCCGCCGGCTGAGGAACCCATGATGCCGATGCGGTCGGGATCGAGCCCTTGCGCCGGAGCCTCGCTGCGGACGATCCTGACGGCGCGCTGCAGATCCTGCCACGCCGTCGTGTGCTTGGCCAGTCCGCCCTGCGGACGCGGCGTGCGGTATTTCACCGTCACGACCGTCATGCCCTTTTCATTGAGGTATCGCCGTGTTGGCGCGACTTCAAATCCGTCCGGATTATTGCCCCCGTAGCCGCCACCCGAGTAGATGATCTGGATCGCCTTCGTCCTGAGTTCCTTTGGCAGATGCCATTCGAGATATGGCTGGCACTGGTGCTTTTGCTCATCCGGCATTTTGCCTTCCGGCCACAACGGTTGCTTGCGGTATTCGCCGCGAGCGTCGTCGTTTGGATAGCGGGCCATTAGTTCCTCTTCCGCGCCGAGGCGTCCGTCGAAATTCATCTGACGGAGAAACTCGGTCACGCGGTCGAGCCAGTGGTCGTAGGCGGTGCCGTCCTCGCCCTTGCTAGAGTCGCCCATGAAACCGTGGGGACGGTCCGCGAAGAGATGGATCTCGGCGGGGATTTTCATCCTGCGGAGCTGGCGGTAGATCTGCGTGGAACCATTCGGCGAATAGGCGTCCGTCCCGCCGTGGAAGAGGGCCATTGGACAGGTCTTCGTGTCGAACTTGAACACGTCCGAAAGCTTGACGTCGATCGCATCGCCGTCGCGCGTGTTGGGGCCGGTGAGCCCGTCCGTTAGCGCATAGGCGGTGTAAATCGGCACCGCCCAGTTGAGATGGCAAGGAAGCTGGTCGAGGTCGTCAATCGCCCCGTAAGCCGGCGTGAGCGCGCTCGTCGCGAGCAGGACCGTCAGGTGCGACCCCGCAGAAAATCCGAGCGCGCCGATCTTCTCCGGGTCGAACCCGCGTTTCTGCGCCTCGCTTCGGACGAGCCGGACGGCGCGTTGACCGTCCTCCCAAGCGCTCTGATAGATCGGCAGCCCTTGGGGGCGTGGCGTCCGGTAGGTGAGACTCACGCAAACGAACCCGAGTTCGGTTAGCTTTTTCGCGACCCGGTCAATCCACTCCCCGTCGCAGCAATTCTGATAACCGCCGCCGGAAATGAGCAACATGCATCCGCCATTCTTCTCCGCAGGAGCCTCATACCAGTCCAGATGCGGCATGGCATGCTCCGCTGGTTTGAATCCCGGCGCTTTCGCCTCCTGGGTGGTTGCCGCGATCTGCTGGGGCTGGAAATCCGGGATCTTTCCCTCCGGCCACAGCCCGACCCGCTCTCCGGCACAAGCCAGGGCAGTGACCAGTATCCACGAACTAACAATCAATGTCTTTTTCATCATATCGTTTCTGATTTCTTTGTCTGACCGAGAGTCTTGAGCCGATCGAGGATCTCAACGTCGCGCTTGTCGCCGAATTCCTCAAGGAAGACAAGCATGGCATCGGTTTAAGAATGATATTTCTCCAAAGCCCTTATCTGCACCTCGCTGCCTTGCAGCGTGTCGGGCAGCGATTCGCCATCGCGGAGGGTGAAGAGGACGTGGACGTGATTGGGCATGATGACGTAGCTCCAGAGGTCGTAGCGCTGGCCATCGAAGTGATGGAGGCGGTCAGCGACGATTTGGGCAAGGCGTGGATCACGCAAGACGCAGGAGCCGTGCGCGGCGTCGAGGTGCTCGTCGAACTTGTCGGAGAACTGGCTGTGGTAGCACACTTCGGTGACGTCATCCCACGGCAGTGGATTGGCGGCGAGGGGTGCTGCGCCATGCCCTGAGAGGCAAGTCATTGGGAGGTTCACGAAGTGTCCCTGAATACGCGAGGCGGAATGCGCCGAATCAGGTAGCGAGGCGGGTGATGCCGGAGAGCGATGGGGCAAAGAAGTATTCCCCACCACGCATGCGGACGAAGGGGGTGAAGGCACAGGGGACGCGGGCGGCATCGCCCCATGCTTTGGGCCACTTTTGCGCCGTCGCGGGTATGGCGAAGCCTGGCTGGCCGATGATCGGATCTTTACCGGTTCCACCGGCTGGAAAACTGTCGTTGTTCGCCCAGCTCTGCTGAACAAATTCAAACTGTCGGGAAATGTCGATGTTGCATGCCATGAAGAGGAGACCGACGCCGCTTTCCGGCATATCCGCCAAGTCAGCATCGCGTTTGCCGAAAGGAATTCCGCGGCGAGCCATTATGCGTATGTCATCGCTAGGCTGGTTGCGCGGGTTCATTTTACGAATGTGGCCGTGGAAAGGGCAACGAGATCCACTAGCATCGCTTTTGTAGTTAAAGTTGTTCGGGATGGGATGGATCATGCCTTCACTGTTTTGAAGCGTCACGGGCGTCCCATCCTCAAAACGGCCTACGGCCATTGCGCCCGCAATTTCGGCGTCATCGCTCTCAAGTTGAAGACTTTCCGCCAAGGCTGACTCCATCTCTTTGAAGCGGCGCACGTTCTGCTCAAGCTTTCGGAAAATGAAGTAAGTGCCGAGGCTGCGCGTATCCACGCCCTGCGGATCTGCCACCAGAGCAGTATTGAAGGCATCGAAATCTGGATTCCACAGGTCCGTGCCGCCATGGGCCGCCTCACCATCGATGTCGTCCTGGAAAAATAAAGGCTGGCTGCGACCATCCACGTAGCCGAAATGTTCAATGCCATCTCCCCGGGCATTGCGTAGTACACGGCCACGTTCGGTGCCCAGAAGAGTTGCCCCTGCAGTGTTGATCTGGCCAATCATTTGGCTGACAAGTTGGTCGAGTTTGTCCTCACGATCATTGCCTATGAGAATGAGCGCATGAAGATCAGGCTTGAAGGGGGGATCCCAGCTGGTCGCAACAGGATCGGAGAGAGTGTTCTGGCTGGCCGCCATCCCGGCGCGGAATTTTGGATCGACGGGTTTTGTCGTGACACTGAGCACATCATACGCTTTCGACGTGAGATAGAGCGAGTGAAAGGGCAGATCAATAACGCCAGTGGCTTTGAAGGCGGCGCGGTCGGCATCCTGCTGAGTCTGGCTGGTGACCTTCGTGCGTATGAAGCCAAGGAGTGCCTTCGTCTTGACGAGATCGGTGCCAAACTTCACAAATAGGTTTGCGGTGTAATTTCTGCCGTGGCCCCGCAGGATGTTTCCTTGCAGATCGCCGAGGTTAATCTTGGTAAAGTCAGTTTTGGCCATATTAGGAGGTGTTCGATTCGAGTTTCCCGCTTTTGTTAACAGGTAATTCAAGACGGAGCGCCGCAGGTTGTGCGCCTAATTACCGATTACAGCCGAGTTTCGTCCTTATGTAAATCATGTTTTGAGGCCTTTTTATCTGATTGATAATACCTCCAAAGATTATTGATAAGTTCTTTGCTTATGAAGTGTCGGTGAACAGTTGGAGGAGATGCTTCATGTGGCAATGAAAGTCGTCGTTAGCTTCGTCCTAGGATCGTGGAATCACAGCAAAGGGACGCCTCGCAGCCAGTGCCGAATTGAGCGGATGCCACTACAGCCAGACACATTTATTTCATCACTTCAGCTACGCTGCCGTTTGAATGAAGCGGGATAAATGCGCAGATGCGTAGCGAATCTCAGTGCTGCTATCGTTCAATTTCGTTCCCGAAAAAAGCCAGTCTTTATCCCCGCTTTAGCGGGATTTTCGCGAATGTAGCCTTCACGGTGCTGAAGTGCTCGGGACTGCGGATGAGGCGGTCGAAGTAATCGGGCTGCCAGAAGGGACTCAGGGCGCTGAGGCCGGTTTTGTGGATGAGACGGCTGGAAACGCCTTTCCAGCCTTGGAGCGTGTCAGGGAGAGATTCGCCGTCGCGGAGGGTGAAGAGGACGTGGACGTGATTGGGCATGATGACGTAGCTCCAGAGGTCGTAGCGATGGCCGTCGAAGTGATGCAGGCGTTCGGCGACGATTTGGGCGAGGCGTGGATCACGCAAGGCGCAGGAGCCGTGCGCGGCGTCGAGGTGTTCGTCGAGCTTGTCGGAGAACTGGCCGTGGTAGCAGGCTTCGGTGATGTCGTCCCACGGTTGCGGATTGGCGGTGAGGAAGGCGTCGCGGCTTGTTCGTCGTGGCTTTAGCGAAGAAGAAGCACGAAGCCAGTCTTCGAGAAGTTCACGCGGCAGCGAATTGGCGAGGCGGAAGGCGATGAAACGTGCGGTTTGTCAATTTTTTGCACCCTTCTCTGAAAAAACCGGTCAAGTTAAAAGTTGTCGGATGCCTTATTTCAATGGGTTCGGACGTTTTAGACTTTCACAGGGCGGGATTTCCATTGCGCTCAAATGAGTGATC
>JAIXZA010000017.1 GCA_027489965.1 Verrucomicrobiaceae bacterium
CACCAAGTATTTCGGCGAACTGGGCCAGCTCACGCTGACGAGCGTGGAGGTCAGTGAGGACGAGGATGCTTCGCCGGACACCCCGCGCTTTGATGGCATCGAGATTCGCCTGCGCACGGCCGATGGCACGGAGCTGAAGCTCGAAGTCGATTCCGCCATCCGTGTCGAAGGAGTGTGGAAGTTCCAGGGCCGTCTGGAAGATGATTTCACCATCGAACTGCCCGACGTGGAGTGAGCCCCACTTCAGGCAGAAACAAAGCACCAAGAACCAAGAACAACGATCCCTACCGCCTCAGCGCGTTGATCAGTTCATCGACCTTGTTCATCATGTCCTGCATCTGCTGGGGGTTGTAGCTGCCGTCGGCAGCTTGGCCGAGCGTGCTCACGCTGTTGGTGTTCGCACTGATGCCGCTGATGGCAGCGCTGAGCTGGGCCGATGTCACCTCGCCGGGGGCTCCGTCGCTGCCGTTGCTGCCGTTGATACCATCACTGCCGTTCGTGCCGTTGGTTCCGTTCAGGCCATCGTTGCCGCGAGGGATGCCGAAACTGAACCGCACGTTGTTGCTGTCAAAGCTCACAGTCACCAGGGGTATGTTCACAGCCTGCGAGAGCTAGCTCATGGTTTTTTTGAGCAGGCTCGTGGGTTTCAAGAGCTAGCTTGCCAGCCTCATGAGGTAGCTCATAGGGCCTACGAGCTAGCTCACAGCTTTCATGACGGGGCTCATGGCCTTCACGAGGGGGCTCACGCTCTTCGTGCGCTAGCTCAGAGCCTTCATGAGGGGGCTCATGGCGCTTGTGAGCCGGCTCAAAGTGCTCACGAGCTAGCTCACAGGACTCTTGAGCAGGTCCATCTCTCCATCTCTCCATCTCTCCATCTCTCCATCTCTCCATCCTCATCCTTTAATTTCTCCGTCATTCCCCCTTTCCAAGTTTATTTCTTTGCCATCGGTCTGAGATACCGCTTAGATAGGGAAATTACCCCATAGCACGAAAAGCATTGAGAATATCCGAGTCCTGCAACTGCTGCGCCAGCATCGGCTTCGAGAGCGCTTCTCAGCCTATTCAATCTTTCTAGCCCTTTAAATCAAAAAGCTTTTTCATGGATCATTCCGCTCACAACAAGATTGTCTCGTTCATCTGGTCCATTGCGGACGACTGCCTGAGGGATGTCTTTGTTCGGGGGAAATACCGTGATGTGATCCTGCCGATGTTTGTTCTTAGGCGCATTGACTGCCTGCTGGAAGACACGAAGGCCGCCGTGCTGGAGGAGGTGCGCTTCCAGAAGCAGGAGGCCAAGATGGCCGTGTTGGATCCCGAGGGACTGAAGGACGCTGCCGGGCAGGTCTTTTACAATACCTCCAAGTTCACCCTGAAGACCCTGCTCGGGAATCCCTCTCAGCTCGTTGCCAATCTCACCCACTACCTCGACGGCTTCAGCGACAATGTCCACGAGATCATCGAGAAGTTCGATCTCGCCAATCAGATTCGGAAGATGGCCGAGGCCAATGCCCTCTTCGGCGTCATTGAGAAGTTTGTCTCGCCAGAGATCAATCTCAGCCCGCACGACACTGCCGCGCCCGATGGCAAAAAGCTGCCCGGCCTCAGCAATCTCGGCATGGGTTACGTCTTTGAGGAACTCATCCGCAAGTTCAACGAAGAGAACAACGAAGAAGCCGGAGAGCACTTCACCCCGCGTGAGGTCATCCAGCTGATGGTACACCTCATCTTTGAGCCCATCAAAAAGAAGCTGCCGCCCGTCATCACCATCTATGATCCCGCCTGCGGTTCCGGTGGCATGTTGACCGAGGCACAGGACTTCATCATCGACCCCGAGGGCGCCATCAAGTCAGACGCGCCCGTCCATCTCTATGGCCGTGAGATCAACCCCGAGACCTACGCCATCTGCAAGTCGGACATGATGATCAAGGGGAACAACCCCGAAAACATCCGCTACGGCTCCACCCTGGCCACCGACGAGTTCAGCACTCTGCGCTTCGACTTCATGCTCTCCAATCCACCCTATGGGAAGAGCTGGAAGACCGACCAAGGCCAGATCCTGGAAAAGAAAGGCAGCGAGACCGTCATCATCGACGGACGTTTCGAAGTCGTGCTGCCAGATGCGAACGGCGAGAAGAAAACCGTCTCCGCCGCGCCTGCTGTGGATGACGGCCAGCTTCTCTTCCTCATGGAGATGGTCAGCAAGATGAAGCGGCTCAAAGACAGCCCCCTCGGCAGCCGCATCGCTACCGTTCACAATGGCTCGGCTCTCTTCACCGGCAATGCTGGCGGCGGTGCCAGCAACATCCGCCGTTACCTCATCGAGAACGACTACCTGGAAGCCATCATCCAGCTGCCGAACAACATCTTCTACAACACCGGCATCACCACCTACATCTGGGTGCTTTCCAATCACAAGGCCAAGGAGCGCCAGGGCAAAGTCCAGCTTCTCGATGCCTCCCAGCTTTACGAAAAACTGCGCAAGAACCTCGGCGAAAAGAACTGCGCCTTCACCCAGGCCCACATCGAGCAGATCACTGAGGCTTATCTGAAGTGTGATGCAGCTCCTCAGCCTACGACGGCCCTGAAATCCAAAGTGTTCCCCAACCACGAGTTCGGCTACTGGAAGATCACCGTCGAGCGCCCGCTGCGGAAGTCCTCCCAGTTCACGTCCGACCGCATCGCCACCCTGCGCTTCGTTCCCGCGCTCAGCACCGAGATGGAATGGATCTGGCAGCAGTGGGGCCAGAAGGTCTATGAGAAAGGCTTCCTCACCACGCAGAAGGAAGCGGTGGAACACTGGCTGGAGAAGGAGCAGCTGGAGACCTCCCCTGCTAATAAAAAGAAGCTGCTAGATACCGCCACCTGGACCAGCCGCCGTGACCTGATGCAGGCCGCCGAAAAGCTACACCAGCATCTTGGCGGAGCCATCAGCGACGACTTCAATGCCTTCAGCGAGTCCACCAAGGCAGCTGTGAAAAAACTCAAACTCGACCTCAAGCCCGCTGACGTGAAGGCCATCCTCGATGCTGTCTCCTGGCGCGATCCAGCGGCCAAGCCCATCTGCAACAGTGAAAGCATTTTGGAACTCATCCCGAACTGTGATTGGGATGAGCTGCGCTGTTACTCGCCGCATATTGAAGACGGCACCTGTTACAACTACGAGCCCGACAGCGAACTGCGGGATACTGAGAACGTCCCGCTCACCTATCCAGGTGGAATCCCTGCCTACTTCACCAAGGAAGTGCTGCCGCACGTGCCGGATGCCTGGGTGGACGAGGAGAAAACTGTCATTGGCTACGAGATCAGCTTCAACAAATACTTCTACCAGCACCAGCCCCTGCGCCCGCTGGAGGACGTGGTGGCCGAGATTCGTCAGCTAGAGACCGAGACTGAAGGCCTCCTGGAGCAGATCCTCCACTTCGCCCGCTGAACCGCCATGAAACCCGTCCCCGCCTCTTCATTTTTCACGGATGTCCGCAGCATCCTCGCCAGTGCCCGGCAGCAGGCCTACACGGCCGTCAATGCGGCCATGGTTCAGGCTTACTGGCAGATTGGGCAGCGCATTGTGGAAGAGGAGCAGGGCGGTCAGGCCAAGGCCGTTTATGGGGAGGGCCTGCTCAGGGAACTTTCCAAATCTCTCAGCGTTGAGTTCGGCAAAGGCTTCTCCCTCGCCAATCTCAAAAACTTCCGCCAATTTTACCTCACTTATCCTGATGGCGGAAAAAGCTACACACTGTGTAGCCAATTGAGCTGGAGCCACCACCGCCTTATCATGCGGGAGGATAGCCCAACCGCCAGAGCCTATTATTTGAAGGAAGCAAGCTCCCAGAACTGGAGTGTCAGGCAGCTCACACGCCAGCTCCAGACCCGCACCTACCAGCACCTGCTCTCCACCCAGCAGCCCACCACTGAAACTGTGGACCCCGAGCGGAAACAAGACATCCGCGACTTCATCAAAGATCCCTATATCCTCGAGTTTCTCCAGCTGCCAGAGGACCTGAACGCTACGGAGGCAGAGGTCGAGTCTGCTATCATCTCCCAGCTGCAACGTTTCCTTTTAGAAATGGGACACGGCTTTTCCTTCGTCGCCCGGCAGATGCGGCTCAGCACAGAGACCAGTCACTTTTACTTGGACCTCGTCTTCTACCACTACCTGCTGAAGTGCTTCATTGTCATCGACCTCAAGACCCGCAAGCTCGTCCATCAGGACATCGGCCAGATGGACATGTATGTCCGTATGTTCGACGACCTGAAGCGCGGACCCGATGACAACCCCACGCTCGGCCTCATCCTCTGCACGGACAAAGACGAGACCATGGTCCAATACTCTGTGCTGAAGGGCAGCGAGCAGCTCTTTGCCTCCAAATACCGCACCTGCCTGCCCACCGAGGCCGAACTCGTCGCCGAACTCCAGCGCGAGCGCCGCCTCGTGGAGCATCAACTGCAAAAAGGAGAGAGCACCGAATGACCCCCTTCCCGAAATACCCCAAGTATAAAGACTGCGGCGTCGAATGGCTCGGAGAGGTGCCGGAGCATTGGGAGGTGAATCCGCTTCGAGCTTGTGCAGAACTCAGTACTGAACGCAATCGGTCGGACCTTCCAGTTCTGTCGGTGTATCGCGAATATGGTGTCATTCCAAAGGACTCGCGAGACGACAATCACAACGCCACTTCTCTAGACACATCGAACTACAAGGTCGTGCATCCGGGCGACCTCGCCGTGAACAAGATGAAGGCTTGGCAAGGCTCATTAGGTGTCAGCGAGTATCACGGCATAGTCAGTCCGGCCTACATCACCTGTAAGGTAAATCAGTCGAGGATTGCCGGTCGCTATCTACACTACCTTCTTCGATCAAAGCCTCTAATCGGAGCTTTGGACGCCATATCCTATGGCGTACGCGTCGGTCAATGGGACATGCGCTTTGAAGACTTCAAGCAAGTCAGCCTCACCTATCCACCCCGCGCCGAACAAGACCGCATCGTCGCCTTCCTGGATGAGAAGACGGCGGAGATCGACACCTTGATCGCGAAGAAGCAGCGGCAGATCGAGCTGCTGGACGAGCAAAAAGCCATCCTCATCAACCGCGCTGTCACCCGTGGCCTCCACCACCAAGCCGAACTCCAAGACTCCGGCATCGAGTGGCTCGGGCCAATTCCGAGGCATTGGGAAATCAAAAAGCTCCGCAACTTGCTCTCGGCATTTAGCAACAAAGGGCATCCACATGAACGGCTGTTGTCTGTGACACGCGAGCTTGGTGTCATTGAGCGAGATGTGGAATCCAAAGAGGCCAATCACAATTTTGTGCCGGACGACCTCTCCAACTACAAGCTGATCCGTAAAGGAGACTTTGTGATTAACAAAATGAAGGCGTGGCAAGGTTCGTATGCGGTTTCGCCCTTTAGTGGGATTGTCAGCCCTGCTTATTTTACTTTTCACCTTCGCGGAGTTCTGCCCGAGTTTTTTCATATTGCTCTGCGCACCAAAATCTATGTTCCGTTCTTCGCGGCAGCATCGGATGGCGTTCGTATCGGGCAGTGGGATTTAGTGCCAGAGCGCATGAGGGAGATACCCTTTGCGATACCGCCGCCAAACGAACAGACACAGATTGCTTTGCAGGTCGCCGATATTCACCAGCAAACGAAACTACTTAGCGAAGCGCTCGAATCCCAAATCCAAACCCTGCAAACCCTCCGCAGCACCCTGATCGCCCATGCGGTGACGGGGAAGATTGCGATTCCCGCCGATACCGTTTAGCTTCCACCCATGCTGATCAAAAACATCCAAGCCTCTGGCATTCTGTCGTTCGGACCGAAGGGCATCGACCTGCCGATGCGGAAGCTGAACGTGCTGATCGGTCCGAACGGCAGCGGCAAGAGCAACCTGCTGGAGGTGATCAATCTGTTCCGCGAAGCGCCGTCGGCCCGCCGATCCATCTCCGGGCCGATCATGGATGACGGCGGGGTGGATGAATGGCTGTGGAAAGGTGACTGGAATCTGGATGATGCTCCGCCGCCCGCGCGCATGAGCTGGGTGGTCAACACTTCGGGTGGGCACGATGTGCGACATCACTTAGAGTTCTACGCCAGCAACCACCTCCTCCGAGTGGCTGATGAGCGCATCGAACTGGCTGAATTGAAGAAGGGCCAGCGCGGTAAGGGCTGGTTTTATCGGATGCTGGCAACCAGCTGGGAGGCTCCGAAATCACTCTTTGAGGCCCGGCTGAACCATAAGGACGGCATCCAAACGATTCCTCACGAGCAGCTCAAACGGGATGCCTCGATTCTGGCTCAAATCCGTGATCCAGGTCGATACCCGATGTTTGCTGAACTTGAGCGCCAGTATTCGGCCATCCAGCTTTACCGGGACTGGTGCTTCGGCCCACGATCTGGCGTGCGAAAGCCTTCACGGTTGGATGGTAGAACCGACGCACTGAGCCAAACAGCCGAGAATCTGGCCCTGATCGTGGCTGACATGTCAATCACTGTGGAAGGCAGAGTGCTGCAGGAACTGCAATCCCTCTATGCGGATGTACAAGCGCTCAAAGCACGCCCTGTGGCAGGCGGGACGTTACAGCTCTTCCTGACCGAGAAAGGAGGCATCGAAATCCCTGCCAGCCGGTTGTCTGACGGCACATTGCGCTACCTGGCCCTATTGCTCATCCTTTTGAATCCAGAGCCTCCACCGATGATCGTGATCGAGGAGCCAGAACTGGGCCTGCACCCAGATGTGATTCCGCAGATCGCCAAACTCCTCATCGAAGCCTCTGACCGCACTCAGCTTGTGGTGACCACTCATTCGCGCCTGCTGGTGGACTACCTGGGCGACGATCCCGAAAGTGTGATCGTCTGTGAGAAGCACGATGGAGAATCGGTCTTTGAGCGTCTGGACGGCAAGCGCATGAAGGTCTGGCTAGAAGACTATTCCCTGGGCGACCTGTGGAGCAAAGGCGAACTGGGAGGGAACCGCTGGTGAAGATCAGGATCTACATCGAAGGTGGCGTGCAACATAACCGCGCGCAGGACGCAGCTTTTCGTGAGGCTTGGACCGTCTTTTTCAAGGAGGCTGGGCTTGAAGCCTTGCGCAAAATGCCGCGACCTATTCCTTGTGGCGGAAGAAACCATACTATTCGGGATTACTGCAATGCAGTGAGATTAGATGAGCCCGGAGTGCTGCCTTTGCTCCTGGTGGATAGCGAGCATCTGGTGAAATCAGGTCACGATGTTTGGCAGCACTTGGCGTCTAGCGCCAACGCGAAGAAGCCGAAAGGAGCGGGCGCAAAAGATGCATTCCTAATGATCACCTGCATGGAGAGCTGGTTCGTAGCAGACCGGGAAAAGTTGAAAGCGTTCTTCAAAGGCTGCTGGAACGACAAGGCCCTGCCCAAGTGGCCAGATCTTCATAAAGTCGAGCCAAAGAAGGTGCTAGAAGCTCTGGTGAAAGCCACTGCCAACTGTGGCGACCGGCAGTATGCTAAAGGCAAGGTGTCCTTTGATCTGCTCAAGGTGATTGATCCCGCTGTCGTCGAAAAGACTTTCCCATCAGCCAAAGCCTTGCTGGATCGACTGAGAAACGCCTGAAGCCATGCCCTCCCAAACCAACGAAGCCGCCCTGGAAGCCTCCATTGAACGTGCCTTGAGCGGTGGCGTGATGTCCACAGGGAAGATTGCGAATCTTTCAGTTACCGTTTAGATTTCCTCATGCTGACCCCTGAACAAGTTCAAGAAGTCCTGACCTCGACCGAAGCCGACCGGATCGAGCGGACACGGTCTATCACGAACAATGATAAGTTTCGGGAAGCCATCTGCTCCTTTTCCAATGACATGCCTGGCCATGGCAAGCCCGGTTACCTGCTGATCGGGGTGGAGGATGATGGTTCATTATCCCCGGGCTTCATCGCCACCGACGAGATTCAAATGCAGTTCGCCAGTTACCGAGATGATGGCCAAATCCTGCCTCAGCCGATGCTTTCCGTTTTCAAGCAGCCGCATCCTGCGGGTGGTGAGTTTCTGGTCGTGGAAGTACAGCCCAGCGACCTGCCGCCAGTGCGCTATCGGGGCCGGATCCATATCCGCGTGGGACCACGCAAAGCGACGGCCAGCGAGTCTGAAGAGCGGCGTTTGTTGGAGCGGCGAAGCACTCATTTTCGCACCTATGATGTGACGCCCTGCCTCGACAGCACACTGGATGAGTTGGATCTTGATGTTTTCGTTTCCAGCTACCGGAGGAAGGCTATCGATCCCGAGGTGATCAAGGAGAACGGTCGGGAACTGGTGCTGCAACTGGCGGCGCTGCACTTCTATAACCTGAAGCGCAACTGCCCGACCAATGCGGGCTACATCGTCTTTGGGAAGGATGTGCTGGGCCGCTTCCCCGGAGCCTATGTGCAGTATGTGAGGTTCGCGGGAGACACCATGGGATCGGAGGTGGAGGAGAGCCAGATTTTTAAAGGCAATCTGTTGGAGATGATCTGGACGCTGAACCGGTTCATCAACAGCCGATTCACCATGAAGCCGGTGAAAGAGAGCGTCCTAAGAGAGCGACACATCTGGGACTATCCCGAAGATGCAATCCGTGAACTGGTGGTCAATGCGGTGATCCATCGGGACTATCAGTCCAACTCTCCGGTGAGGTTCTATTTCTTCCCAGACCGCATTGAGATCATGAACACCGGAGGTCTCTATGGAGAGGCCAGCAAAGAGAACTTCCCGCGTGTGACAGATTATCGAAACCCCGTACTGGCCGAGGTGATGATGGTGATGCGTTACGCGAATCGCTTTGGCCGTGGCATCTCAAAAGCCCAGGCACTGCTGGCCGAGAATGGAAACCGTCCGGCTGAGTTCGAGATCGAATCCAACTACATCAAAGTCACCGTGTTCAAACATCCCGAGCGCTAAGTCATGCCATCCCAAACCAACGAAGCCGCTCTGGAAACCTGCATCGAACGTGCCTTGAGTGGCGGCGTGACAGTGGCCGTGAAGGATGGCGTGCTGCAAGCGCCGACACCCGATTACGGCGGCAACGGATGGAAGCGGGGTAAGCCGAGCGACTTCAACGCGGAGTTTGCGGTGGATGAGGCGATGCTCTGGCAATTCCTGGAGAGCACGCAACCAAAGGAACTGGAGAAGCTGCATCACAAGCCGGACTGGAAGCGGCAGGTGATTGAAAGGCTGCATCGGAAGCTGAGGAAGGATGGTATCCTGGCTGTGCTGAAGAAGGGGCTGGAGGTGGATAATGCGCATCTCGACCTGCTCTACCGTCTGCCCTACAACGACCTGAACCCAGAGGTGAAGGCGAAGTTTGAGAGCAACCGCTTCTCCGTGACCCGGCAGGTGCATTACTCCCTGGCTGATCCGCTGAAGTCGGTGGACATGGTGCTCTTCATCAACGGACTGGCCTTGGCGACGTTGGAACTGAAGAACCCGTGGACCGGTCAGAACGTCAACCACGCGAAGAAGCAGTATCGCGATGACCGTGACCCGAACGAGACGCTCTTTCACTTCCGCCGCTGCCTGGTGCACTTTGCGGTCGATCCCGACGAGGTCTGGATGACGACGAAGGTGGATGGCGCGGGCACATACTTCCTGCCTTTCAACAAGGGGCTGCCCAATGGTGCCGGAAAAGGCAACCCAGTGAATCCCGATGGCCCGAAGTCAGCCTATCTCTGGCAGGACATCCTGACCCGGCAGAGCCTGTGCAACATCATCGAGCACTTTGCCAAGGTGGTGGATGAGGTGGACAAGAAGACCAAGAAGATCACAACCATTCTCTACTTCCCCCGCTTCCAACAACTGCAAGTGGTGCGCAAGCTGCTACGAGAAGTACAGCAGGAAGGTGTGGGTGGTTGCTACCTCGTGCAGCACAGCGCGGGCTCTGGCAAGAGTCACAGCATCACCTGGCTGGCCTATCAGCTGATCGAACTCTACGACAGCACAGGTCAGACGAATCTTTTCGACTCGATCATCGTGGTGACGGATCGCCGCGTGCTGGATAAGCAGATCGACGGGAACATCAAGCAGTTCACCGAAGTGAAAAAACTGGTCGCCCATGCCGAGAGCGCCGCTGACCTGCGCAGTCATTTGGAGAATGGCAAGAAACTGATCACGACTACGATTCAGAAGTTTCCGTTCATCGTCGATGGCATGGCCAACATGAGCGACAAGAAGTTTGCCGTGATCATTGACGAGGCGCACAGCAGTCAGGGCGGCGTGGCCGCTGACAAGCTGAATGCCGCCATCGGCGCGACGGATGACGCGGAAGAGCCGGAGGACTACCAGGACATGATGCTGGCCGCGATGGCGAAGCGCAAGATGGGCAAGAATGCGTCCTACTTTGCCTTCACCGCCACGCCCAAGCCCGCGACGCTGGAGAAGTTTGGCAAACCCAATGCAAGCGGCGGCTTTGATCCGCATGACCTGTATTCTATGAAGCAAGCCATCGAGGAAGATTTTATCTTGGACGTGCTGGCCAACTACACGACTTACAAGAGCTACTACGAGGTGCAGAAGTCCATCAAGGACAATCCGCAGTTTGAAACCGCGAAGGCCCAGAAGAAGCTCCGCGCCTATGTGGAAGCCCACAAGCAGACCATCGGCACCAAGGCCACGCTGATGGTGAACCACTTCATGGATCATGTGGTGAAGCCCAAGCTCCTGAAAGGTCAGGCACGCGGCATGGTGGTGACGCGCAACATCGAGTCTGCCATCCGTTACTTCTTTGCGATCCGCGAAGAGCTCAAAAAGGCCAACGCCGACTTTCAGCCCATCATCGCCTTTTCTGGCAAGAAGGTGGTGGATGGCATCGAACACACCGAGGACAGCCTGAATGGATTTCCAGAAAAGGAGATTCGTGAAAACCTGAAGCAGCCCGGCTACCGCCTGCTGGTGGTGGCAAATAAGTTCCTGACCGGCTTTGACGAACCGCTGCTGCACACGATGTATGTGGACAAGAAGCTGCAAGGCGTGCTGGCCGTGCAGACCCTCTCCCGCCTGAACCGCTGCAACGTGAAGATGGGCAAGCAAAACACCTTCATCCTCGACTTCTACAACACCGCAGCTGAAATCAAGGATGCCTTCGATCCCTTCTACACGGCTACCAGCCTGAGTGAGCCGACCGACATCAACGTCCTGCATGACTTGAAAGACGAGCTGGATGAAGCCGAGGTGTATAACCAGGAGGACGTGGACCGCTTCAATGAAGCCTTCTTCAAAAAAGCCCCGCCAGAACAACTCCACCCGATCATCGACCACTGCGTGGCTCACTTTGACCTGATCGAAGACGAGGAGGACAAGATCGACTTCAAGATCAAGGCCAAGCAGTTCGTGAAAATCTACGGCCAACTGGCGTGCATCATCCCTTTTGAAAACCTGAACTGGGAGAAGCTGCACTGGTTCCTAAAATTCCTCGTCCCCAAGCTGAAGGTGAAGGATAAAGACAAAGACGAGCTGGATGCCCTGCTAGAAAGCGTGGACCTGAGCACCTACGCTCTCGAACGCGTCCGCCTGAACGAGCACATCGGCCTAGATGCCTCTGCCACCACATTGGACCCCCAGAACCCGAACGTGCGCGGCCATCACGGCACCGAAGAAGAACGTGAACCACTCGACGACATCATCGCCGCCTTCAACGAACGCTGGTTTAGTGCGTGGAGCGCCACGCCCGAAGAGCAGCGCGTGAAACTGGTGAACATTGTCGAACGCGTGAAACAAAGCGCCGACTATGAGAAGCAGGTGGTCAACAATCCCGACGAGCAGAACAAGAAGCTGGCACTGGAAGCGCTGATCAACCAAGCCGTGCTCGCTCAGCGGAAGACCGACATGGAGCTTTACATGCTGCGGCAGGATGACGCCTTCAAACAAGCCTTCAATGAGACCGTGATGAGGATTCTTTCCATGCAGGAAAAGACCAAGGCAGCCTAGCTGAATGTAACGAAATGATAGAGTCCCCATCATTATCTAAGCCGATGCGAGGGATGGAGGGATGGAGGGATGGAGGGATGGAGGGATGGAGAGATCGAGAGATGGAGAGATG
>JAIXZA010000152.1 GCA_027489965.1 Verrucomicrobiaceae bacterium
CAAAAAGCACTCGCCTTGAATATCGGTGAAGGCCGACTCATGAGCGACGAGACCACCCAAGCATGCGGTACTTGGCAAACCGGCAGTCAACAGCGCAGTGAGATCTACTTCCGCATGGCCTGCGAAATGGTGCGCAACAACCGCATCGGAAACCTCAAGCGCGTCCGCGTAGGCCTACCAGGAGGCCACTCCAACTGGAATGGCATGGCCGACCAAACAGCTCCCGCCCCCCTTCCGGCTGACTTCGACTATGAACTTTGGTTAGGCCCTGCGGAACAAATGGATTATCGCCCTGCCCTCTTGCCCCTCAATTGGCGGCACAACTTCAATTTCAGCGGCGGCCTCATCACAGACTTTGGTGCCCATCACATCGACATCGCCCAATGGGGCATGGGCACCGAAAACACAGGGCCGCTGGAATTAAAAAACGTCACTGGCAAGCTCGACTCCAAAGCGCTCTACAACACCGCCTCCGAGTTTAACTTCGAGTGCGTCTATGAAAATGGCGTCATCCTGCATGTCGCCAGTCCTGACCGCGCGCTTCTACCAGAAGTTGAGGCTTCCCTGAAAGCAGCAGGCAGCAAGAAGCCCTTCGACCACGTCGGTATTTTGTTTGAAGGAGACGCTGGTAAATGGATCTATGTGAATCGCGGCAAGATCAGCGCCAGCGATCCGGCCATCCTCAAGGAAAAAATCACCCCGAGTGAAATCCATCTCTACGAGAGCAAAGACCATACGGACAACTTCCTCAGCTCCATCTATGACGGCAAGCCCACGGCGGCTCCTGTCGAAGTCTCGCATCGCAGCATCACGGTGGCTCACTTGGCCAATATTGCCCTGCGCACTGGCAGTGCATCTCTGAAATGGAATCCACAGACAGAGAAGATCGATGGCAATGAAGCCGCTTCCAAGCTGCTTTCTAAGGAATGGAGGAAGCCTTGGGCCCTGTAATCCGCAGCCTGAACCGCAGCCAAAGCATGCGAACACTTGATGGCCTAGCTTTGATGATCTGTTTTGCAGCCCCCCTCTGCGCCCAGATCCAGGGAATCAATGCCGCCAAAATCATGGAATCTGCCCCAGCAGGTTCCAAGTTGCCCGTCCAGTCTGCTGTGGCAAATCCCGCTCCAGCCTCCACGGAGCCGCTCAAAATCGCCCATGGTTTTCTATACGTTGAGCCTTACCAGACGCGCTTTGAAGCATTGATTGACGCCAAACGGATTCTGCAATGGCTAAATCCCCTGAACGAAGTCCCTGCGGTGCTTGATGCCGCTACTCAGAAGTCAGTTACCGCAGCAGCCACCAAGCAGACGTCCGACTGGTGCGGGCTCAATGCAGGCACCCACAAACTGGAAGGTCATTTCATTGGAGCCAGTGTCATCAAGGGAAAACCCGGCGCCACACTGCCCTTTGAAGAAGGCGCAGAAATCGCCACCAACGAGGCCATGATCGGCTTCATCTGGGAGTTCCCCACTCCACCGGCACCCGATGAACTGACCCTCTTTTGGCAGGGCTTTGTCATCGACAGCAAGGAACTGCCAATCCGCGTGTTCTTTGGGCCAAAATCAGAGATGCTTGAAGTCAGCACCCTCCAACCCAAAACCACCTGGAAAGCCCAAGGCAGACTGCCGATGCCGGCACCTTTGGCCAGCGTTCCGACGTTGACTGCGCCAGCGACCATTCGCCTGCCTTTAGCTACAGTGCTTTGGATTGCGGCAGGACTGTGCTTTTATGGCTTCATCCGCATCCGTGATCATCATCTACCCGGTGGCAGCATGCCGTTTCTCGCCACTTGGATTCTGGGTGCCGTGCTAAGTTGGCCCTTGTTAAACATCAATCTTACTGGCTCAGCCATCATTCCAGAGATCAAAGAAACCAGCGAAGCCGAAGCCATTCTCACCCCCCTGCTCCGCAACGTCTATCGTGCCTTTGACCACCGGGCCGAGTCAGAGATTTACGACGTTCTCGCCCTGAGTGTTGACGGTGAACTGCTGCGCAAACTTTATCTGGAGACCATTCAAGCACTGACTCTGGATGGCCGAGAAGGCACCCGCGTCACCATCAGTGAGTTCAGTGCAGACATCCTTAAAGTGACGCCCTCCACGCAAGATGAAGGCTTCATCACTGAAGTTCAGTGGACCGCCCTGGGCACCGTCGGCCATTGGGGCCATGCTCACACACGGGTGAATCGCTACACCGCCAAAGTCACTGTCAGTCCGATCCAAAGCGCCTGGAAAATCACCCAACTCGATGTGAGTGAGGCCCGTCGTCTTTAGCCTGCTTTAACATTAACGCCACGGAGCATCAGGCCTCCACACCAGAAATGGCAACAACGCTAATGCTGCCATCATGAAGGCCATGGCATTTTCAATGAGGAGACCCGAGTTCAATCCAAAGCTCCAAGTCAGGCCCGTCAGCCCACCCACCAAGAACAGCAGGCCCATCAAGCACCGAATAACAGACGGCAACACATCATGACGTTGACGATCCCGTGCAATCTCCAGAAACCCCAAACAAGCCAACAGGGCAAACAGTCCCATCCATTTGAGAGCACTGCACCACCATAGCATCATCAGCGACTGGTTCATCTCGGGTGTCGCCTGACGCATCTTCTGAAGAGCACTCATTAGCAGACCATTCTCCAGCACGTCACAGACCCCAACGCAAAGAGCCAATGCCAGCAACAAGTAAAGCCTCAAGCCAGGCTTATCACGGAGGATCAAAAGACTAAACAAAGCCGTGTAGGCCACGATAAATGGGTAATCCGCAGCAACTTGAATGATGGCGGATAAGCGATCTTTCTCACCATCGGGCGTCTCAGGCAGGACCCCTTCTAGGACCGACAAAGAGTCCGCGAGTTCTAGCGCTACGATGGGTGATGTGCCACCTGTATGAAAACCAGCCTTCACACTGTGAATCATGCTGTCACTCCAATCGGCCAATGACAGCATCCGCCCAGCCAAAACCAGCGTCATCAACCAAACCAGCAGGCTGGAAAAACGTAATACCGTTGCTTTGCTCATGCTGTTAAGGCTTAGCTCCTGATTGAGGTTGAATGTATTCTTTCAGCAGATCCAGATTGTTTAACTTGGGTGCCTCCTTAACTGAATCAGTTTGGATGGATTGAGCAGCTTCAATGGCCTGATCTTTAATGGAGATCTTTTTAAACACGTTGTCCTGCTGACTTTCCAGCATCTTTCGCACCGCTCTCTCTGCGGCTAGATTGATTTGAGCGATCTCTGATTTGCGCAAATGCCAGGACAAGGGCGCATAGTCCAGATCAGCCGAGATAAAGAACCAGTCCTGCCAACCCGACATCCATCCCTTCTCAGGATCAGCGGCAGCTTCGATGCATTCGGGAAAAATGCTCACATGCTGTACATCTACCTTGGAGGCTAGTCGCCAGCGCTGTTGAAACTGAAGCCTTAATTGGCTGGCAAAGGAAGCCTGACCACTATTCCTCACGTTAATGATGGTCGTTGCCGGAGAAATCAAATCAAACAAGGGTCCCTGGGAAGTGTCACCTGCATCCAATGGCTTAAAACTCCAAGACTCTTTGGGGAAAGCTGATAACTCGATGATGAGCACCTTCTTTGGCAAGCGCGCCGCAGGGTGATTCTCTTCAATTGCCGCTAAATCCTCAAAGGCCTCCCCCAGCCACTCGAGGGCCCCCACCATGCCGCTGTTCTCAAAGTAACCGCCATCCACCATGTGATGCAGACTGCCACCAAAGGGAAAAACCTCTCGCGCCATCAATTCAGGCATGATCTCACCGCGCCCAGACTTACCGACTAGCGCAGGCCTAGACGCAGGACTCACCAGAGGAAAGGTAGCTGACAAGCGCGCAGCTGTCAGCATGGGTAAATCCGCCAAATAACGCTCGGCAAACTCAAAGTTGCCAGATCGCCGAAGTGGATACGCCACCAATCGACGAGGCACTGTCGAGATTGCGACACGCTCGCCAGTTTCAACCAAGGAAGCATTCAGGATGAGCGCCGGACGTTTCAGTTGCCGAGCATCCTCAGCCCAACCAAAAAGAGTGGCCTCTGAAAGCTGCGAGTCCTGTTGCTCATCTTTGCCATTGCGAGCCCAGGCCTGCTCAATCATTTGCCCGCGATCTTCAAACAATGAATCTTTAAGCGCCACAATGATCGGAAAGGCAGCGCGCTGTAGATCTTTTTGAATCAGCCCCAGCAAAGCGCTGCTCAGACTGCTTTTCGCTGCCGCCTTTGCTGCGCGGTCAAACCGATCTTCCTGGGCATGCCCAAACGCCTCGGCATAATGCAGCGCCCCCACACTGCCGCCAGAGACACCACTGATGACACGCACTGACTGATGAAAGTCTGGATACCCCGCTTGGGCCATCTGCTTATCAAGCTGCTCCAGCACACGTGTCGTCCAAGCCGCCGATTGGATACCGCCACCAGCCGCCGTCACGACCACCAGGGGCTGATCATTCAGTCCCACCTTACCCACTACTTCAGCTGGGGTCGGTAATGCGATGCGATTGGATTGCGGACTCAGTGGATAATAATGATCGCTCTCCCGCCAAAGAGTCATGAATCCAAAGTAAATCAAGACCCCGATCAGAACCGGCACCCGATGACGATCCAATAAAAAAGCAAAAAAGCTCAGCACTAACGTCAGCACAGAGACCAGTAGAAGCACCGTCGCCAGAGGATGAATCATCGCCTCATCTACCAGCACAAAGACAATCACCAGAGACAACCCATAAACAGCAGCACTCAGATGCCCATCGGCCAAAGTCGCATTGGTTGCTGAAAAAGGCAGTTTTGGATTCGCAGGCACAAACAGCCCTGGTGACTCAGGCAGCCCCAGCTTCACCCATGGCTGAATCCACAAAGAATAGCGCGCATTGGAAAGCTTCGTCTCCGCCAAAGACAGCATCTTCCGCAAGATCATTCCAAGAACCACGCCCAGAAAAAGACCTGTCAGTAAAGCACCGAAACGATCAGGATCAGAAGCGCGCAGGACCGTCACAGCATTGAGGAAAACCGCTACACCGACCAGCCCGTTCCACGCTCGGTTTAAGCCTGGCACCAAAGAACCAAACTCAGCCCCGAAACGATCCAGCGCATGCATTTCCACCAGCTTCCGCTGATGGATAAGACTGCCGCCCGTCACCATCAGAGTGAATCCGATCAAGATGGCTGCTTCAATAGAGACCACGTCATACGCACCCAAAAGCAGGATCCTCAGAGGCCCAGCCGCAAGCACCGGCAGCAACAACATCGTCATCAATCCAAGACTGGAGACACGCGTCAGATAACAGTGATGAAAAAACACTGCCGCATGCTGAGCCAAAAAGCCTAATGCCGTGAGTAACGGCCCAAAAACGGAGCGGAGACATTTCTGGATCACCATGCATCGAAAATGCCCAGTTGTTCGGCCAAAGTCGAGCAGAAATCCACTTCACCATCTAACCAACTTTTCCTCAGGGCTTCCCCAGCACTGCTTCAATGACTTGATAGGCCTCCATTCTTTCCTGATCTGGAAAATCGTGATCACTCTCAGGATGCCGGATTGTCAGATTGGATTCAACCCCATGCATGGCAAAAATTGGCCTCGCTGCTGCAGCCACACGATCCACGCTATCCCATTTAAAATTAGCATCTTTCAAAGGTGCATTGATGAAGACTCGACGCGGTGCCAAGGCCGCAATCAGCTCATAATAATCAAAAGGCACATCTTGAGGCCGACCCAAATAGTCCGCCATCTTCAGCATGTAGCGTTCCTGCACCCAACCTTTAAGATTGCCCCCATAATAATCCAGCACCGAGTCAAATCCGCAGCTGGAAACGATCACCTTCAATCGGGCATCCAGCACAGCTGTAAAGATGCTGTTATGGCCACCAAGAGAATGACCGATGGTGGCAAAGCCCACCTCCTTTTTCACAAATGGCAGCGTTTCCAGCAGGTCCAGTCCGCGCATGTTATCCCAGATCGCCTTCATCGTGCCGCTGGAAAAGCCCAGTGCCTTCAGATCAGGCTGATACTTGGCCAGCAAAGGATAACTGGGCGACAGGGTCACAAAGCCGCGTTCCGCCAGCTCTGCCGCATATTGTCGATGCGGCTTTCCACCGAGCCCCACCACCACTTGGTGACCGATGACATTCTCTGTCGGATGCAGACAAAGAACCGCAGGCACCGGATGCCCAGTTAAGGCAGCTTTGGGAATACACAAGTATGCCGGCACTCTCCCACCAGGACTCGATTCATAGCTGATCAAACGTCGCAAATAACTGCCACAATCCACCTCTTCCTTGATCTTCATGTTCAGCGGACAGCGCTGAGCCTGTCCGGGAAGCGGCCCCGTGACACTGAGAAATCCAGCCAGCGCCTCAGCACGTCTTTGTTCCCATTCGTGGGTCGTTGCTGCCCGTTGCACGCTCCCTGAGGCATCATGAAACTCCAGCAAATCCTCGCGGCTCAGGCCACGTAGCCGTGGAGCCTCAGCTGATGCCACGAGGACAGAGAACATCATCAAAGCAGACAAAAGAGATCGCATAAGCCTCTCCTACGCTGATCGCCGCCGCTGTATATCAAGCCCCAACGGGAGAACCCAAAATGCGGCGGAAGAAATCCACGGTCATTCCCAAGGCTTCACGGGCGATCTCGGCATCATAGCGCAGTCCCTCGTCGCGAAGGAAGGCATGAGCCGCATTGAATTCATGCCAGGTGAATTTCACGCCAGCCGCCGTCAGCGTCTGATAAATCAAAGCACGTCCTTCGTCAGACACATGCGGATCTTGACGTCCAAAAACCATCATCAGTTCGCCCTGGATATCAGCAACACGGGCTAACGAGTCATCATTCATCCCCTTCCCCAGACTGCGTTTATGCAGATCCGTCGGATAAAAACAAGCTGCCGCCGCTACCTCAGGCAGCAGCGCTGCGCGATACGTTAAATGCCCACCAATGCATGGACCGAATGAACCCAAACGCCCTGTGCAGGCCTCATGATTTTTTAGGAACTCAAGCACGGCCCGATTATCATCATCATAAGCCGCGACCGGCTTCTCGGTCTTCAGTCGATTCCCGACATCCGAACCCGCCTGATCATAACCTAGCACCGTGCCCGCAGGCAGGTACTCATGATAGATCTCAGGCAATGCGACGACAAACCCATGTCCTGCTAGAAAAGCAGCCGTCCGACAGATCGGAGCGGTGAGCTGAAAGATCTCCGAATGAAACAACAGTCCCGGAAAACGCCCCACAGCCGCCGGCCTCAGCACCAAGGTGCGCATCGGTCCCGTGGGCGTGTTGAGTTCGACGATTTCAGGTTCACGTAAGGTCATAAGGCCGGACATACGACAAGAGACACAGGATCGTCAACACGCATCAAGCTTGCCTGAATAACTCCTTGCTCCAAGGGCGCTCCCCACCCGAATCTAAAGTAAGCCTACTTCCCCTGCTTCAAATACTCTTCACGAGAAAGGAAGCCGTCTTTGTTCTTGTCCCACTTGGTGAAACGTTCGCCAGCGGCGGCGGCATCGGATTGGTGGGTGGTGTAGAATTCACGACTGAGTTTCCCGGCTTTGTCTTTGTCGAGCTTGTCAAAGCGAGCCCCGCGATCATCCGTGGATGTGGCTGCGGCGGGCATCGCAGGCTTACCTTTGCCTTTGCCCTTATCCTTTCCCTTCTTCGACTTAGCACCTTCCCTGTCAGCGTCCGAGCCGACAGGCGGTAGCTTTTTGGCGAGACTTTCAAGCAACTCCTTGTGCTCGGGTTTGCCAGCGAGGCTGACGGTCTCGTTGGGGTCGTTTTGTTCATCGTAAAGCTCGGTGCCGACGATTTGGGAACCGTTGCGCAGACGATAGAACGTAGCGCGGTAACGGTCGTTACGAATGCTGTAGCCCATCACAGCGCCTTCGGGGGATTTTTTCGGGTATTGGCTCATGGCCACTTTGGTGGAAGGTGCCGATGGGTTGTCGATATAGGTTTTTAAACTGCTCCCAGCAAGGCCGCTCGGGATCGGCAGTCCGCAGAGTTCAGCAAGTGTCGGATACACATCGACAAACTCCACCGTGGCGGCGCATTTCTGACCAGCCGTTTTCGATCCTGGAGCGCTGATGAGCAAAGGCGCGCGGGTGGCGAGTTCGAAGTTGGTGTGTTTATGCCACAGGCCGTGATCGCCGAGTTGCCAGCCATGATCGCCCCAAAGAACGATGATGGTGTTATCGGCGAGACCTTCTTTTTCGAGCGCGTCGAGCACCTTGCCGACTTGGGCATCCATGTAGCTGATGCAGGCATAGTAGCCGTGACGCAAATTTTTAGCGAAGTCAGCAGGGATCGGATCTTCCTTCGGCACGCCGGGATAATTGTGAATCTCGCCATTCGTGTGGCCGACATAAGGCGGAGCGCCTTCAGGCAAATGCGTGATAGAAGGCAAAGGGATGCTATTGGGATCGTAGAGGTCCCAGTATTTTTTCGGTGCCACAAATGGCAGATGCGGCTTCAAGAAACCGACCGCGAGGAAGAAGGGCTGGCCCTTGGCTTTGAAGGCAGCTAGGCGCTTCACGGCTTCATTCGCGGTGGCACCATCGGGCAGGTCGCTTTCATCTTTAGGGCTGACTTCAAAGGACGGACCACCTTTGGCTTCTTTGTCCTTCTTTTTGACAGAAGGATCATTGGCTTCAGGTGAAGAGTACTCGAGGGTGTTGACGTCGTGCTTGGTGACGATCTGCTTCGTCCAGTCCTCCAGATCGGTATCCACAGCGCGGCCAAAAGGATACCAATGCGGGGCTGTCCATGAGCGACCGTCCTCATGGCCCTTGTGGTAGATCTTACTCAAGGCTTCACACTGGTAGCCATTGGCTTTGAAATGCTGTGGCAGCGTGATGCAATCCGGCTGTGCAGGTCGGAAGTGAGTTTCAAGATCCCACACTTTGGTCACATCAGGCCGTAAGCCCGTCATAATCGCCGTGCGAGAGGGGCTACAGACCGCTTGCTGGGTGTAGGCCTTTTCGAAAACGATGCCACGCGCCGCGATGCGGTCGATGTTGGGTGATTTGATCAGCTTATCGCCATAACAACCCAACTGAGGCCGCAGATCATCAACTGAGATAAAGAGAACATTCGGCTGCCCTGCAAAGGACGAGGAACCGATCAAGGAGAGGGCGGAAAAGATAAAAAAGCGTTTCATGAGTGAACCGAAAAAAGGTTGTGTGGAATCTTTGTTCGTTGGCGAGCGGTTCTACCATTGGCCATATGGCCAATGACGAGTTCGCATCACTTCGCCTGCCAAAAACTGTCGAAAAAGTCAGCCGCCATCACTTTACCGGCACTCTCGGCATTCGGTGCCTGAGTGATGTCAAGAATGGCCCAATCAGGAAGCTTGGGATTTTGCAAAGAGTTGGTTTTATCATGAGCTTCACGGAAAGTGAGTCCTGTATTCAGCATGACGGAGGGATTGCTGCCCCAGATCTGATGTTTATGACGGTTCCCATAAGGATAGGCCATGACTAACACCTGATTTGCAGCATCGAAGGTCTGCGTGCCCACCGTGATGGTTTTGGCATTCCAGGCGCAGGGCATCTTGCCTTTGAGATCCGAAAGCACCCAGTGCTGCTTGGTCGCATTCAGAAATTGAGCCATCACAGGATTTGAATCGGGTGTGCCCCAAAGTACAACCGTCTGACCACGAAAGCCATAACGCAACACTTGCTCACTCGTCTGAATGATCGGATCACCACGCATGAGACTGCGCCAACGCTGGATGAAGTGTTCACTTTCTTGTTTCACCCAGGCATCCACCTTGGCATTGCCAGAGGATTTTTCAGGCAATACGACAGTGAAGCCATCGAGCAAACCATCCTCCATCGAAGTGCCTCCGGCTTTCATCAATGCTTTGCTGGCTTCCTGATCTGACACACAGGACCATTTGTCAGCAAACAGAGTAAAGCTGTACTCAGCGGGCGAGCTCGAATAGTTCCGAGGCTCGCGCACGTTTTGACCATTGATGCTGACGCTGCACTCATTGAGCTTCAAAGCGTCACCATCTAGCCACAGCGCGGTGACATTTGTGGTCTTGATCTCGATACGCTTTCCGTCATCCATGATCTCGGCTTCGATCCGAGTATCTTCAAAAGGTTTCGCCGCTTGCAGCAGGGTCACCCAAAACATCTTCGGGTAGCGTTGGGAGCGGGTTTGCAGAACGACTTTCTTCGGCATGGGATCACGGCCTTTGGCCACCGCTTTCTCGATCCAGGATTGCACCTCTTTGATCGTCTCAGGATGGTATTTATGTCCCATGCCTGGGCCGATGAGATGAGGCCTTGTGATCCCTTCTTTGGCCAGCACCTCCGTCATGTAATCGGCGCTATCACGCTGTGAATCGAGCTCACCGCTGTAGCTGAGGAGCGGAACGTTCATGAAATTCCGCGCATAAGCTGGCACGTCATAGATGTTCCAAAGTGTCTGTTCATAGGGTGTCGGATACTTGTCGGGCGTCAATTTCTGGTAGCGCTTCACATCCACAAAGCCGGCCCCCGTATGCACACAGGCCCACTGATCCGCATAGTGCGCACCGATGTGCCAGGCACCTGCACCACCCATGCTGAAGCCAGCTAGGGCGATCCGGTTTTTATCCACATTGAAACGGTCGATGGCATCATCCCGACACTCAAAAACATCGGTCTCACCCGCAGACTTCCAGCCATTGCAGTAACGGCCAAAGGGATGAATGACGATGCTGCCCTTTGGCTGAAACTGACCCGGCTTCTTAGCCATGAGTCGGCTATACACAAAATGTAGATCCGTTGCTGTGTCCCCGCGCCCATGCAGCCAAACCCACATCGGGATCTTCTCATCGCCAATCTTCACATCTTCAGGGATCTCCACACCATAGGGCTGTGGCGAGCCATCGATCCCTGAGTAAAAACCCAGCACCTTCTGACCAGGCCCCGCCATCCAGGGGGTCTTGTTTTCTTTGAGCGCGGCGATGCGCTTTTTGGCCTCGTCCAATAAAGCATGGGCCTTCTTCACCCCATCTTCTGGTTTTTTGTCGTACCATTCATCGAAGTCCAATGCATAGCGCAGCGCTTTCAGAAAAATGGCCGCATCAGCTGAGCGCACATGCTTTTTCACCGACTCAAACTCCGCCTTCACCAGCGCCAGTTCTTTTTCGATGGCCGCCTCCTGCTCAGCTGAAAGCGCAGCGGTGGGTTTTGGCGGCAGGCTGCCTCTAAAAGACGCCGTGGCCCCGTTTGGCCCCAGCTGAGCCTGAATAATTCCCGCAAGCGAGAGGACGGACAAAAAGAGAAAGGGGCGGAGATGGCAGAACATGGCCGGAAGAAACGTGGGACGAGCACCGTTCCTTTGAACCAATCTCCATGAAGTTCTATTCCCTTCTTTTTACCGCCGCGCTTAGCCTACTCTCACCAAGCCAAGCCGCCCTCTTCAGCATTGAAAAAACGCCCACTGGTGGTGCCATTGTCAAGTTGGATGGCAGCTTCCTCACAGAACTCGTCGTGGATCAGGCCAATAAGACTTACCTTTGGCCCATCATCGGTACCAGCGGAGTCACCATGACCCGTGCCTATCCCATGAAGACAGTCGAAGGTGAGCAACATGACCATCCGCATCATCGCGGCCTGAACTTTGGCCATGAGAACATCGCTGGATACGATACCTGGGCAGAGGCAGCCACCTTCTCTTCTGGATCTAAAGCGGCTGAGCGCCTCAAGCACCTAGGTTCCATCAAGCTCCGCGAGATTACCGAGCTCGAGGGTGGCGAGACGGCTGTCATCAAAACCGTCTCAGACTATCTGGATGCCGAAGGCAAGAAGACCTCTGAAGAAGTGCGGAAGTACACCTTTGCCGTCAAAGGTGACACTCGCCTGATCGACGTGGATATCGAGCTCATTGCCTCTGAAGCCGACATCCTCGTGGATGACAAAAAAGATGCTGGCTTGAGCATCCGCGTCCCCACGGAAATGGCCGTGGATCGCGGCAAAGAAGGCGGTAAAGGCACCGGCCACATCATCACGAGCGAAGGACTGACCGACGAAGCCGCCTGGGGCAAGCGTGCGACTTGGGTGGATTATCATGGCACCGTCGGGGGCAAAGCCGTCGGCGTCGCCATGTTGAATCACCCGAGCAGCTTCCGTCATCCAACACCTTGGCATGTGCGCACCTACGGCCTCTTCACGGCAAATCCCTTCGGTCTTTCCCAGCTTAAAGTTCAAGAAGAGAGCGCCGCCATCACCTTAAAGAAAGGTGAAAAAATCAGCCTCCGTCACCGCTTCATCTTTCATGATGGCGATGAAAAAAGCGCCCAAATTGCCGAGGCCTACGCAGATTACGCAAAGAAGTAATCTGTGCGCCGCTCCAAAAGCACGCACCACTTTGCAGCCGATAGATCCGTGCCAGAGAGATGACTCCTTGGCACGGTGAAGCCTAGAGCCTCACTTCGACTTCCGCCATTCGTCGATCATCAAGCCCATCTCATCGATGGGCAACGGCTTGAATCCAAGCTTCTGAATGGCGGGAGACTCGGGCTTGAGACGAAAATCATCATGCTCGGCATCGACAAACATGGGGTCAGCGACGAGGCTGTGTTTGTCCCAGCCAGCTGCCTGCCAAGCACTGAATTCGTCCATGGAGGCAGCCTCGGTGATCACCACATCATCCACAAAGAGGCGTCCTTTGTCAGCGCGACAATCGATGCGTAGCCAGAAGGTCTTCATCCATTCTTTCCACTGCGCCTCCCCCGACTTCAGCATCCGTCCTGCCACTTCGACAGTCTGCCATTCTGGAGTCGCCACCACGCCCTTGCCTGTCGTCTGCCAGTAGCCTTTGCCATTCTCAAAAGACGCGAGCGACAGGTTGATGACACTCTTCGCCTCGGTCGATTTCACTCGAAGCTTCACGCGATAAGAACTGCCTTGTTTGATCGGCAGATGCGGCCCATGAAAGGTCGTGTGGGAGTTTTTGAGATCCGAGCTGGTCGCACAATCGGCGACCAAGGCACCATCCTCGGCGATACAGCGCACCGTCTTGTTAGGCATCGCATTAAAGCCCCATCCCTTCGGGGTTTTGCCAACCTCGACTGGGTCAAAAGTTTCGTTCAAAAGGGGTTCACCGATGTCCTGCCCCACGGCACTAAGTCCGGTCATCAGAGGATGCTCGCCGTTCCAAGCCAGGTTGTAGTCGATCGTGTTCCACTTGGGTGAGACATTCCGCAGATCGCCATACTTCACGCCCGCTTTGTTTGAGTACATGATGTTCCGCTGAACGATGTCCCCACTCATCATGGTGCCGTCCTCACGGAACGCATCTTTGGGGTGAAGCTCCATGCCCCGCATCGACTGCCACGCAGGCTGGTCCACGACCGATTCATAGCCTTTGATCATGGTCGGACCGTGGTCGATCCAGTAGTGCTGATCCTTGGTCCAGCCATGCAGGTCGAACTGAAATTTATTCCCCATGGCGAAAATGTTATTCTCCACAAGGCAGTCACGTGAGTTGTGCATGTGGATAGGTGTCCACTCGCAGCGATAGACTAGATTGCCAATGATATCCACGCCCCCGGTGTTGTCGTCAGGGTAGAGACCGAAGGTAAACCAGGGTACCTTCAAACCCTCCTTTTCTTGACCGCACCCAATGATGTCATGGATACGATTGTAGCGCCAGACACTGCCGCGTGATCCGATCCAATCCCGCCCGCCGGTATAAATCGCCGCGCCATCCTGGGTTTCGAGCACGAGGTGGTGCAGATGATTGTATTCCACGATGATGTTGTTCCCGCTCATCTGCACCCCCATGCGCGGGCCGTCATGAATCAGGTTGTGAGAGATCGTGATGCCCACACCACTGGCTGCCACACCACAGGCGTTTTTGTTATAGACACCGAGGTGATGAATGTGGTTGTTGATCGCCTTGTTTTCGCAGGCGGTGAGCGTTGGCCGGTCACCACCATTCAGACTGATACCGTTGCTGCCAGAGCCACTGATGTCATTGCTCAGCGCTTCATTATCAAAACCACCATTGATGCTAATGGCGGAGCCGGAGAATCCAGACACGTTTTTAAAGACGCACCCACGCACGCTGCAATCTTCGGTCTTGTTGAAAGTGATCGCGTTTTCCATCGAGCCGATGAATCGGAGGCGCTCGATGATGACGTGCTTCGTGCCTTCAGCCAGCCTGACGAAACCGGGCGATGTCACGAGTCGGATCTCCTGCTTTTTCATCGGCGCACTCGGCCAGAGGTAGAGGGTGCTGGTGCGCGCATCGAGAAACCACTCACCAGGACTGTCGAGTTCCTCAAAGGCGTTCTGAAAGTGGAAGCGATTGTGCGGATGCAGATCGTAACCACAGGGCTTGGCCAGCGTGAGTTTGCGCGTCGTTGCATCGAGAGACTTCACGGGCAGCACAAAGTTCCACCAACCGTATTGAGCAAAGACATCGATCTCCACATCCTCAGGATGCGCCCAACTGCGGACGTCCTTCGCACTCACATACGCCTCAGATTTCCAAGCGTGATCCGCGGGCAGCGCCTTTGGCATTTCATCCAGGAAAGCCCAGCCACCGTAGAGCGGGTTCGCTGGATCAAAGTTCGGCCAGCGAGCCAGGGTCAAGCGCTCGTCATCGAGTAAGAGCTGACGATACTTCACCCCCTTGGTGATCATCTTGGACACATCAGCCTTCAGGATGTGTTCGTCATGCATGCTGAAATCAGTGACGACCTGCGAGCCGAGGAAGACCGCGTCACCAGTGCCGAGGATCTGCAAATCAGAGTCCTGGGCTTCGAGAATGAGCGGCTGCGTCAGTTCGTAGCGGCCCGCTTTCACGCGGATGATCGCCTTCCCCTCAGCACCGGATTGGCGCTGAGCGCGCACAGCATCGCGCGCAGCCAGCAGGGTCTTCACTGGGCCATCCGGAGAGACGGTAACTTCGATCTCCGCTTGAACGGATACGGCAAATAAGAAGCTTAACAGCAAGGGGCGAATCATAGGAAGCCGTGAATGTGACAAGAACTTCGATCAACGCCAGCCTTGAGTCTTTCTCCTGAGATTTCACAAAGACGCCCCCATGTATCAAAGATTCACCCTAACCTGACCTCTTCATGAAACGACTCCTCATGAAATGAAAAGCAACTAGCTACAGACTGAACGCATGGAATGCCACCGAGGCACCGTTACCTCCAAGTTATCATGCTCCGCTTTCACCCATCTTTTGCCCTAGCCTCCGCGCTGATGTTCGTCACCTCAGCTCTTGCTGTCGAAACGATTGAGCAAGACCCCAAGTTCATCCCGGTGGCCCAGCACCTCCAATCCGACTTCGGACTCTCTCTGAAGCTCGCGCAGGTCGATGATACGGTGTTTGCTAAAAACCATGTCGTGAGCCCCCTCAAGCCGGAGCATCTCGACCATGCGCTGCAAATTCTCACGTGGATGGAAGCTGAGTTGAAGCGTTACCCAGCAGGGTTCGTGAAGAAGCACAGCCCCAAGAATCTAGTCCTCGCG
Source organism: Verrucomicrobiaceae bacterium (assembly GCA_027489965.1). Classification (GTDB taxonomy): domain Bacteria; phylum Verrucomicrobiota; class Verrucomicrobiia; order Verrucomicrobiales; family Verrucomicrobiaceae; genus Prosthecobacter. The sequence goes on from JAIXZA010000152.1 coordinate 15,486, forward strand.
AACGCCTACATCTCCAAGACCGCCAAGGGCGCTGCACAGACCTATTCGCCGACGCTGATCGCGGAGAAGGTCAGTGACTCGATCCTCGTGACCGTGCCGGCGACCATGACACCGTCGATCGAAGTTCTCGGCCGAGGTTACCTGCACCAGATCCTTTTCACCAACCTCTTAGAGAATGTGAAGGACGCGGATTCACCCATCCATCTGGCGCACTGGAAAACGTTGGAGTCCGATGACTCAAAGCTTGAAACCATCCCCTCTCAGAATCTCGTCAAGTCGAGCAACAGACGCGAAGGACTCTACAAGATTCTATGGGATGCCTGGGAGTTCAATGAGCTGATCGCCATTGCCAAGACCGACCCCAAAGCGAAACAACGCATGGACCTTATCAAGGGCTTGATGACCTCACTCGACCCTCAGTTCGACGAGGCCTTTTGGACCGCTCTTGCGGTCGTGCCGGAGGATCAGCGCACGATTTGTCTCAATGATCTTACCGATACCCAAAGCAATGCTAAGATCAAAGCCGACCCCGAGATCCAAAGCGACATCAGTAAGCTGGAAAAGCAATGGGGCTTCAAAGTGCTCTGGGAACTCGGCTCCCCTGCCCCTCCCATGCCAGTAAAGGTTCGGCTAGAATACTCCTACTTCACCGACAAGAAGTTCACCGACTTCAAAGCGTTCATGCGCATGTGCCGCGAGCAATTGGAGATCTATCCCGAGCCGATCACGCGGCAACTAAACGTCAAAAACCTCTACATGCTCGACACCTTCAATTTCCGGGGCTCCGGTGTCGCCGGACAAGGCATGAGCTGGCTTCCCCAAGTCTCCTTTGCCTATGGTTTACGCAGCTTTGATCCGGCGAAAGTTTTATCCATGGACTTCCTCCGCCGCACCATTCATCACGAAGTCCTGCACCTCATGGACCGAGCCTTTTCCAAAGAGGGCGGCCCCATCTACGGCTCCAATTGGGACAGCCTCAACCAAGAGGGCTTCCACTACAAAATCGGCAGTCCAGGCGCTCTCAATAGCCCCAGCCAGCTCCGCTTCTTTAAAGACAACACCAAGTGGCAAGGCTTCGCCGAACCCTACGGCATGAACATCGCCACCGACGATCGCGCCACCCTCTACGGCCGCATGATGACCGCCCATCTCGCCGACGAAGGCCGCGGTGATCAACCCTTCCTTGGAAAACTCAAAACCGACCCGATCCTCAAAGCCAAAACCGACCGCCTCACCGCGTTCTTCCAATCTCTACAGCAAGAGCTCGCGATTCAAAAGCCCAACCCCTGGTCTTCCAGACTTGAAGGTGTTTTTGAAGCTGAAAAATGATCGTTCGATTGTAGCGGGATACGAGGGCCAGCGTTGATCGCGGGGTTAATTTTGAAGTCAACTGGAGCATGGAAACCTGAAGGACTAGTGAGAGTTGCCCTGCGCACCATCTACCGCCCGTTTTGATTTATTCTCCAGGTAGCGTTCTCTCAAGTATCCGAACACACTAAAGCTGAAAACAATCCAAAGAGAGACAGAGTAGTGGTTGAGTCTTCCATAGGTCGGGGTTCCTGCTTGATTGAAGAAGCCGAGAACATGCCTCTTCAATTCGGACTCGTCTGCTTTCGAGAAGAAGGAGTTATCTTCAATCACCTCAATCCGCCATTGTGCGGGCGCTGATTCCAGCTGGTATGCGGTCGATTCTTCAGGTGTCGTTGCGAAAGTGATGACGTTGGTCATCACGATCAGAAAGAGAGCTATGGAAGCCAGAGCTTGGTAGAGTACTTTCATGGCCTGAATAAATGTTCCGAATTAGACGATGGTGAGCGGGAATACTGCGGAGTGAGATAGCTTGCCAAAGGCAACCCGAAGCACTGCGCTGGCGGGACAACGGATCGTGAAGGCCTGCGGCTCATGCCATGTTCACTGTTGTCATGTCGAAGTTCACGCTGTCTTGTCCTGATCGCTTTGGCTGGCGGAATCGGGCGTTTCCTCAGGGGTTTTGTTCTGGGAGGCACCGTAATCCAAGGTAATACCAATGCTCAGAAACACCGGTAACCACAATCCTATGTTATCTAACGCAGCTCCTAGCGCTAGTCCGACAGCCAAAAAGGTGCTCGTATAAAGACCCGAGAATGCGGAGTCGGATTCAATGGGTGGTTTCGGCGTGCTCATGGTATGGTTCGATTGTTGCAGGGGTTGAATCTACTTCTTGGAGGAACGTTGCTTCGCACGTGGGTCGTCGCTGAGTTGTGCTGGCGTCTTAGGGATGAGGAAGCTTCTGTTTCAGTTCATCCACTTCCTTCTTGAGCTTATTCACTTCGCTCTGAAGAGAAGCTGCCATAGAAAACGCAATCATTCCAAACGTGAATCCAAACATGCCGAAGACTTCCATGATGATGAATTGGGTGTGTTAGTTAGGCGAACTTGCCCATCATCCACAGATCGTGAGATTTGTCAGCAGCTTTAGTTCCGACGGATTGATGAGGAAAGTACAGCGTGGATTGCTCATGGGTTTGGTGACGAGAGTGTAGCTACTCGGAAAGCCGTTGGAACCCTTGTTGGAAATCTCTTGGGCTAGGATTGTGCAAACAGATAGATTGCAATACCTGCTAGCAAAAGAACTCCGGCAATCACCGCAAACTTAGGTTTGAGTTTATTGGTGCGCCAGCGAGCCGGGCCAAAAATGGAAGCAACGGCGGATAAGACAAAAAGCGTGATTCCAAGGATAACAAATGGGTCTTTAATGTTCATTGGGATAACTTGGCTGGTTGTTGGTCATTGGCATTCCACGTGGCCGTGTGGACTCGAATTCTTGGCCTAACAGCTGAGATATTAACAGAATTACTGTTTGCTTCGCAACTCTATCTTTAAGAAGTCCATTACTGTGTGACATGCTCTGCTACTTTGGGGCTTGGAGTCCCGACGGGACGATCCATCGCAGCCCAGGGCAGCGCCCTGGGTTATGCCAAGCAAAGACATCCGAGCCCTGAAAGGGCAGCCTAATAACACCGCAAGAGTTAGGATAACCGCAGAGAAAACCCATTCACTCTGATCTCTGCTGAATGAGGGATGGCAACACTTCAGAGGTTCTGTTTTTTCTGTCCATCTTCTTTCTGTCAGTGTTCAGGGATAAGGCAGCAGAGGCTGACAGAAAAAAGGAGGACAGAAAAAAGGGGAATCAAAGGGCAAGCCCCGCCATACGAGGCAGTGGAGAAACAGCCGTTGGGCGGAGATCGCTGGGCCATCGAGAACTGTTAAGCCGCCTTGAATCCAGGCTTCGGAGCGATTCAGCCATCACCCGAGCAGCACGATTTTCATCGTTTCCAAAGTGACGTTGATGACACGCAGGAAGAGTTCGAGCGCAGGATTTGAGGTTGCCTCGCGTCCGCTCGTTCAAGTGAATGGGCGCTCACTGGGGATTCGCTTGCAGTCTCTGGCGAAGTGCCGCAGTCTCACCTGCCTTAATTCTGCACTCCCAATCGTTCGCCTCACCCTCATGGACTACCTTCTCATTGCTCTAAAACTCATCGTGGCGCTCGGCATTCTGAACGTCTGGCTCCTGCGTTCTGGGAAGGCCACCTCGTATCGCGGCAAAAATGCCCAAACCCTACGTGAGGAGTTCGCCGTCTATGGCCTGCCCTATCCCGTCTTCTGCCTGATCGGCTTTTTAAAAGTAGGCCTCGCCCTGACGCTGCTTGCCTCGATCTGGTTGGCCGGCCTGGCACAGCCCGCCGCACTCGGCATGGGCACGCTCATGCTTGGGGCCTTTGTCATGCACCTGAAAGTGAAGGACCCTTTCAGCAAAGCACTGCCATCTCTCGCGGTGCTCGCCCTCTGCCTTGCCATCGCCTTCCTTTGAGGGGCTTCAGGCTTAGAATCCTGCGAGCACCAGATAGGCGTTCAGCACCAAGTAGAAAAGCGCGGGCATCGTCTGCCAGGCGCTGTCTTTGATCTGGATGCGGACCCCAACGGCTAGCAGCATCATTAGAGCCAGCCCGCCCGCTGCCACTTGGCCCATCCACGGCACACGCATGCCCGCCAGGAGGCCCATCCCTGCCCCACACTGCAACAGGCCCACCCACACCCGCTGCGATCCGAGCCCGTAGCGCAAAAACTCCTGCTTCATGTAGCGAGAGAAAAAACAGGCAGCTCCGTAACCGATGAAGGACAGGGCGGAGAACAAGGTAAGAGCAGTTTTCAAGGCAAGGACGTTGGAGTAGCAGACAACAGAGGCAGGAAGAATCCAAAGGGTTACGCCTGTCAGACACGGATTGCGGCAAGACAAATGGCTTCCGAAACCTCAACTCCGACTCTTTGGTTAAACAGTCTCACCCTGCCCCGGTTCCTCCCGAAGAGCGAAGGCGGAAGATGGTCGATAGCGGATAGAGGTCAGAAAACTGAAAGCTGAGAACAGAGATCAGAGATCAGACGCGTCCTCCGTAGCTCAACCAGCGAATGAGGAAGAACAAGGAACTAGGAACAAAGAACCGCCCCTAGCTCAAACCTCAAATCCGTCTCTTTTGTCAGCCCGTTGCACACTGACCCCGGTCCCCGTTGCCCACCGCCGTTTGTGATGTTGCAGTGACGGCGTCTGCCACCACTTGGGAAACACCGCTGACCGTGATGCTGTCGGACGGGACCACATCCGTTGTCCAAACATTCGCAAAACCGCCCGACCAAGTTACGAGGTCGCTGGAGACTTCGACGACATAATCCAAGTCTAGTGCCTCGCGTCGGCGCTTGTACTGAAGGGTGAGAGCCCCGCCTGCTGCTGCCCTGCCACCCACGGGCAGTAAAGCCGCGTTGGCCATCTTGGGATCGCCATTCATTGCGTATTCCAGGAGGTTGTTGAAACCGTCCTTATCGGGATCAGCCAAATCCGCAGTAACGAGAGGATTTGCTGCCTCACCCACCGTGAAGACTTGGGATTTCCATGTGTCGTAAGTGGTGCCTTGGGCTGCTGTGGCAGAGAACAGGGCTGCGATGATTAGCGATGCTGATGTTTTCATGGGAGTTAGTTGATCTCTAGCTTCGGCAGGCAATTGACGATCTTCATTGTTTCCAAGCTGACGTTTATGACACGCAGGAAGAGTTCGAGGGGGTATTTGGGGTTGCCCATGGTTTCGGTGGCCCAGAGGTTGGCGTCGTTTTGGATGCCGCTGTCGGGGTCGGTTTTCACGGACTGGCGTTCCATGACCCATTCGAGGGCGGGTTTGCCGTTGACGATGTAGTCATACGCTTCCAGCGGGATGTCGCGGATGGTGACGTAGTCGTTGTAGATGACGGTGGTTTTGTCGTTGATGGACTTGTTGGTTTCGGGGTCGCGGGTTTTGGCGAACTTCATCTTCTCCACGCGGTAGGGGCCGTTCTCGAAATAATGCAGAGAGGTGGTGGCGATCTCGTCCACCTGTGCTCCGGGATAACAGGCCACGGTTTCGTAGTTGAGGTGCCAGTGGGCGAGGTCGCGACCGGCTTTGGAGAAGGCGGCGAAATCGGCGAAGCGCTTCACGGCGGGGATACGCGGGAGTTCCTTGCCGAGGTTGTCGGCGTAGCGGCTGCGGTAGTCGGGGGAGTGCAGCAGGCCGTAGATGTAGTAGAAGAGGGCTTCTTTGGTGATCGTGTCGCCCTCGCCCTTCGTGGGATAGGCCGCCTGGAAATGCGCCAGGCCCGCGTCGCTGATGCCGTCGCACCGGGTGTTGCTGTCGGCTTCCTTCGCCCGGGTCGTGGCAAACAGGTTGCCTCCGTCCTCGTCGTCGTTGGCTTTCTCCTAGAGGTAGAGGGGGGAAGCATTGGGTTCCACCCTCTTAACAACAGAAACGGTAAATAGCAGACTTGCCCACATGTGAACACCTGCCTAGGATGGGGCCGAACGATGCAGAAACGCGCCAATGGACATACGAACGGACTACCGATGCAGAATGGCACCACCATAGTAGCTGCGGCAGCGCCGCGTTTCCGTGCCGCCTCGCTCTTCAGTGGGATAGGTGGCTTCGACCTCGGTTTGGAAAAAGCAGGATTCGAAATCACCTTCCAGTGCGAAATTGATAAATTTTGCCGGACCATTCTAAAACACCGCTGGCCTAAGATCACATGCCATGAAAACATCAAAGAACTCACCGCAGACGCCATACCTGTTTCCGACGTTTGGGCAGGAGGATTTCCCTGCCAAGACGTCTCGCTGGCTCGAATGGGCAGCCGAGCAGGGCTTAAAGGGAAGCGATCTGGACTCTTTCACGAATTTGCTCGGCTCATTGGAGAAGCACGCCCCCGAGTTGTCCTTCTCGAAAACGTTGCAGGTCTCCTTAGCTCACACCGGGGACGAGATTTTGCCACCGTCATCGGGACGCTGGCAGAGTTCGGGTATTCTGTCGGCTGGCGTGTGCTTAACAGCAAAAACTTCGGAGTCCCCCAGTCACGCCAAAGAGTCTACATTGTTGGGTGTCATCGAGACGTCCACGGTCCCGGACAAATACTTTTTGAAGCCGAATGCGGCAGCGGGAATGTTGCGAAGAGCAAACAACATGGGGAGGCCGCTCTTTCTCCATTTAAGACGAGCATTGGAGAAGATGATGGAGATGGACCGGTCTACCAATCCATCGCCTACTGCCTCTACGCTTGTTCCGCCCGCCATACCGGAACTGATTGGAGCCGCACTTATGTCCAATACCCGAAAAAAGGGCAAGTCCGCCGTCTCACGCCAAAAGAGTGTGAGGGTGTGATGGGGTTTCCTAGCGGTTGGACAATTCCACCACTAGGCAAGCTCCGGGAGGATGACATCGATTCCCTTCGTTACCATGCACTCGGAAACGCTGTGACGCCGCCGGTAGCTGAATGGTTAGCGCATCGTATTCGCGACTATCTAATAGCAAGTGGGGAGCAGCCGGCATGAATATCGCACTGAGACCTAGCGGAGGGCGTGGCGAATATGAGTTGGCTGGTCGCCAAGGCGACTTGCATGTGAATGACCTTTTTGGGCTAGCGATGTTTATCGAAATCATCCCTGGTGTCGCTATCAATGCCTATAGCAACTGTGTTCAGAAAGATGGAAAGCCGCGAATCCGGCTCACTCAGGCCGCACGAAATGCCCATCCATCTTCCTTGATTGCAGCCGCGATGATGCTGCCTAAACCAAGACGTGAAAAACACGAGACGCATGGAATAAATTTACTGCGTTGGGAGCAGTTCGTCGTTCAGACCGTTCGAATAGATGTAATGCAGAGAACTGGAGGTGTTCTTATTTGCCCTTTGACGGTGCGTTTAGAAAATGCCGATGGGGCACGTCTCGATATAAGTTTTGCAGAACGTATGGCCCGAGTTGTTAGGGTCTGGACGGCCGCAGCGACGCCTAAAGGGGCCGTTGCTGATGCTGTTAGAGCGCATGCCGCAGCATTCACTTCGGCGAATTCACCACAAGCGCAGCTAATCAATTCATTTTCTCTATTGCACGCTGCATTGAATAAACCGGACGGAGATATGCTGCCTCTAATAGAGGCCCATTTTGAGCTTGGATCACTAAACGCTCCATCAGTTGGCGACATTTCCGCTGAGTTAGCAGATGAGGACTTTGCAGAGGAGGTTCATGTTGATCCCGCAGAGGCTCGCGTTGAGCGCGTTCGCCAATGGCGGCTCGCCGCTGTGCGCGGTAGTTCTGCATCCGCGTTCCGCCGCAAAATACGGGAGGCGTATGATTCCCGTTGCATGTTCTCCGGCCAAAGGCTTCCTCGAACGAGTGCCACATCTACTGCTGGAGTAGACGCGGCTCACATTTTGCCATGGAGTAGGTTCGACCTTGATGCGACAAAAAATGGGCTTTGCCTTAACAAGCAATGCCACTGGGCGTTTGATGAGGGTTTGCTCCGGTTGAACTATGACGACTCAGTTAACTCATACATTGTTTCTATTCCAAATCCGGTCAGACTGGCAACTCAAGCGGCTAAATTCGATTTAGAGGCATTCGAAGCGGTTGTCGGAGTAATTCCGCAATGCCGCCTGCCTGCTAATGAACTGATTTGGCCAGCCAAAACGTATCTTGCTGAATTGAATTGCTTCCTTGACGGCAAGGCAGCGTAGATTCTCTCAGAGTTGAGGTCGGTGCTGAGGCCTTGTTTGTTGAAGGCTTTCCAGCAGCCGATGATGTCGGCGTCGTCGTCCACCTTGAGCAGGTTATTGTCGACAGCGAGGTGGCAGGCATGGCGGCGATGAAAGCGGTTCTAGCTTGGGATGGCAAGGAAAGGCGGCGAGAAAAGGCTGAAAGACTTCTTCATGACTGGCACAACTTTGCCCTCGGCCAGTCATCAAATTCCAAAAAAAGTCGCAAAAAAATCTTGTCAAAAAGGGGCCAATTCCGTTAAAAACCAGTTCCATGTCGCAACCTTTTACATGGAATTCTAACCTAGTGTGGAATGCACCAGGGGCCGTGTGGAATGGCTCGACTAACGTCAGTAAACCTACCAAACCAATGACACAGGACCTCATCAGCCTGGGTATCTCGGCAGCGGACTGGACCGCGATCGACGATGCCCTCACCACCCTCGAAACCAAACTGGGCTCTAAGCTGCTCGACCTCTCCGTCGAACAGCGACAAAGCCTCACGAAGATGGGCGACAAGAGCGAAGCTTTTTGCCGCCAAGCCCTCATCACCGGGCGCCAAAATGCGGACAAACTGCCGCCCGATACGGCAAACGATCTCGCCGCTGAGGAGGCCGATCTAGCTGACCTAGACGCCCTGCGCCCACGTTTGGCCCGTCTCAATGCCCTGCGTGAAATGGCCGACGACACCGAAGTGGCTCTGGGTAGCGACATCATGGTGTTCAGCCTCAGTCTCTACGGCATCCTCAAAGCCATCGGTGCCGCTGTAGGCACTGGGCTGGACGTCCTACGTGCTCAGCTCAGCACCCGCTTTGCCCGTAAGCCGCGAGCCGGCAAGCCTGACGCCGAGCCCAAGTAACCTCTGGCGGAACGCAAGCCTCCAACCCCGGAGTGCAAGGCAAAAAGCCTTGCACTCCAGCCTGAGAGCGCCAAGCACGACGCAAAAAGCCTCGCACTTCAGCCTCTTAGACCTCGCGATTGAAGCTAAAAGGGTGAAACGCAAGCTTCAGAGCCTTGCGAACGGAGCTAAAAGAGCGATGCGCCAGGCCCAGGACCCTCGCAGACGAAGGTAAAACCCTCACGCTTCACCCTCAGAGCCTTGTCAGTGGAAACGCAGCCCTAATTAGCTCCTACTCAGGCCTGCTTTGCCCGCCCTGACCCAATCCATGCAGGCAAGAAAGCCCGCAACACTCTGAACCCAGATTCGGCTAAAGCCGAAGCCACTTTCAAACAATCCCACAGGCAGAAAAGCCTCCAACACTCTGAACCGAGAACCGAGAACCGATAACTTCAAAGCCATGTTCGACCCCAATCTCCCCCAAGAAAACACCCTCGCAGACGCCGCGCAGATGCGCAGTCAGCTCAACGGGCTGAAAGCCATCATTGATGCCATCCTCACCGTCACCGCCGCGCAGGTGGACAGTACAAACACGCTGCCGCAGGGCAGTCCGGCGAATGCGAGCGTCAACGTGGTGGGCAATACGCTGCATTTCAGCTTCGACATCCCGCAGGGGCAGGAAGGACTCGTCGGTCCCGCAGGTCCGCCCTTTGCGCAGGCGGTGGTGGATGGGGTGACGACGCTGAATCCCTGGGAATCAGCCTCTGTCGGAGTGAGCTTTGATGGTAGCTTTGTGCGCTTTAACTTCGCTATCCCACGCGGCAACGACGGCAGCACAGGCTCACAAGGCGGCAACGGCAGTGACGGTGGTCAAGGACCTCAAGGCATTCAAGGCCCGCCTTTTGCCCAAGCCGTGGTGGACAGTGTGACCACGCTGGACCCAGGTCAGCCTGCGACGGTGCAGACAAGCTTTGATGGCAGCAACGTGCGCTTCACCTTCGGCATCCCACGCGGAAACGATGGCAGCAACGGCAGCGACGGTGCCCCCGGTGAAGTGTCGAATGCGCAACTCAACAGCGCGATCAGTGGCACCAGTGCGAACACCAACAGCGTCAGCGCGCTCGGCCAAGCTGCCGACGGCAGCTACAACCCCCAGCAGATGCAGGACCTGATGAACAAGGTCGATGAACTGATCAATGCGCTGAGGCGGTAGGGCTCGTTGTTCTTTGTTCTTGGTGCTTTGTTTCTGCCTGGGGTGGGGCTCACTCCACGTCCGGCAGCTCGATGGTGAAATCATCCTCCAGACGGCCCTGGAACTTCCACACTCCTTCGACACGGATGGCGGAATCGACTTCGAGCTTCAGCTCCGTGCCATCGGCCGTGCGCAGGCGAATCTCAATGCCATCAAAGCGCGGGGTGTCCGGCGAAGCATCCTCGTCCTCACTGACCTCCACGCTCGTCAGCGTGAGCTGGCCCAGTTCGCCGAAATACTTGGTGATCAACCCACGCACC
>JAIXZA010000107.1 GCA_027489965.1 Verrucomicrobiaceae bacterium
CCTTCAGGGCCGGTCAGGTGCCCAACAAGCATGGCACCGATCAAACTAACAGCGTAGGTTTCAAAAACGTCAGCCGCCATGCCTGCACAGTCGCCTACATTGTCGCCGACGTTGTCAGCAATGGTCGCTGGATTGCGTGGATCGTCTTCGTTGAGATTTTGTTCGATCTTACCGACAAGGTCAGCGCCGACATCTGCGGCCTTGGTGTAAATGCCACCTCCGAGACGAGCAAAAACTGAAATCAATGAACTGCCAAGAGCTAGGCCAATGAGCGAATCAATAGCCGACTTCACTCCGCCCATCTTCTCCATGACGAGATAGAATACACCTACAGACAGAAGGCCTAGAGCAACCACTAAAAGCCCGGTCACTGCACCGCCATTAAAGGCGACCTTTAAAGCTGGATGAGCTCCAACGCTAGCTGCCCAGGCAGTGCGTACATTGGCACGGACTGCTACCATCATGCCGATGTAGCCTGCGATCATGGAGCAAACTGCGCCGACCACAAAACCTGCACTTGCTGCTCCGCCGCGTGCATACCACACAATGGCAAAAACAATGACGGCAATCATACTTACGGCGCGAATCTGCCGATTCATGTAAGCTTTGGCCCCTTGCTGAATAGCTCCGCCGATTAAGCCCATTTTATCATTGCCCGGAGACGTTGCGAGGATTTGGCGGATAAGGAGAATCGCAAATGCCAAGCCCACGACCGCGAGGATCATGGAAGTTTGAATGCCTTGAGTGAGGAGGAACGACGGAGTCACAGGGAGCGTTAATCGGTTGGTTGGTTGTACCGGAAAAAGGACGCGAATTCTAGCGGTTGCGCACAGTCTGGCAACAAGCTTTTCTCGGCCACCACGGAAAGCGGTCGATGGTTTTCGTGAAAGAAGCTCCCTTTATACCCCTAATCGCTGGCTAATTTCGGCTAAAATTTGTTCGGGTGTTTGGTCCAGAGGGATGGCAAGCAGGTCTGGGGACTTCTCCAAAATGGCCAACTGACTGTCCAGCAGTGTGACGGGCATGTAGTGTCCTTGACGTGCGGCCATCCGGCTGAAAATCACCTCGCGGCTGCCTTCGAGTAATATAAAGGCCAATTGATCAGGCGAATCGTCGGCCTGCAGTTTGGCGCGGTAAATCTGTTTCAGCGCTGAGCAGGCCAAAACATAAATAGGAGTGCTTGTCCGCATCTCCTCGATTCTTGCCCGCAAACTTGCATACCAGGGCCAGCGGTCTTCATCGGTCAGCGGAATCCCTGCGCGCATTTTGGCCTTGTTGGCTTCTGAGTGAAAATCATCGGCATCTTCGAACACGCCACCAAGCTTTTCAGCCAAGCGGCTTCCGATCAGAGATTTGCCACAGCCGGAAACCCCCATGACAATGAGAGTTCGGGGCAATTGAGTAAGTTGGGCCTCAGGCATGGTTCTTTTTGGGTGCTTATTCTCGCCAGTGAATGATGAAAATCCAGCAACTTTAAATCAGGGGCGTTGTCTCGAGTTGCACCTTGGGTGAAACCTATTGCGGCTGACACGGTTCAATCGAACTTCCATGAAGCTGACAATTGCATTCTCTGTCTTATCTTTCGTAACCTTAGCGGCTATGGCGGAAGTGAAAACGCCGCCAGTGGGGGATCTGATCCTCTCGTGGCAGGTGGATGGAGTCACACGAGATGGCATGGTCCACATTCCAGAAGCCGCACTGACTCAGCCTGTGCCCATTGTTTTTGCTTGGCACGGACACGGTGGCAATATGAAAAATGCAGCCAATTCTTTCGGCTATCACATGCTCTGGCCTGAGGCAATTTCTGTTTATCTGCAAGGATTGAACACTCCTGGCCGCCTCACTGATCCAGAAGGTAAAAAGCCCGGCTGGCAGGGACGTGAGGGAGATCAAGGGGATCGCGACTTGAAGCTGTTTGACGCGGTATTGGCTCAGCTTAAACGTGACTACAAGATTGATGAGCGCCGCATCTACAGCACGGGGCACTCCAATGGAGGTGGTTTCACTTATCTCTTGTGGTCTGCTCGTGGGGATCTCTTTGCTGCCATGGCTCCTTCATCATCGGCTAGTTTGGGTAACAAAAAACTCGATCTCAAGCCAAAGCCAGTAATCCATGTCGCGGGAGAGACCGATCCTTTGGTGAAATTCGCTTGGCAAAAAGCGACCATTGAGAGTCTGCGCGAACTGAATCAATGCACTGAGGGACATCCTTGGGGTGATTCAAAGTCCTGCACCGAGTATGAATCAAAAAGCGGCAACCCAGTCGTGACCTGCATTCATCCTGGCAACCATACCTTTTTCAAAGAGGCACCTGAACTCATTGTGAAGTTTTTCAAACAACACGCTAAGCAATGATGTCCCGCAGCACATTTCCATGCACGTCGGTGAGCCGCAGGTCGCGGCCGCTGAAGCGGTAGGTGAGTTGTTCGTGGTCGATGCCCATGAGGTGAAGCACGGTCGCCCACATGTCATAGACGGTGCAGACGTTTTCGATGGCGTGATAGCCGAAGTCATCGGTGGCACCGTAGATGTGGCCGGGCTTGATGCCGCCGCCGGCCATCCAGATCGTGAAGCCGTAAGGGTTATGATCGCGACCATCGGTGCCTTGGGCGAAGGGCGTGCGACCGAACTCGCCAGCCCACACGACAAGGGTGCTGTCGAGCAGGCCGCGTGATTTGAGGTCTTTGACAAGCGCGGCGATGGGCTGATCGACCTGGCGGGCCATGTTGCCGTGGCCTTTTTTGATCTCACCGTGCTGATCCCAGGGATTGGGTCCTTGTCCGGCTCCGATCTTCTGCGGCAGGCAACTCAGCTCGATGAAACGCACGCCTCGCTCGACCAATCGCCGCGCGAGCAGGCACTGCTGGCCGTAAGCGGCAGTGGTGGTGCCGGTTTGGTCGATGCCGTAGAGTTTTTGGGTCGCGGCGGATTCGCCGGAGAGGTCGCAGAGCTCGGGGACGGCGGATTGCATGCGCCAGGCGAGTTCGTAGTTCGCGATGGCGGCCTCCACATGTGTGTCGTGCTGCGTGGAGGCGGCAAAGCGACGGTCCATCGCGCGGATGAAGTCGAGGCGCTTGCGCTGTGCGGCGAACGGCTCCTGCGGACGGATGTTTTTCACGGCTTCGGCTTCATCGACCTTGATGATGGAGGCCTGATGCTGGGCGGGAAGGTATCCATTGCTGAACAAACCGACGCCGCCATGCGGCACGCTGGCACCACCGCTTTGCAGCACGATGTAGCCCGGAAGATCACGCGACTCGGTGCCGAGACCGTAGCTGGCCCACGCTCCGGCGCTGGGGTAGCCAACGAAGGGAAAGCCGCTGTGCATGAAGAAATTGCCCTGCGCATGCTCGCTGAACTTCGCCGTCATGCTGCGGATCACGCACAACTCATCCGCCACCGTGGCCATGTGCGGAAAGAGGTCGCTCACCGGCATGCCGCACTGGCCGTGGCGCTTGTAGGCCCAGTGCGCGGGCTGAACGGTGCCATTGTTGTTGAACTGCGTCTTCTTCACCTCACCGGGCATCGGTTTGCCCGCGTATTTTTCGAGGAGTGGCTTCGGATCAAACGAGTCGATGTGCGACACACCGCCGCTCATGTAGCAAAAGATCACGCTGCGTGCCTTCGGCGCAAAACGCTTCGCCCGATGCACCATCGGCGTCTCCGCCTGCATCAAACCCGCCAACGCCGCCATCCCAAAGCCCGTGGAGGCGCTGGTGAGCATCTGGCGGCGTGAGAGGTGAGAATTTATCATACGATGATGTCCCGCAGCACATTCCCATGCACATCGGTGAGCCGCAGGTCGCGGCCACTGAAACGGTAGGTGAGTTGTTCGTGGTCGATGCCCATCTGATGGAGCACGGTGGCCCACATGTCATAGACGGTGCAGACGTTCTCGGTGGCGTTGTAGCCAAATTCATCGGTGGAGCCGTAAACGTGGCCGCCTTTGATGCCGCCGCCAGCCATCCACACGGTGAAGCCGTAGGGGTTGTGATCGCGACCGTTGTTGCCTTGAGCGAAGGGCGTGCGACCGAATTCGCCAGCCCAGACGAGTAGGGTGCTGTCGAGCAGGCCGCGTGAGCGGAGGTCTTTGATGAGGGCGGCGATGGGTTGGTCGATCTGGTGGGCCATTTTGCCGTGGCCTTCTTTGAGAGCGCCGTGGTGATCCCAGGGATTGGCCCCATTGCCGCCGCCGAGGTTGTAGGCAAGCGTGCTGAGTTCGATGAAGCGCACGCCGCGTTCGACGAGTCGGCGGGCGAGCAGGCACTGGCGGGCGTAGGCGGCTTTTTTCGGCTCGGGATCGTCGAGGCCGTAGAGTTTCTTCGTTGCCTCGGGTTCGCCTGAGATGTCGCAGAGGTCGGGGACGGCGGCCTGCATGCGCCAGGCCATCTCGTAGTTCGAAATGGCAGCTTCGACGTGCATGTCGTGCTGTGTGGTGCTGGCGAAGCGTTTGTCCATGGCACCGATGAAGGCGAGTTGCTTGCGCTGCATGTCGTGCGGCTGGCGCGGGCGGATATTCGTGACCGCTTCGGCTTCATCAGCCTTCACGACGCTGGCCTGATGCTGTGCGGGCAGGAAGCCATTGCTGAAAAGGCCGACGCCGCCATGTGGTGTGGCCGCGCCGCCGCTTTGCAGCACGATGTAGCCGGGCAGATCGCGTGACTCGGTGCCGAGGCCGTAGCTCGTCCACGCTCCGGCGCTGGGGAAACCGAGGAAGGGAAAGCCGGTGTGCATGAAGAAGTTTCCTTGCGCATGCTCGCTGAACTTCGCCGTCATGCTGCGGATGAGGCACACGTCGTCGATGACGCCGCCGATCTGCGGGAAGAGATCACTCACTTCGAGTCCCGACTGTCCGTAGCGTTTGAAGTCCCAGTGCGAGGGCTGGACGGTGCCGTTGTTGTTGAACTGCGTCTTTTTGACCGCTCCCGGCATCGGCTTGCCCTCGAACTTCTTGAGTATCGGCTTGTGATCGAACGAATCGACGTGGGACACGCCGCCGCTCATGTAGAGGAAGATGACGCTGCGTGCTTTGGGTGCGAAGCGTTTGGCGCGATTCACAAGGGCGGCTTGCGACTCCTCTTGCATCAAACCAGCAAGAGCGGCCATGCCGAAGCCGGTGGAGGCGCGGGAGAGAAGGTGGCGGCGGGAGAAGGCGTTCATCATGACGGGTTTGAATGAGAAGGTAAGACAGGCTCAGTGTGTCGCAGAAGCCATTGCTCTGCGAGGGTTCGAACATGCTGGTCAAAGGCTTGAATCGCCTTCTGCCCGAAAAGTCCATTATAACCGACGACGTCAGGACTATCATGGAGGTCATCGTAGTTCCAATAGGCGCCAATGAACTCTTCCATGTCATGGGAGTCGCCAACAAAGACGCTGGATTGGTGCTTGGAAACTTCAGGCCAGTAAACCTCCTGCATCATGCGTTCCAATTCAGCGTGAGGAACGCTGTTCTCTGCTGCGATTCGTGTGGAATAGTAGCGCAGAAGTGTGTTAACGGCTTCTTCTCGAGAAGGCTTCGAGATTCCAAGTTGTTGAGCTGCAGACTCAAATAACACAAATGCTTCGGCATTGGAGGTGATTGGCTCCCAAGCGAGTTCGTGCAATGCATCGCATTCATGGCCATCTTCAATGAGATGAATGGCCATCGCCTGATAACCCGAACCTGATAAGGTAAGGAGTTCAGATTGTGCGAGAAGCACTTTCATGGAAGGCGACGGGTTCATTTCTTGTGGCCTAAAATAGCGCGTGAGCGTTTTGGAGTGCTCCAGCCCTCTGGAGCTTTGCGGAGGCTTAGGGACGTTCGAAAGCGCCGGAGGTCCGGCGCACTCCAGGACGCTGTCGCGAGATCTGAATGCGTGATCATTGGAGATAGATGAACTCTTTCAGGTTGATGAGGCTCTGCGCGAGGCTCGTCCATGCTTGAATTTTTGGATCATCGCCGCTCATCGAAGTTCGCCCGGCTTCGAGTGCTTGGTTCATTGCATCACGCTGCGATTGAAGGCGCTTGAGTTGAGTGCGCTGGTCATTCGAGAGCGTGGCGAGGATGTCGGCTTCAGTGATCGTTGAGGATTCGATGCGGGCGGTTTTGGCGATGTCTTCGGGCGTCAAGGCGCGGTCGTAGAGGCGGGCGCGGAAGATGCGACCAGCGAGGCCTTTGTTGCCACTAGGAGAGCCGTGGCGGCAGCCGAGGAGGACTTGGCTGGCTTCGGTTTCAAAGACGGCGGCGGGGGCTTTGCGGTAGGTGCGGCCGTAGGGCTGGCCATCGCGGTAGCCGCTGATGGTGCCGTCGGGTTGATAGACGACAGCGACATGCACGGGGCGTGTGGCGGCTTCGGTTTCGGCGGGGCCTTCGAAGAGTTCGCTGCGATTGAAGTGGTCGCTTCCGGCGACCCAGTGGGCGGCTTGTTTTTCGCCGAAGACAAGGGAGTCGAAGATGCCGCCGTCTTTTTCCTGCACGGTGAGGACGCCGCCGCCGCGTTGGGTGAGGTTGTCGAGCTGCACCCAGGCTTCGAGGGTCTTGGTGGTGAGTTTTTTCGGCAAGGAACCAGATTTGGCCATGGATTTGCCATCGAGGATGAGGGCGCCGTTTTCGATGCGGGCTGCGCCGACGAGTTCGAGGTTCATGAGTCCCTTGGTATCGCTCAAATCCTTGTCGAAGGTCCATTCGGCGAGGGCTTCAGGCAGGTCGGTGGGCGCGATGGAGAGTTTGCGCTCGGCTTGGAGCTTCGTGCGTGCAGGATCGAGAATCGCCGTGATCTGGCGGTTCAATGCGGTGACTTTTTCTTCCTGCTGGGCGAGTTCGCGGGCTTGCTCGCTGCTTTCCTGCTGAAGGGTGGCGAGGTAGGCGAGGCTTTGCTTCACTTCGTCATCGCTGGCCTCGCGTGAGTAGGCTTGGCGGAACATTTGACGCACGCGCAGGTCGTCCGTGCGATCTTTGGAATCATGGACGACGTAGGTCGCCCAGTTGCGTGACCAGTCGATGACTTTGCTGTCGTTGAGCAGGGTGAGGGATTGCGCGGGTACGTTGGTGGTGTCGCGTTTGCCACGGGCACTGAAAGGGACGGGCAGGTCAAAGGTGGTGAGAAACGGGTCGAGGGCGTTGCGGATGACTTTGACGTAGATGCTGCGTCGTGGCTCCCCGCTGCCGACGGACTCGCCATAAAGTGTGGTGTCGAGCTTGCCCGACAAGGTGACGATGGAATCGCGAATGGCCTCGGCTTCGAGGCGACGCATGCTCCAGTGGCTGAGCAGTTTGTTCTCGGGGTCTTTTTGCGTACTGAGTTCCGAGGCCTGAGCGCTTCTCTGAAACGCCTTCGATGAAACCATGAGCTTCACCATCTCTTTGATGGAGCCACCGCTGTCGATGAAGCGCTGGGCGAGGAAGTCGAGCAACTCAGGGTGCGTGGGCAGATCGCCGAGCTTGCCAAAGTTATCCGTCGTAGCGACGATGCCGCGGCCGAAGATGTGATGCCAGAGGCGGTTGACGATGACGCGGGCGGTGAGCGGGTTGTTTTTCATGTCCGCCATGCGCTCGGCGAGTTCGAGGCGGCCGCTTTGCTTGGTGGCGAAGGGCGTGGGATCGAGCGCGTCGAGGAAACGGCGCGGGATGATCTCGGCGGGCTGTTTGTGGTCACCACGAACGAAGAGCGCGGCGTCTTTGGCATCGGCTTCGATGACGCCGGGGACACGAGTGGGAAGCGGGAGCTTGGCTTCGAGGTCGCGGTAGCGGCGGAGGAGTGGCGTGATGGAGTCGAGAGAGAGCTTTTTGGATTGGATGAGGGCGTCGAGGGCTTCGGCGTCGGCATCGGTGAGGGTGTTGGATTGCCAGGCGGCGATGAGCTGAGACGGGGATGCGGACGAGGGCGTCCGCGCTCCTGGTGGGGTCTTGTCTTTGGTGATGACGGCGTCGGTGAGGATGAACCACGATGGGGCGTCGGCTTTGTATTCCGCGGGCATGTCGGCGGCGGTGGTGAGCTGGAGGAAGATTTCGTCGTCCTTCCAGAAGTCGAGGTCGAGGCTGCGCCAGGCGAGTTTTTCGTCTTTGGGCTCTTTGAGTTCGACGGCCTTGTGGATGGTGCCGGTGCGGGGGTAGTTTTGGACGACGTATTTGGCTTTCACGCCACCGTTTCCAGCGATGCGGAACCAGAGCGTGCCACCGGGATTTTTGAAGCGGTCGGTGAAGAGGACGGCTCGGTCTTTTGGGGAGAGCAGGCTGGAGAGGTAACCGCCGGGATGGATGTGGAGGGTGTTTTCGGTGAGGGTGAATTCGCCGGGCGAGGTGTGAGGGAGGCCGTGGAAGGTGAACTGTGGTTTTGTAGGCAGGAGAATGGGGGCAGGAGAATGTTTTTCAGACGGGTGTTTGGTGAGCCAGTCTTTGATCAGCGTGGTTTTGATTTGGGTTTTGAGGGCTTTTAATTCGGCGCGGATGGCATCGCCGGTGTCGGGGGCGTTGGCGTCGATGACGGCGGGGTGGGTGCTGGTGAAGATGCCGTAGAGGGCGTAGAAATCGGCCTGGGAGATGGCGTCGAACTTGTGGTTGTGGCAGCGGGCACAGCTCACGGTGAGCGCCTGGAAGGCCTTCGTGACGGTGTCGATCTGATTGTCGGTGAAGGTGACCATCTCATCGAGCGAATCGACGGGCGAGAAGCCGTGTAGCACCATGCGAAGCTGGGCGATGCCGATGGCGCTTTCGTTGAGGCCGTTCTTGAGGCGTGGTTTTGGAAGGAGATCACCAGCGATGCCTTCTTTGACGAGCTGGGGATAGGGAACGTCGTCGTTGAAGGCGCGGATGAGGTAGTCGCGGTAACGGTAGGCGTAAGGGATGGCGGGGTCTCCCTCGGAGCCGTAGGACTCGGCGTAACGAACCCAGTCCATGAAGTGGCGGGCCCATTTTTCTCCGAAGGCGGGGGTGGCGAGGAGGGCATCCACTGTGTTTTCGAGAGAAGACAATGAGACAGGGAGATGGGGAGACAATGAGATGGAATTCTCCAGGTCTCCTTGTCTGATTGTCTCCTTGTCTGATTGTCTCGGAGGTAGGCCGGTGAGGATGTAGCTGATGCGGCGGCGGAGCGTAGCGGCATCGGCGAGCGGCGCGGCAGGGAGGTTTTGTTTCATCAGCTCGGCATCAATGAAGTCGTCGATGGAAGGAGTTTCAGGTTTCAGGTTTAAAGTTCCAAGTTGGCCTGAACTTGAAACTTGAGACTTGGAACTTGAAACTCTGATCGGCTGAAACGCCCACCACTCCTTCCGGCGTGCGAGCGTGGCAGACCACGCGGTTTCTTTTTCGACCTGCTCTTTGCTCGGCGCGGTATCGCGGGGATCGGCAGCACCTTCGCGAATCCATTGCTCGAAATCGGCGATGACCTTGGCTTCGAGCTTGGCGCCGTTTTTGGGCATTTTGAGGTCGTCGTGCTCGTGCTTGAGGGTTTGGAGGAGGAGGGAGTTTTTGGGATCGCCGGGCTTGATAGCATCGCCGGAGTCGCCGCCGGATTGCCAGCCGGGGCGGGAGTCGAGCACGAGGCCGCCTTTTTGCTTGGTGGCGGTGCTGTGGCATTCGTAGCACTCCTGCGCGAGGATGGGGCGAATGCGCGACTCGAAGAAGTCGAGTTGTTGAGCTGTCGGGGCCGCGAGCAGAGGGCCGAAAGAAACGAAAAGGGCCGAAAAAAGGGTGTGTTTCATGCCAGGAGCCTCCGGGTGATGGTTTCGGCGGCCTGGATGCAGAGGTGGCCGAGTTTTTCGAATTGGTCGCGTTTCACGCGGAAGCTCGGGGCCATGACGGTGACGGCGGCGACGGGGTAATGGTATTCATCCAGCACTGCAGCGGCGGCGCAGTGGATGCCTTCGAGACCTTCAGCGAGATCGGTGGCGTAGCCGCGCTTGCGCGTTTTGGTAAGATCGGCTTCGAGGGCGCTGCGGGTGGCGAGGGTGGTCGGCGTGTATTGCTTGAGCTTCACGCTGGCGAAGAAGCCATCGAGTTCAGCAGGCGGTAGATGGGCGAGGACGGCCTTGCCCGGCGCACAGGAATACATCGGCACCTGAAGGCCCACGGTGCTGCTCACTTTGATCGGCTGCGACGAGATACACTGCTCCAGCACGGTCATCTTGTGGGTCACGCTGGTGTGAAGTTGCGTGGTTTCGCCGGATTCATCGCGCAGCCATTTGAGCGACTCCAAAGCGCAGACGACGAGGCTTTTCTCACGCACTTGAGGGCGGGAGAGGTCGAAGAGCTTGTTCGTGAGCACGAAGCGCTTGTCGTCCTCGCGGCGCTGGAGATAGCCGCGGTTGTGCAGGGTGCCGGTGATGCGGAAGACCGAGTTCACAGGCAGATCCAATTCTCGCGCGATCTCAGTGAGGCTCAGGCCAGCGCGATGCTGGCCGAGGAGTTCCAAGATCGCGAGCGTGCGCTCGGTGCCTGGAGCCAGGGTATCTTCAGATGGGGAATTGACGACGTCTTTGAGCATTCTAAATTTAGAAACGTTTCTGGATTTGGAATTCTTGCTTGTGTTTCTGTCCTCGTCTAAAAAGAGTTCATATCATTATGAAATCCGTCATCGCTGTTCATCCCGGTCATTTAGAAATCCTCGACACTCCCGTGCCGAAGCCTGGGCCGTATCAGGCGCTGGTGAAGACGGAGTGTGCCTGCCTTTGCAACCGGACGGATAGCGAGCTGCTGCATGGGAACTTCCCCGGTATGGAGGACAAGTTCCCGTTTGCGCTCGGTCATGAGAGTGTGGGGATTGTGACCGCAGTCGGCGAAAAGGTGAGGAACTTTGCGGTGGGTGATCGAGCCGTCGGAGGGCTGAATTTTGATCTACAAATGGAAGGTGTGGACTCGGGCTGGGGCGGCTTTGGCGAGTACACTCTGGCGAATGATCACGAGGCGATGGTCCAGGATGGCGTGGCAAATGACGCGAATGGCTGGGTCGAGGTGTATGAGATCCAGACAAAGGTGGACGCGGACATCCCGCCGCAGGAGGCGGTGTTGCTCTGTACTTGGCGCGAGGTGCTGGGTGCTTTTCGTGATTTCCATCTCAGGCCAGGCGATGATGTGCTGATCTTCGGTGCAGGCCCCGTTGGTCTGAGTTTTGTCAAACTGGGCCGCCTTTTCGGACTACGCTGGATCGGTATCGTGGACCGTCATGCAGACAAGCGGGCAAAAGCCCTCTCATTTGGCGCTGATGCGGGATTTGAGCCTGGGGAAGAGATCAGAACCGCACAGGGGACTGTGCGGACCACTTTGGATGCGGTGATCGATGCGGTGGGAAGTGCGGACATTCTCCAGCAGGGGCTGCCGCTGCTGCGTCGCGGAGGTTCACATTGCATCTATGGCGTGCTGACTCAGCCAGTGCTTCACCTCGACAAATCGAAGGGTGACTTCAATTTCAACATCCTCGTGCATCAGTGGCCAACGCGTAAATACGAGCGCGAGAGCCAGCCACAGCTATGTCAGTGGATTCGCGAAGGGAAGCTGACTTCGGCTGACTTCATCACGCACAGGTTCCCCTTGGAGCAGATCCATGAGGCCTTTGATGAAGTTGCGCGTCGTGGGGTGATCAAGGCACTCATTGAGTATCCTTGATCAACACAATCTCGATGGCGACTAAACTAGCTCGCAAGTGACTTTGGCGCTCTTGTCCATGACGCCAAGAACGACGGCACCAGAACCGACTTTCAGGGCTTTGGCAGCGTGTTTAGGATCGACGATGGCGACCCAGCCGATGCCCATGTTGAAGGTGTCCCAGCAATCGGCTGGATCAGCATGACGAAGCACTTTTTGAACAACGTCATTCTTCCAAGTTGGAACTTTAAGATGACAGCCGAAGCCGCGCTTGGTGAAAATGCGGCCAAGGTTTTCGACGAGGCCACCACCAGTGATGTGGGCCATAGCAGCTGGTTTAATCTTGGCTTTCTTCAGGCCCCAGCATTGCTTATGATAGAGTAGGGTAGGGGTCAGGAGTTGCGCTGCTTCTTTCTTGCTGAGCTTGATGCTTTCTTTGGCTAAAATTCGGCGAACAAGGCTGAAGCCGTTGGCGTGAAAGCCGGCGCTAGGCCAGCCGATGAGGACGTCGCCCTGTTTGATCTCGGCAGGATTGAGTACGTCTTTCTTTTCGGCTGCCCCAATGGCAAAGCCAGAGAGCTCAACCATGCCATCAAGAACAGCTCCCGGCATTTCAGCAGTCTCACCACCGGCGAGGATGCAGTTGCAGGCTTGAAGATATTCTGACATGCCAGCAATGATGCGTGCGAGCTGGCGCTTTTTGATTTGATTGACGCCGACGTAGTCGAGAAACATGATCGGATCAGCACCACAGGTGAGCACGTCATTGACGTTCATTGCCACCAGGTCTTTTCCCGCATTTTCGAGGAGATCATATTTGAGAAGCAGTTCCAGCTTGGTGCCCACACCATCGCAGCCGGTGAAGATCATCGGTTCCTTGTATTTGCTCAGATCATAACCGGCAGCAAAAAGACCAAAAGCATTGGCGAGCTTGCGCTTCTTTTGAGTGGCCTTTACGAGCGCACCGATGTCATCGACAAAGGAGGCTGCTTCATGGATATCGACGCCGGCTTGTTTATAGGTATGCTTGGACATGGGAAAGGGAGGTGCGGCGTGTCGCCGCGAGCGAAGAGAGTGAAGCGCGGAGTCAGAGATGCAAGCATGGCTTGCTGCTAGATTGGATCTAGTGCACCCCGCTGATTATGGCTACCACAGGAGGGGCACTGAGTGATGGCTGCGGCTTTTTTGGGAATTGCATAGGTGCAGTTGCAAATGCGGCATTGAATGGCGATCCGGCGGCGATGAACTTCCCGCCTTCTTTCCCGCCAGAGATTCCAGATCCAGAGGCAGCAAACAAGCAGAACGCCGATCATCATGACGGCGACAATTAGGCCACTGAGTTGAACCCGAATCACGGCTGGGCCTCCTTTTCCCAAGCAAAAGTGACCTCGGCCCACTCCAGTTCCTTTCCTGTGGGTTCAAAGCGCATCTGTGTCATGGCGGTATGCAGTTTAACCATGATGGCTGGATCATCGGACGAGGATAACGGCAGTGCCATAATCACTTGTCCTAATGGGCCGATGGCCAGCTGAAACTGCGGTCGTGATGGGTCAGTCAGAGCTATGTCACCCAATGGCGGGGCACTTGATAAACGCAGGTTGTTGTTTGAATGAATGACTGAGTGTAGCTGTGCGTTGATTCCTTGCTTGGGTTCATGAATGATCAAGCCTGGAAGCGGAGGGAGTACATCAATGTCTGCGGCGAAGAGAAGCGGGCTTTCGCGATTACGGGTGCGTAATTGTGGGGCTTTAAGTTTGAGTTCAAACTTACTTATAGGTGGCTCAAAGGAAGGTAACTTGGCTTCACTGGGGATTTCTCGGAGTGTGGGAGAATCTGTCGGAAGTAGCGTGAAGCTTCGATCCACGGCTCGGTTGATCAGGGCTCTATCAGCATCAACATTGGGATTGAGCACAATCATTTGCTGCGGGCGTGACGTTAACTTCGGTGCCTCTGGTGTGATAATGCGGAATAGAATGAAAAGCAGAGCAAAGCAACCTGCGGTGACTAAAAGCGCTGCTATTAGCCAGAGTCCTGTGCGCTCCTCGCGGTGCCAATCAAAGAGGAGTCCTGAGTCTGAATTCCGTGAGCGCTTCATCGCGTCGCTGAGGTCGCAGGATTTGGCGTGGTGGAGAGGGCCACTTCATAGCCTAATTCCAGAGCAAGATTGCTGACTTCGGTGAATCTCGCTGTCGGAGCCTGTCTGTCGGTATGTAAAATGATGCGCCGTTCGCCGTCTCTACGGCCCTTCAGTTCCGTGCGGAGTTCCTCCCAAGTCATGCGTTTGCCATCAAAGTAGAGGGGGGCATCACTGCCTGGAGCTAAGGTGACGATATGAGCCCGGTCAAAACCTGTGAGGCGGCTACTGGAGCGCGGCTTTTCGACTCTGATACCACTTTGAACGATAAATCCACTGCTGAATAAAAAGTAAACTATGAGCAGCAGAATGGCATTCAGCAGTGGTGTGATGTAGAGCCAGGGGCTCTGCTTTGGCAGATGACTTTCGAGCTTCATGCTTCGATCCTGAGATCAGCTTTTCCGTGCGCGGCCCTTCACCGGCATCTCCTCCGCCGCCTGACGGAATTCGACGATGTTATCGGTTGATTTAGAGTCTTCGATTAAGTTCACGATCTCCACGCCCGCGCGCTCTAGGTCATGCATGATGGAGCGTGAGCGAGCGCTGAGAAAAGCAAAGAAAAGATAAGAGGGAATGGCTACGACCAGTCCCAAGGCGGATGTGATCAGGCTTTCGTATACGCCCCGAGCCACTTCAGCTGGGGTCGTCATGCCATTGGCTGAGGAGAGGTTGGTGAAGCTGTCGAGCAGACCGATAACGGTCCCTAGAAGGCCGATAAGTGGTCCTGCATGGGCGATCGCATTTAGGATAGCGAGGTAGCGCTCTAAACGTGGCACCTCAAGCTGGCCAGCTTCTTGGACGATCTCTTTGAGCTGTTCCCGTGGAGCATGCTGGCGCAGCAAGGCAGCATGGATGACCCGACCCGCTGGTACGCGAGTAGCCACACATTCCTGGAGGGCCTCAGCGTAATTTTTGCGACGAATCAGGGCGGCAAGGCCTGCCAAAAATTCACCGATGTTCATGCTGGCACGATGATAATACGAAAGTCTCTCCAGGAAGATGGCGACGGAGAAGCCAAGGCAAGCCATCAGGAGCCAGACCAGAGGGCCTCCTTTGGAAATTAGTTCGGTCATAGTGCAGAAAGGGCTGGGAAGTGGTGAGGCTGTTGGGACGTCGGAGCTAATCCGATCAGTGCGTTCAGTCTCAGCATGATTGATGCCTCTTGATTATAAATCTAAAGACAGGCATAAATCTATATCCTTTTTACAGGCAGAAGCCAGCCGATTTTGAGCACTCCCACTGACAACCCACCCTGCCGCGTCCTTTTGGCCGAGGAAAGTCTGCCCTACCGTCGGGTGATCCGAGAGGCTCTGATGTCCTTTCGGCTTTGCGAGGTGGACGATTGCCAATCGGGAGAACGCGCTTTTGAGTTGGCTATCTCGCGTCCGTATCATTTGCTGATTTTAGCGGTACCCCTGCCTGATTTAGGTGGTCTAATTCTGGACAGGCTGATCGCCCGTTCCTACCCGCTGGTTCACCGTGGTAGTCACACTGCGCCTCCGGTTATATTTATAACGAGATCAGGCGATGACGGGGAAATTGAGGCAATGAAGCGTGATGTGCGGTTGCGAGGCTGTTTAAGCTATCCCCCGAAATTAGACGCGCTTTTGGCCCTAACTTCGGGACTTTTACCCGAAAAACGCCCTGACTCACCATCGCTTCCCGCACTTTTCAAGAACCAGCCTGAACTCCCTCAACAACTCTCTTTTCCCAATGTTCCCTGATCAAAAATTTACTGGTGTGAAAATTTGCGGCATCACCCAGGAGCAGCAAGCGCGTGAGATCATTTCTCTGGGGGCTGATGCCTTGGGAATCAATTTTTGGCCAAAGTCCAAGCGTTATTTGCCCATAGAAGCTGCCACTACTTGGTTACCTTCCTTATTGGATCAAACCACGTTAATCGCGGTTCTGGTGAATCCTGAGGCCGAGACTCTCGATACCATCATTGATCAGCATCTGGTTCATATTCTGCAATTGCATGGAGATGAGACGCCCTCCGAGGTCGCAGCCCTTCAGGATCGCGGCTGCTTAGTCATCAAAGCCCTGCAAGTGCGTGATCGAGAGTCGTTATCACAAATCGGCAGTTATTCCTGTGAGACAATACTTTTGGATGCTTATAATCCAGGTCTCTATGGTGGATCTGGTGAAACGTTTCCCTGGGATCTCGCCGTGATCGCACAGGACATGTATCCTGAAAAACGCATCATTCTATCAGGCGGACTCACGCCTGCAAATGTTCGGCAGGCAATTGAAGCCACGCATCCTGCCGCAGTGGATGTGGCCAGCGGCGTGGAGTCTTCACCAGGAATCAAAGACTTGGTTTTGGTCCGTGAATTTATAGAGCAATCCCGCAGCGCGAAGTAATGCATGCCAATGAAAAAGACCAACGGCCCAGATGGATCGTTGGTCTTTGGAGGTGGTTTCTGGGAAGACTTACTTCTTCTCTGGTGCCGCAGGGTTGGCATCAGGCGCCGGTGCTGGCTTGATGTCATCTTTCGGCAGGGCTGGGACGGAGACCGGTGGCGTTGTCACGCTGATTGGAGCAGAAGTCTTAATTTCTGGCTTCGCTGGTATGATGTTTGGTGCAGCTGGGGCAGGGGATGAACCGGGTGCTGTAGGTGCACTTGTTGCAGGAGGGACTTCGAGTTTCACGATCTCACTGCGCTTTTTGAGCAGGTTATTGACGGTGTATTCGGAGACTTCAAAGACCCAACCAGCAAACTTTTGTTCCTTGGCCAGCTTTTCTTCCTTGGTCTTTTTAGCCGTAGCGAATTCTTCATCCTTCTTCTTTTTGTCCTCTTCTTTTTCGTCTTTGACGGGTGGGCGCTCTTTGGTGATCTCAGCGGTCACGGCAACACTAACGTAGTATTTATCAGAGCCATCTTTGGATTGTTTAGCGACTAGCACGTCGTAGCTGAAGCCATCAAAGGTCGTGATTTTGACTTTGCTAGCATCCTTGAGCAGTTCTGCCGTTTTGTCTTTACCACTGACGTCGTTGAACGTTGGGCTGGAAAGGATACTGCTGGCTGGCAGCTTGCTGGTATCGAGTGTCTCACCAGCATTGGGTTTCACTAAGGCAAAGTCGGTAGCGTTTTCGTCGGTGCGATTGACAGACCAGGAGTCGTCAGCTTTGGGGGCGGTGACGGTGATGTCTTTGATCTTTTGCACGTCGATAAAAGCCTTATCCAGCCAGTTTTCCGGCTTGGCTTCAAGTTCGGTGAAGATGTTACTGACAACCCAGATGGTTTCACCATCCTCAGGAATACGAACAAACCGCTGATTGCCACCCATCATCGGCGTGCTGGATTTGCCTCCAGCGATGTCGATGTTTTGACCGAGCACCATGGTGCCCAGTGGTTTGTCAGCGGTTCCGATCATCTCGACTTGTGTGCCGATGCCCTCGGTGCCGTCACCAGGGGCTTTGAGCGTGTTTTTCGCCCAGGCACCTTTACCGACCTGCTGCTTACTCGCGATGGTCTGCTCACGCAGTTCAGATAGAGCCGTGCCAAGCTTGTCGATGGAGGCAGGATAGCCGCCACGTTCAGCGACGGTTGCGCTCTTGAGATCATTGCTGACGGCAATGTTCACTGAAGACTTGGCGTCTTGAATTTTGAACTTACGTACAGCGGAGATGTCGAGGTCGGGAAACAGACGCTCACGCATCTTGACTCCCTTAGCTGAAGCAGTGTTGAGTGTGGCGTTTTGTTGCTCTTGATAATAGAGAGCTGTGCCGATCACTCCACCGAGGACGATGAGAAGGAGTAGAATTTTCTTCATGAATGGAATGGAGAAAGGAAGTTAATAAAAGGGATTGGGTTAAACAGCAGCCGTGGTTACACGACGGCGGATGGCCAACATGAGGCCAACGGCAATGACTAACAGGGGCACACCAAAGACGTTCAGAATCGTGATGATGGACTGGGTGTAGTCGATGTCTTTGTTTTGATCTTTTTTGATGTTGCGAATGTCTTTGTTGATGTCCTTCTGCTTTTTCATGAGCTCTTCGAGCTTTTTGATTTGGCCAGGATCAGCAAGTTGACCATTTTTGACACGCAGGGGACCCATTTCCTGGGCAATCTTGTCCATCTCAGCCTGCTTTTGGGCAAGCACTGGACGGAAGACTTTTTCCACATCTTCACGCAGCTCATCCATTTTGGTGAATGGGCGCTGGGTGGATGCACGACTGCGGACTTGGAGAAGGTCGCCTCCGCCACTGAGGATTTCCACTGAGTTAAGGATGAGTGGAAGATTGGAATTGGTGGCAATCAGGCCGCCTGTCATTGGGTCCTGCTGCACGCAGAAGGCATCATACATCATGTCGGCATCTGAAAAGAGAATGACAGAACCTTCCGTATTGGACGACTCAAGTATTGTTCCATCGGTCGGTGCGGCTGGTGCTGCGGCAGCAGCTTCTTTTGGGGCTTCAGCAGGAGTTGGGCTTGCTGCTGCAGCAGGTGCCACTGAGATAGCAGGAGTGCTGGCCGTTGCAGGGGCAGCGGGTGCTGCAGAAGCTTCAGTGGCTTTTGGCGCATTGGCATCATCTTGGGCACCACCGCCTTCTTTTGGGGCTGCTGGGCCCTTTGGCTTGCCAGATGGGAAGGCTGTCTTAAACTTGCCACTAAGACGCACAGCTAGGATTTGCTTTTCACCACTTGAGGTAAAGTTTTCAAGATTTTGCGTGCGCAGCTTTTCAGCGGCCGTGTTGTCGATCATTTCACTAGCTTCGGAGGAAGTCACTAGTGTGGTATATTCGATGCCGTCTTTCTTTTGCAGGTCAAAGGAGCCAGCGCCCATCATCAACATGGACTGGAGGTCAGCGGTGACGCGGTCAGTTTTGTTCAAAGCTTCTTTAGGCAAGCGCAAGGCAGTCGGGTTTTGACGGCCTTGCATGACACTCTTGTAGTTCACGTCAGCGACGACGCTTGTTTTATTGTAGGCTACTCCCCAGCTCTTGAAGAGATTTGGCAGATCGGAGGCTGGATTGATTTGGCTGCCAGGTTGACCTGTCATTGGGTTTGGCTGGCCGCTGTAAGCTTGAGCAATCCAGCTCTGCGGATCAACGAGAGCGATCACCTTGCCACCTTTGAGCAAAAATTGATCGATGGCATACTCGGCTCCTTCTGTGATGTCTCCAGGATGGACAACGACTAGGACGTTGACGTCGGAATCGATGCTGGTAGAAGCAATCGGGATGTCGCGGACTTCATAGTCCATGCGCAGACGCTGAACTAGGATCCATGGCTCCTGACCTTTTTGACGCTGATAGGGATACATCGGGGAACCCATGATCGGCATGGAGCTCATCACACCGACAACTGTCTTGCTGGTCTTGGAGACCTTTTGGATGGCACGGGAGATGTTGTATTCCAAAGCGGTTTCTTCATTTGGATTTAAGAAAGGCAACACTTCCTTTTTACCCGCGGATTGGATGGCCATACCAAGGTAGATGTTGTCGCCTTCTTGATTGACGGCCATGCCTTGCAGGTCGTCTTCGCGGGCTTTATCCTCGTCTTCAGAATTCGGATTTGGGGCCAGTTTTTCTAGAATGACTTTGCCTTTGGATGCTTTTTGGAATTCCAAAAGCAGGTCCTGCACCGTGCGTGAATGGGATTTAAGCACAGGAGGCATCACACGGTCTTCGGTCGAGACATAGTAACGAATGGTTACTGGTTCGTCTGGATTTAGACGTTCTAGGATGTTGCGAGTGCCGTTGGATAGGGTGTAAAGCCGATCCTCGGTCAAGTCGATGCGGGCATTCAAAAAGCCCAGGCCACCGACCAGGAAGTTCACGGCGACGACGATGGCGATGAGCAGCAGGGCCGTGATGCCTGCGGTGCCTTCTTTGCTATTCAGATTCATAAAGAGTGACTCGGAGAGTTAAAATTGCGTTCAGTGAAATTAGGCGCGCTTGGAGCGGAGGCCCATGTTGGTCACGACAAGGGCGATGACGATGACTGAGACGAAGTAGAGGACGTCACGGATCACGAGGATGCCTTTCGACATTTCATAGAAGTGATCCATGAAGCTCAGATAACTGACAAAACGCACTACTGACTCCAGAGAGCCTGGGAGCGTGCGGACTACGGTGTCAACGATACCAGGGTAACCGATGAGTGTCAGCAAGATGCAGAGTGCCACAGAGACAATGAAGCAGACTACCTGACTGCGGGTGTAAGCGCTGGCAGCACTCGTGACAGCCAAACAGCCAAGAGCATACAAGTAGCTTGCCGCATAGCCTGTCATGATCGGTCCTGGATCTGGATCACCCAGCCAGCAAACGGTTATCACGATGGAGAAGGTCAGCGCTAAGCCGATGGCCCAAACTAGGGCTGAAGCGACGAATTTGCCAATGATCGCCTGCCACGGGGAAAGTGGCATGGTCATGAGCAATTCAAAGGTGCCCAAGCGGTGCTCTTCAGACCACATGCGCATTCCCACAGCTGGGGCTAGCACGATGTAGATCCATGGATGCCAGAAGAAGAATGCCTGAGTCAGCGAGGCATTGTCCGAGTCCAGGAAGCGTCCGAAGAAGAACGCAAAGCCCATGGCAGCGAGAAGGAAGATAACGACGATGACGTAAAGCACCGGCGAATTGAAGTAGGAGAGGAACTCCCGCTTAAAGATGGCCATCGTATTGGCCAGATCTCTGTTTTTCATGATGAAAGATGAAGTGTGTTAAAGAGGTTGTGGAAAGGTATGCCGTCTTATTTTTCCAAATCAGAGCGGGTGATAGAGCGGAAGACTTCGTCGAGCGTATTGCAGCCAGGAACGAGCTTCTTGAGCTGAGCCGGCGTGCCATCAGCCACGACTTTACCACGATCGATGATCATGGCGCGTGTACAGGCAGCTTCGACTTCTTCCAAAATATGGGTGGAGAAGATGATCGCCTTGGTTTCACCCATGTGCTTGATCAGGTTGCGAATTTCATGCTTCTGGTTGGGGTCCAGACCGTCTGTCGGTTCATCCAAAATGAGAACTTCAGGATCATGGATGATGCTCTGGGCAAAGCAGGTGCGGTGGCGATATCCTTTAGAAAGAGTATCGACGCTCTGGTTGCGCACCTTATGCAGGAAGCAGAGATCTAAAACTCGGTCGATCGCTTTTGCCTTGGCTGCGCCATTGAGGCCGCGCATTTCAGCGCAGAAGCCAAGGAAGCTGGCTACCGTCATGTCTGAATAGAGGGGGGCATTTTCTGGAAGGTAGCCGATGCTGCGCTTAGCCAATTCAGGCTCTTCGAGCATGTCGATACCACCAATTTTGATCGAACCAGCCGTCGGGCGGAAGTAGCCCGTGACCATTCTCATGGAGGTCGATTTGCCTGCACCGTTGGGGCCGAGAAAGCCTAGGACTTGGCCTTTTTCGACAGTGAATGATACATCATCCACCGCTACCTTACTGCCGAACACTTTTCGGAGGTTTTGCACTTGGATCATAGGGTCGCTATCATGGTTATAGGGGTTGTAATGGAAGGGGAGAGCCAATGTGACACACGGACTGTCCTGCACGTTCAAAAACGCGCGGGGCGTTTATTGGTTGGGACTTTGCATTATGCAACTGGATTTTCTAGGCTTCCATATCAGGATCTTCACATGAACAAGGTTGCATTCCTGCCACAACAGCTAGACTCGCGGCCTGTTTCGTTTCTCACATCATGTCTCATAAAGTTCTTATCATCGGAGCCGGCGGTGTCGGCCGGGTCGTCACTCATAAATGCGCACAGCTTCCCGAGGTCTTCGGTGAGATCATGCTCGCCAGTCGTACAAAGTCGAAATGTGACGCCATCGCCGCAGAGTTAAAGCGCCCAATCCAGACGGCAGGTGTGGATGCGGACAATGTGCCGGAGTTGGTCAAGCTCTTGAAGAGCTTTCAGCCTGAGGTTCTCATCAATGTAGCACTGCCTTATCAGGATCTGACCATCATGGACGCCTGCTTAGAAGCGGGTGTACATTACATTGATACTGCGAACTATGAGCCGCGTGATGTCGCTAAATTTGAGTATCACTGGCAGTGGGCCTATCAAGAGCGCTTTAAAGCTGCTGGACTGACTGCTCTTCTAGGTTGTGGCTTTGATCCAGGCGTGACCAATGTTTATACGGCCTATGCCATGAAACATCATTTTAGTAAGATCAACACTCTGGACATTCTTGACTGCAATGCGGGCGATCATGGCAAAGCTTTTGCCACGAACTTCAATCCTGAGATCAATCTGCGTGAAGTGACGGCCAATGGTCGCTATTGGGAAAACGGTCAGTGGGTGGAAACCAAGCCACTGGAGATCAAGCGCAGCTTCTCCTTCCCGGATGGCATTGGTGCTAAGAACATCTATTGCCTCTACCACGAGGAATTGGAGTCGCTTACCAAGCATTTTGACATCGGTCGCGCTCGCTTCTGGATGACTTTTGGAGATGCTTACATCAAGCACATGGAGGTGCTGGTAAACGTCGGCATGACTGGCATTCATCCAGTGAAGCACAAAGGCGTGGACATCATCCCTATCGAGTTTCTGAAGACGCTGCTTCCTGAGCCGGGTTCGCTCGGTGCTGATACCAAGGGCAAAACCTGCATTGGTAACTGGATCGAAGGACTGGGAAAAGATGGTCAGCCAAAGCGCTACTACGTTTACAACATTTGCGATCATCAGGAGTGCTATGCAGAGACCAATAGCCAAGGGGTGAGCTACACGACAGGCGTACCAGCCATGATCGCTGCTCGTCAATTGCTGACCAATCCTGCCGAATATCGCCAGCCGGGTGTGTGGAACATTGAGCAACTCAATCCAGATCCCTTCATGGCTGATCTGAATGCTTACGGCCTGCCATGGCTGGAAACCTGGCCGACTGAGCCTCTGCCAGGCGAATAAAAGGCTAAACTTCTTTGCCAAATGACTGCTGATAGATCGGTGGTCATTTGGCCTTTTTGTGAATTTTTTTCTGCCTATTATCGGCCCTGCTGCAAACGCTCCGCTAGTGAGAATGGCAGTCCTGCATCTTCAATGGCGTATTGAGCGCCTCTGATGTTGTAGTTCACACGCTGCCACTGTACTTCGTTGAGGTCGGGGCGTAGGATGGTATGGCATGCACGTGGATCACGATCACGGGGTTGGCCTACCGAGTCGACATTGACGACCTGCTTGCGCTGTAGGTCGATGGATTCGCGACCTGTGATGGTTCGTGATTCAAATTCACCATCTACCCAAAAGGCGGGCTGGTGCGTGTGACCGGTGAGACAGAGCGGATGTGTTTGTCGTGGGAAATGCAGCTCCGCGAGTTCCTGGTTCAAAACGTAGCGCCATTCGGTAGGCTCATAAAGCATGGCATGCACGGCCTGAAACTCAGGCCTCTCTAAGGTCATTGGCAACTCTGCTAACCAACTCCGTTGATCAAAGCTCAGTGCCTTGTAAGTCCACTCAATGACTAGTCGTGCCTTGGGGTTGATGTCTCTCTCTGGTTCCAAAATCCCCCCGTCGCCATAGCATCGTGGTTGCCTTGAATGCAGGGAATGCCACAGGCTCGGATCAGGTCGATGCATTCCCCGGGATTGCCACCATAGCCCAGGACATCCCCCAGGCAGTAAATCTAAGTGATTTCTTGATTCTTGATATCCGCCAATACAGCTTCCAGCGCCTGAAGATTGGCATGGATATCACTGATAAAAGCAATCTCTGATTTCATGGTCGGCGGCGTGCTGTGATAGGTTAACACTCAATAGCTGCGCATCTATCCCTGATTTCTTTTGGTAATTAAAGCCGACGGGCTGAGTCGTGGTGAACAAACTGCTGAGAAGAGAGCTTTACGCAGTGCCTGATCTGTGGCGTATGTGAGGGCATGTTGACTCCCATAATTACCCCTGAAGGCCACCTGCTCTGCGAAGGTGAGGCGGGGCTGGCTTATGAGAAGAAGTTGGCTCAGGCGGACTCATCATCAAGGCTGCTGACAATTCTGGCGACTCAGTTGCTGACGGTTGAAATGGAGCCTGCTTGGCGCTGGTTGCGTGAGTTCTCGCAGATGTTCTTTGCCCGGCTTTGCCAAACCAAAGACGCTTTGCTGACGATGGTGCCGACGCTGGAGGATCGGGAGTCCCTGGTGGCCGCTGCCCCACCCTTTGACGGCGTGGAGTATCTGAATGCTGAGCTTTTGGAGTGTTGGTGGACAGATCTAGGCAGACACATTTCGTTCTTGTCCAAAGACGGGGTGGAAACTTGGTTGCACAAGGAATGCCCTGCCTGGCATGTCGTCGGGCGTGTGGCGTTTCACCTTGCGGAAAATAAGACTGACACCCAGCGGCCTTTTGCTTTTTTAGCCACCTTTACCGAGAAGTTGGGCGCTAATGGCCAGCCGCAGCATTTGCCCCTGGCGCGGGCTTTGCAGATGTATGCTGGGCAAAAGGATCAAACGGCGATTACCGCCTTGTTAGCACCCGTGCGCACGGCGGCAGAGAAGTCGCTGTTGTTGCGTGAGTGGCTCGAATCAAAGCGTCTGTTCACACCGATGGCGATGTCGGCCCAGGAGGCCTATCGCGTGCTGCGAGATACGGCCGTTTTTCAGGAAAGCGGGATCGTGATGAAGCTGCCGGACTGGTGGCGCAGCGGGAAGGGCAGTCGCCCTGCGGTATCAGTCACGATTGATGCGCCAAAGAAGACTTCGCTTCATGCGGGGGCTCTGTTGAGTTTTAAAATGGAACAAAGTCTGGATGGTGTGCCGCTGACACCTGAGGAGTGGGAAAAGCTGCTCAGTTCCGATACCGGTCTGGTTTCTCTACGTGGCAAATGGGTGGAAGTCGATAGCGCGCAACTTCAGCAAGTGATGGCCCATTGGCAAAAGGTGCAATACGCGGCGGGTGAAGGCGGATTGGGCTTTCTGGATGGCATGAGATTGCTGGCTGGCTGGACGGATCGGCAATCGCCGGCGGCCGATGAGAGCGCAGAGATGGTTCATGATTGGAGTGAATTGGTGGCTGGCAAAAACCTGTCTGAGATGCTGGATCAGTTGCGTGATCCCGAGGCTGTGACTGCGCCGGATAATCTGCGCGCCACAATGCGGCCCTATCAATTGAAGGGATTTGGCTGGCTGAAGTTCATGAGCCATTTAGGGCTTGGTGCTTGTCTGGCCGATGACATGGGACTGGGTAAGACCTTGCAAGTCATCGCACTGCTTTTGGATCGGCAAAAGCACGCCAAAGCACCGGCCTTGCTCGTGGTTCCAGCCTCGCTCGTGGGGAACTGGCGTGCAGAGGTGAAGCGCTTTGCCCCGGATTTAAAATTGTTCATTGCTCATCCTTCAGTGATCTCACGTGAGGGATTGGATTTCACCGTGAAGCACCCCAAGGAGGCTTTGCGTGGTTACGATGCCATGGTGACCACTTATCAGTTTCTCCAGCGCACGGAGTCCTGGCAGAGTCATGAGTGGGGCGTAGTGATCTTAGATGAGGCTCAGGCGATCAAAAATCCCGGTAGCGCCAGCACAAAGGCCGTGAAGCGCTTGCAAACTCAAACTCGCATCGCTTTGACTGGTACACCGGTGGAGAATCGACCGGGTGACCTCTGGAGCCTGTTCGATTTTCTCAATCCCGGGCTGCTGGGAGGTTCCAGTGCTTTCTCGGAGGCCGTCAAACGTTGCGGTAAATCCAGCGAAGGTTTTGCCCCGCTGCGTCGTCTGGTGAAGCCTTACATACTGCGGCGAATGAAGACAGATCGCAACATCATCACGGATCTGCCTGATAAGATTGAAACCAAGGCCTTCTGCGGACTCACCAAACGTCAGGCCACCATCTATGCCAAGCTGGTCGATCAATTGGCGAAGATGCTGGCTGATAAGGAGATGGAGCCAATTAAACGTCAGGGCTTGGTGCTGGGCTTCCTAATAAAGTTTAAGCAGATCTGCAATCATCCCAGTCACTGGAATGGCGATGGTGCCTGGAATCCTGAAGACAGTGGCAAATTCACCCGCTTGGCAGAAATCTGTTCAGAACTGGCAGAGCGACGCGAGCGAGCCCTGATCTTTACGCAGTTTCAGGAGACATGCGATCCTTTGGCGCGTTTTCTGGGCAGCGTCTTTGGTCGCGAAGGGCTCATTTTACATGGAGGCACAGCCGTCAAAAAACGCCCTGAACTGGTCGAGTCCTTCCAGCATCCGGGCGGCCCTCCCTTCATGGTCATCAGTGTGAAGGCCGGTGGCACTGGATTGAATCTTACGGCAGCCAGTCATGTCATTCATTTTGATCGCTGGTGGAATCCAGCCGTGGAAAATCAGGCCACGGATCGCGCCTTCCGCATTGGGCAGAAGCAAAATGTCTTCGTGCACAAGTTCGTCTGCCAAGGCACGATCGAAGAGCGGATCGATGCCCTGATCGAAGAAAAGATGCGCCTAGCCAACGACTTGGTCAGTGACAGTCTCGGGGCAGAAAAAATGCTCTCCGACATGGCTACCGACGAGCTCTTGGATTTTGTCCGATTGGACATGAATTCAGCTGTTGGTTGACCTCTAGTTCATCTCAAACGCTCGTTTCAAAATCAGGGAAAGCCGCGCCACTAATGTCTCTCGTAAATCTGGGTGGTTCACGGACATCGTAGCAGCGTTTTTGATTGCTGTGGCAAGCGCACCGATTTCGAGCGTTCGATGGATCCGCCGGGCCTTCTGACGAATCCGAAGGGAACACCACAGTTACTACAACGATGGCGAATTCATCAGTCTACCGCATCAGCTTAAGCGGTGCCGCCGATGCCTTCCGGGCACCTCTGCCACAGCGCTGCAATCGCTACCGTGACTAGTAAGGCCTAGTCCAATTTCGATGAACACTCGCAGAAAGGATTCATTTAAGTAATGATGATGCCGTATTTCCTACATTGTTGTGAGACTGTTTATGACATCGGGCTTGACATAAAGTCTGGGGTCAATAGTTGAGTTTATGGCTTTAAATCTACTAACTTTTAGTTGCCTGCTGTTTCTCGCCAGTTGCGCTTCAGTGAAGAAAGAATTTGTTGATCCTGCTTTCCGAGCTGGGGGATTAAATGGCAGTGTAGTCACGCTCAAATGCGTCTCGGAAATCAATAAACCCTACGGACTTACACCACATGATGAGCGCGTTATTTTGGAAGACCTGCGACGTGAAATTCTCGCAAATCATGAAGGTGTGCAAGTTGTTTCCGAAGCGGACGGTGGCTTTGGAAGTCTTAAGCCGAACTATACAGTCGAGGTCAATGTAACTCAGGATCGCACTGTAGCGAAAAACAATCGTTCCAAAGAGTTTCTAACAAAGGATAGATTCGATGTGAAATGTTTCTATACGACGAGGACCCATTTACGTCACTATGTGAGTGCTACGTATAAGGTTATCGAATATTCTACTGGAAGACGACTTTGGCAGGCCAGTGGTCAAGCACGACATGCGAAATGGTATAGCATTCAGATTAGCTTGGATTTAAAGCCTTTTTTGAAACCAAATCTGGGGCCGCGATTATCCGAGATTCTGCGTCCAGTAACACGAAAGGTCAGTGCCAAGATTCCATGAACGTCACAAATAATCGCGTCGAAATCAAATTCCCCTATAAACTGTGATTACTTATCGAGCGCTTATCGTCGTTGCTGTTCTATTGTCGGCTTGCACGCATTCCGAAGTTCGAGATGCTAAAGCTATTCTTGCGAAAACTGCCAGAGCGGATCTTCAAAGCTTTCCCAAATCAAATTCCAGTATTCTACGCGAGAATACATCTACTGCTAGGAAAACAGAAGGAAGCGAGAACATCAGGATCACGACATTTGGCATCTACTCTGTTGTGGATATCAATAGGGTTGTTAGCACTCCCAAGACCATCGCTAGGCAGTCAAATTTGATGCATAGCGCTCGACTTGTTAAGTCCACAGATGTTGTTCCTGCTAGAATTGATACAATCTTTGGATTTGAATTTCAGTTGCCTCATATCGGACGCTTGGAGGAAGTCATCTTGACAATAAAGTTGATTCACCCACCTATGAAGGAGCCAGGATCAATGAACGCTGCTACAGAGGGGGAACATGATGTCTTCGTCGATTTTTCCAATCGGCAGGTTGCGTTCTTTTGCTTCAATCGAGATTGGGAGTTAGTGCCTGGGAAGTGGACCTTTCAAGTGTACTACAAGGAGCAGCTTCTGACGGAGAAAAGTTTCTCTGTAGTCTTGGATCAGAATCTGGGAGGCTAATCCGATTTGGCGAATTGGCACCGCATGGTCCTCGAATGACGCGACTACAGGGTCGGCAGATCCAACCGTAGAGGAGCGAATTTAATCAGACACAAATCGTCCCCTGACTCCGTTTAATCGCCATGGAGAAGCCTCAAAATCCTATTGAAGTACTGCTGATCGGTCTTTGTGTTTTGAGCATCGGCATCGCCTTTGGTCTTAGTGAAGGAGGTGTGGCTCTGACGGGCAGCGTGCCGGGAAGAGGCACCTTCAATCCGGGCGGCATGGCAGTAGTCTCAGCTGATTCCATTCATGCCATCGGTTTCGTCGGCATCTTTTTTGGCATGGCCATTCTCGCACTTTATTTCAAACTAAAGAGCGACCTTAATAATAAAAACAAACCGGCAGACGAGCCTGATCAAGAAGTCGATGATTCTGATGGTAGTTCATAGACTTTAAGAAGCTGGTTTTGGCATTTCAATGCTCCTTCATTTCACTTCTTCTCAGCCGCAGCAGACTCAAGCAGGCGAAGCGTGGACTGGACGTTGGTCTCAAGATCAAGCGGCAGGTCAGTGGGGACAGGGTGTCGGTTAGATTTGGATTTCCAGAAATGGATGGCAGTCTCTAGGCTGGGCAGGTCCGCTGGCTCATCTAGGACGTGGCCGTTGATGCCGGGCTGGATGAGCTCGTTGGCTCCATTGAAACGGCTCGTGATGACGGGCAAGCCGCTGGATAGCGCCTCAGCAATGACGTTGGCGCAGGGCTCATAAATGGGCAGGAAAGTCATGAGGTCGGCTGCAGCGTAGGCTTCTTCGACTTTTTTCATGGGCCCGGCTAGGGTAACGTTCGGCGGTGGCTTGATGCCGAGACGGCCTTTGCCGACAACGAGCAGCTTGACGTCTGGCTGGCTGGTCTGCCATTGGCGCATCAGGCGGAGAAGAAAGGGCAGGCCCTTACGCTCCCAGCCGCTACCCACAAAGAGCAGGACAAAGTCGCTGTCTTTATAACCAAATTGCGCCCGCATAGCTGTCCGGTCCTGATTCTGGAAGCGAGCCGTTTCGACTCCGTTGCGGATGAGGTGGATGCGCTCGGCGGGGAAGGGGAAATGGGTGAGAATTTCCTGCTTCACCATGTCTGAATTGACGATGATGTGACGCGTATTGGATGGATCAAAGGTGCGGGCCTCCAGTGCCTGCATGTTGGCATGAAATGCACCGAGACCGACAAAGGGTCTTCGCCACCAGGAGGCGTAGCGTTTTCGCTGCTGCAGCCAGACACGGTGCAGTCCATCTCCAGCGCGGTAAACGTCCTGCTGGACGGTACGCTCCAGACTAAAGACGACGTCGTAATTGGTATCGGTCAAGATACGGGCGACGGCCTCAGCGAAGACCACTGGCCCGAGGGCTCGGTTGGCCTTGACAGGGACCGTATGCATGATGACGCCAGGATGCGCGCCCTGCCATTTTTCAGCGTAGAGATGCACCTCATGCCCGGCTGAAACGAGAGCGCTGAGCAGTCGCTGCACATACAGCTCAGCCCCGCCGACAGCGGCAAATTGGCGACGAATCAAGGCGAGTTTCATGAGGGTATGTGTGGCAGTCTGAGACCTGCTCTGGGGCTGAGGAAGCGCAAGTCTATTTCTCACCGGAAATGAATTGCGTCAATATCAGTGCTTTTACGCAACTTCCTTGGTTCTTGTGCGTTACTGCATGCGCCCTACCGTTACGTTTCCCTTTCTGCATGTCTTTTGCCTCAGCCACCCTACTGCTTCCAAGTCCTGATACCTCATGGCGGGTCTGGAAATCGCGGCTAGCTGCGCATGGGGAATCGGTGGAGCATCCGACTGAGGTGAAGGCTCAGGGGAAGCCGCTCGTGATTGGGCTGCCTGCGGCGGCTTGTCGTACGATTGGGTTGGTGCTGCCAAATACGGATCATGCGGTTCTGGAGCAGATCATCATCACGCAGATGGAACGCCG
Source organism: Verrucomicrobiaceae bacterium (assembly GCA_027489965.1). GTDB lineage: Bacteria > Verrucomicrobiota > Verrucomicrobiia > Verrucomicrobiales > Verrucomicrobiaceae > Prosthecobacter. The sequence continues at coordinate 29,820 of JAIXZA010000107.1, forward strand.
TGGACTGAAGCTTCAAAGCGGTGAGGAGCGGAACTTCCGCTGGCATTTACTGACGCAAACGGCCTCCACGGCGACCGTCAGTGTGGATGTTTTGGCTGATCCGTTCCCTGAGGATCTGGCACTGACGCAGATCTCGGATTACACGGCGGCCCTGCGCCTGCTGACGCTTCCTGCGGGCCATTTGGTGATCGCTGAGGAATCAGGATCGACGGTGCTGGCGGTAGGCTATCAGGGGAAGCTTTATCACAGTCACATCTTTGGCACGGCCTCTATTTCTGGGGAAGAGATCGCCCATGAGATCGTGCTTTCGCAATTGACACTGGATGCGGAGCTTGGGCAGGGGTTCATCACAGGCGTGACCTTGGTCGGAACTTCCTGGGATCGTGGAATCGGTGAGGAATTAGGCAGGCTGACTGGGCTGCCTGTGCGTGTGGTGCCACAACTGCCTCCGAATGCGGAGCTGGATGCTCGGACTTGGCCGAGGCTCCTGCCTGCGACGGTGAGAAGTGCGCAGAAACGTGCCGTGAATCGCAGCAAGTGGCTGCGTTTTAGCCTTCTCGGTGGCCTGCTGATGGTAGCTCTGGTGTTTTTAGCTTTTGCTTATCTGACTTATTTGGAGCGTACCGCCGCGCAGTTGACAGCGGATGTAGAGGACACCTCCGCACCAGCAGCCTTGGTGAAAAAGACGGCTGAGCAGTGGAAAGCTCTGGCTCCGGCCATCGAGCCCAAGCGCTACGCCATGGTGCTATTAAATGAAGTGACCAAGCTGATGCCACCGAGTGGGATCGTGATCCGTGAGTTTGAGGTGAAGGATAATGAGATCGACATCCGAGGTGAGGCGCGTGATACGCAGATGGCGGTGCAATTTGTCGAGGATTTGCAAAAGCACCCCGTCCTGAGCCGCTACACCTGGACCAAACCCCAGCCCACGGTGAAGGATAAAACCGCCCAGTTCCGCGCTCAGGGGAAGGCCCTGTAACTCACCCCTGACTGACTTTTTAAACTGCTCATGGCTGCCAAACTTACCCCAAGAGAAAAGAACCTGCTTCTGCTATGCGTGGGCGTGCTTGTCCTGATGGCGATGGCGATTGTTACCAACAGTTTTTTAAGCCGCCGAAAAGTGGCCCTGGAGAAGATCACGGTTTTACAGCGTGAAAAGTTAGAGAATGATACCTGGCTGAAAGATCAAGCCTTTTGGACAAAGCGCCGGGCTTGGCTGATAGAGAAAATGCCTAGCACAGAGAGCCTCGGGCGCGCGCAGGGGCAGCTGCTGGAAGACCTGCAAAATCAGGCCTTGGATCTAGGCGTGATCGCAGAGCAGCCGACCCTGCCACCGCTATCTCCCGCCGCGATGAGTCACCGAGAAGTGACGGTTTCTATGCGGTTACGCGGGGATCAGGCGGTTATCTTGGGCTGGCTCGGGACGATGCAGTCACCAGAGAAATTCCAGGCCATCCGCCAGCTAGAGATCGAGATTGACTCAAAGGCCCGTGAAAAGACTCCGCAGGTGATTTGCAACCTCACTCTGGCTCGCTGGTTCAAGCCTGAGTCAGGCATCTAACCTTATCTTTCTGACTGCCATGAAATTGTCACGCTATCTACTTTGCATCGCCAGCCTGCCGGTTGCTCTTTTAGGGGTCGATCCCGATCCCGATTTACCGCAGGCTTTTGATCAGGCTAGTCTGGCCTCAGTGGCTGCCAGTTCACCCTTCACGCGGATGGTGAATGTTTCAGATAATCTGGTGCTCACGGGGATCGCCTACATCAATGGCAAGCCCGTCGCTACGCTCTTCAATAAAGAGACCAAACAAAGTCACCTCGTTTCGACTGAGCCTAATTTTCAGGGATGGGTGCTCAATGAAGCCCTGCCTGCGCCCGATATTTCCCGTAGCCGAGCACTGGTCACCATCGGTGGAGAGCAGGTGAAAGTGAGCTATGCCAGTCTGACAGCCGATGACATGAAGGCCGATGGCAAGCGCGACAAGGGGGACAAAGGTGGTAAAGGTGATGGCGGCGGTGGCGAAAAGTTTAAAGGAGGCTCGAAAGGGCCTTCCGAAGAAGACCGCAAGCGTTATGAAGCTCTCTCTGACAAAGCTCGGGATAAATTTCGTGACATGATGCGCTCTAAGTTCAGCGATGAAAAATTCCGCAATGCTCCTGAAGAAGAGCGCCGCAATGTGATCCGCAAAGAGTTTGAGCGGATCGAAAAAGAGGACAAAGGCGGCAAATGATGTGCCTGATTGATCTTGCTTTAACCTCCCATTTTTCATTTTTTTGATCTATCTCATGCATCTCTCGTCAATCCGATCTCTGCTTTTTTGTGCTAGCACTTTATCACTCCTGTCACTCAGCCTTCAGGGCCAGAACGCTGCGCCAGTACCCGCTGCGTCTGCTGATGTGAAGCCGTCAGAGACTACAAATCCTGCTCCTGCTGTGGAGGTGCCGAAACCCGCCGCCGAAACAGCAGCACCCGCTGAGTCTGATGCTAAACCTGCCACAGCAGCGCCAGCGCCCCCCGTAGAAGGTGAACGGCCTCCTGGTGCACCCGGAGCAGGAATGGGTGGGCCTCCTGGGGGAAACATGGGCGGTCCTGGACCAGGAATGGGCGGGCCTCCCGGTGGAGGTGGATTTGGCGGCCCCGGCGGTGGATTTCGCCGTCGTGGTGAAGGTGGCGCTGGCGATCCTACAAGCGCACTGTCTCAGACCATCCGCATGGAAGGCGAAAAAATTGTCCTCCAGTTCCCAAACAATCCGGTCATGGACATGCTTAGCATTTACGAGCTTTTGACTGGTGTCACATTGATTAAAGATACCAATATTCTTGAAGGATCACCCGTGAGTTTAGCGACTCCAAAGGCAGTCGAAAAAGCAGAAGCCGTCAAGCTGATCGAAGCGACACTGCTCACCAATGGTTATGCGATCATCATGGAGCCTGATGGCAAGAGCGCACGCATTCTGCCTGCCCGCAATCAGAGTGCCAATGCGGTGCAGTTTTCTCATGGGGTACAGTTTTACACCTCACCTCAGGACCTACCTCAGGGAGAGACTATCGTGAGTTACTTCATGAAGCTAGACAACCTAGACCCAGAGGAAGCTGGCGCCATGCTTTCGGGTCATGTCGGGCTGAGCGTTTATGGTCGTATCACTCCAGTGCTGATGCCACCGGGACTGTTGATTACTGAAAGCAGCACCGTGGTGAAGCAGCTGATTAACATCCGTGAAACGCTGGATGTGCAAGACACGGGGTCTTCTTTGGTTACCAAATTTATTCCCGTTGTTTATGCCGAGGCATCAACCATTGCTCAAATCATTCAGGCGACCCTGAATGCGCAGGCTCAGGAAAAAGAAACCAAGGGTGTGAATACCATCCGCGGTAGTGCTGCCAATGATGGGCGCAGCAGCAAAGAA
>JAIXZA010000058.1 GCA_027489965.1 Verrucomicrobiaceae bacterium
CCGCGCATCGGCTGGGAAAGCGAGATCCCGCAGCGTCACTGGTATCAAAACGACCCCGGCGTCGTCCCAAACATGCTCATGACCGGCGCAGGCAGCCCCACCGGTATGCAAGTCTATGAAGGCGACCTCCTCCCCAGCATCTTCCACGGCCAACCCCTCCACTGCGACGCCGGACCGAACGTCGTCCGCGCTTACGTCACCCAACCCGACGGCGCAGGCTACAAGGCCGAGATCGTCAATATCCTCGAAGGCACGAAGAACCGCTGGTTCCGCCCCAGCGATGTCGCCGTCGCCCCCGATGGCAGTTTGATCGTCGCCGACTGGTATGATCCCGGCGTCGGCGGCCATGGGATGGGTGATGTGACGCGCGGAAGATTGTTCCGCGTGACGACGAAGGCGGCGGAGAAGTATAAAGAACGCTATCACCCGGCGAAGGAATTCAAGCACCCAGAGGCTAATCTACTCCTCACCATCGACCAACTTTGCTCACCGAACGAAGCGGAGCGTTACATGGGCTGGATAAAGTTGAAGCAATTGGGTGATCAGGCGCTGCCAAGATTGGAAGCCTTGTTTGAAAACAAAAAGGCAGTTCCACAGCACCGAGCGAGAGTGTTGTGGTCGCTCGCGAGTCTCTCAGCAAACGAAAGCGCCGGAGGCCCGGCGCACTCCAAAACGCTGTCGCAAAGCTCGGACGCTCCCGAAGGCGCGAAGCGTCCTGGAGTGCTCCAGCCCTCTGGAGTTTTCGAGCGTCTCCTGACCTCCGCCCTCACCGACCCCGATCCCAACATCCGCATCACAGCCATCCGTGCCGCCCGTCGGCTCTGGGAGCAGAAGCAGCCGGAGATGTTCTGTAAAGCCATGGAGGTAATGGAGTCGGAAATGTCGCCTGCCGTACTGAGAGAGTTAGCTATTGCTGTTCGGGCGATGGAAATTCCCCAAGCAATCGAGATAGCCATGTGGCTGACCACGAAGCAGACTCAGAAGGATCGCTGGTTCGAAGAAGCATTGGGAATCGCATTTGATTCACGCTGGGATAAGTATTTCGAAAATGTGGACTCTCTTTTCGGGCGCACTCCACAAATCACAGGTGGTGAACAACTGCTTCCCGGCGTTCACGCGATGATGCTGCGCAGTCGCTCAAAACAGTCCGCGGGAATGATTGCTGAGATGATCACGAAGCTCCACGACAATAGTGCTGGGGTTCCCCGGATTTCCTCATTTCGTCTCCTTCGCTCCCTCCAACTGCTCTCCTACCACCACCGCGAGGAAGTCGCGAAAGCTGCGCTGTCCATCTTCCTCAAAGCCGACGCCGAAACCGCCCTCGCCGCCAGCGCGTTGCTCGACCGCAACGCCATCGCCTCCAATCCCGAGGCCAAGGCGCGGCTGGATGCGCTGCTCAAGCCTGTCATCGGCAAACCGGAGTTCATCGACCTCGTGCAGCGGCTCAATTTGACCGGGTTCGAGCAGGAACTCGTCGATTACATCACCGCGCATCCTGAGGCGGGCGAATCCATCAACGCCGCACGCATTCTCGCCGCGAACACCGGCAGGACCGTGGCCTTCCTCACGAAGGCGGATGCCGCTTCGGCGAAGAAGCTCGTCGCCGCGCTCGGGAAGGTCAGCGACCGGCCCAGCGTGGCCGTGTTGAACCAGGCCTTCTGGCCGGAGAAGCGCGATGACGTGCGCCGCAGTATCGTCGAGTCGCTTGGCCTCAGCAGTGAAGGCGGACGCGCCATCTTGAAATGGCAGAGCGAGAAAAAACTGCCCGACAGTGTGAAGACCACCGCCGCGCTCGCCCTTAGCCGCAGCACCGATGCCGGCCTGCGCAATCAAGCCGCCAAAGAACTCCCAATGCCCGCCGCGCTCGGTGCCGAGAAATTCCCGCCGCTCGCCGATCTCATGAAACTCAAAGGCGATGCCGCCAAAGGGCAGGGGATGTTCATGCAGGCCGGTTGCGTGGCCTGCCATCAGGTCAAAGGCCAGTTCATCAACTTTGGCCCCGACCTCAGCCAGATCGGCAACAAGCTCAGCCAAGACGGCCTCTTCACCGCCGTGCTCTATCCCAGCGCCGCCGTGGAGCATAGCTTCGGTGGTCTCAGTGTGACGACCAAGGAAGGCCAGACCGTCATGGGTTATGTGATCAGCGAAACCACTGAGGAACTGACCCTGCGCATCAATGGTGGAGCCTCCATGCCGATCCAAAAGTCCAGCATCGTCAAGAAGGAGGAGCTGAAAGACTCCCTCATGCCTCCTGGCCTCGCGGCAGCGATTGGACCTCAGGGCTTGGCCGATCTTGTGGCTTACCTTCAGACCTTAAACCTTGAAACGGGAATGGAAGGTCGTTGAGTTGCGCTAGGGCTTGGTTTCACAAGGATTCTTTGACTCGAGGCGGCTGTGTCTTGGGTGACACTGCCCGAGGGGCGAAAAGCCTTGTGGAATCAATGACAGATGCAAATCGGCGGTCAGCCATTCACGTTTTAAGGTTAAAGTGATTCTAGAGGCTTAAGTCAAAATGACGATGTCCAGTCTCGCCCATCTCGATGACGCCAGATAGACCTTATGAAACGTCTTTGCCGCTGATGGCTCACCTTGCCGAAATGAAGTAGCCGAGGATCATGACGGCCAGCAGGATGGCGGCGACGACACGCCAGAACTGTTCTTTGGTCAGGCCGATTCTAAGACCGTTTCCTGCGCTTTGGCCAAACTCACGCTGGATGAAGTCGTCGTAATCAAAGTCTTCATCGGGTAGGTCAAGACCATCATAGGCATGCGCATCGGACTTCCAGCCGGAGTTGTGACAGGCTCCGCAATCATCACAAGCCACAGCACCGCGCGGCACCCACTCGCCACAAGCAGGGCATTGACCGGGCGGCTTGAAGGCGGACATGGCGGCGCAGATTTAAATCATGCCGAGCTTCATTTTACCTTCGACAGAGATCATGCCCTGATTCCAAGCAGGCTCCCAGACGAGTTCAACGGCGGCATCGTCCATGTCTTCGATGGTCATGATGCGGCTTTGGGCGTCGGCAGCGATCGTGGGGCCCATGCCGCAACCAGGAGCGGTTAGGGTCATCTTCACCACAGCACGAGTTTTGCCCTCATCGGTCTGCACGACCTGGCAATCATAGACTAGGCCGAGATCGACGATATTGACGGGGATCTCAGGGTCATAGACGTTCTTGAGCTGGTTCCAAACTTGGGCTTCCAAGTCGCTGGCGTCTTCGGGGATGTTGGAAGATTCGGATTCCTGCTCCTTTTTGTGGGCTTCAGGGTCGATGCCAAGGGCGTCTACATCCTTCGTGCTGATTCGGGCGAGGCCAAAGTCGGTCGCCACCGTGTAGGTGCCGCCGAGGGATTGGGTGATGATGACTTTCAGGCCAAGGGGCAATTTGATCGCGTCGCCACTCGGGATCTGGACGGCTTCGACTTCGCGTTTGAGTTCAATGGAGGAATGCATGAGAGAGAATGAAAGAGATGGAACGAGGCAGCAGCCTTGGCGGATGCGAGAATGGAGCTGTGAGCGAGGGTGTCAACCTCGGGACAGTACGGAATGCGTGATAAGGCCGAGATCAGGTCATGTGGGTGAGTTCTCAACGAATCACCAACCCGCCTGAAGGCTTGATCCATCCTGCTTTAATTCTCAGTGAACTTACCGAGGGCGCGGAATTTCTGATAGCGCTTCTCGAGCAGTTCTGCGGTGGGGAGTTTTTCAAGCTCGGTGATGGCCGCGACAACGGCGTCTTTGAGGGAGGCTGCGGCTGTCTCGTGGTCGTTGTGTGCGCCGCCGAGGGGTTCGGGGACGATGCCATCGATGATGCCCAGTTTGGATAAATCCTGGGCGCTGAGTTTAAGGGCAGCAGCAGCTTCAGGGGCATGCTCACGATGCTTCCAAAGAATGGCAGCACAGCCTTCAGGGCTGATCACGCTGTAATAGGCGTTTTCCATCATGAGCACGCGGTCGGCAATGCCGATGCCGAGAGCACCCCCGGAGCCGCCTTCGCCAATGACGACGGCCACAACCGGGGTGCGCAGGGTCATCATTTCACGCAGATTGAAGGCGATGGCTTCAGCGATGTTACGCTCTTCTGCGCCGATGCCAGGGAAGGCTCCCGGAGTATCAATGAGCGTCACGATGGGCAGGCTGAATTTCTCCGCGAGGCGCATCAGGCGCAGTGCCTTGCGGTAGCCTTCAGGGTGAGCGCTGCCGAAGTTGCGCAGCAGATTCTCTTTCGTGTCGCGACCTTTTTGATGGCCAATGACGACGACCTTTTTCCCACCCCAGGTAGCGAAGCCTGCAGGCATGGCGTGGTCGTCTCCGATGTGGCGGTCGCCATGCAGCTCGATGAAGTCTTCACAGCAGTGCTTCACGTAATCCAGCATGAAGGGGCGATTGGTGTGGCGTGAGATCTGCACGCGCTGCCAAGGATTGAGATTCAAATGAATGTCAGTCATCAGCGCATCTGCTTTCTTTTCCATTTCGGCAATCTGCGTGGCCAGCTTATCGTTGGGTTTGGCAGCGAGCTTCTTTTTGGCTTCTTCGATTTCTTCGCGGAGTTTAAGAACAGGTTTTTCGAATTCGAGGGCTTGTTTCATGATGGAAAGTGGGGTGAGCGGTGAAGGCTAGCGGACGAAGTAGAGTTTTGAGCCATTGCGGACAAGCGCAAATAGTTCTTCTAGATCTGAGCGATCTAAAAAGACGCCTGATTCAGGGGGCGGAACGGCGACTGGCACAGTGGACGCTGGTTGGGTGACTGGGACTGCCTTAGCCACGGGTGGTGTGCGCAGGAGAACGCCATTGCGGCTGGTCGGCAGCCATTTTTCGGCATTGACGTATCTCGGATCGGTGGAGAGGACGACTTTACCTTCTGCAATGGCTGATTTGCCTTTGATCTCCATTTCCGCCGGGATCTTGACGCTGTTCGGCAGTCGGATGTCAGAGGCGTGATATTCTTTGAAGAAGTATTCTTTTTCTCCAGTCTTCCGGCGCAGGGTGACGGACTTGGCCGAGAGATCGACGACGATGGAAAACTCGAGCGGGATGATGGTCAAATGGTCGCCAGGTTGCAGGGTGGTGCCCATGAGACCGTTCAGTCGGACGATCATGTCCATGCTGCTGCTTTGCTTGCTGGCGATGAGCGCTAAGGAGTCGCCCGGCTGAACGATGTAGTCTTTTTTGTGGATCTTGTTTTCTGGCGAGAAAAGCTCGTCAAAATTCATTTCGCCGATGATGCGCTTGGCCTCCGGACAGGTGGCCGATTCGGGGAACTGCTGCAGCATTTTGTAGAGTAACTCGCGGCCTTCGTTGTATTTGCCTGCACGGATCTGAGCGGCAGCCACATCGAATCGTTTGGCTCCTGGATCAATCTTCGGCAGGTCACTTTTCTTCATGTTTTTCATCTCAGCCTGGATGACACTCTCCGGCCTCAGCACTTTATCATAGATGTAAAAAGCGGTGGCCATGCATCCGAGGGTGATCCCTAGGACGATGAGAAAAAGCAGAAGTTTTAACTGAGTCTTGGCCATTTCAAAAAAGAATAAATCGTGAAGGACGAAGGATGAAGAATGAGTCCAGTGGAAGCGAGTTCAGACAAGTTGGTGAGTGTCTTCATCCTCCAGCTTTGAGCCTTCATCCCTTTCTTCTTAGCCCAGCAGGCCACGACGTTTAAAGTCGAACATGTTGATCTTTTGGGATTTTTCGATCATTTCAACGGTGAATTTGAGAAGGCTGATTTCCCAAGTGTCGTCCACGCCTTTGATGATGGCGCGCATAGGGTTGCCGGAGATGCGGATGGCTTCGAGCAGTTTGTCACAAACTTGATCCATCGGTTCATGGATCACCTCTTCCTGCATATCGCCGACTTTGAAGCGGAAACCGTATTTGAGAATGGCCAGCTTATGCAGGTTCTCGCGCAGAAATTCGCCGAAGGCTTCTCCCTGCGGGCCAAAGCCTTCAAAGTCGAAGTCGGCCATGGCCTCTGGGTTAGGGCGTAGGATGAGAGGTTTTTCGGCGGTGATCTGGCCGACACGGATGCGTGTGGTGTTCACATGATCCATGGGTTCGGTCACGAGCTGAAACTCAAACTGGGTGCTGCCAAAGGTGTCGATGCGGCGGTCTGGCTCATGGATCACCTCCGTGTTTTCCACGGCGTACTGGATATCAAATTCACTGGGCATGTCTATGGGTGAAAGCCTAAGCGGGAGAGCGGCGGTAGCCAGTAGTTTTTCAAAGACGTTTCTCAGCAGCGTTTGGGGCTACTTTGACGTCACGGCTTGGTATGGTTAAACTTAGGTAGCTCAATACGCCATCACCGCGAAACCAGTTGTCAGAGACCAGACGTTTGAGGTTCTTGGTTCGTTGTGCTTGGTTCATTGATCGGCCCCATCTTAGGCAGGGACGTACTGCGATCTTGGTTTCATCCACGTCAGGAGTCAGCAGACCGGAAGGGATTCTGGATGCGTACGCCGCCATAGTCTTGTCCGTGATTCAGATCCTCGGAGTAAAGAATTTTGCAACCCAGCTGCTGGGCAGCTGCGATGATGGTGGAGTCCCAATGGGAAAGCTGGAAACGCCGCCGCAAGGTCACGGCAGTCACGATCAATTCATGCGTGATAGGCAGGACGCGCACATGACTTGCTAGCTCCAGTGTGGCGTCGATGTTCGCCTCGGTGATGCCCAGTGATTTCTTTCTGAGCGCATTGGCAATGAATTCTTGGAGAACCTGGGCAGAGAGGGCAAACGACGTGTTCAAGATCAGGTGCTCGGCGCGCTGCTGCTTCGCGCGGTCATCCGGCGCCGAGGAGCAGGCATAGAGTAGAACATTGGCATCCAGGAAAGCTTCAGCGGTCATAAATCTCCTCCCGTTTCAGAGGCGTCATCGGCTCGGTGTTGGAGGCTTTCATGCCTTTGAGCAGGCGCTTGAGTGCCACTTTGCGTTTCTTTTCCTCAGCCTCTGGGGCGGATTGTGTGAAAAGGTTCAGCGCCTGCACCATGATGTCCTTCAAAGTGACGCGTCGCTCGGCTGCGAGGATTTTGGCTTTGAGAAACAGGTCGTCGGGTAGTTCAATGGTGGTCTTCATGACGCATAAATATGGGAATATGGGACAAGAGGCAAGAACAAACCAGCCAGCCACTCGGTCTGGCACGCTCCTTTCACGGCTCACCACGCCGCTGGGTCAAAAGTCAGTCATCAGAGCTCAGTAACCCAGAACAACGAACTAGGAACCACAGACCTCTGGACCAACTTCTATTTTCCCGAGTAGGGTAGGGCGCTTGGTCCTCCAAGCGCCGCTCTTGATTTCTTTCCGCCGTCAGCAACCAAGAACAAAGAACAGTATAGAACTGAAAGCTCGAATCCGACTCTTTTGTCAGCCAGTCTCAGCTTGATCTCGGTCTCTTCCGGTCAAAACGATCGGTAGGGCCCCGCTGCGTCGGGGCCGACTTATGTGGGGCCGAAGATGTCGGCTTCGCCTCCGAATCGGGGACGCGACGCAGCGCATCCCTACCGAAGATGTCGGCTTCGCCTGTCTGGAAGGTAGGGCGCTTGATCCCAAAGCACCGTGTCATTTTCTCCTGAATGGCCACCAGGGTTTCGGTAGGACCCCGCTGCGTCGGGGCCGAAGCTGCCGTGTCCGACTTGTTCGGTGCCGTAGATGTCGCGGTCCGACGGGGATGAAGAGTGTTGCAGACTTTCCAGTCTGCTTCTGGGACCGGTTTCAACGGGAACGCGCTCTTGTCCTGCTGAGATGCGCTTCTGCCACAGAGCACCTGAACTCAAGGCGGCTTGATGATAAGACGGTGAGTTACTCCCAGCAGGTCAAGGTACGGAAGATGATGGTCAGGAAAATTTTCATACACATCATCTTGCGCACCTCTCATTCAGGGGATTGCGGGGTCGAAGTTATTGAGGTGTCGGCAGCGGCGGACACTCCTGCGCATCCAGTCTGCGGCACTCGGACACGGGAAATACATCACGGTAATGGAAGGCCTGTTGTGAGCGGATCCGCACCAGAGTCTTGGCCAAGTCAGAGCGAGTGCCTAGTCTTCAGAAAACGTTTTTCCTTGGCAAAATCAGCTGTCGATTCTGGAAAATATAGTTGTCTGGGAGCACGGTAATGTACCCAAGGCTCAGAAAAGAGTTTTCCAACGTGTTGCCGATTTGGGTACTCCTCAGAAAAGAGTTTTCCAGCGTGTTGCTAGTTTAGGCACCCCTCGGAAAAGAGTTTTCCAGCGTGTCACCAGTTTGGGCACCCCTCGGAAAAAAGTTTTCCAACGTGTTGCCAGTTTGGGTGCTGCTCGGAAAAGAGTTTTCCAGCGTGTTACCAGTTTGGGCACCCCTCGGAAAAGAGTTTTCCAACGTGTTGCCAGTTTAGGTACCCCTCGGAAAATAATTTTCCAGCGTGTCACCAGTTTGGGCACCCTTCAGAAAAGAGTTTTCCAGTCCTGGGGTACATTCCCTTCCTTCCAGAAAACTATTGGCTCTAGAATCAATAGTCCTACTTTGTCGGCGAAAGCGCAGGCCCATCAGCTGGCACGAGCTGCGCGGTCGCTAGAAAAGTCAGGCGAGTGGTCTTCGACACACACGCGCTCCTGACATCCCGTCTCGAAGTCACGGCATCTCCAAGTCTCATCGTCTTCCCATCACCCCACCGCCTGCTGGATGGTCTTCAGCCACCCCTGAGCCTTGGCGATATGGGGATGCACATAGCCCTGCTGCTCCCCGCTGCGATGGAAGATGCCCACGGCACGTTGGATCAGCGGCAGCGCCTCCCCGGAGCGGCCCAACTGATGCAGCACAGTGGCGAGGTTCATCAACTCGCGGGCCACGTTAGGATGCTCCGGCCCGTAGCTCTTCTCATCGATGGCCAGAGCCCGCCGATACATCGGCTCAGCCTCCGCCAGCCTGTTGGTGGCCCACAGCAGCCCGGCGAGGTTGTTGAGGTCAGTGGCGACTTCGGGATGCTCCGGCCCGTAGCTCTTCTCATCGATGGCCAGCGCCCGCCGAAACATCGGCTCGGCCTCCGCCAGCCGGTTGCTGGCCCGCAGCAACCCGGCGAGGTTGTTGAGGCGGATGGCGACGGTGGGATGCTCCGGCCCGTAGCTCTTCTCGGTGATGGACAGCGCCCGCCGACACATCGGTTCGGCCTCCGCCAGCCGGTTGGTGTCCAACAGCAACTCGGCGAGGTTGTTGAGGCCCGTGGCAACGTTGGGATGCTCCGGCCCGTAGCTCTGCTCATTGATTGCCAGCGCCCGCCGATACATCGGCTCGGCCTCCGCCAGCCGGTTGGTGGCATAGAGCAACCCTGCGAGGTTGTTGAGGCGGCTGGCGACGTTGGGATGCTCCGGCCCACAGCTCTTCTCAGTGATTGCCAGCGCCCGCCGATACATCGGCTCGGCTTCCGCTAGCCGGTTGGTGGATTTCAGCAGCAGGGCGAGGTTGTTGAGCACGGCGACGGCGGCGTCATGCTCCGGCGGCAGGTGCTGCTGGGCGAGGGCGAGGGCTTCCCGATAGACGGCCTCGGCGGCGCTGTAGTGAGCGCGGGCATTTAGCAGGCGGGCCACTTGATTGCGCCAATGTACGGTGGGCTGCCACTGCTGGGCCTGCGCGGCGTGATGGGCCAGGCGCAGGGCGTGGGCCTGGACGGCGTTCCAGCGTGGCCAGTTCACCACGTTGGTGGGATCTCCCAGATCGGACTTTTCGAGCATTTCCAGGGCCTGGAAGAGGGATGTTTGGCGCTGTGGGGCGTTCTGGAAGGTGTGGATGACGGCTTTGGCGATGGTGGAACTGAGGAGCAGCCACTGCTGGTCCGTGGAGCGCTGGAGGAGGCGGGCTTTGACAAGCTCGTCGAGAGCGTGGGTGGGCTCGGTGTCCTGTGGCAGCGGGGGATGGGTGGCAAGCAGCCAGAGGGGCATGGGCTCGGCGGGATCAAGCCAACTGAGAGTCTGGATGAGCTGAAGAGCAGGCGGGTTGAGGGCGGCGAGGGCCTGCTGGATGGCGGCGGATTCTAGAGGAGCGAGATCGAACTGGAACTGGGGACTTGGCAGGTCCGGCTCTGGCGGCGGGCTTACGGGGCCGGACAGGCGTGTGGCAAAGGGCTCGCGGGCCGGAGCGGAGCGGGCGATGTCGCCTGCGAGGTCAAAGACGCCGCTGCGGATGCTGAACCAGTCGGGAGCGTGGCTGCGGAAGCTCTGGAACATCCAGGCGGGGCCGGCGAGGATGAGCGGGGCAGGCAGAGACTGGAGGATGGGATTGCGGTGAGGATTCAGGGCGGTGAAGGCGCGGTCCCAGGCGGCTTGGGCGTCGGGCAGAGACTCATGGGGAACGTCGGCGGGGAGCTGGACCCACAGCACGCCGAGAGATGGCTGGGTGGGGATGGCCGTGAGGCAGCCCGCGAGGGTGGCGGGATCGTTGGGCACATCCGGCTCAAGATGGCAAAGAGTGCGCTTTGAGGGGAGAAGGACCTGCTCCAACGCGTGGCGGCATATGCTGGCCCCGGAGGCGTCCGGGGTGATGAGGAAGAGTACATCCGCGCGGCTGGTGAGGGCGAGGTGGCGCTGGAGCGCCCTCCAAGAGGGCTGCTCCGGCAGGCGGTAGGTGGCGGTGAGGGCCTGGAGCGTGGAGGCTTGCACGCGTTACTGCGGTTTCTTGCTGCGGGCGCGCTTGACGGGCGGCTTGGCGGTGGAGTGCTCGCGCTCGAAGATGGACTGAATCTCGTCCCGCAGAAGAGGGTGCACGTCGAACCAGTCCTCGCCATTGAGGAAGAAGAAGGCCATCTGCGTGTTCATGAGGTTGGCGAGGCGGGCGATTTCCTCATCGGAGCTGTCGGCGATGCCGACCTCGCGGGTGGTCATCATGCGGTGGAGTGTCTCTGCGTCCTTGGTGACGATGGGCATGTAGGACTGGCGTAGCTCGTGGATGGCCCCAGTGACGATGGCATGATCCACCGGCGGGGTGATGGCATCCCGCACGACGGTTTGGAGAAGACGGAGGAGATCGCGGATAAAGCCGCCGGAGGCGCGGATGAGTTCGTCAACTACCTGACGCTGGCCGCTGGCATCTGCCTTGCCAAGGAAGGTGTCGAGGTGGTCACCCTGATAGTCGCCCTCGGTGAGGGCGAAGCGCTTGGCGACGATGTCGCGCATGAGGTTCATCTCGGGCACGCGTTCGGTGCGGGCGGGGTCGCTCATCCAGAGTGGGAAATTGGGAACGAAGATGATTGGAACGCCTTTGAGGACGATCTTCAACCAGGAGGGAACGGTGAGGATGACGTGGACGCCAGGGAGCTTCAGAGAGTCGCGCTCGTTTTGGAAAAGCTGCTTGGCGCTCTGGATGATCTCGGAGCGGTCGCTGGTGGCGATGAGTGCGCCGGGGTCCTGCTCTAGCTGGTCGAAGATGAGGACGATGCCTTTCTTGGACTGGACTTTATCCGCCAACTGCTCACTGAGGGTGGCAAGGAAGGCCTTGATCTGCTCATCGAGCGCGCCTTGGCGGTTGGCGAGAAACTTGCGCAGCTCGCTGCGGAACTCCGGGCTGCGGGTGAAGGAGGTCTTGAAGTCGATGGAGAGCTTGAGGGCCTTGAAGGGCAGTTCCAAAGAGACCTTTTCGGGCTCGGCGAAGAAGCCCTGCATCCAGTGACCGATGCGGTTGAAGAAGCCTGCGCCGGGATCGGTGATGCCGAGCTTGCGATCCAGCTCGACACACAAGGAGCCGATGAGGGCGATGCGCAGGAGCGAGACATCCAGTGGTTCATTGGGGCCGATGTAGTGGGCGGCGTCGGCGTAGAAGACGTTGTAGTGATGCTGGTTGGCGAGTTCGAGTTTGAGGCGCAGCAACTCAGTGCTCTTGCCAGAGCCTCGGAAGCCGGAGAAGAACTGGAGGCTCTGCTCGCCGCTCAATTGCAGGGTGCGGAGGAGCTTGCGTTTGGGGTCGGCCTCCGGGCGTTGCTTGTAAAGGTCCACATAACGCTTGTCCATGGAGGGTAGCGCCTCGCGCGGGTCAAGGTTCTGGAAGATGGCGCTGGTGAGAGCCAGATCTGGAACTTGGGTGGGCGTCGTCATGCTGCGGATAGGATAGGTGCTTGTTGAAAATGTGCCAGCAGGTTCAAAGATAGCCTCTGCATGGCTGCCGAGTATGGGCGGTTTTTAGCGCAGCGGGCGGAAGGCTGAAAGGACAAAGTGATGGTGGGGGAATATTAGAGGTGGTGACGGAATGTCCGCCAGCCCCCAGAGGCACTCCGCACAAAGCTTTAAAAGCCTGAGGGCAGCATGTTTAAGGCCTTCGTCATGGCCCACTGCACGCTTTTATTATTTCGAGGTTGGCTTTTATTCTTCGATCCGGGCTTTCCATTCGTCGGAGTTGCCTTTCAGGTCGGGGGCATACATGGCCTCGATCTTGGTCGGTAGGGCGCTGAAGCGGCCGGGGATCTCGGCTTTGACGCGGTAGCTCAGGTTGTGGGTACCTCGGGGGAGGCGCTCGGCAAAGAAGGCGACTTTTTCATCGCGGAATTCTTGGTAGCTGGCTAGGCCTTCGTAGCTCCAACCGCTCTGAACTTCGATGGGCTCGAATCCGGCAGGTTTCATGTCTTCGATGAGCACGTATTCGTAGTCGTTCTTGCTGTCGATGCTGAGTTCCACCTCGATGAGGTCTCCGCTCTTGATGGGGGCATCGCTGGCGATTTCTTCGCGGCGGTATTTGAGGCCGCGTTGAGTCACGACTTGGCCGCGTGACCCTGCCACTTGTTGGTCGGGTTTCTCTTCGATGAGCTTGTAGAATTTCCGTCGAGCTTTCACTTCTAGACCGGCGGCGGGGATCTGGTCCTCTTGGGAAAAGACGGTGAGGTAAGCGCTGGCATAGAGCGGGGATTCCCCCAGCTTGCGCAGCTCGATGCTGTGTTCGCCGGTGGTTAAGGCATCGCCTTCGAGGATGAAGCTGCCGTTGAAGGTGAAGAGGTTCTCTTTCGTGATTTCCACCTTCGTTTGGGATTGGCCATCGACGAGCAATTCCACGGTTTGCACAGGCGAAGATTCGCCGCTGGCTTTCATGAATTCTGCCAGTGCTTCGATGACGGCTGCAGTGTCCTTGGTACTGTTCCAGTAAGTGCCGTTGCGTCGATGGTTGATGAGGTATTTGGCGATGCGGGACGCGGTCTCGCCCTTGGGCTCCACGACGGAGAGCAGGCGCAGGAAGGCGGCCTGGGTCTCGATGGCGTCATCCCACCAATACCACCAGCCGCCTTGAGGGAGCTCCAGCCAGGCGGTTTGGTTCTCTTCATCCTGTTTCAAGAACTGCCTCACATTGCGCAGGCACATGTCACGCCGGTCTTTTTCGCCGACGGTGTGGCAGGCGAGTCCAAGCTGGCAGAGATTGTAGCGCGAAAGGTTGTCTCGTTTTTCATAAAGCAGGTCGCGCATGGTTTTGTTGTCCATGTCACGTTCTGCGAGAGCACAATGAACAAGCGCGTCGAGATTATCTGGGCTGGCTTTGTGGCCCTTTTCCTTTTCGGGTAGCTTCAACCGACGCAGTTGCTCGCGTTCATGGTTCTGGAGAAAAGGAATACCGATGATTCCCAATCTGCCCGCACCATCCACCCCTGCTTTCTCCGCCGTTTTCAGCCCATGCAGCACCAGCGCGGTGATGTGGGGTGAAGATTCTCGACCGCCTGGGAACCATCCCCAGCCGCCGTCGGTGTTGCGCATGGCTTCCAGTTTTTTGAGTCCAGCCTTGGCCATCTTCTGCACTTCATCTTCATCAAAGACGGGCTGTTTTTTCTCCAGGGCCGGGATTTCCTTTCGGTCTTGGAGGCGCTCTCTGACAGCCTTCAAATCCACGCCGAGGTCTTTGAGCACATTCAGGGTGATCACCGTCGGCACAAAGCGGTTCAGGGTCTGCTCGGTGCAGCCATACGGATAGTCGGTGAGGTAGGGCAGGGCATCCACCAGAGCTGTGGCTAGGGTCGGTGAGAAGCGTACTTCCAGTCGTGACTGCTCGGGCTTTCTCTCGGCAGGCACCTTCACCGTGATCTTGCCACTGGCTTGATCAGGGCGCAGCGCGAGGCTCCAGGAGTCTGTTTTCAGCATCCCATGCGTGTAGGCGGGGAAGGACATCTCCATGGCATCACTGTCTTTTTGAGCCAGGGCTTTGACACGGATTTTGGCTTCGCCTTCACCGGTGACTTTGACCCGCCAGTCGAAGCGATGCTCGGAGTGAGCGGCCAAAGTAGTTTCGGCTTTAGCCGAAAGGTCTTTTTCTGATTCGGCTGAAGCCGAAGCCACTTTTTCCAGCACACCACCTTCAAGCTCCAGCACGGCTTTTACTTCCTGCGCCACGTCCATTTCATTGTGGACGTTCGCAGAGATCACGACCTCGTCTTTCTCCACAAAGAAGCGTGGGGCTTGCAGGCGGACCATGAGGTTCTTCCGCGTGATGACTTCCACGGCAGCCTCGCCGACCTGCGTTTGTGGTCCCATGACCCAGGAACGTAGCTTCCAGGTGGTGAGGTTTTCTGGCAGATTAAAATTCAGTTCGCCTTCGCCCGCCGCATCCGTGGTGAAGTCCGCCACCCACACCGCGCTATCGGCGAGGTTGGTGCGGATCATGGGCTGGGGGCCGGGCTCTTCGCTGCCTGCGCCTCCGGGAGCACTTTCAGCCATGGCCATCATGGGCGCTGGGGCAGCGGCGGCTACGGGCACTCCAGATTTGGATAGGGTATCCGATGGCATCCCTCCATAAGCCATGGCTGCGGTTGATCGACTCCTTGGGGCTGCACGGCCACCGCCGAAACCGCCGCTAAGAGTTAGCGCTTCTTCACGCAGAGTATTGGTTACATCTCCTCCAAACTCGCCAAGCACAGTCATCCCGATTTCCCCCTCTTTCTGCATCCCGGTTTGTATCCCGCGCAACGAGTCCGTCACCTGCGGATAATGACTGCGTTTCCAGCCCCAGAAGAAAGGCCGAATGTCTTCCTGATTGCTGCCCCCAGAGATGTATTCCAGCGCCCTGTCATAGGCCGTGAGCACGACCTGCCCGGTGAAGGGTTTCCCATCGGCATCCTTGACCCGCACTATGACCTTTGCCCCCTGGCCCGGCAGATAAGTAGCTGCGTCCTGCATCAGTTCCACGGTGGCGATTCGCTTCTTCGGCGGCACGATGATTTGGCGTGTGACTTGATGCACTTTGGCCTCACTGACGGTGTAGGCGTCGATGAATACATTGGGTTGATCCGCCTCCGTGAGTTTGAAGCGATGTGTGGTGCTCTTGCCTTCCAGTTTCAGCCAGATGGGCTCTGGATAGGTGCTGTTCTGTGTGCGCAAAAACAGCGCGACGGTGCTGCCTGTGCGATTGGTGTTGAGGGTGATTTCCACTTCCTCGCCTGGAGCATACTCGTCTTTTTGAGTGATGAGTTCGAGGTCATCAAAACGGAAATCCTTGCCTTCCTCGAAGCCCTCGCCGCGAACGGTGAAGAAGGTGGTGCCTTCGATCTCGTGCCCGGCTTCGTCTTTGAGTTTCGCGGAGATGCGGTATTGACCACCTTTGGGGAAGGTGGTCCGCACAGTCTCTTTGCGGCCATCGTCGTAACTCAGCGCCAGCTTCTCCGTGAAAACAGCCTCTTCGCTCGGTGTCCCATCTTTGCCATAAGTCAGCCGATACAGCACCAGTTCACCCGCGGCTTCGACCACGCGACCATCCAGCGTTCGGGCATTGACGCTGACTTCACCGCTATCCCCGGTGTTGTAGTAACCACGATCCAGCGAGACATAGACTTCAAAGGCGCGTCTTGCAGCCAGAACGCTGCCTTTGCCAAAGATCGTGCGGCGGGAGGCGTCGGTGACTTCGGCCTCGATCTCGTAACGGTGGTCTTCATTGCCATGCAGTTCCTTGGCCAAAGCGGTGTCGATCTTCACACTGAAGGTGCCGTCTTCTTTGAGCGCGGCTTCACCTTCGGCGACGAGTTCAGGCGGATCACTGTGCCAGCGAATCCATGGATAACGCGGGATGCAGAAGCACCAGTTCTGCGCGCCGAGATACCAGTCGTAGTAGCTGGCCCGCCAGCCATAACCACTGCCAAAGAGCCAGTCCCAGCGCCCCATCGGGAACCAGCGATCCGTATGCGCACTGCGCTGCACTTTGTATTTCACTTTGCCCTGCTTTACCGGCCCGCCGAAGTAGTAATCGGCTTTCACTTTCACTTCAAAGGTGTCGCCCAGCGCTAACGGTTTCTCAGGCGCTTCCACCTTCACTTCAAACTCGGGTTTCTTGTATTCTTCGACCCGGAACTGGTGCTGCCCAAGATGCTCGTCTTCCTTCAGCGTGCGCTGCCAGACAAACTGGAGGCTGTATTGTCCGAGCGTGGCTTCATCGCCTAGCATCAGCACATCATCGATCGCGCCTGAATCATCGGCCTTGTAGGTTTTCTTCAGTAACTCTTCGCCCTTGGGATCTCTGATCGTGACTTGGATCGATGCGTTAGCAAACTTGTTAGTGTTCAACTTGGGGTCATAGCCGACGACGCGTGCCCAGGCCTTCCACTTCACTTCCTGATTGGGCCGATAAACGGGACGATCCGTGATGGAATAGAGGCGTGTCTGATCACTGAAACTCTCGCGGTTATCATTGAAATAAAGGCCTTCAAAGCCCATGAAAGCGAGTCTGCCTTCAGTGCTGCTGGCGCGGATGAGCCACTGGTATTCGTTCACCTTGCTGTCCGTGATCTTGACCACGCCATGCTCGTCAGTGGTGGCTTGGATGTTTTTAAATTGGTAGAGCATCTTCTCGCTATTGAGGATGCCTGGACGACCCCATTCCTGCTTGTAGCCAAAGAAGTTCACCGTGGCTCCAGCGACAGGGGCCCCTGTCACCGCATCCGCCACGAAGTAATGCGCCGCGTTTGCTTGCATCGTTGTCACGATCACCAAGCCCTCGAGCCAGACGAGCGCGCGGGTCTTACTGCCACCTTCGAAAGTGCCTTCGACGAGATAAGCCCCGGCGTCTTTGAGTGGCGTGGCGACTTCGACGCGCTTGTCCCAGTGATTGGCCCGAGGCTCAAGATCCTGCGACCACTCAGCGACTGGCTTGCTGAGATACTTCTCGCCATCTTTTTCTAAAAGACGCTGACCGATGGCTGCGATGTTCAGTCGCTGCCAATCCTGTTGCTGGGGTTCACTGCGCAGATAAGCCTCTGTGTCCGCCAGCAGTTTAGACACATCCACCTTCCTCGCTGTGAGGCCGATCTTCTTGGCATTGCGAAAGACGAGTTGGAGTTTGGCTTCTGATCCCGCAGGCACGGCACCTTGGGGTTCAAATCGGCCCCAGTTGCCGGTGATTTGGTTGAGCTTGGATTCAAAGCCATGCGAAAGACTTACGGCCTTCCGAAGAGCTTCCGCAGCTTTTGGGTATTGTCGCCGATTCGTGAGTTCCTCTGCGATCTGATACCAAGTTACGGCTCGCTTCTCTGCCTCAACTTTTTCGTTATCGGCTATTTTCCTCCAAAGAGCTAAAAAGTCCCATTCCTCTGGAAGAGTGAAACGCTTCGGTCCAGTGGCTAACTTAGCGATGGTCTCATTGTTTTTTAATGTATGCAGAGCCGCAATGCTACTTTTGGTGCTGCTTTCATCTTCTGCGACGTCAAAGTGTAAGCCGTAGTCAGACAGCGTTCGCACAGAGAACCAACCTGCCGCCATGTCTGCTCTAGATTTTATTCCATTCGTGTCTGACGGGTTTAGCTCGCTGAGGGCATGTGTAATCCAAAGCAGACGTTCGCCATCGTTTTTGGCGGTTTCCCAACTTGCTGCTGCTTTGAAAAAGATTGGATCGCCATTTTCATCGACTGGATAGCCCTTGGATGGCTCATCAAGACCGCTCTGGTCATCGTAGTCAGGCAATTCACTGATGTCTGTCAATGCCAGTAGAGTAGTGGGAGAAGATTGATCTTGTCCCGCTGACAATGAATTGTGCAGAGCGCAGAGGACTGCTGCTTTTTGAATCTTAGTTCCTTCCAATTTTACAAGATCCCAGGCTGCGAGGTGGAGTTGTATTGAACGTACTCGGTCTCGTAGTTTCACGGATTTGTATTCGCCTCCATTGGCAGAATTTCCTCGATAGAACTTCCCATCGAGAACTCTACCTGAGTGTTCTAACTGCATCGCAGGATCAAAACTTCGATCCACTAGGTATGCCATATCGTTTGGAGAATAGGCCTTACCGGCTGATACGAGAACATCCCACTTCTGAGGATGTGTCTTCACCGCCAATTCTACAACATCTGCCATTTCCATATCCTCATCTAATTTCCTTAAAGCTATCAAGGTCGCCTCCAGCAGCTCCCCCGTCGCATCCGCCTTTGCCAGTGCGGCTTTGCCGAGGTCTGCGGCTTCGCGGTGGTTGCCTTGCTCTGACAGCTTTTTCACTTGGGCCAGTGATTCGGCGGCTGTCTGGGCTCTCGATTGAGTTGGCATGAAGGTGAAAAGAAGAATGGAGAACCAAAAGAGATGTTTCATAGCCATGGGCTGGTTTAATCGAAGGACGGATGGCAGACAAGGCTGGTGTCCTTTGTGTTCGTAGATTTACCCCAGAAAATCCCAGCCACTGTAAAGCGCGGGTAAATAAATCGAAATAACAAAACTTTTTTGAAACTCTGGGAATGGCCCTGCGTTTCAGGAGTCGCACAGGGATTTGGATTCTGCCAAAACCCCAAGCATAAACCAAACTAGATACCTACCGACACTATCATGAAAGCGATCACCACGATCCTCTCCGTTCTGGCCCTGGCCAGCTTCGTCAACGCTGCTGAAGGCGACGCCAAAAAAGAAAAGCCAAAGATGGACCCAGCTAAGGCTTTTGCCAAGATGGACGCCAACAGCGACGGTTCCGTCAGCAAGGAAGAATTCATGGCCACCCCACAGGCCAAGAAAGACGCTGCCAAGGCTGAAAAAGGCTTTGCTGGTAAAGACAAAGACGGTGACGGCAAAATCACCAAGGAAGAATTCACCGCTCCTGGCAAAAAGAAGAAAAAGGACGCTTAATTTCCAGTTTTGAGTTCGGCGACCCAACCCGCTGACTCAGAAACGCGAGCCGCATCTGGTAACAGGTGCGGCTTTTTTGTGACCATGCCTCGGCGGTGTTTCATTATCCTCCCGACTAACTTGCCGTAGAGTTACGCGATGTTCCGCCCGCCATGGATGATATGACACTGTTCGTAATTCGAGTTTGTAATCACAGGATTAACAGGAAAACAGGATTCACAGGAATGGGTTCTGACCTGTAAATCATGTTTTTCTGTTTTCCTGTAAAATGGAGTATCCAGTTGCTTGGTTGTCTCCGACTCACACGGCCAAAGTGACTCTTCGTTCCACATCCCAACACCGTGGATTGTCTGCTAAAAACAGGAATGGCTGACCGCCGATTTGCATCCGTCATTGATTCCAGAGAGCTTTTCGCCTTTCGGACGGTGTCACCCAAGACACAGCTGCTTCGAGTCGAAGAAGCCTTGTGAAACCAAGCCCTGGCGCAACTCAATGATCTTCCATTCCTATCTCTAGGATTATCACACCCGTTCACCCAGTTGGCTCAGCGAGGCTGCTTTAAGTAAGCAATCAAATCCGCCAGTGATTGCGGTGTCATGGCGGCTTCGAGGCCTTCGGGCATCAAGGATGTGCCCGCGCTTTTCAGTGATTCCACATCACTGCGCAGGACGGATTTGGTGATGTTTCCTGCCATCTTCAGTGTCAGACTTGCGCTCGTTTCGGTGGTGATGACGCCATAAAGCTGCTCGCCGCTCTTCAACGTGCAGTGGTAGGCCATGAAACCGGGCTCGATGATCGCGCTTGGGTCCAAGATGGAGTTGAGGAGCTTCTCCGCATCGTGCTGCGCTACGCTGCGCAGGTCCGGCCCGAGTTCGAGGCCCACGCCGTCGAGTTTGTGGCAACTGATGCACACGCTCGCGAACAAGGTCTTTCCGCGTGCCGCATCGCCCTGGAGCTTCAGCGCCGGTTTGAACTTCTCCACCACCGCTGCCCGCGTGGCGCTCGTGGAGTCCGCGAAGACCTTCTCCGCCAGGTTGGCGATGTTTTTCTTCGGATGCTTCATCAACCGCGCCCGCGTCGCGGCATCACAAGCTTTTGCCTCCGGCCGTTTCAGCAGCGCGAGTGCCCATTCGTCATTCGAGAGCAGCGTTTCGAGAATTTGAGTGCGCAGCGCTGGCGTGCGCTGGTCCCAGCCTTCGAGCAAAAACTGCTCGCCACCCTGCGGTTGCAGCTTTGCGACGAGCCGCAGCACCTCCGCGCCGCCCGTCTTCGCCCAAAGTTCCGGCAGCAGGCCTTTCACTGTTTCGCGATGCCCGCGATCCGTCGCCAGCAAGGCCAGCGATTCCATCGTCGGAGCCGTTTTGAGCGATTCCGCGGCCTGTTGCAGCTTTGCCGCCATTTGATCGACCGCCGCCCGCGCCTTCGCATCCGTGACCTGCTTCGCGAAATCCGTCAGCGAGAGGTTTTTCTCGTCCAACACGGCCAGAAGCTCCTCGAAATGAATTTTGGCCTCTATTTGTGAGAGTAATGCAGAAATGGCTTTTTCGTTCTTGGTCGCCAAAGCGCAGCGGAAGAGCATTCCAATCGCTTTGTTGTTCTCTGGTTCGCCACCTTCAGGAAACAATGCGCAAACTCGCTCCAAGTGCGGCAGAACCGAGCTCAACGCCGCGCCTTGCAGAGGTGAACCCGGCTCCGCGTTGTTCAGTAGCTCCGCCAGCAAATCTCCCGCCCACTCGAATTTCAGCTCACCGAGCGTGCAGGCCAGTTGCAGCCGCACTTTGGCATTGGGATCGCTAACAAACTTCGCCAGCACGTTTTGGAGTGCAGGTGCCTCTTCCGTTTTCCATTCCAGCTTCTCAGCCATTTGGAAGGCTTGCATTCGTACATTCGATTGACCGGCGTGCATCAAATCCCAACAGTCCTTCGCTGAAAGTGTGCCCAGCAAAAGATCACTCCACGCTATCTGCACCACAGACACAGGGGTGAATGTGCTATCGACCGGCTTCACAATCTTCTTTGCCCAAAGAGATGCCATCTGCGCTTTGTCCCTCAGCCAGCCATTCGGCGAAGCAAAGTAGTCATCTCGCTCCGTCGAGATGAACGGGACGTTTCCTTTGCCGGACGCTTTCCCGCTTTTGGACGCCGTGTGCTCATTTGCTGTCGCTTCGCTCCCCCCTTCGGGCAGCCTTTGGCTGGCTATCTCCCTTCGGTCGGTTCGCGGAGCGAGATGGCTACTATTCACGACCCGCCAAATCCGTCCCTTATCATCTCCTTCGCGGTAATGCGGCAGAAGCTCCTCCTTGCCGTTCTGCGGAAGCCACTGCGGGTGCTCGATCATGTAGCGATACATGTCGGCGACCCACAGAGCGCCATCGGGGCCGGTGCGGACCATGACGGGGCGGCACCAGCGGTCTTCGCTGGCGAGGAAGTCCATCTTCGACTCGGCAGGATCGCGCACGGCTTTGAAGGTCACGCCATCGTCTTCGAGGATGTGATGCTGCACGACGTTGTGGAAGGGCTCGCAGGTGAAGGCGTGTGTTTTGCCGTCGTTGAACAGCACGACGTCGCGATACACCTCGATGCCGCAGGCGCTGGTGAAGCGTCCGGCTTGGTCGAAGCTGTGGAAGCGCTTCTCCATGCTGCTGGCGGGATAGACGGGCGGATTCCGCGGAAAGAGCTGCTGGATCGGGTCCGGGGGAATGACGTGCGGATTGCGGCGCAGGTAGTGATCTTGCAGGACGTAGTGCCAGAGCGGAAAGCTGTTCTGCACGCCGAACCAGTGTCCCCAGTCATCGCGGACGCGGCCGAACTGCGACGGCCCGCTCTGCGGGTCGAACTCGCCGGTGTCCGGCTTGAAGCGGAAATCACGGCTGCCGAGGTCGATCTTCTCGCCGGTGAGCTTGCACTCGATCTGCGTGCCTTTGTTGTAACCGCCGTGATGCGCTCCGGCGGCGCAATACACCCAACCGTCCATGCCCCAGCGCAGGCCGTTCACGCGGAGCTGCTGGTTGCCCGTGCTGAAGCCGGTGTAGAGCACCTTCTTCGTGCCATCCGGCGAAATGAAAAAGAGGTCCGGCGCCGCGGTGACGATGACGCCTTCACGCCACGTCAGGATGCCGGTGGGATAGCTCAAATCGTTGACGATGACCGTGCGCTTGTCGTAGCGACCGTCGTTGTCCGTGTCCTCCAGTCGCACGACACGTCCGCCGGCCTTACCATTGCCATCCATGCCGAGCGGGTAGTCCGCCATCTCGATGACCCACAGGCGGCCCTGCTCATCCCAATCAAATGCCACCGGATCGAGCACCACCGGCTCCGCCGCGACGAGTTCGATGCGGTAACCGTCACGCACATGCCACTTCTTCGCGGATTCTTCGGGAGAGAGGGGTTGGGAATGTGGTGCAGGCGTCTCGCCTGCGTTCTTTGAAGCAGCCGGGACGGCTGCACCACTTTGTTCCACTTTTTCAAACGCACCTTCCAGCGGCGCGAAGTCATCGCAGCGTTTTCCAAAGAACAAGTCCTTCGCGCCGGGCGCGGTGACGGGCAATTCGGCGTCGATCTCGACCTTGCCGTTGAGCGTCACCTTCACGCGTGAGCCTAGGCGCTCCAGCTTCACGTCGTTCCACGAGCCGGGTTCGATGACGGTCTTGCCACGCACGATTTGAGAGGCCGCGTTCCCGTTGAAGACGAAGAGCTTGCCGGGTTCGGAGTCCTTGTAGCTGCCACCGATGCCGAGATGATCGCCGGGAGCCTGATGATCGCCCTTCGGGCCGCGGGAGATGAGGTAGGCGGTCACGGCGCTGACGTTGTTCGCCTTCGTGTTCTTGAAGCGCATGGACGCGGACCAGTTTTCATGCGCCTTGAGCAAGGCCGAGCTCTGCACCTGCACCCGCTTCTTCCGCTCCGCCCGCGAAACGGCCCGCTTCGCATTCTCCTCGCCCACTTTGGAGATGTTCCAAAGCTTCGCGATGAGCGAAGGCTCGATGACGCGATTCCACATCGTGATCTCGTCGAGCCGGCCTTCGAGTCCTTGGCCGAAAAGCACTTCATTCGCCGCTTTCCCGGCTTTTCCGGTCAAAACGGGCTTCTCCGAGCCATCGAGATGCACGCGCACGTTTTCGCCGTCGCGGATGAGCACGGCGAAATGCCACTCGTCCGCAAAGAAAGTGGTTTCGGCTTTAGCCGAATCTGATCCTTCGGCTGAAGCCGAAGCCACTTTATCTTCCCATTCGAGCTTCACCGTATGATTCGGGAACTGATGCGCCTTCAAGCTGACGCCCAGCGCGTTGATCAGCTCGCCCGTGCGATCACTCGCGCCGCTTTCATGGCCTAGCCAGAACCAAAGAGCCATTGAGAACTGACCGCCGAGCTTTAGTTTTGAAATTTCAAGATGGCCTCCGGCGAATTGGATGGAGCGGTTGATGTGTTTGGAACTGGTGAATGCGGAACCCGTGAGTGCAGATTCAGTGTCGTAGCCAAGTCCACTGCCGACTCCAGGCAGATAGAAAGCATGAGGGCCAACCAGTTTCGCGAGTGGTGTCTTTTCGCCGATCACCGAGATCAAGGAACGGCCGCCTGTTTCGCCACAGCCAAAGTGCGCCAGAGGATTGGTGGAATGAACTTCTACTGCGTATGGACCGGCCAGGGAACCTGGTTGGCGCTTCTCGCCGTTCGTCAGCGAAGCAATGGCTTTGCTGAGTTGATCCACCATTTGCGGCTCGGCTTTGACTTCAAGCCCGGCGGTCCTTGCTGGCCAAGTGGTGTAGCCGCCGAGTGTGTGCTGCTCCGGCGGTGGAATGTAGCCGGTGGCTCCATTCGCCAGCTCAATGTTGAAGTGTGACTCGAACGGCGACATCTCCCGCAGCTTCAACCCGGTGATCGCATACACCTCGTTCGGCAGCGTGGCGATGCTCAAATCGCCGATGCGGATGGCTTGCAGCTTCACGCTGGTCTTTTGACGCTCATTCAAAATTAGCGCCTCTCTTGCATACACTTCCTCTTTGGTCTTCGGCACATCGTTTTCGATCTTCGCGGCGATGGGGCGTGCCCACGCGAGGCGTTTTTCGTCGGGGACGCGGTAGTTCAGCTCCAGCGTTTTCTCGATCATGCCGAGCGGGGCGTGATCGACGTATTTCAGGGTTTGCAGGGCCTTCAGGGCGCTGTCGGCGACCTCGGAGGCGTAGTGGTCGATGGTGATCGTCTTTTTCTCCGCGCCGTAGTCCATCCACATCTGGTCGCCGCTGGTGCCTTGGCTCATGGCGCAGACAAAGGGGCCGTTGCCATAGCCCTGCTGGCCTATTTTCGCGGCGAGGTGCTTGCAGAAGAGGCCGAAGTAGTCGGCGGACACCGGACCGGTGCCGAAGTAGTGCTGCGAGTAGTTCGCGAGCACGCCGAGCGGTTTGCCATCGAGTGTTTGCAGCGCAATGACGCTGAGCTGCGGATCAACGGGGCCGCTGGGGCCGACGACGTCCTTGCTGAGGTAGCCGGGGTGCATGTTCGCGCGGCCCGTGGGCTGGCCGAAGGGATCGACGACTTCCTTGCCCGGGAGGCGAATCCAGCGGCGGTTGTGCGTGTGTTCCCAGTCGTCGAACGAACCCCAGCCGATGCGGGCCGGTTGCAGCGCCGCATTTGCCGCCACGATGGCCTCGGCGATCTTTGGCGTGAGGAATTTCGCATACACGGTGTCCTTCCGCGTGCCGAGACAGCCCATCGCGGCGGGTGCGGAGTGTGTGTGCGTGGCGCTGACCATCATGCGGTCCACTGGGATGCCGCATTGCTTCGCCGCGATGCCTTTGGCCTCATCGATGAGCGACTGCTCCATCATGCACGTGTCCACGATGGCGAAAGCGATCTTCATCTTGCCGTCATCGAGCACGAAACTGCGCACGAAGAGCTTGTCCGCGAGCTTTTCGCCCCGTCCCTCAAGAAACCCACCCGCAATGATGCGCGGGAACTCCGTGGGCGAAACGTCGATGGCAGCGACTCCGGCGCGGAAGACGGGCTGCGCGTGTGCAACTAAAGTGAGGCCCAAAGAGACTAGCAGGAGTGGTCGGAAAAACATGACCAGACTGCGACGCAACAAAGCGCCCCAGTCTTTCAGGCCAAGCTGGCGAGGACAGCCTCAGCTGCATGGCGACCACTCAGCAGGGCACCATTGATGGAGACATCCTCCACATAATCTCCGCAGCGGTAAAGTCCTGGCGCAAGCACATTGTCGAGTGACTTTAAACCAAGTTTTAACTGACGCGATTCAGGCTGGGCATTGCGAATCTGATAAGTGCGTAGATGCTTCCAATCACGGGCACCGATGCCAAACCAGTCGATCATTTGTTCGCGCACCACGCCCTCTAGTTCATTGCTGGACGGGGCACCGATGATGCTGGTGGAGATGAGGTGTTGTCCAGCAGGTGCTAGGTGTGAAGAGGCATTGGAAATCACGCAGGCATTGTTCACGGGGCCGCGACCGTCTCCGTCGAGGTGCAGGATGGCTTCTTTGGGCAGCTTCTGATCCGTGCTGAAATACATGCAGGTGGTGCTGCGCCCTGGCACAAGCTTTTCACCAAGATCAGGTAACAGGCGATGGGCTACTTCTTCACTGGTGGCAATGACGATGTGCTTGGCCTGGATCACCTGCCCATTGCTCAGAACGACCTCTCCAGCGCTAACGGCTGCGACAGGGGAATTGAGCTGAAGTGATCCTGGCGGAAGTGCGACGGCGAGCTGATCAGGGATGGCCTGCATGCCATGCGCTGGCAGGGCCGCCCCAGACCGCAGGAACATGGAGTAAAGAAAAAGAAACATTCTGGCCGAAGTCCGCAGATCCTTTTCCAGAAACACACCACCAAAAAAGGGTCGGAAGAAACGGTCGATCATGGACTCACTGAAGCCGAAGTCTTGAAGATAGTCTTCGGTCTCCATTTCCTCGATCCTGCGTTCAATACCGTAGGTGCTCGTGACTTCTTTTAAAAGTAAGAGTGAATGCCATTTATCACGCCAGGGGATGAAGTTGTCGTTGATATTCTTTAACGCATCAATGGGATGGTGGAGAGGGTCGGCAAAGCGATGCGTCTGGTGCTTGTAATGCACGTCCGAACCCCGATAAAGTGGGCGTAAATTCAAACCGTCATAGTCGAGAACGCGTCTGGCCTCTGGGTAGCTGGGCAGCATGACTTGAAAGCCACGGTCTAACGTAAAGCCATCCACGCGATCTGAACGGACCCGACCACCCACTGCGTCTGATGCCTCATGAATGGTGAAAGGCACGCCAGCCTTGGTCAGAATACGTGCACAGGCCAAACCGGAAAGGCCGGCGCCAATGATGACGATGCTGGGAGTAGGGGAGGGCATGGAGTGGGGAGCCGTCAAGAATGAACGCCTATCAGCTGAATGCAAGCTGGACGGATGCCAAGGTTAGGCCTCATGATCGGCTATTATGAAAATATTGATCACCGGAACCTCTGGTCGACTTGGAGGCGCGCTGAAACGCTGCTATGAGCCGCGTCATGAGATCATAGCGCCTAGCCACGCGGAGCTGGATTTGGCTAGGCCGGATGATCTTGAGGTTATTTTGAATGGTTTGCAGTTTGATCTGCTCATCCATTGTGCAGGTATGGTGCATCCAGATGCCTGTGAGCGCGATCCTTTGGCGGCTATGCAGGTGAATGCGGAGTCGCCTGCGCAATTAGCAGCGTTTTGTCATCAAAGAGGAGTGCAGATGATTCATATCAGTACCGATTATGTCTTTGATTCGGACGAAGCATCACCGCTGGATGAGGCTGCTTTGACTCAGCCAATCAATGCGTATGGTCGCTCTAAGTTAGCGGGCGAGCAGGCGGTATTGGCGGCTTCATCGAACGCCTTGGTGGCTCGTGTTTCCTGGTTGTTTGGCGGACATCTGCCTAGCTTCCCTGAGCAGATGATCAAGACAGCGCTCTCTGGCCATGAGGTGGCTGCGATTGCCGATAAGTGGAGTGTGCCAACAAGCGTGGATGATGTCGCCGATTGGTTGGAGCAACTGATGATTCAGTGTCCTACAGCCTCTGGCATTCTGCATGTCTGCAATAGTGGTCAGGCTACCTGGCATGAGTATGCTGAAACGACACTGCAGCTGGCACATGAGCTGGGATTGATCTGCAATGTACCCATGGTTAAACGCCAAGCGCTGGATGGTTTCGCAGGCTTTCTAGCGAAACGTGCCCGTTACACGGTGATGTCGAATGAACGACTGGCCGGTTGGATTGGCCGAGTTCCGCGGACGTGGCAGGAGGCCTTGAAGGAATCACTTGCAAAGGCCTGTTAGCTTGTCGGCGGCTTCAAGATTTGCTGTTGAGCCAGTTGGATCTCTTTGTGCAGGGCCATGATCTCTCGTTGGATCTCAGCGGCATCTTCAGGGCTGATGGCGGGATGCTTGAGCTGAGTCTGGAGGCGCTGTTTCTGCATTTGCATTCGGGAGATTTCCAGGGCGCTCAGGGCATGCTGAGCGGAGGCGAGGCCACCGCCTGCGGCTGAAGACTGATGCAGGATTTGTGTGAGAGCAGCCTCTTCTTCGGGGTCCAATCCTGTGAGAAAGACATTGATGCCTACAGGGTCCAGAGGATCAAACTGACCATGCCAGATCAGGGCTAGTAATTCGGTGCCCGTCAGGTCACGCAAAACGTCATCGTGTGCTTGACTGCGCAGCCAATGCAGGACTTCAGCATCAGCCAGCGCCAGCTCGCAGAGGAGCAGGGCATTGCGATCCTGGCTGAGGAGGAGTTTTTTGCCTGGGTGCTCACCTTGAGTCTTGGCAGCTTTGTCTTTTCCTGCCTTGGGCTGAGCGCGGGCGATGAGTTTCCGGATGGTGTCTTCGGGAATACCCAGACGGACGGCGACTCTCTGGGTGGCGGTTTCTCTAGCTACCGGACTTTCTAGCAACTGGATGTTAACCGCCATTTCTTCGGCAAAGCGCACTCGTTCGCGCATTTCGTCCATGTTTCTTCGAGTGCCGACGACCTCGACCTGGTAATCGATGAAATCTCGTGCTGCTTTTAAGAGGTCACCAAAGGCTTCAGGGCCTTGTTTTCGAATCAGAGAGTCAGGATCTTCACCGGCTGGTAGTGAGGCTACTTTGACGATCAGACCAGTAGGGGCCAGGATTTGAAAAGCTTTTTCAGCGGCCTTAAAACCTGCATTATCAGAATCGTAGCATAGCACGATTTCATCAGCCTGGCGTTTCAATGCTTTGGCATGGAACTCCGTAAAGGCGGTGCCTTGGCCTGCCACGGTGTTGGGAAAACCAGCTTCATGCAGCATGAGAGTATCAATTTGTCCTTCACAGACAATCGCTTGACCGGCTTTAGAAATCGGACGTTTGGCTTTATCGAAGCCGAAAAGCACCTTGCTCTTGCTGAAAATGGGCGTCTCGGGCGAGTTCAGGTATTTGGCGGCCTTTGAATCCTTGTCCAGTAGCCGACCACTAAAAGCGATGGTTTCCGCATTGTCGTTGCGGATGGGAAACATCAATCGATGGCGGAAACGCGGATAGCAGTCGCCACGCTCTTCGCTGAAAGCGAGGATGCCCGCATCGACGAGAAAATCTTGACCGAATTTGTACTTGGCGGCCCATTGCCTTAAAGAAATGGCATCAGGGGGTGCATAGCCGATCATCCAGTTCTTGGCCACCGCAGAGGTGATGCCACGTCCTTTCAAATACGCCCGAGCATCCTCAGCGACGGGGCTTTTCATCAGGAGCTGGTGATACCAACCCGCCAGTTCCTGGTGAGCTCGAATCATCTGTGTGCGGATTTTGGCTTCTCTCTCCGCATTGGCATCCCAAACCTCTTCTTCGATTCGGATATTGGCTGCATCTGCCAAGCGCTTGACCGCCTCCATGAAGGTCAGGCCATCATGCTCCATGACAAAGCGGAAGGCGTTCCCGCTGGCTCCACAGCCAAAGCAATGATACGAATTGGTCGAGGGCCGCACATTGAAGGAAGGCGATTTCTCGTTGTGAAAAGGGCAAAGTCCCAGCCAGTTTGTTCCAGCGCGGCGCAGTTTCACCCCACGCCCGATCAAGTCCACGATGTCCGTGGCGGCGAGGACTTGTTGGAGGGTTTCTTCGGGGATTCGCGGCATGAAAGGGGACCGCTCAGAAAGGCGCGGAGTGTTTGGAACTCAAGAGAGACTTCACAAATCGAGTGATCGTTTCCTTCGTTTCATTTGCTGCCTAGATGCGGGTGAGCCGGTTGAATTGTTGCCTAAATTTTCTTAGATCCCAACAATTTGGATATCCTTAATTTCAATAATGAATATTAAAATTGAGAATTAAATCAAGAAAGAGTTGATTGAAATTATAATAAGATTATCATTTCCATAATTTAGCCCTAGAATTTCTCTGGTTAAGTCAATCACACACCCCCTTATGATACTGTTTTCAAAACTACGAATCGCTACTGCATTGATCTTGACCGTAGCCACTGCTGCTAAGACTCATGCGCAAAGTGTCACTACCACGCAATCGCTGGGTTGGTATATGGACATGTGGAGCACGGTTGGACAGAATTCTTCATACTCTAGCGACTTCTCCTATCAGCTCTTTGACCCAAGCTTGGGTACTTTGGAGAGCGTGCAGTTTTGCATCACCGTTAAAGGTCAGGGTGAGTGGATGGGCGACTACGGTGGTGATGGAATC
>JAIXZA010000180.1 GCA_027489965.1 Verrucomicrobiaceae bacterium
ACACTCGCCTGGTGGCCTGGCAAGATCGCACCTGGCAGCGTGAGCGATGCCGTCGCCGGCACCATCGACGTGCTGCCCACTTGCCTAAAAATCGCCGGAGCCGAAGTGCCCGCGCAGCCCGTCATCGACGGCCGCGATCTCTCCCCGCTGCTCTTTGGCCAAAGCAAAGACGCCCCACGCGAAGCGCACTACTACTTCTCCAGCTACAACCTTCAAGCCGTGCGACAGGGCCCGTGGAAGCTAGCGCTCACGACGCAAAAAGAAACCATGGGCCAAGAAGCCGCCGACGATGCGAAAAAGAACCCGCGTCTCTACCACCTCGATCAAGACATCGGCGAAAAGACCAACCTCGCCGCGCAGCATCCCGACATCGTCTCCAAGCTCACCGCCCTCGCCGAAAAGATGACCGCCGAGATCGGCGGCGACGAACCCAAGAGCCGCCGCCCGGCCGGCGAAGTCGAAAATCCCGTCACGCTCTATCCCACGAGCGACAAACCGAAGGATCGCCGCAACGCGAAGCAAAGCACTCCTCTCGCTCCGCGAGAGGCCTCAGACGCTCCGAAAGCACCCCAAACCTACGATGTGAGCGCCATGCTCCGAAGCACGCCGAAAGCTCATCTTGCGGAGCAAGATGGCTACCTTGCTTACGCCACACTCGCCGCCGACAAAGCCCCGCAAATCGCCGACACGCCCTTCACTCTCAGCTGCAAACTCACCACCACGCAGCGCGATGCCATCCTCATCGCCCACGGCGGTGCCAGCACCGGCTACGCGCTCCATCTAAGCGGCGGCAAGCTCATCTGGGCCATCCGCCACGGCAAAACCCTCACCACCGCCCAAACCGACTACCCCGCCGACAACCAACCCCACCGCATCAGTGCCACCCTCGGTAAAAAAGGCCAGCTCACCCTCCAACTCGATCAAAACGAGCCCATCACCGCGACCAGCCCCGGCCTCATCCGCTCGCAGCCCAAAGAAGACTTCTGCCTCGGCCACGACAACAAAGTGGCCGTGGCAACATACACCACAAAGGGGACGTTTGAGGGGAAGATCGTCAGTGTGAAGGTCATGCAGAAGTGACCCAAGGCTCTGCCTCGATATTCGTTTGCCCCTTTGTGGTAAAATCCAGCGTCTTGAATGTTCGCTTTGACTTCAAAGGAGCCGATGATCAGCGACAAACAAAATCCAAATCCTGACGATAAGTTTCTCCAGATGGCCCAGTAATCTAGACTGAGCTTTCCCGTTCGTTTCGCTCAATTCCTGACCATGAAAACCACCCTCCTTTGCCTTCACGCACTCGCCATCAGCTTGCTTGCCTCCGCCCAGCCCGACGCCAGTTGGCTTCGCGAAAAAGGCACGCTGATCTTTCATGACGCGTTTGAACGAGAAGAGGATGGAAACCTCGCCAAGGCCATCGGCAATGGCTGGAACAGCGCCACAGCAGATCGCGTGCCGCACATCAAAATGGCGGATTTGGATAAAGGCATCCTCAAGATCGCCAGTGCTTCAAAAGAGGCCAAACACGCGGCGCACATCCATCACGAGGCAGGCTTTGCGGATGGCGGTGCGGTGATTCGCTTTCGTTTTCCCGGCCTCAACAAAGCAGAGACGCTGCAACTTGGTTATGTGGATCGTGAAACAACGAAGGGCATCCATGCTGGGCATCTCTGCTACGGCATCCTTTCGCAAAGCAGCATCACCCTGACCGATCACAAGACCGGCATCATGAACTTGGAGAACCGCAAACTTCGTGATGATGCGGTGGCGAAGAAAGAGAAAATCCCCGCTGATCTGGAAGCTCTACTGAAGACCAAGAACATCAGCGTTGCCTACAAAGCCGACACCGAATGGCACGAACTCGTCCTCGTTACCGAAGGCGATGAGATGCGTCTGAGCATGGATGGAAAGCTATTGGCCAAACATCACTCCGAAGGCTTCGCGCATCCGATGAAGCGCTGGTTCAGCTTCCTGGTGAACAACACTGTCTGGATTGACGACGTGAAGATTTGGAAGGTGCGTTAATGTTTAAATCATCTTCTTGGACAGGAGCGCTCTTTTGAGACGTTGTCTTAGCCATGAAATTTTCAAGCCCCTCCCTTCTTCTCAGCATCGCGCTTTCGTTGACGCTTTCCCCTGTCGCCTTCAGTGCGCCGAAAGAGAAAAAGCCAGAAAAGCCCACGCCACCGACACGCCCCTTTGATGCGCCGGGGGCTCCAAAGTTCACTCGGCTCGATGGCAAGCCTGGCGTAAATCCGCCTGTGGATGTGGAGGGTGATTTCTTGATCGGCCCAGACTATGTCGCGGCACCTGAGACCAAGGTTATTGAAGGCGTCCCTCAGGGAAAAGTGCAACAGTTCCAGATCGATTCCAAAGACTGCAAACTCTTCAATCCAGGGATTGCACGAGACGTTTTCGGCACGGTCGATCCGAACAACCCGAAGACGCTCATCGTCGAGACACATCCCATCGACTACAAACGCACGATCAGCGTTTATGTGCCGGCTCAATATGTAGCAGGCAGCGCGGCCCCATTCATCGTCGCTCATGATGGCCCAGGCATGGGCAAACCTGACATGAATTTAGCTCACGTACTGGACAACCTCATCGCTCAAAAACGTGTACCAGCGATGATTGCCATTTCCATTTCAAGTGGAGGAGGCGATGCCCAAGGGCATGAACGTGGGCGTGAATATGACACCATGTCTGGTTTGTATGCCGAATTCATCGAGCACGAAATCCTGCCGCTGGTGGAGAAAAATTGCAGTATCAAACTTACCCAAGATCCTGAGGGTCGCGCCACGATGGGCAACAGCTCTGGCGGCTCAGCAGCCCTCATCATGGCCTGGTATCATCCTGAGTTATACCATCGCGTGCTTACCTTTTCAGGCACCTTTGTAAATCAGCAATGGCCCTTCAATCCCGAGACCCCCGATGGTGCCTGGGGTTTTCATAACAAACTCATCCCAGAAAGCCCAGTCAAACCGCTGCGCATTTGGATGGCCGTTGGCGATCGCGACAATTTTAATCCCAACATCATGCGTGACGGCATGCATGACTGGGTGGAGGCCAATCATCGCATGGCCAAGGTGCTAAAAGCCAAAGGTTATCACTACCAATATCTTTACTGCCTAAACGCAGGTCATGGCATCGGCCCAGCCAAGCCACAGATTTTACCGCAAGCTCTCGAGTGGCTATGGCAGGGATATCCCATCAAATAAATCGGGTTCCTGATTCATCATTCATGAAACTTCCCGTCTTCATTCTGGCTTCGTTGGCCTCGCTCTCAAATGCGGCCACGAAGCCCAACGTCCTCTTTTTCTTCGCCGATGATCAACGCGCGGACACCATCGCCGCGCTGGGCAATCCGGTGATCAAGACGCCGAATCTTGATCGCCTCACCCACCGCGGCGTCGCGTTCAGCCGCGCTTACATGCAGGGAGGCATGGGAGGAGCCACCTGTGTGCCATCACGCGCCATGCTGCTCTCGGGACAGAACCTGTTTCACATCGACGAGAAGCTCATGCGCAATGAAACCTGGCCGGAATCCTTCGCGAAAGCTGGCTACAGCACCTTTGCAAGCGGCAAGTGGCATAACGGCAACACCTCCCTACCCCGCGTGTTTCAAATCGCACGCTCCATGTTCACTGGCGGCATGACAAATCCCATGCAGGCCAAATTGAGCGACGTGATAAACGGCAAGGTCGGTCCTGTGAAACCCAGCGCCAAGCACGCCTGCGAAGTCTTCGCCGATGAGGCGATCCGCTTCATCCATGAGCAATCCAGTGGTCCCTTCTTCGCTTATGTGCCCTTTGATGGGCCGCATGATCCACACATCGTGCCAGACGACTTTCCTATCCGCTACACACCCGACCAAATCCCACTGCCGCCGAATTTCCTGCCGCAGCACCCCTTCAACAACGGCGAGATGTCCATCCGCGACGAGCAACTCCTACCCTGGCCACGCACAGAGGAAAACGTGCGCAGCTTCCTCGCCGAGTACTACCGCTACATCTCCTTTCTCGACGTGCAGATCGGCCGTGTACTCGCCGCGCTGGAAGCCTCGCCTCATGCAAAGAACACGATCATCGTATTCTCCGCCGACAGCGGCGTCGCCCGGGGTAGCCATGGCCTGATCGGCAAACAAAACCTGTATGAGCACTCGATGCGCGTGCCACTGATTATCGCCGGTCCCGGCATCCCTGCAAACAAGCGCACCGCGGCCATGTGCTATCTTTTCGACGTGCTGCCCACGCTCGGCAAACTCTGCGATGTTGCCGGTCCCAAGACCAGCGACGGCATCGACTTCAGCGCCACGCTCAGCGACTCGTCAAAACCCGCCCGCAGCCAGTTGATGTACGCTTATAGAAACGTGCAACGCGCCTTCACCGATGGCCGCTGGAAGCTCATCCGTTACCCTCAAGTGGACCGCACGCAGTTCTTCGACTTGCAAGACGACCCCTTTGAAGTCAACAATCTCGCCAACAAGCCCGAGCACGCCACGAAAGTCGCTGAACTCACCGCCGCACTCGCAAAAGAAATGCAGCAGAGCGGCGACGCCGCCGCGCTCAAAGTCTCCACGCCCTTGCCTGCCGACTGGTCTCCGCCCGCCAAGGGTAAAGGAGAGAAGAAGCGAAAAAAGTAACCTTATCATCACTCTCAAAGACTCCCCCCATCCCGCATGAAATCCCTCCTAGCTCTCGCTATCCTCACCACGGCTGCTTTCGCCCAACCACGCGATATTCTCGATTACAGCGGCCAGCACAACGCACCCGCTGGCACGAAGCGGCTGGTGTTCATTGCCGCAAAGGGAACACATGGAGGCGGCGGGCAGCATGAGTTTTTAGCGGGGGCTTCCTATCTGGCACGACGGATCAATGAAACGTTTCCGCAGGCCTTTGCGGTGGTCTATCCAGAGAACAATTGGCCAAAGGATCTGACGAAGGCGGATGCAATCATCGTACTGTTAAATCATGGCGGCAAGGCGGCAGAGGATGCGAATATCAAGGCGGCTTGCGATCGCGGGGCGGGCTTCGCGGCGATTCATTATGGGGTGGAGGCCAGGATTGGCTCGCAGGGCAAAAACTACCTCGACTGGATGGGCGGCTTCTTTGAGACGTTTTATTCCGTGAACCCAACGTGGGACGCGAGCGTGCAGCCGGGCAAGCATCCGGTGGCGAATGGCGTGAAGGCCTTTTCCGCGAAGGATGAATGGTATTACCACATGCGCTTCGTGCCGGAGATGAAGGGTGTGACGCCGGTGCTCAGCGCCATCGCGCCACTAAACACGGTGAAGTTCAAAGAGGGCGACAAGCCAAGTCCGCACGGCGGCAATCCCGACGCATTCGCGGATGTGAAGGCGGGCAAGCCACAGCATCTCGCGTGGACCTTTGATCGGCCGAAGGGTGGTCGCGGCTTTGGTTTCACGGGCTTCCACTTCTTCGCAAACATGACGAATGACAGCTTCCGCACGACGATGCTGAACGGCGTGGCCTGGACCGCTGGGCTTGATATTCCGACCCATGGGATTGCCACAAAGACACCCACACAAGCGGAGCTGGACGCAATGATGGCCGAGGCTCGCGGTGGGGGTGCGGCTCCCGTTGGCAATGCCAAGCCGGTCTATGAGACGCCGCTCATGACGGCGAAGAATCCAAAGCCGCGCCTCATCGACATCGACGTGGCGATCAAGAACGCGAAGGAGCTTTATCTCGTGGCTTCTGATCAGGGCAGCATCTCGTGCGATTGGGCCACTTGGATCGAGCCGAGGCTCATCCTGGCGGATGGCAAGAGCATCGACCTCACCACCTTGAAATGGAAAGGCGAGGAGCGTGGTTATGGCCGCACACAGATCGGTAAGAGCAACGCCGGCACGGACATCCGTGTGGATGGCAAACTCTACACGAATGCTATCGGCACTCACGCGTCATCGACCATCGCGTATGATCTACCCGCTGGCGTCGAGCGCTTCACCGCAAAAGTGGCGATTGATGATGGTGGCATGGTCCGCGCTGGCAAACCGAGCGATGCGGCGTTGCGCTTTCACATTTATACTGCGCAGCCTTCGAAGTTGCAGCAGGGAGATTTGAACGCCGGACCGCCGCTGGTGCCTGCGGAGATGTTCAAGGTGCCCGAGGGCCTAGAAGTCACCTTATGGGCCGCTTCACCAATGCTCTACAATCCGACGAACATCGACTTCGATGCGCAGGGTCGGATGTATGTCGCGGAAGGCGTGAACTATCGTGGCAAAGGCAATCGCCGCTCGGAAGGTGATCGCATCGTGATCCTGGAAGACACCGACCACGATGGCAAAGCGGACAAAAGCAGCGTCTTCGTGCAGGAAAAGGGTCTTGCCGCGCCGCTCGGTGTGGCCGTGCTCGATGACAAAGTTGTCGTGTCGCAGCCGCCGGACCTGCTCGTTTACACCGATACGAATGGCGACCGCATTCCCGACAAGCGCGAGGTGTTGCTCACCGGTTTTAATGGCCGCCAGCATGACCACAGCCTGCACAGCCTCATCGCCGGACCGGACGGGCAGTGGTATTTCAATCAAGGCAACACAGGCGCCGAGTTCACGGATCGCAGCGGCAAAACCTTCCGCATGGGCAGCCCCTACATGCTGCAAAACATCGCGGGCATGAAAAGCGACGACGGCCATGTGTGGATCGGCGGCTTCAGTGTGCGCATGAATCCCGATGGCACAAACGTGAACATCATCGGGCACAACTACCGCAACAGCTACGAGCAGGCACTTACCAGCTACGGCGACCTTTTCCAAAGCGACAATGATGACCCGCCCGCCTGCCGCGTGAGTCATATCTTGGAGGGCGGCAATGCCGGATTCGCCAGCGCCGATGGCAAACGCA
This sequence comes from Verrucomicrobiaceae bacterium, assembly GCA_027489965.1. Classification (GTDB taxonomy): domain Bacteria; phylum Verrucomicrobiota; class Verrucomicrobiia; order Verrucomicrobiales; family Verrucomicrobiaceae; genus Prosthecobacter. The sequence goes on from JAIXZA010000180.1 coordinate 6,864, forward strand.
GTTGGGGTGCGGACAAGCGCCCAGGTCAGGACACACCGACGGCCGAGTGGCGTCAGGAAGACCCCGGCACGATGCCCGCGGGCGATGTCTATGGCGGTGGATCGCCCACCGGCGTGGCCTTTTATGAAAATGGAGCGCTTGGTGAACAATGGCGCGGCTTGTTGCTTGCTTGCGAAGCGGGCAAGAATGTCGTCTTTGGCTATCAGCCGAAGGCTGATGGCGCAGGCTTCAAGCTGGAGCGCATGGACTTCCTCACCTCCAACAAAGAGAAGGAATGGGCCGGTAGTGACTTTCTCGGTGGCAGGCCCACCGGCGAACTCAAGACGAAGTTCCGCCCCAGCGATGTCTGCGTGGGACCCGATGGCGCCTTGTATGTCGCCGATTGGTTCGACCCCGGTGTCGGTGGTCACGGCACGCGTGACGAGGGCTACACCGGAGCCATCTACCGCATCGCGCCGAAGGGTTTCAAGAGCGTGGTACCCAAACTCGATCTGAACACCGTCGAAGGCCAGATTGCGGCCTTGAAGAGCCCCGCGAATAACGTACGCAACAGCGGCTTCACCCGTTTGAAAGCCGCCGGCGCCAAGGCGGTGCCTGCGGTGGCTGAGTTGCTGGCTGACAAGGATTCCTTCATCGCCGCCCGTGCCGCGTGGTTGCTCGCGCAGATGGGTAATGAAGGCATCACGGCGGTGAAGCCGTGGTTGGAATCCAAGGATACGACGCAGCGACTCGTCGCGTATCGGGCGCTGCGTCGTGCGAATCATGACGTGCTGGCCATGGCCACCAAGATGGCTTCCGATGCCGATGCCAGCGTGCGTCGCGAAGTGGCGCTCACTTTGCGCGATGTGCCTGCCGAAAAAAGCGTGCCCATCCTCGTGAAGATTGCGCAGCAGTTCGATGGCAAGGATCGCAGCTACCTCGAAGCCCTCGGCCTCGGCAGCGAAGGCAAGGAACGCGAAGTTTATGCTGCGTTGAAACCAGCCTGGAGCGAGGCCTTCGCCTGGATCGCCTGGCGTTTGCATCCTGCCGAAGCCGTGAGCGACTTCAAAGTTCGTGCGCTCAATGACAAGCTCACGCCCGATCAGCGCAAGCTCATGCTCACCGCCATCGCCTTTGCCCCCGGACGCGAAGCCGCCGGTGCCATGCTCGAACTCGCCCACACCGAGGGCTTCCCCATGCAAGACCTCGCCAAGTGGTGGCTCATGAATCGCAAAGGCAACGATTGGAAGGCCTTCGACATCGACGGCAGCATGAAGGCCCTTGGCATTTATGATCCCGAAAAAGTGAAGCTCGTCGCCTCGCCCATGCCACCTGCTCCCGCCAATGCGCCGAAGCTCGATCTCGCGCAGATCGCCGCATTAAAAGGCGATGCCAAGAACGGAGCTATTGCTGTCGGAGCCTGCTACACCTGCCACCACATCGGCAACGCCGGCGTGGACTTCGGCCCTGACCTGACGACCTACGGCAAGCAACAGACCGCTGACATTCTTATCCAGGCCATCGCTCAGCCCAGCCACACGATTTCCCATGGCTACGAAGGCAGCGAGATCAAGACCACCGACGGACTCGTCATCACCGGCATGGTCCTCTCCGACAGCGATCCCCTCATCATCAAATGCATGGGCGGCGTCGTCCAGACCATCCCGCAGAGCCGCATCGCCACCCGCAGCAAACTGAAAACCTCCCTCATGTATGAGCCCAGCATGCTCGGCCTCACCGAACAAGGCATCGCCGACATCGTAGCGTATTTGAAAGGGCTTTAAGCCAAAGACCACCCACCATGCGCCGCCTATTCATTCTTCTTCTCCCTTCCCTCCTTCTCGCCGCAGATCCGGCGATGCCTGATAAACATCGTGCCCTTTTCAAAGAGCACTGCGTGAGCTGCCACGGGCCAGAAAAGCAAAAAGGCAAGTTCCGCGTGGATGATCTGCCGCTGACGATTACGAATGTCGAAACCGCTGAGAAGTGGCAGAAGGTGCTGAATGCGATGAACTCAGGCGACATGCCGCCGGAGGATGAAAAACAGCCGTCCAAGGAAGCCAAGGCCGATTTTCTCGATGACCTCGCGAATGTCATGGTGGCGGCGCGACGCAGTCTTGGCGATCAAAAGGGCTTGATCACGATGCGGCGGCTGAATCGTCGCGAATACAAAAACACGCTGCGGGAACTGCTTGGCGTGGAGATCAATGTGGCAGAACTTCCGCCGGATGGTGGCTCGGGGGCCTTTGATACCGTGGGCTCGAACCTCTTCATGTCGGCGAACCAGATCGAGCAGTATCAGGCGCTCGGTCGCGAGGCGTTGGAGGAGGCTTTTGCCTGGCAAACAACCGCGAGTGTCACGAAGAAGCTGCATTACGAAGGCGAAACGACCACGCCGAAGGTGAAGGACTTTGTGAAGTATCAGATCGATGCCCGTGAGCGTGCGAAGCAATGGGTGAAGGCGGTCGATGAGGCGGTGGCGAAGCCGGAGAACAAGGAGATCGTCGCGAAGCTCCGAGAGGAGGTGAAAAACAATGAATCACGTCTCCGCCGCGAGTGGGCTCGCATCCCCGGCGCACCGAATCCGCGCACGTTTGGCTTTGATAAGAAAGGCGAGAATGATGCCGATCTGGCGAACGATTCGCTCGGTGCCGGTTGGTTGAAGTATCACGAGTATTACATCGGTATGCCCGACGTGGATCGAGGCGCGTATCTCGGCACGCAGACTCGACATCCCGCAGAGCTGAATGTGAACTACATCGAACTACTCGTGCCTTTTGACTGGCCGGTGGGCGATTACGTCGTTCGCGTGCGAGCAGCGGCGGTGAAGGACGCGCCTACGGAGCGACGCTTCCTAGATTTCGGCATTCATGCCCGCACGGGCAAGGTAATGGCCACGCACGAGATCACCGGCACGATGGAAAATCCGCAAACCATCGAGATTCCGCTCACACTGACGCGGGCAAATTTGAGCCGCGACAATCGCTCGCTGTTCTTCCGTGAAAAAGGCAGTTGGGATACCAATGAAGAAGGTGGCCGCAAGCGTGCCGAGGCCGTGAAGCGCAACGGCATTGGCCCCGAGCTGGCGCTGTGGGTGGACTGGATCGAGGTCGAGCGAGTGCCCAATGCCGCGAAGCCCGTGCCGCCCGGCTTTGCCGCGCTGAAGCTGCCGCTCGATGACAAATCACCTGTGCCCGCCGCTGCCGAGTTGCGTGCGGCCTTCGAGCGCTTCGCCACCGAGGCCTTTCGCGGCACCACGCCGCCAGCGGACTATGTGGATCGCTTGATGAGCCTCTATGAGGTGCGCCGTAAAGCCGGTGACAAGCCCGTCGCTGCGCTGAAAGAGACGTTGTCCGTCGTGCTGGCCTCGCCGATGTTTCTTTACCTCGCGGAGCAGGGTGAAGACGCTGGAGACAATCAGACAAGGGGAAAATCAGACAGGGAGACACAGAGGATCCGCGAATCGGATGTCTCATTGTCTCCCCATCTCCCTGTCTCATTGTCCAACACAGAGCTCGCCACACGGCTCTCCTACTTCCTCTGGAGCGCTCCGCCGGATGCGGAATTGCGAAAAAGCGATCTGTCGAAGCCTGAAGTGCTCGCCGCGCAAACCGAGCGCCTGCTCAATGATCCACGCTCGGAGGGCTTTTTGTCGGCCTTTGTGCATCAATGGCTCGGCCTGGATCGCATCGATTTCTTTGAGGTGAATCGCGCCCTTTATCCGCGCTTTGACACCGGCACGAAGGTCGCGGCCAAGGGCGAGATCCACGAGACCGTCGCGCACATTCTGAAGTACAACGCCAGCCTGCGTGATCTTTTGAAAAGCGACTACGTCGTCATCAACCGTGTGCTCGCTCACTACTACGGCCTCCCCGGCGTGAAGGGCGAAGGCTACGAAAAAGTATCGCTGTCAAAGGATTCTCCACGTGGCGGCTTGCTCGGCATGGCGGCCATTCATTTCATGGGTGGCAACGGCGAACGTGCCAGCCCCGTCGAGCGCGGTGCCTGGGTGCTGCGCAAGCTCCTCCACGATCCACCGCCGCCCGCTCCCGCGAACGTCCCCGCCATCACGCGACTCGCCGGCAAGGTGCTCACCACGCACGAGCGACTCCTCGCCCATCAAGAGGACCCGCAATGCGCCAGTTGCCATCGCAAGATCGACCCCATCGGCTTCGGTTTGGAAAACTTCGACGCAGCCGGCCAATGGCGCACCGAGGACAGCTACACCGCCATCGACGCGAACGGCAAGCCCGACCCCAAGAGCAAAAAGACCTGGACCATCGACTCCGCCGCCGCCTTCCACAAAGGCCCCGCGTTCAAAGACTACTTCGAGCTGCGAAACCTCATCGCCAGCAAGTCCGACGCCTTCGCCCGCAGCTTCAGCGAAGCCTTGATCGAGTTCGCACTCGGAAGGCCGCTCGGCTTCCGCGATGAACCGCTGGTGGATGAGATGATCGCGCAGGCCGGGAAGAAGAACTTCGCGATGAGAGAGTTCATTCACGCGCTAATCAGGAGCCGTGATTTTCACATGAAGTGAGAGAGCATCACATCCCATTCTTCCTCCAATCCACGCCACATCCCTATGAAGTCTCTTCTTTTCACCTTCATCCTCCTTACCCACCTCCACGCCGCCGAGAGCCAGCGTTTTGACCTCTCGAAGCGAGCCAGTGAGATCGATCCACGTGCGAAGGAGCACTCGGAGATCAAGTTCACCTTCACCGATGACAAGGGTAAACCCGCCGACCTTCAACATGCCGTCGTGGACACGCGTGTGCCGTCGCAGGGCAAACTCGTGATCTGGCTCATGGGGCACAATCAAGGGCTGTTCGAGCGCATCTCCAGTTACGGCTATCACGGCATCCAGCCGCATTACTCGAATGGCTGGTTCGCTGGCATCACCAAAGCACAGTATGAGAACGGCTCCGGCACTGTGTTGGGCAATATCCGCCTCGAAGCCGCCACGGGCGAGGATCACAGCCCGCTGGTGAACATCCCGAAGCCGGATGGCATGATGGAGCGCTCGTTGCAGTTCGTGAAATGGCTCGTCAAAGCGAATCCCGAGGGCAAGTGGCAGCAGTTCCTCACCGACGACGGCAACGGCCTGCGCTGGGAGAAAGTCAT